>NZ_JAWQRR010000006.1:0-563518 GCF_033446045.1 Plantactinospora sp. KLBMP9567 | reverse complement strand
GTTGCCCCGGCCCGTCCCGGCACCCCGTGACCGCGATCCGCGTCCACCGGGTGGTGCCGGCCGGCCGCCCCAGCCCGCCGGCGCCACCCGGTCACCCCCCGACCCCCCCGCCACCGCACTGTCAGCCCTGGACCGTCGAGGCGAGTCGGCGGCGTACGCCCAGCAGGACGAGGCCGCCGAAGATCATCCCGAAGCCCACCGTGCCCACCAGTGCGAACGACTCGCCCGGCAGCAGCCCGCCAACCGACCGGGCCAGGATGCCGAGCACCATGTAGAGCCCGGCCCAGAGCACCGCGCCGACCGCCGCGAAGCTCAGGAACCGCCGGTACGACATCCGCAGCCCGCCCGCGGCGAGCGGCAGCAGCGCGTTCAGTACCGGCAGGAAGGGTGCCACCATCACCATCCGGCCCCCGCCACTGCTGAGAATCCGCTCGGCCGCCGACCAGCGCGCCTCCCCGATCCACGCCCCGGTACGGCTGCGCCGTAGCCGGGCGCCGAACCGCCGACCGGCGAAGAAGGTGAGCGACCAGCCGCCGAGGCAGCCGCCGATCACCGCCAGGAACGCCCCCACACTGGCCGGCCGACCGACCCCCACCGCGGCCAGTACCGCGACGTCGCCGGGCACGAGTACGCCGAGCAGTGGAATCGCGTCCAGCATCATGACACCGCCGAGCACCGCCAGAAAGACTCCCGACGGCAGTTCCCCCACCTGAACCAGCCAGTCCGCCACGTCAGGAACGTTACGGACGGAACGGCATCCGGACATCCGGGTCGAGCCCTGGTAACCGAGGCGGGCAACCCTGACTCGATCTAGGGGTGACTCCGCCGTCCGGCCTACGCCGAGGTTTGTACGACTCCCGACTTCCGCCCGCACCAAGTACGCAGGGAGGCTACTGTCGGTGACGTACAGGGCACGCCACGCACCGGGCGCGCCGCTAAGGAGACACCCATGGCAACCGGAACCGTCAAGTGGTTCAACTCGGAAAAGGGCTTCGGCTTCATCGAGCAGGACGGCGGAGGGCCGGACGTGTTCGTCCACTACTCCGCGATCGCCTCGTCCGGCTACCGCGAGCTCAACGAGGGGCAGAAGGTCGAGTTCGACGTCACCCAGGGCGAGAAGGGCCCGCAGGCGGCTAACGTGCAGCCGCGCTGACCAGTTCGCTACCCGCCGGGCGGGCCGGTGCCGCCGGCTCCGTGTCGTGCCGCGGTTCGGGTAGGTCGCGGCGCTTCCGCAGCGGGCCGATCAGCAGGATCAGCCCGCTCAGCGCCAGCCCGGCGGTGATCACCCACATCGCCGGGCGGAGGCCGAGCGCCATACCGAGCGCGCCGCCGAGCACGGCACCCAGCGGCATGGTGCCGAGGTTGACCACCTGCATGGTCACGCGGACCCGGCCGAGCAGCCGGTGCGGCACGTACGCCTGGCGGAAGCCTGCCTTGATCACGTTGCCGGCGACCACTCCGGCGCCGATCACCGTGCCGGCCAGCACCAGCAGGCCGAGCCGGGCGCCGGGAGCGGTCAGCGGGGATCAGCAACCCGAACGGTTCGGCGCCGAGGGCGCAGAGCAGCAGCGCGCGGGCGCTGCCGAGGTGCCGGGACAGCCTGGTGGCGATGGCAGCGCCGAGGCTCATCACGGCGACCAGGCCGCCGACCGTACCCGGACCGACCCCGACCTCGCGGACCAGGAAGACGACCAGGATCGCCTGGTAGCCGACCAGGCCGAGGTTGCTGACCGCGCCCCAGACGGTGAGCACCCGCAGGCAGGGATCGCGGGCGGTGAACCGTACCCCCTCGGCGATCTGCCGGCCGAGACCCGCCGCCGGATCGGCGGTGCGGCGTGGCTCCTGGCGACGGATCGACAGCAGGCAGGCGGCCGAGCCGAGGAAGCCGAGCACGTCCGCCAACAGCGCTGTCGCGGCGCCGACCAGGCTGGCCAGCAGGCCGGCCGCGCCCGGGCCGGCCACCTGGCCACCGCCTCGGTGCCCTGGAGCTTCGCGTTTCCCTCGGCCAGGTCGGCCCGGTCCAGCAGGGTGGGCAGGTAGACCTGGTACGCGGTCTTGAAGAAGACGCTCACGGTGCCGCCGCCCAGCGCAACGGCCAGCAGGTGCCCGATGGTGAGTACGCCGAGCCAGCCGGCGACCGGCACGCTGGCGAAGAGCAGCGCGGCGACCAGGTCGCAGGTCACCATCACCGGCCGGCAGCGCAGCCGATCCACCAGGGCGCCGGCCGGCAGACCGACCAGCAGCCAGGGCAGCCATGCGGCGGCGGTCAGCAGCGCCACCTGGAAGGTGCTGGCGTCGAGGGTGGCAACCGCCACCAGCGGCAGCGCCACGCTGGTGCCGAAGGTGCTGCTGGCCTGGCCGATCCAGAGCAGCCGGAAGTCCCGTTGCCGGAGCAGGCTCATTTCGTCTCCTCCCGCTCGCCGGCCTCGCGGCGGGGAGACCCGCGCCGTCCGACGCCGACGCCTCGGCGCGGGCACGTCCCACCAGTGGCGACGTTGTTCGGTCGGCATCGACGGGCGGCGGGTTCGGCTGAGAGCCGAAGGGCTCGCCAGCCTCCGCGCGGAGATCTAGCGTGACGCTATGGAGAAGCTCGCTCTGGTCGTCGGCGCCACCGGCCAGGTCGGCCGGGCCGCGGTCCGCGCCCTGGTCGCCGACGGCTGGCACGTCCGGGCCGCCGCCCGGGGCCTGCGGGCCGGGGCACCCTGGCCGCCGCACTGGAACGTCGAGCTGGTGCCGCTGGACCGCGAGGACGACGCCGGGCTGGCGGTCGCGGTCGGCGACGGCTGCGACGTACTGGTCGACACCGTCGCGTACGACGCCCGGCACGCCCGCCAACTGCTCCGGCTCGCCGACCGGATCGGTTCGGCCGTGATCGTCTCCACCGCCGGGGTCTACCTGGACGACGCCGGCCGGGGGTTCGGCGCCGAAGGGGTCCGGTTCCCGGTGCCGATCGCCGAGACCCAGCAGACCGTCGTACCGCTCGACCCGGACGCGGCGCCGGACGCGGAGACGTACGCGGCCGGCAAGGCGGCCCTGGAACGCGAACTGCTCGCCGCCGGGGCGGTCCTGCCGACCACGCTATTGCGGGCCGGTGCGATCCACGGGCCGCACACCGTGCACCCGCGCGAGTGGCACTTCGTCAAACGCGCCCTGGACCACCGGCCGGTACGGGTGCTGGCGTACGCCGGACAGAGCCGGTTCCATCCGGTCTCCACGGCCAACCTCGCCGAGCTGATCCGGCTCTCCGCCGCCGAGCCCGGGGCCCGGGTGCTCAACGCCGGCGACCCGGAGCCACCGACCGTACGCGAGATCGGCGCCGCCGTGCACGCGGTGCTGGACCACGGTGCGGAGGACGTGCTGATCGACGGCCCCTCGCCGGCACCACCGGTCGGCGAGACACCGTGGTCCACGCCGTGCCCGGTGGTGCTGGACATGAGCCTGGCGGAACGCCAGCTCGGCTACCGCCCGGTGACCAACTATCTCGACTCGCTGCCGGAGACCGTACGGTGGCTGGTGGACGCCGCGCACGGCCGGGACTGGCGGACCGTCTTCCCCGATCTCGCGCAGAACTACCGCACCGACTACTTCGACTACCTCGCCGAGGACGCCTGGCTGCGCCGCCGCACGACCGGCTGACTGACCAGGCCACACGACCGGCTGACCCGGCCGCCGAGCCGCCGGGTGCTCAGGTCGCAGCAGTGAGTTTGGCGGCCAGCTCCCCGATCCGGTCGCCGAACGCCGCCCGCAGCGCGGCCGCCGCGTCGTCGAGGTCCTTCGAGCCCAGCCCGTTGAGCACGCCGTCGATGATCTGCTGCTCGTTGACCCAGTCCTTGCCGAGCATGTTCATCTGGTTGGCCTTGACCTCGGTCAGCATCCCCTCGATGGTGTAGAAGTGCTGCCGGATATCGGTACGGCCGCTTCCGTCAGGCTTCTGCGCGCCCTGCCACAGAAGGTAGTTGTTGTCCTTGGCGAACTTGAGCAGTTGTTCCTGCTCCTGATCGGACAGTGCCGGCATGATGTTCTCCCCTCCGGACGATGCGGCGACGTCGCGCCGGAACTGGTTCATGTTGAAACTCGGGTCCGTCTTGACACTCGGGTGTCCGTAGCCGGCCGGTTGGTGCTCCTTGTGGCCGGCGATCCCCCAGCCGGTACGGTCGCGCAGCGCCCGTACGCCGCGCACGTAGGAGTCGTACTGCCGGTCGGTCCACGGCTCGCCGAGGGCGTGCTGCGCCTCGATGCCGATCAGGCCGGAGTTGCCGACCCCCTTGAACGGCCCGGCCCAGCCGACCCGGACGTGGTTGCACCGGCCGGAGGCGATCACGTGCCAGTGCCCGGTGCGCGAAAGGTAGAGCTGGGCTATCGGCGGTGGCGCCGTCGCGGAACCGTTGAGCAGGACGTAGATCTCGCCGGCGTCGGTGGAGCGCAGCGAACCGCGGGTCTCGTGGCACATGATCCCGTGTGGATCGAAGGATGTGGACCCGCGACTCCGCCAACCGCCGACCTCGTGCACGGTGAGACCGGCGGACCGGAGCACGTCGGCGAGCCAGAGCAGTCGCATCGATCAGCCCTCCTTACTCGGAGGTAGGGGTTCACTACTGACCGTATCTGCGACGATGGCCCGAGTCCAGTCGTCCAAGCTGCCAATATGAGCAAAAGCAATGGTCAACCGACCCGAGGTCGGGATAGGACGACTAGCCGGCCACCGGCCTCAGAAGGCCAGGCACTCACACTCCGTCATCAGCGCGCGGACGTTACGCACGTACTGCGGGTTGGGGATCTTCAGCCCGTCGTCGGTCACCACCGCCCCCGGCCCGAAGTTGTACGCCGAGATCACCGCGTTCAGCAGACAGGAGTTGAGTTCGGTGCCGCAGTCCTCGGCGGACACCCCGTAGTCGCTCTCGAAGAAGGCGTCACCGATGTACTTGATCAGCCAGGCCAGGTAGTTCGCCCCGAGCGTGGCGTTGTCCCGGTAGGCGTCGATGTCGTACGACTGGTCGAAGCGCTGGTTGACGAAGGCCGCAGTGTCCGGCATGACCTGCATCAGCCCGACCCCGCCGTCGCAGGCGATGATGTTCGACTGCCAGCCGCTCTCCTGCCAGGCGGTGGCCTTGACCAGGTCGACCGGCACCCGGATGCTCGGCGCCGAACTCGGCCAGTAGGTCCGGCCGGCCGCCTCGGTCAGCGCCTGCTTGACCTGGGCCCGGCTGGCCTGGGTGCCCTCGTAGCGCGGCTTGGTGCAGCCGGTCTCGGGCTTGGGCGGCGGCGGGGGCAGCTTCGTCTCGGTCGGCGGCTTGGGGACCTTGCGCGGACCCGGCTTCTTGCTGGCGGTGCGGCTCGGGGTCGCCGACGGGGTCGGCCGGGCGCCGAGCCCCGCCACGGCCGGCGGCTCGGTCGTCGGCTCGCCGGCCGCGACCGGGTCGGCGGCGACGGAGGGGGCGGAGGGGTCGGTCTCCGCCGCGACCGTGGTCGTGCCACCCTCGCCCCCCGGCTCGCCGTTGGCGCAGGCGACCACGCTGGCGAGCGCCAGGACCACCGCCCCCGACACCAGCCCGGTCCTGCGTAGCCACTCAGTCATTCGAGTCCCCCCAGATCTCCCGGCGCACCATAACAGGCACGCCGACAGCTCAGGGTGCCTCGACCCTCCGGCTGGCCGGGGCCGTCTCCTCGACGGCCGGGGTGCCGGCCCGCTCCGCCGACGGCCGCTCCTCACCTGCGGGCGGTCGGGCCTCACCTGCGGGCGGCACGGCCTCGCTTTCCGACGGCTGCCGGGCCTCGGCTGCCGAAGGCCGTGGCGGGTTCGCCGTGGACGGCGCGGCCGAAGCCCCGGCCGCGCGTACCGCGCGGTCCCGGGTCGCCCAGGCGACCATGAAGACCGCGGTCCAGAGCACCCCGAGCAGCATGGAGGTGACCGTCTCGCTGGCCGAACTCCAGCCGACGTAGAGCCGGGCCGCGCCGATCATCACCACCCCGACCGCCGCCACCGTCCAGGCCGCCACCGCCATCGGCCAGCGGCTCTGCCGGGCCAGCAGCCAGGCCAGCGTGCAGAGGCTGGCCGCGACCACGGCGTTCTGGGCCGGCAGCAGCCGTACCGGTGTGCCGCTGGTCGGCCCGGTGACGTCGGTCACCAGGACCAGCACCAGCAGCGGTACGAAGGCGCCGACCGTGCCGAGCACGCTGAGCAGGTCGACCCGCCACGGTCGGGTACGCCAGCCGACCACCGCGGCGACCAGCGCCACCACCAGGATCAGCACCGGACCGCGCAGCGCACCGATCGCGCCGTGCGCCAACTCGGCCACCCCCTCGGTACGCCGGGAGGCGAACCACTCCGCTATCGCGCTGTCGACCACCGACAGCCCGCTGTGCGTGACCACCAGGTCGAGCAGCCAGGCCAGGGTGAGCCCGGTCACGAAGAGCAGCGCCAACCCGGCGACCAGATTGGCCAGCAGCGTCCAGCCCGGCCCGATGTGCATCGACAGCACGAAGAACAGCACCCCGTACCGCCGGGCGAGCCAGCGCAACGGCGGCCGGGCGACGGCCCGGGTCAGCAGCGACCGCACCGGGTCGGGGTTCCGGCCGAGCCAGCGGCCGACCAGCACGATGGCCACGATGAAGACGATCAGCAGCAGTACGGCACCGGTCGCCTTGCCGAGGTAGTGGGAGACCGTCTCGTACGACTCCCCGGCCAGATAGCCGGCCAGCACCGAACCGCCGACCCAGGTCACCACCCCGGCCAGGTTCCACGGCGCGAACCGCCGGTACGGCATCCCGGCGCTGCCGGCCAGCCGGGGCACCAGGGTCCGGGCGAAGGCCACCCAGCGGGCCGCGAAGACCCCGCGCCCGCCCAGCCGGGCCAGCATCGCGTCGGCCTTCGCCCAGCGCTGCGCCCCGACGCGGCTCCCCCAGCGGCCGGCCCGCAGCCGGGTGCCGTGCCGCCGGCCGCTGCGGAAGGCCAGCGCGTCGCCGAGCACCGCTGCGACAATCATCACCACCAGCGCCGGCCCGAGCCGCAGCATCCCGGTGTAGGCGAGGAAGCCGACCAGCAGCAGGGTCGCCTCCGCCGGCATCACCAGGCCGACGATCACCGCCGTCTCGGTGGCCACCAGCAGCGCGGCGACCAGGTAGACCAGCACCGGTGGCAACTCCCGCACCACCGTCAACACATCCTGCACGGCGACCCCCCGAACACCCCGGCCAGCATGCCAGCCGTGTGGTGTGATGGCACAGCGATTCCCGCCGAGAGCGGGGTTACCTCAGGGGGAACCCGGACGCCGGCCCGGATCGCGCAGGCGAGAGGATGGAGGGCATGCAGACCCGCGGGGACCTTCGTAACGTCGCAATCATCGCCCACGTCGACCACGGCAAGACCACCCTGGTCGACGCCATGCTGCGGCAGTCCGGAGCGTTCTCCGCCCGGGCCGAGCCGGCTGACCGGGTGATGGACTCCATGGACCTGGAGCGGGAGAAGGGCATCACCATCCTGGCCAAGAACACCGCCGTGCGCTACCTGCCGGCGGACGGTTCCGACCCGGTCACCATCAACATCATCGACACCCCTGGGCACGCGGACTTCGGCGGCGAGGTGGAACGCGGGCTGACCATGGTCGACGGGGTACTGCTGCTGGTGGACGCCAGCGAGGGCCCGCTGCCGCAGACCCGGTTCGTGCTCCGCAAGGCGCTGCAGGCCCGGCTGCCGATCATCCTCGTGATCAACAAGGTGGACCGGCCGGACGCCCGGATCAAGGAGGTGGTCGACGACACGTACGAACTCTTCCTGGACCTGGACGCGGACGCCGAGCAGATCGACTTCCCGATCATCTACGCCTGCGCCCGGGACGGCATCGCCTCGCTGACCCAACCCCCCGGCGGCACCGTGCCGGCCGACAGCAGCTCGCTGGAGCCGCTCTTCCGCAGCCTGCTCGACACCATCCCGCCGCCGGCCTACGACGAGGCCGCGCCGTTGCAGGCGCACGTGACCAACCTGGACGCCTCGCCGTTCCTCGGCCGGCTGGCGCTGTGCCGGGTCCGCCAGGGCACCGTCACCAAGGGCGAGACGGTGGCCTGGTGCCGCACCGACGGCACCGTGGAGCGGGTCCGGGTCTCCGAACTGCTGATCACCGAGGGCCTGGAGCGCAAGTCGGCCACCTCGGCCGGGCCGGGCGACATCATCGCGGTCGCCGGCATCCCGGAGATCATGATCGGCGAGACCCTGGCCGACCTGGAGGACCCCCGGCCGCTGCCGCTGATCACCGTCGACGAGCCGGCGATCTCGATGACCATCGGCACCAACACCTCGCCGCTGGTCGGCCGGGTCAAGGGCGCCAAGGTCACCGCCCGGATGGTCAAGGACCGGCTGGACCGGGAGCTGATCGGCAACGTCTCGCTCCGGGTGCTCCCCACCGACCGGCCGGACGCCTGGGAGGTGCAGGGCCGGGGCGAGCTGGCGCTGGCCATCCTGGTCGAGCAGATGCGCCGCGAGTCGTACGAGCTGACCGTCGGCAAGCCGCAGGTGGTGACCCGGGAGATCGACGGCAAGACGTGTGAGCCGGTCGAGCGGCTCACCATCGACGCCCCGGAGGAATACCTCGGCGCCATCACCCAGTTGCTGGCCACCCGCAAGGGCCGGATGGAGCAGCTCGTCAACCACGGCACCGGCTGGATCCGGATGGAGTGGCTGGTGCCGGCCCGGGGACTGATCGGCTTCCGGACCGAGTTCCTCACCGACACCCGGGGTACCGGCATCCTGCACCACGTCTTCGAGTCGTACGAGCCGTGGTTCGGCGAGCTGCGGACCAGGAACACCGGATCGCTGGTCGCCGACCGGTCCGGGGTGGCGACCGCGTTCGCGATGCTCAACCTCCAGGAGCGCGGCACCCTCTTCGTCGAGCCGTCCACCGAGGTCTACGAGGGCATGCTGGTCGGCGAGAACTCCCGCTCCGACGACATGGACGTCAACATCACCAAGGAGAAGAAGCTCACCAACATGCGCTCCTCGACCAGCGAGGAGACCGAGAAGCTGATCCCGCCGCGCAAGCTCTCCCTGGAACAGGCCCTGGAGTTCTGCCGCGAGGACGAGTGCGTCGAGGTCACCCCGGTGGCGATCCGGCTGCGCAAGGTCATGCTGGACGCACCGTCCCGGGCCCGGGCCACCGCCCGGCGCAAGCACGCCGGCTGAGTCCGGTCGTACGCTGCGCAGATGCCCTGGGACGCACTCGAGGTCGAACTGGCGGCGGTACCCGGAACAGTCTCGGTCTACGTGGGTCGGCTCGGCCGCCGGCCCGCGTACACCCGGCTGCCGGACACCCCGCACTACGCGGCCAGCACCATGAAGGTGGCGGTGCTGGCCGCCCTGCACCGGGCCGCCGAGGCCGGTGAGCTGGAGCTGGCCGCGCCGGTGCCGGTGCTCAACGAGTTCGACTCGGCCCGGCCGGGCGCGGGCCGGTTCTGCTGCGCGGCCGACTACGACAACGACGAGGCGGTCTGGGCCCGGCTCGGCGGCACCGCACCGCTGGGCTGGCTCGCCGAACGGATGATCGTCCGGTCCAGCAACCTCGCCACCAACCTGGTGCTCGGGCACGTCGGGCTGCCCGCCGTCGCCCAGGTGTGGGCCGACAGTGGTGCCCGGCACAGCCGTACCCAGCGGGGCATCGAGGACTTCGCCGCCCGGGACGCCGGACTCGACAACCAGGTCACCGCCGCCGACCTGGCCGGGCTGCTCGGCGCGATCGCCCGATCCCGACTGGCCTCCCCCGGCACCTGTGCCGCGATGTTGGACGTGCTGTTCGCGCAGGAGCGCGGCGAGGACCTGGCCGCCGGGCTGCCGCCGGGCACCCGGATCGCACACAAGAACGGCTGGGTACGCGGCGTCCGGCACGGTGCCGGCGTGGTCTTCCCGGACGACGCGCCCCCGTACGCCGTGGTGGTCTGCACCAGCGTGCCGCCGGACGGCGACGCCGACCACTCCGGCGACGACCGGGACGAGTGGGCCCGTCGGCTCATCGCCCGGGTCTCGGCGCTGCTCTGGGCCGCCCGGCACCGTCTGGGGACCGTCGGCTGACCCGACGGTCGATATGGTGCCTGCATGTCGATCGCCTCGGTTCGCACCCACCGGCTCTCCGCTCCGCTGCACACCCCGTTCGTGACCGCACTGCGCCGTACCTCCACAGTAGAGACCCTGGTGGTGGAGGTGGTCGACGCCGACGGGCGGTCCGGATTCGGCGAGGCACCCCAGGTGTGGCGGGTGACCGGGGCGTCGATCGGCGGCGCACAGGCCTGTGTCGAGGAGGTGTTCGCCCCGCTGCTGGTCCGACGTGACCCGGACGACCTGGTGGCCCGGTGCGCGGAGGTACGGCGCGCGGTGGTCGGCAACGAGGCGGCGAAGGCTGCGGTGGACGTGGCACTGCACGACCTGGCGGCCCGGCGGCTCGGCGTACCGCTGGTGCGGCTGCTCGGCGGGACGTCCCGGCGGGTCGCCACCGACGTCACACTGTCGGCCGGGGACGCGGTCGAGTTGGCCGGGGCGGCGAAGCAGCGGGTCGCCGACGGTTTCGACGTACTCAAGGTGAAGGTCGGCACGGACGCGGCCGGTGACCTGGCCCGGATCCGGGCGGTACGCGCCGCCGCCGGCCCGCAGGCCCGGATCCGGCTCGACGCCAACCAGGGCTGGACGCCCCGGGAGGCGGTCCGGGTGATCCGCGGTGTCGAGGACGCCGGCCTCGACGTGGAACTGGTGGAGCAGCCGGTGCACGCCCGGGACATCGCCGGGCTGGCCTGGGTGGCCGAGCGGGTGGACGTGCCGATCCTGGCCGACGAGTCGGTCTACGGACTGCGCGACCTGGTCGAGGTGATCCAGCGGCGGGCCGCGGACATGGTGAACGTGAAACTGGCCAAGTGCGGTGGGCTGGGCCCGGCCCGGACGCTGCTGGAGCTGGCCGCCGAGCACGGCCTCGGCACCCTGGTCGGCTCGATGATGGAGAGTCAGATCGGGCTCGGCGCGGCTGCCAGCCTGGTGGCCGCGTACGGCACCAGCGCCGTGTCGGACCTGGACGCCGCCTGGTGGCTGGCCTGGTCGCCGGTGCAGGGCGGCATCCGGTACGAGAACGCCACCGTCGTGTTGCCCGACGCTCCCGGTCTCGGCATCGCCGGCCTGCACCGGACGCCGCCGCCGACGCCCTGACGCCGCCCCGCCGGTCCCGGCCGCGCTGCAGCCCATGAAGGCAACATTCAGTCGCATGTTGCAGTGCGGCGCTAATTTTCATAGGGTTTCGGGCGAGAGCGGGCGAGGACGGGTGGTACTGACATGGTGCTGCGCTCGGGGCGCGAAGCCGTTGTCCGGGTCGGCGTCGCCACCCTGTGGGCCGGTCCCGAGGCCGTCCGCCCGGTGGACGCACCGGCCCTGTCCCGCCGGACCGACATCGCCGGCTGGATCTCCGGGATGACCGTCGACCAGCGGGACGGCGACTGCGTGCTCAGTCAGCTCCTGCTCGGCGAGCGGGTGCTGGTCGAGGAGGTCCGCCCGGACGGCTGGGTCCGGGTCGTCGCGGTGGAACAGCCGGCGGCCAGACTCGACCCCCGGGGCTATCCGGGCTGGCTCCCGCGCGAACAGCTCGTCGAGCCCGCCGATCCGGTACCGGCCCCGCCGGATCTGGTCGTCGCGGCGACGGTCACCCGGTTGCACGACGCCCCGTCCGGCGCGGTGGTGCTGCCCGGCGTCATCCTGGGCACCCGGCTGACCGGCGCGGGTCCGACCCACGCCGGCTGGCGCCCGGTCCGGGTCCCCGACCACAGGCTGCCGCTCTGGGCACCCGACAGCCATCTCGCCCCGGCACCGACCCGGCCGCCCAGCCCGACCGAGGTACTCGCGGTGGCCAGCCGGCTGCGGGACGTGGTCTATCTCTGGGGCGGCGTCTCGGCGTACGGCATCGACTGCTCCGGCCTGGTGCACCTGGCCTGGCGGCGCTTCGGCATACGCCTGCCCAGGGACGCCGACGACCAGGCGGCGGCGACGGTCCCGGTGCCGCTCGGCGCGGAACGACCCGGCGACCTCTACTTCTTCGCCCGGCCGGGCCGGCCGGTCCACCACATCGGTATCGTCACCGCGCCCCCCGGGCCGGACGGCGACCGGCGGATGCTGCACGCCTGCTACACCAAGCGGCGGGTCCTGGAGGAACCGATGCCCGCCGACCGGGCCGCGACCCTGGTCGGCGCGCACCGGGTCACCGAACCCTTTCCTGGCTGAGACACCTCAGCCCCGCCCTTCGTCCGGGCCACCCCGGACGGTAAGGGGAGGTGGAGAAGATTCGCTCCCTGACCCGCCGCTCCGGCGCTTATTTCAGGCGACCGGCACCTTCTCGGCTGACCGGCGGTCCCGGCTGGACTTGATCAGGCTGGCCACGGTGGCGATCGCCAGCGTGCCCAGGATGATGGTGAGGGAGAGCCAGATCGGGATGTGCGGCGCCCAAGCGACCGGCGCGCCACCGTTGAGGAACGGCAGGTTGTTGCCGGCCAGCGCCTCCAGCACCAGCTTGACGCCGATGAAGCCGAGCACCACGGCGAGCCCGATGTTGAGGTAGACCAGCCGGTCGAGCAGCCCGCCGAGCAGGAAGTAGAGCTGCCGCAGCCCCATCAGCGCGAAGACGTTGGCGGTGAAGACGAGGTAGGGCTCCTGGGTGATCCCGAAGATCGCCGGGATGGAGTCGAGCGCGAAGACCAGGTCGGTGGTGCCGATCGCGATCAGCACGATCAGCATCGGGGTGAAGAGCCGGCGGCCGTTCTCCTGGATGGTGATCCGGGCGCCGGAGAAGTCCCGGGATACCGGCAGGGCCCGCCGGCTCCATCGGATCAGGATGTTCTCCTTGAAGTCGTCCTCGGTCGGCTCACCCTGGCGGAAGAAGTTGATCGCCGTGTAGATGAGGAAGGCGCCGAAGATGTAGAAGACCCAGGAGAACTGGTTGATCAGCGCCGCGCCGGCCGCGATGAAGCCGCCGCGCATCACCAGCGCCAGCACGATGCCGATCAGCAGTACCTTCTGCTGGTACTGCCGGGGCACGCCGAATCTGGACATAATGATCACGAACACGAAGAGGTTGTCCACCGAGAGGCTGTACTCGGTGAGCCAGCCGGTGAAGAACTCCCCGGCCACGGTGGCGTCGGTGGTCAGGAACAGGCCGACCCCGAAGACGATCGCGAGGCCGACGTAGAAGCTGACCCAGAGGCCAGACTCCCTCAGACTCGGCTCGTGCGGTCGTCGACCGATGATCACGAGATCAAGTAGCAGGATCGCCGTCAGCACAACTAGCGAGACGACCCACACCCAGGTGGACACGTTCAAGGCACTCCTCCGGCAGGCACGCGGCACCGCCGTCAGCACGCGGATGACGCGCGTCAGGCGGTGTAGACGGTGGTGACTGTCGGAGGTCTCTTCCGCCATCGCCACGCGGAGACGCCGCGGCGACAACCTACGGTGCCGGGTCCTCGTACCGGTCTACCGGCCGACGACCGTGTTGACGACACCGTCGCGAAGGAATACTCCCCTCCTACAGCGCCATTGTTCACCATTCCCCGCCCGTCGCGCATCTCCCCCTGTGGGGGCGCCTGACTCACCACCGGTAAATCATCCTAGGAACCTAGGTGCACTACCGAGGTAACAACGGGTCGGCGAGGGACCAACCCGCCGCCAGCATCGCGTCGCAGGCCAGGATCGCCGCGCCCAACCGGTCCGGAAGCGGACCGGTGAGTTCGATCACGGGTACCCCGGATTCGGCCAACACCACCCGAAACCGCTCGGTCATCCAGCCGCGCAGGTGCGCACCGTCCCGCAGGCCGTCGTCGGTGAACGGCACCCCGTGGTGGTCGGTCAGCAGATAGAGATCGGGTCGACGGGCGGCGGCCCGGACCCGGGGTGAGGTCGAGCCGAGGTACCGCTCCTCCCAGACCGCGGTGGCCCGGGCGTCGGTGTCGCAGAACAGCAGCGGCCCGCTGCGCCGGGCGGCGGCGTCCTCGGCGGCCTGCTGCTCCCGGACCACCGTCTCGAAGTCGGCCCGGTCCCAGACCACGTCGAAGATCGTCGCGTCGGGTTCGGTGCCCCGCAACCGGGCCAACTTGGCGGCGGTGAGTTCCCGGCCGTACTCCGGTACCCAGCAGGTGCCGTAGTGCTCGGCCAGCGCCTCGGCGACCGTGGTGGTCCCGGTGGACTCGGCGCCCACCACCACGATCCGGCGGACGAACCAGGCCCGGACCGGCGCGCTGAGCATCGCCCAGTGCGCCACCGGATCCGCCCGGACCGCCGTGCCGGAGACCGGTACGGCGGCCCGGGCCGGATCGACGGGTACGTCCACCGCGTCGAACCGGCGGGCCAGCTCCGCGCCGTACGCCTCCGAGGAGAAGACCGCGTCGACCCGGGCCGGTCCGACCGCCGCCCGGAACACCGCGCAGTGCGCGTCCCAGGCGGCCGGGTCGGCGTAGTCGACCGGATGGTCGTCGTACCGGCCGACGAACCGGACGTGCCGGTCGGCGGCGTGCACCTCACGCAACCAGTCCAGCCGCAGCTCCAGCGGGATCGACTCCCGCCGGGACGGCGCCACCACCACGGTGACGGCGGCGCAGCGGCGGGCCGCCTCGGCGATCAGCGCGTGGTGCCCGGCGTGCGGCGGATAGAACTTCCCCACCACCAGCCCGTGCCCGAACTCCGGTCGGCCCGCCGCCTCCGGCACCGGGTCCGCGGCCTCCACCGGATCCGCCGCCTGGGCCGCTCGCCCGGGCCGGGCGGCTGCCGGAAAGCTGCCGGTGTTCCGCGCGGTCGCCCGGGCCGTCCGGCCGGGCCACGGTGCGGCGGAGGGGTTGTCGGTGTCCCGCACGGTCACGGGGTGGCGGGGGCCGGGCCGGGCGCCACCGGCCGGGCCGCCGCGGCCGAGAGCCGGCGCAGGTCGGCCCGCCAGTTCCGCAACCCGAGTACGCAGAGCCCGAGGAAGACCACGTACAGCCCGGCGGTGAGGTAGAGCCCCTTGTAGGCGTAGAGCGGGATGTAGACGAGATCGGCGGTGATCCAGATCCACCAGCTCTCCACCCGCTTGCGGCACTGGCCGTACGTCGCCATCAGGGAGAGCGCGGTGGTCAACGCGTCCGGCAGCGGCACGGTCGAGTCGGTCGCCCGGTCCAGCAGCAGCCAGAGCAGCAGCGTCAGAACCGCGCCGGCACCGACCAGCACTGTCCACTCCCGACGATCGGTCCGACCGACCACCAGCCGGCTCCGCTCGGCACCGCCGAACAGCCACGCCCACCAGCCGTACAGGCCGAGTCCGACGTAGACGATCTGGAGCCCGGCGTCGGCGTACAGGCCGGCGGTCCAGAAGAGCACCATCAGCAGCAGCACGTTGGCGATGCCGACGGGCCAGTTCCACGTCTTCTGCCGGGCCAGCAGCCAGACGTTGAGCACCCCGGTCGCGAAGCCGAGCAGTTCGGCCCGGCTGGTCGGGGTACCCGCCACGGTGAACGCCGTACCGGTCAGCCAGTCGAGCATGGCGCACCTCCCGCAAGATCCTCCGGAGTTCCTACCGTAGGTACCGTCGGGCGGAACGGGTATACCCCGATCGACCAGCCCGGGCCCGTCCGTGCCATGCTGCGATCATGGTGCTGGAGGTTGCGCTGATCGACGTGCTGGCCGGTCAGGAGGAGGCGTTCGCCGAGGCGTACGCCAAGGGTCACGCGACACTCGCCGGCACCCCCGGATGTCGGTCCATCCGGATGACCCGGGGGATCGAGTCGCCGTCCCGGTTCGTGCTGCTGGTCGAGTGGGACTCGGTCGAGGCACACCTGGAGAACTTCCGGGCTACCGACCGGTTCAGCACCTGGCGCTCGCTGATCGGCCCCTATTTCGCCGCCCCGCCGGTCGTCGAGCACTTCACCGACGTACCGCCGCCGGCCTGACCGCCGACTCGGCGAAACTGTCGTACGCCGTCGCTAGTGTGCCGGGGAGACAACGGTTCCTCGGAGGCGGCGGATGTATCGACAGGGCGACGTGCTGGTCGAGGCGATCGACCCGGCGACGATGCCCGGCGGGCTCGTCCCGGCCGGGCGTGACGGCCGGGGCCGGCTGGTCCTGGCCCGCGGCGAGGCGACCGGGCACGCCCACGTGGTGACCGGATCCAGGCTCACCGCCTGGGCCCTGCCCGACCAGGTCGAGCCGGCGTTCCTGGTGATCGAGGGCTACGGCCGGCTCGGCCACGAGGAGCACGGTCCGATCGCCCTGCCGGCCGGCACCTACCGGGTGGTGCGGCAGCGGGAATACCTGCCCGGCAGCTGGCGACCGGTGGCGGACTGATGGACACCGACGCCCTGCGCCGGGACCGACCTGCTGCCACCGTCTCCACGCCGATCGCGGCCGGCGCCGACGAGCGGGCCGATGGGGAGGCGGCCCGGCTCGCGCGGGTCGCCGACACCTGGCTCGCCCACGGGCTGGCCACCGGGCCGGCCGATCGCCCGGTGGCCGAGGCCGCCGTCCGACGGGCCTATGCGGCGGCCGGACTGGCACCGCCCCGGCAGGTGTTCTGGCTCCCGTCGCCGCGCGCCGGCGCGCTGGCCGCCGCCCTGTTGACCGGGGCGGCCCCGTCGACCGATCCGAATACCGGCACCGCCGGCCCCGGCGGGTTCGGGGCCGCCGGGTCCGGCGGGTCCGGCGGGTCTGGGTCCGGCGGGTCCGGGGGGTTCGGGGCCGGCGGGTCGGCGTCGGCAACCTCTCCGGTGCCCGGCGGCGACCCGGCCGGCTACGACCAGGGCGGCGGTGGGCTGGCCGAGGCGGTCGCCGAGGTGTTGGCGGCGCTGCGGACCCAGGGCGGCGAGCCCGGGGTGACCGATCCCGGCCAGCCGCTCCGGCCCGCCCTGCGCACCGCGCCGTGGGCAACGGCGCGGGCCGCCGCCGTCGAGCGGCTCGGCCCGGCCGGCTGGGCCGCGCATTGGGCGGCCGGCGGGCGCCGCACCTGGCACCTGCTCACCGATCGCATCTTCACCCCGCTGCGCAACCAGCTCGGCGCCGACCTGACGGCACAGGTCGACGACGCGTTCACCCGGCGGGCCCGGGCCGGGCTGCTCGACGCGGTGCCGGGCCAGCACGACGCGGCCTGGCTGGCCGCCTTCGACGGCGAGCCGGGGCTGGCCGGTCTCGCCGGGGTCACCGCCGCCGCCGGCTGGTGGTGGCCGTACGAGCGGCTGGTCATCCTCACCGAGCGGCCGACCCGGCTGCACCGGGACAACCTCGGTCGGCTGCATCACGACGACGGTCCGGCACTGGCCTATCCGGACGGGTTCGGGCTGCACGCCTGGCGAGGGATGCCGATCCCGGCCGGCGTCGCCGCCGAGCTGCCGACGCTGACCGTGGAACGGATCCGGGCGGAGCGCAACGCCGAGGTCCGCCGGGTGATGCTGGAGCACTTCGGCTACGACCGCTACCTGCGGGAGAGCCGGACGACGGCGGTGCACCGCGACGAGTACGGCGTGCTCTGGCGGCTCAACCTGCCGCAGGACGAGCCACTGGTGATGGTGGAGGTGGTCAATGCCACCCCGGAGCCGGACGGCACCCGGCGCACGTACTGGCTGCGGGTGCCGCCGGACACGCGTACCGCGCGGGCGGGTGTCGCCTGGACGTTCGGGGTGGAGCCGGAGCGGTATGCGCCGCTGGTGCAGACCTGACCGCGGCCCGGCCGCCCCGGGTTCAGCCCAGCGCCACGGACGGTACGCCCCAGCGGGCCGGGATCCGTTCCAGCACTCCTGAAGCGAAGACCTCGTACAGCGGCAGGGTTCGCAGGTGGACATAGCCGATGTGGCAGTCGCAGGCGGTGTTCGGGCACGGCCGGGGCCGCAACGCGACACGGTACGACCCGTCGTAGAGGTTGCCCAACGGTGTCTCCACGAAGTGGCAGCGCCGCACCGAGCCGTCGCCACGCACCGAGATCACGGTCTCGCCGGCCCGGCAGGGCACACCGGCCGACGGATGCGGCCGCACGCTGTAGCCGAAGAGCGGGTCGAGCCCGGTCCAGGCCGCCTCCTCGGCGGCGGTGTAGGAGTAGCCCTCGGCCGCGTTCACCCAGAGGTAGACGTCGGCGGGGAGCGCCGCCCGGACCGCCTCCGCCTCGGCGAGCTGCTCCGGCAGCCCGACCACGCCGACCGAGTACCGCACCCCCAGCTCGCTGAGCCGGGCGCAGCGGTCGAGGAAGGTCTCCCGGCGTACCTGTCCGGGATGGTAGGTGGCCCAGAGCGCGAGCGTACGCCGGTCGGCGGCGGCCAGCCAGTCCAGCCGGCAGGCCAGGTTGGTCTGGATCGCCACCCGGTCCAGGTGCGGCAGCCGGGAGAGCGTCACCAGCGCCTCCCGGTACCAGGACCGGGACAGTCCCTCGCCCCACGGCGTGAAGAGCACCGACAGGCGGTCGTCGTCAGGGTTGCGGGTCGCCCAGTCGACGAACCGGCCCAGCGCGGCCCGGTCGGCGGCGAGTTCGGCCCGGCTGTCGCGGCGCTTCGCGAACGGACAGTAGGGGCAGTCGTAGTTGCAGCTCGCCAGCGGGCCGCGGTAGAGCACCGAGAGGTTCATCGGAGCGGGTACTCGGCCATCGCCCGGCGGACCGGGCCGGAGACCAGCCACGGCCCGATCGCGTCGGAGCGTTCCAGCCCGGCCTCGGTCAGCGCGGTCCGGCCGTGCACCGAGGTCAGCCAGCCACGCTCGGCGAGCCGGTCGAGCTGCGGAAAATCGTCGTCAACCCGGCTGCCGAACCGGTCGAGATAGCCGGCCGGATCGAACCCCTCCGCCCGGAGCAGTGACTTGACCAGCCAGCGGCGCCGCTGTTCGACCGGGTCGAGCCGGAAGCCGACCTCGGCGACGTCGAAGTCGACGGCAGGCCGGCGCAGGTAGTCCTCGATGATGCCCCGGACGTGCCGGACCCCGACCGCGTAGTCGAACGAGTAGTGCAGGTCGGTGGTGTATGACCGGGCCCCGCACCCCAGCCCCACCATTCCGTCGTCCTGGCAGCAGTAGTCCGGCCCGGCCCGCCCCGGATCGTCGGCGGTCAGCCTGGGCCCCTCGGAGGTCCACTCGGACCCGCCGAAGGTCCGCACTGGGTCGTCGGAGGCCCGGCCTGGGTCGTCGGCGGTCAGGTCGGCGTGGCGGAAGTGCCGCAGCGAGAGCTGCCGGTAACCGGCGGCCCGCAGCGCGTCCCGGCCCTGCCGGTACAGCGCCAGCCGCTGCGCGTCCCAGGCCGGGTCGGCGCCGTCCGCTGTGGCGGGAATCCGGCCGAGGCCGGTGAGCGGGCGGACGTAGAGCGGATAGAGGAACACCTCCTCCGGCCGCCAGCGCAGTGCGGACGAGATCGACTCGGCCCAGGTCGCCGAGGTCTGACCGGGGATCCCATAGATCAGGTCGAGGTTCAGCTCCGGGATGTCGTATGCCCGGATGGTGTCCAGGGCCCGTTCGACCTCGGCGCGGCGCTGTGGTCGCCCGGCCGCCCGCGCCTCGCTGTCCAGGAAGCTCTGCACCCCGATGCTGACCCGGGTGGTGCCGCGCTCGGCCAGCACTGCGATCCGGTCGGCGGTGGCGGTGGCCGGGGAGGTCTCCACCGCCATCGGCACCGACCCGAGCCGGGCGCCGAAGCCGGCGAGCAGGTCGAACATCGCGGTCAACTCGGCCGCGTCCAGATAGGTCGGAGTGCCGCCGCCGACCGCCACCCGGGCGTACCCGACGCCGTCGCCGAGCGCCTCCCGGACCCGGTCGGCCTGCCGGGCCAACTGGTCGAGATAGCCGCGCACCTGCTCGGCGGGCGGGTTCGAGCGGGTGAACAGGTTGCAGAAGCCGCAGCGCATCTCGCAGAACGGCACATGCAGGTAGAGGAAGAGTGCGTCCCGCCGCTCACCCGCCCAGACCTCACGCAGCGCCGGGCGCGGTCGCAGCGGCCGGTACGCCGTCTTGTGCGGGTACGCGTACAGGTAACCCTGGTACGGCGACCCGTCCAGCGAGTTGGCGACCCCGACTGAACCTTTTTCAACCTCCCCCTGCGGTCCGTCCTGGCCGCAGGTGGACGTCGGAGCGCGACCGCCGCGCGGTGCGGGTCGAGAAGGGTTCACTGTTCCGGCCCGGGCCAGTCGCCGGGCTTGCCCCAGTCACCCGGTTCGAGGACGAACTGCCCGTACGGGACCGTCCACACCACCTCGTGACCGAGCCGGTGACCGCTGTGCCCCTCCTCGCCGTACGCCGTGCCGTGATCGGAGCAGAGCAGCACCAGGCAGGGCCGGTCCCGGGAGGTGGCGAGGGCGAAGAGCCGCCCGATGTGCCGGTCGACGTACTCCAGCGCGGCGGCGTGACTCTCCCGGCTGTCCCGATCGGCGCCGGGCAGGTAGTGCCGGTTCGGCTGGTGGATCGCGGCGACGTTGACGAAGAGGAAGAGCGGCCGGTCCTCCGGCACCGTGGGCAGCACGGTGGCGATCCGGTCGAGCTGCGCCTCGAAACAACGCGGTGCGGAGACGCCGAACTCGGGCTCCCAGTGCGCCTCCGCGAAGAGGGCCGGCAGCACGCCGCCCAGCGGCGACTTGCCGTTGAAGAAGCCGACCCCGCCGACGCAGACGGTGTGGTAGCCGGCCCCGGCGAGGCCCCGGACCACGTCCGGGGCGTCGAAGGTCCAGGTCTGCTCACCGGTGGTCTCGCTGCCTGGAAAGGCCGCCGCGAAGAGCCGGCTGTGCGGGCCGGGTGTGGTCGGCGTGGGCAGGAAGCCGGCAAAGAACGCCTGGTGCGCCGCGTAGGTGAAGCTGGCCGGACTGTGCCGCCGCTCCCAGACCCCGCCGGGCAGCGCGCGGACCAGGTTCGGCGTACGCCCGGCCGCGGCCAGCTCCTCGGCCACGTCGTGGCGGAGTGTGTCCAGGGTGACGAACAACAGGTCGTGGCTGCCGATCAGCTCCTTCATGCCGCCCTCCCCACCTTTCTGTCACGTCCCGGGTTCTCATGCTGCCCAATGCCGCCGTCGCCCGCGCGCCGGGGCCCCCACCCGTCCGCCCCGGCCGCCGACTCCAGCCGCGCCGTCGATGCCGGCTCGGCCGTCGTTCCAGTCCCTGTGGTCGGCTCCGGCTCGGCGGTCGACTCCAGCATGGTCGGCCCCAGCAGGGTCGACTCCAGCAGGGTCGACTCCAGCAGGGTCGACTCCAGCAGGGTCGACTCCAGCAGGGTCGACTCCAGCAGGGTCGGCGCGGTGGCCCGCCACCGGTCGAACCGGCCGGTCCGCAGCGCGTGCAGTTCTGCCGCGTAACTGTCCCGGCCGGCGGGGTCGGAGAGCCCCGGCAGCAGGTCGCCGAAGGCGTTCACCTCGGCCACCGCGTGCCGCTGCCAGCCCGTACCTATCAGCAGGTCCACCCCGACGTGCAGGCTGCCCGGGAAACAGGCGGCGGCACGGACGCAGTTCTGCAGCGCGGCGGCGTATGCCGACTCGCCCATCGCCGCCCGCAGTGCGGACAGGTCTGCCCGGGCGTTGCCGAGGTGCAGGTTGGTCAGCGGGCCGGGGCTGGCCCGGACCACGACGTGCTCCGGGCGACCGGCGACCACCAGCACCCGCAGGTCGATCGTCCGATCGCCCAGCCCGGCCTTGGGAAACCAGCGCTCGACGTGCAGGCCGTCCGGGGCCAGCCGGTCGACGATCGCCGCGATCTGCCGCTCGTCGGTGTAGTCGCGGACCCGCAACGAGTTGTAGAGCTTGCCGCCGGCGGTCAGCTCGACCGAGGTGGTGGCCCGGATCCGGCCCGGCGCCACCTGAAGGGCGAGCACCCCGGACGCGGACGAGCCGTGCGCCGGCTTGACGAAGACCCGGGACCAGCCGGCGGCCCGCATCGCCGCGCGCAGCTCCGGGTAACCCCCGGTCGAACCGGCCTGCCCGGCCGATCCGACCGAAGTGGACGGTGACGGCGACGCGGACGGCACCGTGGGCCCGGGTGACCCCGTGAGCCCAGGTGACGCCGTGGGCGGCGCGGATGGTGCCGTGCGCAGCGCTGGCGGCACCGGCACCCGGGCGGCGGTCAGCCGGGCGTGACAGGTCCGCTTGTCGAACATCGCGAGCACGTCGTCCGGGTCGTTGAGCAGGGTCGCTCCGGCGGACCGGGCCGCCTCGCCGAGCCGGCCCAGGGCAGCGCGGAATCCGGCGTACCAGGCGGCGAGGCCGACGATCTCGCCGTGCTCGGCGGGCCGGTCGGCACCGCGCAGCAACCGGTCGACCTCGGCATCCTCGCCGGGCGAGTCGATCCGCACCACGGCCGCCCGGGGCAGCCAGACCGGACCGGTCGCCAGCCGCCGCCAGGGCAGCACCACCACCGGTACGCCCGCCTCGGTAGCGGCGGCCCGGAACAGCGTCACCCGGCGGTTCTCCGGGTTGCCGACGACCACCAGCGGCACCCTGCCAGTCATCCGTCGATCATGCCAGTCACTCCCCGACGGCCACGTACCGGTCGCCGTACCCGTCGGGCAACGCCGCCTCGGTGAGCTCGACCTCCACCCCGGGCAGCGCCGCGACCAGCCGATCGGCCAGTTCGGCGCCGATGTAGTGGTGGTGCAGGTCGAGCCGACGCAGATGCGTCAACGGCTGCCCCGCCAGCAACGCCGCCGCACCCTCGTCGGAAAGAATCCCCAACGACAGATCCAACTCCCGCAACCGCGCCACCACCGGCGCACCCGCCACCGCCGCCGCCACCCGATCGGCGATCTCCGCATTACGCAACCCCAACGACCGCAACGACGGCAACCGCGCCCCACCCAGAATCGGCCCGAGATCCTCCACAGTGGCATCCCCGCCCCAACGGTCGGTGCCGAGCCAGAGCTCCAGGTGCGCCAACGCGGGCAGATCGGAGTCGGCGATCCCCCGCACCACCCCGGCCGGCAGACCCGCCGACTCGACCACCAGCTTCCGCAGCGCGCCGTGCCGGACGGCACCGAACTCCAGGCCGGTACGGTGCTCGGCGTCGGTGTCGCCGCTCCGGATCTGCAGGACCTCCAGCCCCGGGTACGCGGCCAGCAGCGGCGCGACGTCGCCCTGGCAGATCCAGGACAGCTCACACTCCTCGGCCGGGATGTCGCCGAGGAAGAGCGCCCGCAACCCGGTCAGCCGGTCGGCGGCGGCACAGAGCTGTTCGATCGGTGCGGCGTTCATCGCCGCGTAGCCCCAGGTACCGATCACCAGGGCGCGTACCCCGGCCGGATCGACCAGGTCGAGGAACTGCTCGAACGCGTGCCGGAACATCCGGGAAGGACCGTAGTCCCAGCCCTCGTCCTCCTCCCACGCCTCGATCCGCCAGGCCACCGAGCCGGGGTCGGCCGGCAGTTCCGCCTCGGGAACCAGGCGCGGCGGCTCGTCCTCCCAGTTCTGACTCAGCCGGAAGACCGGCACCCCGGCGAACTCGGTGGCGTGCCCGGTGAAGCTGGTCCTCACTCCGACACCGCGATGTACCGGTCACCGCCCCGGTCGGGGCGCTGCACGTCGGAGAGGTCCACCTCGACGCCCGGCAGCTCGGCCACCAGCCGGCCGGCCAGCTCGCCGCTGAGGTAGTGGTGGTGCAGGTCGAGCCGACGCAGATGCGTCAACGGCTGCCCCGCCAGCAACGCCGCCGCACCCTCGTCGGAAAGAATCCCCAACGACAGATCCAACTCCCGCAACCGCGCCACCACCGGCGCACCCGCCACCGCCGCCGCCACCCGATCGGCGATCTCCGCATTACGCAACCCCAACGACCGCAACGACGGCAACCGCGCCCCACCCAGAATCGGCGCCAGATCCTCCACAGTGGCATCGCCGCCGTACTGGTCGGTGCCGAGCCACAGCTCCAGGTGTTCCAGCGCCGGCAGATCGCACTCGGCGATCGCCCGGACCACGTGCCCGGGCAGGCCGCCGGCCTCGATCGCCAGCTCGCGCAGCGCGGTGTGCCGGGTCGGGGTGAGAGTCAGCCCCTCGGTCGCGCCGCGAAGGCGGAGGATCTCCAGTCCCGGGTACGCCGCCAGCAGCGGGGCCGGATCGGCCTGGGTGATCCAGGAGATCTCCGACTGCTCCATCACCATCTCGCCCATGAACAGCGCCGTCAACCCGGTCAGTCGCGGCGCCAGTCGGGCCAGCAGATCGACGGGGGCGGCTTCCTCGTACGCCTCACCCCAGTCGCCGACGATAAGTGCGAAGACCTTGCCGGGGTCGACAGCGGTCAGGAACCGCTCGGTCAGTTCGGCGAAGTCTCCGTCGCTCTGCGGAAAGTCGGTCAGGCTGAGCCGCCAGGCGACCGTGTCGGGCGCCACGTCCGGCAGCCGGGCCGGCTGGAAGTCGACCACCGGCAGGCCGGCGAATTCGGTGATGTGCGAATTGATCGTCATTGGGGGGCTCCGGTAGGGCTCGGGGGCGGCAGAACCCTAACAAGACGGCCCGACATCCGTCCCGCCCGTAGCGGCACCGACATGCGGCAGTTCCCCGGGCAGCCCGCTCGGGCTCGGCTGGACCGACGGCCGCGACCGGGCGCACGCCGTTTCCGGACCGCCCGGCAGGCCGGCCGTCGAGCACGCGGTGTGCTGGCCGGGCGGTTCACCGGGCGCCGTACCGTCCAGGTAGCCGGGCGTTGCGCCGGCAATTCCCGCTGGCCGGGATCGGCCGGATCGGCTTGACTCTGCGGCATGGCGGAACGGGTCGCGTTGATAACCGGGGTCAGCCGCCGGGTGGGGATCGCCGCCGCGGTCGCCCGGCGGTTCGCCGCCGCCGGCTACCGCCTGCAACTGACCGGCCTGCCGGGGTACGACGAGGCGCAGCCGTACGGCGGCGACCCCGAGGGCGTCCCGGGGCTGCTCACCGAGCTGGAACAGGTGACCGGCGACCCCGACGTGGCCCGGTACCGGACCGCCGACCTGACCACGCCGAGCGCCCCCGCCGAACTGGTCGAGACCGCGGTACGCACGCACGGCCGGCTCGACGTGCTGGTCGCGGTGCACGCCTACTCGACACACACCCCGCTCGGCAAGCTCGACGCGGACGAGATCGACGGGCACCTGGTGGTCAACGTGCGGGCCACCCTGCTGCTGGCCGAGGCGTTCGCCGCGGCCTTCGACGCCGGCTCCGGAGGGCGGCTGGTGCTCTTCTCCAGCGGCCAGCGCCTCGGCCCGATGCCCGGCGAGCTGGCGTACGCGAGTGGGGACGACCGGACGACGCCGCCCGGCTCGTCGAGTGGCTCTGCTCGCCGGACGGCCGCTGGATCACCGGACAGGTGATCGACTCCGAGGGCGGCTTCAACCGGTACGGCTGACGGCGCGCACGCGGCCGGTGCTCAGTTGACCCCGGCCGCGTCCATGCCGCGCAGTTCCTTCTTCAGCTCGGCCACCTCGTCGCGGATCCGGGCGGCCAGCTCGAACTGGAGCTCCCGGGCCGCGGCGAGCATCTGGTCGTTGAGCTCCTGGATCAGCTGGGCCAGCTCGGCCCGGGCCATCCCCTCCCGGGCCGGCGCGGCACCGACCCGGCCCCGGCTGCGGGTCTCCGGCGTCGGCGCCTTGCCCCGGGACATCTGCCGCACCGCACCGCCGACCCGGGTGGTGGCCCCCTCGGTGTCCTCGGCCTCCCGGTAGATGTCGTCCAGGATGTCGTGGATCTTCTTGCGCAGCGGCTCCGGGCTGATCCCGTTCGCCTCGTTGTGCGCGACCTGCTTGGCCCGGCGCCGGTTGGTCTCCTCGATCGCCTCGGCCATCGACGGGGTCATCTTGTCCGCGTACATGTGCACCTGGCCGGAGACGTTCCGGGCGGCCCGGCCGATGGTCTGGATCAGCGACCGGCCGCTGCGCAGGAAGCCCTCCTTGTCGGCGTCGAGGATCGCCACCAGCGACACCTCGGGCAGGTCCAACCCCTCCCGGAGCAGGTTGATCCCGACCAGTACGTCGTAGTCGCCCTTACGCAGCTCCCGCAGCAGCTCCACCCGGCGCAGCGTGTCGACCTCGGAGTGCAGGTAGCGGACCCGGATGCCGTGCTCCAGCAGGTAGTCGGAGAGGTCCTCGGCCATCTTCTTGGTCAGCGTGGTGACCAGCACCCGCTCGTCCCGCTCGGTACGCAGCTTGATCTCGTGCATCAGGTCGTCGATCTGCCCCTTGGTGGGCTTGACCACCACCTCGGGGTCGACCAGCCCGGTCGGCCGGATCACCTGCTCGACCACCTCGCCCTGGGCCCGCTCCAGCTCCCACGGACCGGGCGTGGCGGAGAGGAAGACCATCTGGCCGACCCGGTCCAGGAACTCGTCGAAGCGGAGCGGCCGGTTGTCGGCGGCGCTGGGCAGCCGGAAGCCGTGGTCGATCAACATCCGCTTGCGGGAGGCGTCGCCCTCGTACATGCCGCCGATCTGCGGGATGGTGACGTGCGACTCGTCGACCACGGTCAGGTAGTCGTCGGGGAAGTAGTCCAGCAGACAGTGCGGCGCGCTGCCCGGCGACCGGCCGTCGATGTGCATCGAGTAGTTCTCGATGCCGGAGCAGAAGCCGACCTGGCGCATCATCTCCACGTCGTAGCTGGTGCGCATCCGCAGCCGCTGCGCCTCCAGCAGCTTGCCCTGCCGCTCCAGCTCGGCCAGCCGCTCGGCCAGCTCGGTCTCGATGCCGGCAAGCGCCCGCTCCATCCGCTCCGGGCCGGCGGTGTAGTGGGTGGCCGGGAAGATCAGCAGGTGGTCGACCTCCCGGACCACCTCGCCGGTCAGCGGGTGCAGGTAGTAGAGCTTCTCCACCTCGTCGCCGAAGAACTCGATCCGGAGCGCCAGCTCCTCGTACGCCGGAATGATTTCCAGCGTGTCGCCCCGGACCCGGAAGGTGCCCCGGTTGAAGGCCATGTCGTTGCGGGTGTATTGCACGTCGACCAGCCGGCGGAGCAGCTTGTCCCGCTCGACCTCCTGGCCGACCTGGATCCGCACCGACCGGTCCAGGTATTCCTGCGGGGTGCCCAGGCCGTAGATCGCCGACACGGTGGCGACCACCACCACGTCCCGGCGGGTCAGCAGGGACATCGTGGTCGCGTGCCGCAGCCGCTCGACCTCCTCGTTGATCGAGGAGTCCTTCTCGATGTAGGTGTCGGTCTGCGGGATGTAGGCCTCGGGCTGGTAGTAGTCGTAGTACGAGACGAAGTACTCGACGGCGTTGTTCGGCAGCAGCTCGCTGAACTCCTTGGCGAGCTGGGCACAGAGGGTCTTGTTGGGTGCCAGCACCAGGGTGGGACGCTGCAACCGCTCGATCAGCCAGGCGGCGGTCGCACTCTTGCCGGTGCCGGTCGCGCCGAGCAGCACGGTGTGCCGCTCGCCCCGACGCACCCTGCGCTCCAGGTCGTCGATGGCGGTCGGCTGGTCACCCGAGGGCTGGAACTCGGAGATCACCTGGAAGCGGCCGTCGAGCCGCGGAATGTCGAGCGCCATGACCTCAACCGTACGCCGACGGTGTGACAGGCCGCCGGGCCACGGTGGGTACACGATCGGCTTCGATATCGTCATTGTGTGTGAAAGATCACCGCGCTACCGTTCTAGGGTAGGCCGCTCGCGGCGGCCGCCCGGGTCTGCGACACCAGCCGCCACACCGGCTGGGTCGCATCCGGCGCAGGGGTTGCAGCCCCGGCCCAGGCCGGCGAGCGCACCGACGCGGTCGCGCGAGAGCGCAGACCGGCCGCCGCGAGCGCCCTTTACGTACCTCTCCCTCCCCCGGCCGTTGCGCGGCCTGCGCGAGGACACGGCTATCCACCGGCTCCGCTGCCTCTCAGGAGCCCTCCGGCGGCGCCGGCCGCCAACCAGCGGCCGCCGCCCACTCCTCGGCATACCCGTGCTCCAGGTCGAACCACGGCTCTTTCGCCTCGGCGTAGACGTCGAGATCCGGACCGGCCGCCGCGAGCCGCCGCTTCACGGCCAGATAGTCGGCCCGGCGCTCCGGGTCGGCCCGCAGGTGGTCGCGCATCAGCAGGGCGAACCGCCAGCCCGGCGAGCCGATCTCCCGGACGTGCAGGTTGACCAGCCGGCCCGGGTCCGCGCCGCCGTGCAGCCGCTTCTCCCACCGGGAGGTGCCGCCCGGCTGGCGCGGGTTGTCCCACCACTGCCCGGGACAGCGCGGGAAGCCGGCGTCGGCGAGCCGGTCGGCCAACGCGTCGGCCTCGGCGAGCGAGGCGACGCCCAACTGGATGTCGACGACGTCCTTGGCCGCCAGCCCGGGCACCGAGGTCGAGCCGATGTGGTCGACGCGTACCTCGGCCGGGGCGACGGCGTGCCGGATCCGGGCGGCGAGCCGCCGGTACTGGGCCGGCCAGCTCGGGTCGGGCTCCACCAGCCGCGCCTCGGTCGCCCGTACCGGCCGGCGCTCCCGGACGTTGCGTTCGTACGGCGTCAGCCGGTCCCGCCACAACACGTCCACGCTGGCGTGCAGCTCGGCCAGCTCACCGTCGTTGTCCAGCAGTACGTCGGCGGCGACCGCCCGCCGCTCGTCGCCGGCCTGGGCCCGGATCCGCTGCGCCGCCTGCTCGGCGGTCATGCCCCGGTCCCGGACCAGCCGCTCGACCCGGGTCGACTCGGCGGCCCGCACCACCAGCACCAGGTGGTACGTCGGGGCGAGCCCCACCTCGACCAGCAGCGGTACGTCGTTGACCACGATGGCGTCCGGAGCCGCACCGTGGATCAGTTCGGCGCTGCGTCGGCGTACCCGGGGATGGATGATCGCCTCCAGCCTGGCCCGCGACGACGGGTCGGCGAAGACGATCTCGCCGAGCGCCGCCCGGTCCAGGCTGCCGTCCTCCGCGCACACCCGGGCGCCGAACGCGGCCACCACCTCCCGCAGCCCGTCGGTACCGGGCGCCACCACCTCGCGGGCGATCCGGTCGGAGTCGACCACCACCGCACCGAGGTCGGCCAGCCGGGCCGCGACGACGCTCTTTCCCGATCCGATCCCACCGGTGAGTCCGACCTTCAGCACCGGTCCAGTCAACCCGATCGGCGGCCCCCCGCCAAGATCTTCGGATTCCGCGACCCGTTCCGGGCCCGCGCCACCGGCGAGCCGGCCGGGAAACGAGCCGGCCGGGAGACCGGCCCGGGAAAGGGGAAGGCCCGCTTCCCCGGCCGGTCGAGCCGGTCGGTGGAAGCGGGCCTCCGCCGCGTGTACTACGCGTCGACTACTTACCGCCGGCGAGCTTCTCCCGCAGTGCGGCGAGAGCCTCGTCGGTGGCCAGCGTGCCGGCCGGCTCCTCCGCCTGGCGGGCCGGAGCGGTGCTGGTGGACGAGGTGCCGCCACCGCCACCGCCACCACCGCCGGTGCCACCGGTCGCGGCGGCCGGGTTGGCCGCAGCCTCGGCGTCGGCCGCCCGGGAGTTCTGCACCTGCTTGGTGTGCGCCTCCCAGCGGTTGCGGGCCTCGGCGTACTGCTGCTCCCACGCCTCCCGCTGCTTGTCGAAGCCCTCGAGCCACTCCCCGGTCTCCGGGTCGAAGCCCTCCGGGTAGATGTAGTTGCCCTCGTTGTCGTAGGTCGCGGTCATGCCGTAGAGGGTCGGGTCGAAGTGCTCCTCGCCCTCGACGAAGCCCTCGTTGGCCTGCTTGAGCGAGAGCGAGATCCGCCGCCGCTCCAGGTCGATGTCGATGACCTTGACCATGACGTCCGAGCCGACCTGGACGACCTGCTCCGGGATCTCCACGTGACGCTCGGCCAGCTCGGAGATGTGCACGAGGCCCTCGATGCCGTCGTCCACCCGGACGAACGCACCGAACGGCACCAGCTTGGTGACCTTACCCGGCACGATCTGCTGGATCGCGTGGGTACGGGCGAACTGGCGCCACGGATCCTCCTGGGTCGCCTTCAGCGACAGCGAGACCCGCTCGCGGTCAAGGTCGACGTCCAGCACCTCGACCTCGACCTCCTGGCCGACCTCGACGACCTCGGACGGGTGGTCGATGTGCTTCCAGGAGAGCTCGGAGACGTGCACCAGACCGTCCACGCCGCCAAGGTCGACGAACGCGCCGAAGTTGACGATCGAGGAGACGACGCCCTTGCGGACCTGGCCCTTCTGCAGCTTGTTGAGGAACTCGGTGCGCACCTCGGACTGGGTCTGCTCCAGCCAGGCCCGGCGGGACAGCACCACGTTGTTGCGGTTCTTGTCCAGCTCAATGATCTTGGCTTCGAGCTCACGGCCGACGTACGGCTGGAGGTCCCGCACCCGACGCATTTCGACCAGGGAGGCGGGCAGGAAGCCGCGCAGCCCGATGTCCAGGATGAGGCCGCCCTTGACCACCTCGATGACGGAGCCGCGGACGACACCGTCCTCGTCCTTGATCTTCTCGATCGTGCCCCAGGCGCGCTCGTACTGGGCTCGCTTCTTCGAGAGGATCAGCCGCCCCTCCTTGTCCTCCTTCTGGAGGACGAGGGCCTCGATGTGATCACCGACCGACACCACCTCGGCGGGGTCGACGTCGTGCTTGATCGACAACTCGCGCGAGGGGATGACGCCCTCGGTCTTGTAGCCGATGTCGAGCAGGACCTCGTCCCGATCGACCTTGACGACGGTGCCTTCGACAATGTCGCCGTCGTTGAAGTACTTGATGGTCTCGTCGATCGCGGCGAGGAAAGCTTCCTCGGAACCGAGGTCGTCGACGGTGACCTTGGTGGCGCTCGAGGGGGCCTCGATGCTGCTCGTCATGTGGGCGGTTGCTCCGGTCGGATGGATGTCACAGCAGGTTTGTGTCGCGGTGACCCTTTACGCCTGCGGATCCGTCGTCAGGTGCACCGGGCGATCGCTGCTCCGACCGCGGGGATTATCCGACGACCGCGGACCTGCTCCCTGCCGAGGCACACGATCCGCGAGCGCATCGAACAGCTTACCGTGCGCATTACCACAGCATGCAAGCCCTCCCCGCACGTGATGAGATCCGCTGTCCACTGCTCGGGAAGAGGTCGCCGCGGCGCCGTGGTCTGCGCCCGGAGGGCACCTTACCCCGGCCCGGTACCGGCAAACGGCAACCGAACCGCGCCGAAATGGTCGGTGGCGCCGGCGTGGCCGGGACCCGACCTGCGCCCGCGCCACCCCCGGGCACTAGCGTGGCGGAATGCCCGAGAACACCCTGGCCGAGCTGCCCGAGGACGACCTGCCCGGAGTGCTCCGGCGCCCGGTCACCGACGGCGAGAGCCGGCGGGCAAACCGCCGATGGTGGGACGCGGACGCCGACGACTACCAGGCCGAGCACGGGGCGTTCCTGGGCCAGGTGGACTTCGTCTGGTGCCCGGAGGGGCTGCGCGAGGCCGATGCCCGGCTGCTCGGCGAGCTGACCGACCGGCGGGTGCTCGAACTCGGCTGCGGCGCGGCCTCGGCGGCCCGCTGGCTGGCCCGCGAGGGCGCCCGGCCGGTCGGGCTGGACCTCTCCGCCGGCATGTTGCGGCACGCCGCGCTCGGGGCCACCGCCTCCGGGGTACGCGTGCCGCTGGTCCAGGCCGACGCCCTCGCGCTGCCGTTCCGGGCGGCCAGCTTCGACATCGTCTGTACCGCGTTCGGCGCGATCCCGTTCGTGGCCGACTCGGCGGCGACGCTGCGCGAGGTGTACCGGGTGCTCCGGCCCGGCGGCCGGTGGGTGTTCTCGGTCACCCACCCGATGCGGTGGATCTTCCTCGACGACCCGGGCGAGGGCGGGCTGGTCGCCACGCACTCCTACTTCGACCGCCGCCCCTACGTCGAGCAGGACGCCACCGGCACCCCGAGCTACGTCGAACAGCACCGTACCCTCGGCGACCGGGTACGCGAGATCGTCGGCGCCGGCTTCGTACTGCGCGACCTGGTGGAGCCGGAGTGGCCGGCCGGCCACGAGCAGATCTGGGGGCAGTGGAGCCCGCTGCGCGGCCGGCTCTTCCCCGGCACCGCCATCTTCGTCTGCGACAAACCCGCCGGCACGGCCGCCTGACATCGGGCCGGCTCAGTATGCTGGTCCGATGAGCGCCGAGCCGGTCGCGGACATGCCCGGGCCCTGGCAGCCGGATCCGGTCCGGCAGCGCCAGGCCGGCTTCCGGCTGGAAGACCTGCTGCACCTGCCGCCGGACGCCCCCCGGGTCGAACTCGTCGACGGACTCATCCACGTGGTCCCCTCCCCCACCCTGGGCCATCAACACATCTCGTACCTGCTCCGGCGGTGGCTGGGCGACCATGCACCCGACCACCTGCGGGTGGCGCAGGCCGTCGGGTGGCGCTGGGCGCCGACTACACCCGGGAACCGGACGTCCTCGTCTACCGGGCCGACGTCGCGTCGGACCGGCACTTCCTGCTGCCGCACGAGGTGCTACTCGCGGTCGAGATCGTCTCGCCCGGCACCCGGCGCACCGACCGGTTCAGCAAGCCGGCCGAGTACGCCGCCGCCGGCATCGCCGGCTACTGGCGGGTGGAGCAGGACCCGGTCCGGGTGTACGCCTACCGGCTGGCCGACCGGCCCGGGCGCAGCGGCAACCGGGAGTACGAGCTGCTCGCCGAAGCCGACGACGTGCTGGAACTGACCCAGCCGTTCCCGATCAAGCTGCCGATCGGCGACATCACCCCGTAAGTCCCTTTCCCACTCCCGGCGGCGCACCGGTTACCGCTCCGAGCCGCCGGGTAGACCCTGGTATGCCGGAGCGAAGGAAGCTGCACAAGGGCGACCGGGTGAGTTGGCGCAGCCATGGCTCCAGTGCGCACGGCACCGTCCAGGAGGAGATCACCGAACGGACGTACGCCGGGAAGCGCACCGTCGCCGCCTCGAAGGAGAACCCGCAGTACCGGGTCCGCACCGACGAGGGGCGGGACGCGGTACACAAGCCGGAGGCGCTGTTCGATGAGTAGCCGGGACGCCGACGGCCGGGACACCGTCCGGGAGTTCCGCGACGCCGTGAACATGAACCCGGGCGAGCTGGGCCAGTGGCTGGCCACCGACGAGGCGAAGGCGGTGGGTTGGCGCAGGCGCGGCAGCGGCGGCGAGTCGGTCGGACACGAGTCGGGCCGGCGCATCATCGAGTTGCTGCGCAAGCGCGCGAACCAGTTCACCGACCGCGACTTCGCGCACATGCGCAAGGTCGTCGGGTACGTCCGGCGGCACATGGCCCAGCGCCCGGCCGGGGACGTACGCAACACGAAGTGGCGCTACTCCCTGATGAACTGGGGCCACGATCCGCTCAAGGCGCCGCTGCCGGCGGTGGGCGGACCGTCCCGGAAGGCGCTGCAACGGCACCGGGAGGCCGAACGCTCGTCGGGCCGGAACCGGCGCCCCTGACGCTGCCCGGCCGACGCGTCAGTGGTCGGCGCTGTTCCAGTCCGAACCGACACCGACGGAGACCTCGAGTGGCACGGCCAGCGGATAGGCGCCACCCATCTCGCGCCGGACCAGCGCCTCCAGGCCGTCCCGCTCGCCGGGCGCCACCTCGAAGACGAGTTCGTCGTGCACCTGGAGCAGCATCCGGGAGCGCAGTTCGGCGGCGCGCAGCGCGGTGTCGACGTGCAGCATCGCCACCTTGATGATGTCGGCGGCCGAGCCCTGGATCGGGGCGTTCAGCGCCATGCGCTCGGCCATCTCCCGGCGCTGCCGGTTGTCGCTGACCAGGTCGGGCAGGTAGCGCCGACGGCCGAGGATGGTCTCGGTGTAGCCGTCCTTGACCGCCTTCTTCACCACGGTCTGGAGGTAGTCCCGGACTCCGCCGAAGCGGCTGAAGTATTCCTCCATCAGGGCACGGGCCTCGTCGGCGGCGATCCCGAGCTGCTGGCCGAGGCCGAACGCGCTCAGCCCGTACGCCAGGCCGTAGTTCATCGCCTTGATCTTGCGCCGCTGGTCCGGGGTGACCTCGGCCACCGACACCCCGAAGACGGAGGACGCGGTCGCGGCGTGGAAGTCGGCGCCGGAGTTGAACGCCTCGATCAGCGCGGCGTCGCCGGAGAGGTGCGCCATGATCCGCATCTCGATCTGGCTGTAGTCGGCGGTGAGCAGGCAGTCGTAGCCCGGCCCCACCACGAAGGCCCGGCGGATCCGCCGACCCTCCTCGGTGCGGATCGGGATGTTCTGCAGGTTGGGGTCGGTGGAGGAGAGCCGGCCGGTCGCCGCCACCGTCTGGTGGAACGTGGTGTGGATCCGGCCGTCGTCGGAGACCGACTTGAGCAGGCCGTCCACCGTGGACTTGAGCCGGGCCACGTCGCGGTGCCGGAGCAGGTGCTCCAGCAGCGGATGCGGCTGCTGCGCGTAGAGCCACTGCAGGGCGTCGGCGTCGGTGGTGTAGCCGGTCTTGATCTTCTTGGTCTTGGGCAGGCCGAGCTCGGTGAAGAGGATCTCCTGCAACTGCTTGGGCGAGCCGAGGTTGAACTCCCGCCCGATCACCCCGTACGCCGCCTGGGCCACCGCCTTCACCTCGCCGGCGAAGTGCGCCTCCAGCTCCGACAGGTAGTCGGTGTCGGCGGCGATGCCGGTGCGCTCCATCGCGGCGAGCACCTCGATCAGGGGCTGCTCCACCTCGCCGAGGAGTCGGGCGGACTGCTCACCGTCCCGGGACAGCTCGGCGCCGATGGCATCGGCCAGGTCCAGGGTGGCCCGGGCCCGGAGCATCAGGTTCTGCTCGACCTCGCCGTCGTTGCCGAGGCCGTCGAAGGCGAGCTGGCCGGTCTCCGGCGCGTCGACCTTCAACTCCCGGTGCAGGTAGCGCAGCGCCAAGTCGGTGAGGTCGTAGGAGCGCTGGTCGGGACGGGCCAGGTAGGCGGCGAGCGCGGTGTCCCGGGCCACCCCGCGCAGCGTCCAGCCGTGCGCGGCGAAGGCCAGCAGCGCCGGCTTGCCCTCGTGCAGCACCTTGGGCCGTTCCGGGTCGGCCAGCCAATCGGCCACCGCCGCCTCGTCGGCCTCGGTCAGCCCGGCCGGGTCGAACCAGCCCCCCACCCCGGTCGCGGTGGCCAGCGCGACGCCGGTCAGCGCGCCGGTACCCCGGCCGAACGAGCCGGCGACGGCGATCCCGACCGGAGTGCCGGGCAGCACGTGCTCGGCGAGCCAGCCGGCCACCTCACCGGTCGGCAGGACCTTGCCGGCCAGGTCGAAGCCGGCCTCGGCCTCCGGCTCCACCGCGTCCAGATATTGGTAGAGCCGGTCCCGCAGGATGCGGAACTCCAGGGTGTCGAAGACCTGGTGCACCGCCTCCCGGTCCCAGCCCGGCCAGCGGGTGTCCTCGGCGCGCAGCGGCAACTCCAGGTCGGAGACCAGGCAGTTGATCTCGTAGTTCCGGATCACGTCGGCGAGCCGTTCGCGCAGGTTGTCGCCGGCCTTGCCCTTGATCTCGTCGGCCCGGGCGACCACACCCTCGACACCGCCGTATTGCAGGATCCACTTCGCGGCCGTCTTCGGGCCCACTCCCGGCACGCCGGGGAGGTTGTCGCTGGTCTCGCCGACCAGCGCCGCCAGGTCCCGGTATTGCTCCGGGCCGACGCCGTAGCGCTCGGTGACCGCCGCCCGGTCGATCCGGGCCAGGTCGGAGACGCCCTTGCGGGGGTAGAGCACGGTGATCCGGTCATCGACGAGTTGGAAGGCGTCCCGGTCACCGGTGCAGATCAGCACCTCCATGCCGGCGTCCCGGCCCTGACAGGCGAGGGTGGCGAGCACGTCGTCGGCCTCGTAGCCCGGCATCTCCACCGTCGGCACCCGGAGCGCGGCCAGCACCTCCTTGACCAGACTGACCTGGCCGGCGAACTCGCCCGGTGTCTCCGCGCGGCCGGCCTTGTATTCGGCGTAGCGCTCGGTGCGGAAGGACCGCCGGGAGACGTCGAAGGCCACCACGATGTGCGTGGGGCGCTCGTCGCGGAGCACGTTGATCAGCATCGAGGTGAAGCCGTAGACCGCGTTGGTCGGCTGCCCGGTTGTGGTGGAGAAGTTTTCCACCGGCAGGGCGAAGAACGCCCGGTATGCGAGCGAATGACCGTCGAGCAGCAGCAGGCGCGGCGTGGAGGCTGTCACGATAGGCGACTCTAGTCCGCACCCCCGACAGCGCACCCACCGCCGGGCCGCCCGCGGACGCGGTGGCACGCCCGGTCCAGCGGCACCGACCAGCGACGGCCCGGCGGTGCGGCGGCCCGACCTGGAACGCGCCGCAGGCGCAGACGCGGAAGCCCCGGTCCGGAACCACCGGACCGGGGCTTGCCGGGTACGGGATCAGGCGACCCCGAGATAGGCCTCCTTGACCGCCGGGTCGTGCAGCAGCTCCTGGCCGGTACCCTCCTTGACGATCCGGCCGGTCTCCAGCACGTAACCCCGGTGCGCCCGGGAAAGCGCCTGCTGGGCGTTCTGCTCCACCAGCAGCACCGTGGTGCCCTGCTGGTTGATCTCCGTCACGATGTCGAAGATCTGCTTGATCACCAGCGGGGCCAGCCCCATCGACGGCTCGTCCAGCAGCAGCAGCTTCGGCCGGCTCATCAGGGCCCGGCCCACCGCCAGCATCTGCTGCTCGCCACCGGAGAGCGTGCCGCCGGCCTGCTTGCGCCGCTCGGCCAGCCGGGGGAAGAGCCCGAACACCCGCTCCAGGTCGGCGGCGATCCCGGCGGAATCCCGCCGGGTGTACGCCCCCATGTCCAGGTTCTCCAGGACCGTCATGCCGGGGAAAATCTGCCGGCCCTCCGGGGACTGGCAGAGCCCCCGGCCCACCCGCAGGTCGGCCCGGAGCCGGCTGATGTCCTCACCGGCGAACCGGATCGCACCGCCGGCCAGCCCCCGGATGCCGGAGATGGCCCGCATCGTGGTGGTCTTGCCGGCACCGTTGGCGCCGATCAGGGCCACGATCTCGCCCTCGTCGACGTGCAGGCTGATCCCGTGCAGGGCTTCGATCCGCCCGTACGCCACCGTGACGTTGTCGAGTTCAAGCAGCATCGACGGACTCCCCCAGGTACGCGGCGATCACCCGCGGGTCTCGGCTGACCTCTTCGGGCGTACCCTCGGCGATCTTGGTGCCGAACTCCAGCACCACGACCCGGTCGGTGACGCCCATGACCAGGCGCATGTCGTGCTCGATCAGCAGCACGGTGTGGCCCCGGTCGCGGATCTGCCGGATCAGCGTGAGCAACTGCTCCTTCTCCGCCGGGTTGAACCCGGCGGCCGGCTCGTCCAGGCAGAGCAGCTTCGGCTCGGTGGCGAGCGCCCGGGCGATCTCCAGCCGGCGCTGGTCCCCGTAGGAGAGGTTGCGGGCCACCTCGTTCGCCCGGCCCTCGATGCCGACGAAGCGGAGCAGTTCGAGCGACTTCTTCTCCGCTGCCCGCTCCTCCAGGGTGTGCCGGGAGATGCCGAAGATCTTGGCGCAGGTCAGGCGCACCTGCTGCCAGGTCCGGTAGAGCGGGACCTCCGAGTCCACCACCGGCAACTCCTCCGGCTTGGGCTTCATCCGGTAGGACCGGAAGAGCGCCCCGATCACGCTGGTCTTGTGTCGGGAGTCCGTCCCGACCATGACGTTCTCCAGCGCGGTCATCTCGGGGAAGAGCCGGATGTTCTGGAAGGTACGCGAGATGCCCAGCCGGCTGATCTCCGGCGGCTTCCGGCCACTGACCCGGGCGCCGGCGAAGCGCACCTGGCCCGACGTCGGCTTGAACACTCCGGTCATCACGTTGAAGCAGGTGGTCTTACCCGCACCGTTCGGACCGATCAGCCCGAGGATCTCGCCCTCGTGGATCTGGAAGCTGACCTCGTTGAGCGCGACCACGCCGCCGAAGCGGAGCACGACCTGGTCGATCTCGAGCAGCAACCGGCGTGGCCCGGGTTGGCTGGGGATCACCGGCTCCCGGTCCTGGGTTGAGGTCGTCTCAGACACTGACCTTCGCCTCCTTCGCCCGGTCCTGCAGTTCACGGGCGCGCCGCCGGCTCGGGATCAGACCCTGCGGCCGCAGGACCATCACCACCACCATCGCGAAGCCGAACGCCACCCACCGGTAGTCGCTGACGAACCGGAACCGCTCCGGCAGGTACGCCAGCAGCACCGCGCCGAACGCGACCCCGACCATGTTGCCCGAACCGCCGACCACCACCATCGCGACGAAGAGGATCGAGAGGGTGGCGTTGAACTGGCTCGGGTCGATGAAGGCGTTCCGGCTGGCGAAGAGGAACCCGGAGAGGCCGCCGAGCGCCGCGCCGATCGCGAAGGCCCAGAGCTTGAACTTGAAGCCGTTCACGCCCATCACCGCCGCCGCGTCCTCGTCCTCGCGGATCGCCAGCCAGGAACGGCCGACCCGGCTGTTCTCCAGCCGGCGGACGGCGAAGACCATCAGCAGCACGACCGTCAGCGCCAGCCAGTACCAGGGCTTGAGATCCTGGAGACCGAAGATCTGGTTGTCCGCGGACGGCGCCCCCTCCGGCCCGGGGATCGCGGAGATCCCGGCGGCGCCGTTGGTGACCCCGGTGAGGTTACGGGCGACGATCCGGATGATCTCGCCGAAGCCGAGCGTGACGATGGCCAGGTAGTCACCGCGCAGCCGCAGCGTCGGCCAGCCCAGGATCACCCCGGAGGTGAGGCTGAGTGCGATCGCCAGCGGAATGCAGATCGCCCATGCCACCGCCCAGGTGGGTTCGAGGTCGAAGGTCCGCTGCATCCACTTGACCACCGGTGAGTTCGTCGAACCGAACAGCGCCACGCTGTAGGCGCCGATCGCGAAGAACCCGATGTAGCCCAGGTCGAGCAGGCCGGCGAGCCCCACCACCACGTTCAGGCCGATCGCGACCAGGACGTAGATGGCGCAGGTGAAGAGCACGCCCGCCCAGCTGTTGCCACCGTCGATCGAGTCGGTACGCAGCCAGGTCAGGCCGGGGATGCCCAGCAGGGGAAGGTAGTAGAGGAAGGCGATGAACGCCGCCACCCCGACGAGCCGCTGCCAGGGCGGCAGCGCGGTCCAGCGGTCGGCGATTCCGGAGAGCGTGGCACGGCGGCGGGCCTCGGTGGCCCGGAGCTTGTCCATCATGCGCGGGCCCTCCCCAGCGACTCGCCGAGCAGACCGGTCGGCCGGAACATCAGCACGACGATGAGCACCACGAACGCCACCACGTCCTCCCAGGCCGAGGTGTAGAGCGTGGCGGCGTAGACCTCGACCAGGCCGAGGAAGAGGCCACCGAGCAGCGCGCCCCGCAGGTTGCCGATCCCGCCGAGCACCGCGGCGGTGAACGCCTTGAGACCGAGAACGAAGCCGAGACTGCTCTGGGTGAAGCCGAAGCGGACGCTCCAGAGCAGCGCCGCGGCGCCGGCCATCACCCCGCCCAGCACGAAGATGAGCATGATGACCCGGTCCTGGTTGACCCCCATCAGGGCGGCCGTCTCGGGATTCTGGGCCACCGCCCGCACGCCGCGACCGTATCTGGTCCGGTTGATGAACCAGTCCAGCATCGCCATCATCAGCAGCGCGGAGAAGAAGACGATCGCCTGCACGTTGGTGATTGCTGTGTCACCGAGGGTAATCAGTGGCTTCTGCTCGATGAGCGTCGGCATACCGACGATCTGGCGCTCCCGGCCGAACAGTGTGGGGAAGACACCACCGACGAGGCGCGGCAGCAGCAGGCCGAGGATCTCCACCAGCACCAGCGAGAGTCCGATCGCGGTGATGAGGAAGACCAGTGGTGGCGCGTTGCGCTTACGCAGCGGTCGGTACGCGATGCGTTCCAGCGCCAGCGCGGTGCCGCCGGAGGCGACCGCGGCGGCGACCAGGCCGATGAGCAGGAAGAGGATCGCCTGCCCAGCGCCGGGGTTGTCCTGCATCCCGAACGCGGTCCACGCGCCGAGGACCGCGAAGGTACCCACCACGAAGACCTCGGAGTGGGCAAAGTTGATCAGCCGGAGTACGCCGTAGACCAGGGTGTAACCGAGGGCGATCAACGCGTAGATCGCGCCCTTGGAGAGACCGTCGACGGTGTGCTGGCCGAAGTGGCCGAATAGTTCGTCGAAGTTCACAAAAGCTCCTTGCATCGAGCGCGGCCGGGGGGTTCTCCCCCGGCCGCCCTCAAAAAGAACCCGGTCAGCTGATCTTGAGTTCCTGCAGCGCGGTGATCTGCTTGTTCTTCACCTCGTACGCCCAGATCACGACCTTGGTCGGGTCCACGTCGCCCTTGTCGTCGAACTTGATGTACTTCGACACACCCTGCTTGTCGTAGGCCTTGACGAAGTCAAGGATGTCCTTCCGGGTCTGCTTGCCCGCGTCGAACGCGTCCAGGAAGACCTTGGCACCGTCGTAGCCCTCCGCGCCGTACGAACCCGGCGCGATGTTGTACTCCTTCTGGTAGTCCGCCGAGAAGGTGCCGCCGGCCTTGTCTGCGGGCAGGCACGGGCAGGTGATGACGGCACCCTCGGCACCGCCGGCCGCGCCCTCGGGGAACGCCGGGTCGTAGAGACCGTCCGGACCGATGAACTTCGCGTTCACACCCGCGGCGCGCATCTGGCGGACCAGCGGAGCGGCCTCGCGGGTGTAGCCGCCGTAGAACAGGTAGTCCGCACCGGCACTCCTGATCTTGGAAACGGTGGCGTCGAACTGCGACTGCCGCTCCTGGATCTTGTCGGTGGCCACCACCAGCGGGCCGAGCGCCTTGCCGAGCTCGGCGGTGATGCCCGCGCCGTACGCGCTGCCGTCGTCGACGACGAAGACCTTCTGCGCGTTCTGGCCCTTGAGGTAGGTCGCCACCGCGGCGGCCTGGGTGCCGTCGTGACCGACCACCCGGAAGAACGAGGTGTTGCCCTTCTGGGTCAGGTCGATCCGGGTGGCCGACGGGCTCACCATCGCCAGGCCGGCGGCCTGGTAGACCGGCATCGTCGCGTCGCTCTCACCGGAGAAGTGCCCGCCGATCACGCCGAGGAACGACGCGTCGCCGGCGATCTGGCTCGCGAACGGGGTGGCAACGGCAGGGTCGCCCTGGGTGTCGAACTCCTGCAGGGTGACCTGGCAGTCCGGCTTCGCCGCGTTGTGCTGCTTCACGGCGAGCTTGGCGCCATTCAGCGACGGGATGACCAGACCCGCGTTGTCACCGGTGAACGCACCGAAGATCGCGATCTTGCCGCCACAGGCCTCAGCCTCGGTGCTGCCGCCGCCCGAGTCCTGGCAGCCGGCCGCGGCCACCATAACCGCCGCCAGGGCGGTGGTGCTCAGCGCCCGTACATACTTACGCCTCACGGCTCCTTGACCTCCTCAAGATGCAGGCGACGACGGCCTGGTGGCGGGTAGTGCCGGAATCGGTCCACCCACCGCCGGACGATTGACGTCCACCTGCGTTACGGCTCGTGATGGCGGAGCGTACCGAGGCTTATTCGGTCAAGGAAAGGCCTGGGGGCCGGGCTTGCCAAACCGTTACGAACACGTGCACGCCCGTGACCACACCCGTAACAACCGAGTCCGGCTACGCCCCTTATCCGACCTGCTGTCCGATCCTCGCCCGCACCCGTCACGAGTGCCCGCCCCACGCCCGTTCCGGGTCACGTTCCGAGGGTCAGCCGGGTGGTCCAGAGCGCTGCCTCCCGGCCGTCGTCCACGGCCAGCAGCACCTGGTCGGCGACGGCGAATACGCTGACGTCCCGGTCCGCGCCGGCCGGCATCGGCACCGGCCCGGTCACCGGCCGCCAGGCGCGGCCCTCGTCCCCGCCGGACCAGAGCGAGTACGACGTCCCGTCGGAGACGGCGGCAAGCAGCCCGTCCCCGGTCACGGCCAACGCGCCCACCGCCGGAGCCCCGGCGGAACCGTGCGTGCCGAACGCGCCGGCCGACTCCCAGCCCTGCGGGCCGCGCCGCCAGACACCGAACTCCCTGCCCCGCAGTCCCACCGTCACCGGTGTCCCCGCCAGCACCACGACCCGCTGCAGTTCCTCGTACGCCTCGGTCGCCGGCACCGGATCCCGCTGCCAGGTCCGGCCGTCCGAAGAGGTCCAGCCGAGCGGATCCCGGTCGATCCGGCCGCCGGGCGGCAGGATGCCGCCGACCATCAGCCAGCCCTGCGCGGTCGCCACCGCGTCGAAGCCCCAGGTCGTGCCCCGTCCGTCGGTGGCCAGCTCCGGCACGCCCTCCATGATCTCGAACTCGCCCGCGTCGGCGGAGACCCAGGAGGCCACCCCGCTGGACCGGTTACCGGCGATCAGGTAGCCCCTCGGACCCGCGACCAGCCGGGCGACGTTGACCGCGGTCGGACCGCCGTACAGCTCGAACCGGGCCTCGACCTCCACCAGGGAACCGTCGGGGAGCTGCCGCCAACTGCTCGCCCGGGGATTGCCGTGCGCGCCGCCCGGCTTGTCGCCGAGGATCGCGACCCGGCCGTCGCGGCAGGCCGCCGAGTAGAGCACGCTGCGCCGCCCGTAGTAGCCCTTCGGCTCCAGCCTCATCGCCGCCCAGGTCACGCCGTCGGTGCTGGTCCAGGCCGCCGGCCGGGTCTCTCCGGCGGCGCCGCCGACCCCGCCGACCGCATACCACCGGTCGGCGCAGCCGGTGACGTCCCGCACCATCGGTCGGCCGGCGGTCCCGGCCGGTGCGGGCAGGGTCAGCCGCTGCCACTGCGGCCGGACCGGCTCGGGTGGCGGCTCCGGCGCGGGCTCCGCGCAGCCGGCGCCGAACAGCACGGCCGAGAGGACCATGGCGCCGATGCCACGCCGTCCGGGGAACATCGCCCGAGTGTAAGCCCGGAGTACGACGCCGAGTGCCCCTCGACCGGCTCCGGAACGCCCCCTCGACCCGACTCCCCGAACGACCCCTCGGCGGAGGACTCAGCCTGCCTCGGCCGGCTCCGCGCCGGTGCCCTCGGCCAGAATCCGCTCGGCCACCTCGCGCATCGTCATCCGGTGGTCCATGGCGGTGCGCTGGATCCACTTGAACGCCTGCGGCTCGGTCATCCCGTAGGTCGTCATCAGCGCACCCTTGGCCCGCTCCACCGTCTTACGGATCTCCAGGCGGTCGGTCAGGCCGGCCACCTCGGCCTCCAGGGCGGCGATCTCCGAGTAGCGAGACAGCGCGATCTCGATCGCCGGCACCAGGTCGCTCTTCTGGAACGGCTTGACCAGGTACGCCATCGCGCCGGCCGCCCGAGCCCGCTCCACCAGGTCCCGCTGGCTGAACGCGGTGAGGATGACCACCGGGGCGATCCGGCCACCGGCGATCCGCTCCGCCGCAGCCAGCCCATCCATGATGGGCATCTTGATGTCGAGGATGACGAGGTCGGGCTTCAACTCCTCGGCGAGGCGCACCGCAGTCTCGCCGTCGCCCGCCTCCCCCACCACGTCGTAGCCCTCCTCGACCAGCATCTCGGCCAGGTCCAGCCGGATGAGCGCCTCGTCCTCGGCGATCAACACCCGCCTACGCTCGGTACCAGCCTGAATGTCGGCCACGAGCCCCTACCCCCAACTACGTTTCCGACACCTGCCCAGCCGGGTGTCGCCGCCCTCAGCGTAGTGGGTAGTCTTATCGACGCCAGGCCCCTGTAGCCCAACGGCAGAGGCGCGATTCTCAAAAGATCGACAGTGTGGGTTCGAATCCCACCGGGGGCACCGCATACATACGCGTTTTGCCTGGCCACAGGCTTGATCAAGATGGCAGCTATCACCCGGCGGTCGGGGTGAGCGTCGTAGCGCGCTGTCGACCCGCTGCTGGGTGAACAGGTCGCGGATCGCGTTGACGATGGTCGTCACCGGCTGGTGCTCGACGAAGGCGTCGCCTGGCTCGAACGGTTCCACGAGGCGGGCGCCAGCAAGTGCCCGATGCGGGCAACATCCCGGTCAGCGAGCCGACCCAGGTCCTGACCTTCGGCCCGGTCGCCTTCGACGTGCCGGGCCGCCTCGTGCCGCTGGAAATCAAGGTCAACGTTCCCGCGGTCGGCGAGCATCTGCCGATCATCTTGTTGTACCACGGTCACGGCGGCTCGAACTTCCTGTCGTCACTGCGCGGCTACGGCCCGCTGGTCGACTTCTGGGCCGCACACGGTTTCGTGGTCATTCAGCCCACCCACCTCGACTCCACCGTCCTGAGGCTGCGCGAGACCGGCCACCCCGAGGCGCCACTGTTCTGGAAGACCCGGGTCCAGGACATGAGCTTCATCCTCGATCACCTCGACGAGATCGAGGCCGCCGTTCCCGGCCTGGCCGGGCGCCTCGACGGGAGCGGGTTGCGGTCGCCGGACATTCGCTGGGCGGCCACACCGCCGCGATGCTGCTCGGTATGCAGACCGCCGACCCGGCCGACGGCAGCCGTGTACGTCTGCAGGATGCCCGGATCAAGGCCGGTGTCATCCTCGCCGCGCCCGGCCTCGCCGACGAGTACGTCAACCAGGCGATGATCGACCGCTACCCGGTCAACAGGTACACCGATTTCAGCACGATGACCGCCTCGGCGCTGGTGGTCGCCGGGGACAAGGACCTCAACCCGATGTTCTCCGACCGGCTCAGCTACCGCTGGGACGCGTACACGTCAGCCCCCGCCCCGAAGACCCTGCTGATGATGCACGGCGCGGAACACCTCTTCGGCGGCATCTCCGGCTACGACGCGGCGGAGACCTCCGACGAGAACTTGGCCCGGGTCGCCGTGCTCCGCGCGATGGTCTGGGCGTACCTGCGCTCGCAGCTCTACCCGGCCGACCCGACCTGGCAGCACGCGGTCACCGCCTTCGATGCCGGCTCCGTCGAATCCAAGTAGTCCCGCCGCGGCAAGGACCTCGCCGGACGGCCACGGCGGCCCGCCCTGCTCGAGCCGGAGGTAGTACTCCGTGGAGATGTGCGCGAGGACCGCGGGCCTCCTCGCGGCGCAGACCCGGTGTCCGGCGTTCGGCGCCGGCGGCCGAGAAGGAGAGCCCGGGCGGTGGTCTCACTGCTCGGCTTGACGCACCGGCCGACCGGGACCGCCCGTGGGCGGCTCCCAGAACACGTCGTTGTCGTCGGCTACCCGGGCGCGGGCCTGCTGGGCCTGCCGTTTCGCCCGGCGGCGGGCCACCACCTGGGTCAGGATGCGCGCCGAACGCTGAAACAGGAAAGGCAGTAGCAGCAGTAGGGCCAGGCCGACCGCGATTCCGTACAGCACCTGGCTCAGCGTCACCAGGCTGCCGGACGGTTCCGTGACCGCGGCGTTCGTCCTGCCGCCCGCCGGCAGCGGCGCGGTGACCGCGGCGACCGGGCTGACCACCCCTTCCGCGACCGTTGTGAGCACCTGCCGGGTCACCTCGGCGGCGCGCAACCCGGGATGGGCCGAGCGGACCAGAGCGACCGTGCCGGCAACGAACGCGGCCGCGTACTCGGCTCCGCTGCCGGACCGGCCGATGCTCGCCACGCCGACACCCGGGGCCAGCAGGTCCACCGCGTCATCCGGGTAGTCGTCGGCCGGCTGCCGGTCCTCTCGGATCGCGCCGACGCGGAGCAGGCCATCTGCCGGATCGGCCGCAGCGGACGCGGGCAGCACGACCACCACATCCTGCGAGATCGCGTCGCTGATGGCGGCACGCACCACGGGTTCCGCGGCGTCGACACCGGCGCCGACCAGGACGACCCGGGCGCCGGAGGCGACAGCGACGTCGATGCCGGTCGCCGCGAGGCGCGCCGAGAGCTTGGCGGTGCCCGCGTTGACGGGTACGACCCGAGCCCCGGGCGCCACACCGAAGATCTCGCCCCCCGTACCGTCGGCACCGGCGACGATGCCGGCCAGGGCAGTCCCGGAGCCCTCGCAGCCGGTGTCGGCACGGCCTGTGCCGGTGGCGACGTCGGTGCCCGCGGCGACCCGGCCGGACAGTTCGGTAGCAGCGCCGTCCACACCGGAGCCAACGACCGCCACCTTGACACCCGAGCCATCCGTCACAGACCAGACCCGGCTCGGCGTCAGCAGAGTCTGCCCCCATGAAGCCGCCGCCGGGACGGCCGTCTCCCGTGCGCAGCCCGAGGACGGCTCGGCACTCGCAGGCGGCGAGCCATGGCGCAACTCGGTGCCGATCGCGTCCCACGGCAGGACGAGGTGCCAGCCCGCGCGCAGGCGGCCCGGATCCGAGAGCCGGCCGCCGTCAGGCTGCACCCGCCCCGAGTTCAGGTCGAGGATCTCGCCAGCCCGGCCCGCATCGCCGAGAAAGCGGTCCGCCACCTCCCACAGGTTCTCCGGCGCGCCCTGATAGGAGTCCGTCACCGTGTAATACAACTGGTTCACGACAACGTCCGTAGGTGGCACGGCCTGACCGGGAAGCGGGGACACACCAGTCATCGCGGCCGCCAGCACGGTCGCCACCAGCACGCCGCGGAACGTCATTGTCGCCATCCCCATCACCACTCGGACTTCTCGACGAGGGCCCACTCGTGGTCGTCGTTCGAGTGGCAGGGGAAGAGAGTCAGCCGGGCAGCGTCGCCGCCGCTGCCCACGCCGAGCACGTCGAGGCACATCTCGGCGGCCGTGTTGCGCAGCCAGTAGTAAGCGAGCCCGCCCGAGGTCTTCTTCGGCTCCAGCCGGAAGTACTGGTTGTCCCGGTCGGAACAGCCCGTTTCGTTCAGCGTGGTTGCCGGCTGCACCGTCTCGAGGCCGGGCGGGTCGACGCAGAACCCGTCGTCCGCGTTGCGGATCCAGTAGAGCTGGTATCCCTCGCCGTCAACGGCCCGCGGCTCGAACGTCCACTCCTGGTTGTCGTCGCCGGTCTTGTTGCACGTGAACTGGTTCACCGGCCCGTCCCGCCTGCCCTCGCCGAGACCGGGCAGGTCGACACACTTCCCCGTGGCGAGATTGCGGATGAAGTACGGCCCGTAGCTGCGACCTGTTGCGCCGGCCGCCTTGACCGTCGGCTGGTTGTCACGGGCCCGTCGTGTCGGCTTCGCAGTCGCCTTCGTCTCTTCCGGCTTCGGCGAGGCGGGGAGTGTCCTGGGCGCCTGCAGCCGGCTGTCCTTGGCGTACTCGGCCTCCGCCTTGGTCACCGCCTCGGCCAATGTGCCGACCACGGCCGTCTCGTCGCCGCGGGCGAAGGCGGCCAGAGCCGGGGCGTACTGGCCGCCGGCCTGCTTGATCAGCTTGCACATGGTGCGGCCGAGCGCCGGGATCGCCACCGACGGACTCCACGGTGACCTGTTAGCGGACGACTGCACGTTGGCCGCCCAGACGTTCGGCAGAAACTGCGCGATGCCCTGCTCACCGGCCGAACCCAGCCGGTTCGGGTCGAAGCCGGAGGTCACCGTGATCTGTGCCGCGATGCGGGCGGGCGGCATCTCGGGGCAGATCCTTCCGGCGGCGACGACCGCGTTCACGTACGCGTCGGGCACGGAGGCCACCGAGCCGCCGGACGTGGCGGCGGTGGCTGCCGGTGTTGCCGAGGCGTCGCCGAGCGCCGGCTGCAGGGCGTACCACCTGGCGTACCGCTCTACGGTGTCCACATAGTCCTTGGCGTCACCGGGAATGCCCCCGGCCGTGATCACCTGCTCCAGGCCGACCCGGTACGCCGCCAACGCGACCCGCCAGGGCTCCTCCTTGATGTTCACGGCCCGGGACTGCCCGACGAGCCGACACGTGAGACGCGCGAGAGCCGTGATGGCGGCCTCGCGATCGGTGGGCTGAGCACCGGTCCACGGCACGTTCTCCTCCCACTGCTCAGGAGTCAGCGCGGCAGTCCCCGTCGCACCACGCTCGCGCATCTCGGCGACCGGCCGGCTGCCGAAGTTGGAGGCGACCATCACCTGCCCAGCCAGCCGGGCCGGGGTGAGCGCGGCGCAGGAGGACCCGGCGCTGACGAGAATCCGCACGTCCTGCGCGGAGAGCGAGGTGCCCGCCAGGGGTTCGGCGGCGCTCGCCACCTGCCGTGCCGCGAAGCCGCCGGCGCCGGTCAGGACGGCAAGCGCCAGGACGACGCCCGAAGCCACCGGACGGCTCAGTCTCGGTAAGCGGACCACTGTTGACCCTGTTCCTTCCGTCAGTTGCCGGACAACTGCCCGAGCAGCTCGTCCTCGGTAGGGACTCCGGCATGATCGACCCAGCGCAGGGTGCAGACGACCATGTCGAACAGCAGGACGATGGCCTGCACCGGTTCGGCGTCGACGTCACCGTCGCTCAGCACGGTGAAGGTCAGGGCCCCCCAGACACCGGGCGCGTCAGGGGTCGCCACGAGGTAGTTGACCCGTACTGCCGGTGCCTTGCGTTGGATGGGACCGCTGTCGACGACCTGGCGGACCCGGGCGGCCGGGCAGCCGCCGATCTCCAGCGCCATCCCGTCGGAGCCGGCGTCGGCGAGGACCGAGTCCAGCACCAGCTTCGGATCCTGCGGCGGGGCGGCGTCCTCGATCACGGAGAGCACGAGCGTGCCGGGCAGCCGCATGCCGTGCATCTCCTGTACCGGCAACACCACCGCCCGGGCACCGTGTCGCTCGGCCTCGTCGGTCGCCTCGGTGAGGTCCCGGCGCAGCATGCGCCGCCACGGTCCGGCCTTGTCCCGCGGCAGCGTGTCGGGCAGGGCGTGCCGGACGATGGCGTTGATGGTCCGTTCCCGGACCCGGCTGAATTCGGGTGTGGTGGGTATGTGTACCCAGCCCTCGGGGATGATGAGCTCGAAATCGATCATGAGTGATCCTGCTCGGCGTCGAGCACGAATCGCAGTGCCGACACCCCGTTCTCGGGCGGCGCGGCAAACTGCGTGGCGATCATGTGCATCACCGCTTCCACTCCGGTGCCGATCACCGCCATCTGACTCAGCGCGGCGACCCGGGTCGTCAGCAGGACGTCAACGTCCATCGCCGGCGGTCCAGAGGTGGGACGGCCCTCCAGGCGCAGCGCCGCGTTGACCCGGCTGTGCAGCCCTTCACCCTCGGAACGGGCCAGCGCGAGTACCCGGACGCCGTCGCCGTGCTCGGTGGTCACGTACTCGATGTTCGGTGGCCGTATGTCATCCTCGAAGCCCTCCGCACCCACCATGGCCATCAGATAGGCCGGGTCCTCGGGGCGTGCCTGGCGGAACTCGGCCAGGACGAGCAGCGGCAGCCAGCGCGCCTCGTCGCCGAGGAACCCCGCACCCCAGATCAGGCGGCAGTTCCGGGGCAGGTCGTCGGCACGCTCCAGCAGGCTCCGTGCCACCGCTGACCCCATGTCATCGACGGTGAACGGGAATTCCTCCGGATCGTCGGCGGGCCAGGCGGCCCGGGCCGCAGCCACCTTCTCGCCCACCCAGCCGTCGAGGAGGCTTCTCAGCGACTCGGTCCAGGCGGTCCGTTTCGCGACATCGCTCCCGGCTGCCGGCACCCAGTCCCAGTACCAGGACACCTCAAAGCTCGTCGTCGGCTCGTCGCCGAGCTGTGTCCTCATCACTTCCCCTCGACCGTCGGATGCTTGCTCAGCTGCATACCCGCGATGATCAGGCCCGCGATGAGGTTGAACACCTGGTGTATTCCGCTGAAGAGCCCGAATACCCACTTGAGGCCGTTCGCCAAGCCGAAGAACGGCAGCTGACCCAGGAACGACAGATCCTTGAACGCCCGCCCGTTGAACAGGGTGGTGAACCAATTCTTCAGGACATCGAAGAAGCCGGTCTTGGCTCCGACGGTCGCAGGGGGGCTGCCGATTGTGACCAACGGGATGACCTCGCCGTTCGGACCGATGACTGGCTTGAACTTCCAGTTCCCGAGTCCCCTGATGAGCTTGGTAAAGGCTTCGATCTGCTTACCGAAGAGAACGACGGCCGCACCCAGACCGGCGAACACAAGCGCGAAGACGTCGAGAACGACGCTGAGCACACTGCCAACGCCGCCCGCCAACAGCACGCTGTCGGCTATCAGCAGGCCGGCAGTGGCAACAGCACCGGCTACCGCGATATAAGGGAGGGCCGCAGCGGCAATGGGGCCGACCACCGCGAGAGCAGCGATCATCGGGACCAGGACGGCCAGTCCGGTGAGAATTATGGCGATGATCCCAAATATCCTGCTGATCCACTTGAAGATGCCCACGACCCGCCAGTTGATCTTGTCGGTCAGCCCGTCGTCGTAGTTCTTGCAGTTCACCTTGTCGCCGAAACTCTTACCGGCCACGTCCAGGTCGTTCAGGGCGCTGGTCAGCCGGTCCTTCGCCGCCTCGATCTCCCGGTCCGCCTCCTCCTGCGCGCCTTTCTTCTCATCCGCCTTCCGCTGCTCCTCCGGTGGGATCGTGCCGTCCGGGTGCGGCTGCGGGTCCGGCATCGCGTTCGCCTTGTCTAACGAGGCGCTCCACTCCTCCTCGGCCGCGGTGGCGGCGTCGACCTTGGTAATCGCATGCCGCAGTTCCTCCTCGTACCTGTCGATCTCGATGGCGACGTCGTGGTATCGCACCGCAGCTTTGCTGAGGCTGCTCTTGAGGGACTCCGCGTCCTTCCTGAGCGGCTCGACCCACTGTCCCCGCAGGCCTTCCCCGCCGGTATCGACGATCTTCTGCAGCTTGGTCACCGCGTCGTCGATCGTGGTGGAGATGTGCTGATAGCGTTTCTGCGCGGCCTGGATCTGAGTGGGGTCGGCAGCCTTGAGAGTCTTCAGGCGGGGGTCGCTCACTTCTTCTCCTCGAGGCTGTCCACCATCTTCTGTTCCGCATCGCCCCAGGCCTGCTCAGCGCCCTCCACGGACTCGCGGAACTTCTTCATCGCCTCGACCATCTTGTCGCGGCTGACCGTCCAGTTGTCGGCGAAGTCACCCATTGACAGGTTCGCGTTGAGCTGCCCCCAGTGGCCCTTGTACTCGTTCTGGAAGTCCAGCGCGCCCTCGAACTGGCTGATCAGCTCGTTGAGGTGCGCGGTCAGGTCCCCCAGGTCCTTGACCACGATGTCGGCCATCACATCACCGCTTCCACTGTCGTTGTGTTCATCCGCCGGCCCCCACCGGTTCCAGCAGAGGTATCTGAACGGTCTGCAAGGTGCCGTCGCCCAGGTGCACCCGGGCAACCCCGGGCACGACCTTCTCGGCTACGGCGGCCCGGGACAACCGGGCACCGACCAGGTCTCCGGCACCCACGGTCGGCGGGGAGAGCAGCGCGCCACGCCGGTTCTTCTTCACCTCCACCTGCCAGCCGGAGAAGCCCATCGCCACCGAGGAGACCTCGCCAGCGATGATCACGGCACGCCCGGTCCCGGAAGCCTGTCGAATCAGTTCGCGCATCCAGTCCCGGGCGGGGAAGTCACGCCACCCCTCGGCATCGTCGATCAGCAGGGCCACCGGTCCGTCACCCGGATCCACGAGGGCGGCGAAAACCTCCGCCTCCGGGTTGGCGTCGGTGATGATCCCGCGTACCCCGGTCCGCCCGGCCAGATTCCGCAGCGGCGATCGCAGCGGGGCGCCGATGACCAGCTCCGTCCCGCCGCGCAGCAGCGACTCCGCCATCACCGCGAGCGCGGTGCTGCGACCGGAGCGGGACGGACCGGCGACCAGGAAGGTCGGCTGATCGGTGAGCAGATCGATGCCGAACGTCGCCAACTCGTCGCCACCCACGCCGATCAGCGCCCAGCCCGGTCGCGGCTCGTCGACGGATTCCCAGGCCTGGTCGAAGGTCAGCTCGGTCGGCATGACGGCGATCCTGCCGGGGCGCAGCGCCTTCGGGACAGCCGCCTCGCGTTCGGTCAGCCGGGCCGCCAGCGCGTGCATCGCGGCGACCTGCGCCGGACCACTCGGGTCCGCGCCCACCAGGGCGACCTGCACCTCGACAGCACTGATCGCACGGTAGCCACGACCGGGCGGCATGTTCTCCGGGATCTTCCGCGGGTTGAGCCCGGCCAGCGTGGCGTCGCTGCGGTCGGAGAGCCGCAGCACCAACTTCTCCTCGCAGAGCGAGGCCATCCGGCCGCTCAGCAGGCTGTGGTCACCCGCCACGATCAGGTGGACGCCCGCGCTGGCGCCCTCCCGCAGCAGGGTGTGCACGATGTCGGTCAGCGCTCCGCCGTCGTGCTCGCTGAGGGTTCCCATGAAACCCTCCCAGCGGTCGAGCAGCAGCAGGATGTGCGGCAGCCGCCCGGTAGCGGGACCGGCCGCGCGTTGCTCGGTCAGGTCGGCGAACCCACCCTCGCCGAACACCTTCTGGCGGCGCTGCACCTCCTCGTGCAGGCGGCGCAGCAGGCGGCCGGCCCGTTCCACATCGGTACGCTGCACGACCGCGCCGCAGTGCGGGAACCGGGTGATCGGCAGCAGCGCGCCATTGCCGCAGTCCAGCCCGTACAGGTGCAGGTCGGCCACGCTCGTGGCGAAGGCAGCCGCGGTGGCGATCGTGCGCAGGGCCTGCGACCGGCCCGACCGGGGAGCGCCGACGATGTGCAGGTGGCCGAACGTGGACAGGTCGATCGTCATCGGCACCTGCCGCTGCGTCTTCGGTAGGTCCTGCACCGCCCAGGCGAACGACGGCTCGCCCCGGTCGTCACGGAGCGGCTCGACGGGCAGGTCCACCACCGACACCGTCGGCAGCGGCGGCAGCCAGGGACGGCGCTGGGCGGGCACGCCGAGCATGTCGTTCGCCTGCCGGATCGTCGACACCAGCACCGACAGGTCGGTGGCCTCGTCGCTCTCGACCGCGCCCCGGGGCCGCTGCGGCACCGGCCGGCCCAGGTCCAGCCAGCCCACCGGATGCAGGAACGGCGCGGCCACGGCGTCCGGCCGGTTCTGTTGCGGTCGGCGGCCACCGATCCGACCGGACTGGAACGGGATGAGCGAGCTGTGCCCGAGCCGGGCGTACGCGCGCCCCGGGTTCGTAGCGGAGATGCTCGCCGCCTCCCGGGCATCGATCACGTCGGCGCTCTCCCCGGCGTCGGTCACCCGCAGCGCCACCCGCAGGTTGGTGTTGGCGCGGATCTCCGCGGACACCACACCGTTCGGGCGCTGGGTGGCCAGGATCAGGTGAATGCCGAGCGACCGGCCGCGCTGGGCGATGTTGACCAGTCCGGTGACGAAGTCCGGCAGCTCCCGGGCCATGGAGGCGAACTCGTCGATGACGATCAGCAGCCGCGGGATCGGCTCCGGCACCGGGCGCCGGGTGGAGTAGTCGACGTAGTCCTCGAGGTCCTTGGCGCCGACCGCGGCAAGCAGGTGCTCCCGGTGCGTCAGCTCCGCGCCGAGCGAGGCGAGGGCCCGCTCGACCAGGTGAGCGTCGAGGTCGGTGACCATGCCGACGGTGTGCGGAAGGTCAACGCAGTCCTTGAACGCGGCACCGCCCTTGTAGTCGACGAGGACGAAGTTCATCGCGTCGGGTCGGTTCACCACGGCGAGCGACGCCACCACCGTCTGCAGGAACTCCGACTTGCCGGAACCGGTCGTACCCGCGACCAGGCCGTGCGGACCGTGCTGGACCAGGTCGAGCGCGAACGGGCCGTCCAGGCTGTAGCCGACCAACGCCCGCGTGCTACGGGGGGAGGCGGCCCACCGGGCGTTGACCGCGGCCACCGACGGGTTCTCCATGCCCAGCACCTCGAGCAGGCGTGCGGAGGCCGGCAGCGCCGCATCGCCGTAGGTGTCGCTGACGTCGCGGACCGGGGCTAGCCGCCGTCCCGTGAGCGGGAACCAGTCGTCGATCACTTCGTCGACCCGGATGCCCTCGATCGTCGCGGCCCGTTGCTGCCGCAGCGTCGTGGGCAGGCCGTCGCCGCCGACGACCACGGTCGTGCACTCCTCCGGAAGGGTGCGCTCGTCGCTGTCCACGCAAATGAAGTAGACGCCGACGGCGGGGCCGCCCAGCAGGATGGAGACCACGCCGGGCAGGGCGCGCAGCCGCCGGGCGCCGTCCAGCACGACGACCACGTCGGGGTCGCTGGTCAGCACGCCGGACCCGGCGTTCAGGCGGGCCTGCCGCCGGGCCTCGATCAGCTCGATCAGCTCGGCGATCCGGCGGGCGATCGTCTCGGCGTCCGTGCCGAGCAGCGTCAGGGTCTGCTGCCCCAGCAGCGGACGGGTGTGCGGCAGCCAGGCGGCCCATTCCCACAGCGCACCGCCGTCGGGATCGGTGAGCAGGTAGAGCTGCACGTCACGGGGGCTCTGTGCGACTGCCAGCTGCCCGGCCATCCAGCGCGCGAGCCGGCGCGGCCACTCGCCGCGCCCCGCGACACCGACGACACCGGCCCGCACTATGGAGAAGGCGACCGGTACGTCGTTCAGGTAACGAGGTTCGGTACGTCGGTCCAGGCCTGCCGCCTCGACGGTGATCATGCTGGGCAGGTCGGCGATGCCGATCCGGACCACGAGGTGGTCCGGATCGGTGCGGCGGCGCTCCCACAGCCGCGCCCGCGGCCCGGTGGCCACGATCAGCAGTTCGGCCGGATCGGGAGTGGCGACCCGGCGATCGTGGCGCTCCAGGACGATCGTCTCGGCGATGTCGGCCTCGATCGCGGCGACGCGCGCCCGATGCTCGGCGATCTGGCTTCGGTGGCTGCGGTTGCCCTGGCGGCGCGAGGTCAACCAGTTGGCGATCACCATGATCGGCGACATCGCCGCGAACATCAGGTAGATCGGGTTGCGCAGCACCAGGGCCATGACGCCGCCGAACGCGGCCGGCAACGCGGCGGCCAGCCACGGCAGGGCGTTCGGCGTCCCCGGTTTCGGCTCGGCCGGCAGCTTGAACTTGTCGGGCCGGGTCGGCGGCAGCAGCCGCGGCGGACGGTTGTAGTCGAGGTACTCGCTCTCCGGCGAGGGCTCGATCACCGCGTCCGGGCAGAGGACCGGGTGCGCCTCCAGGGCGGTGCTGCCGGCGGTCAACTGCGCGGTCTCCCGCCAGCCGACCTCGCCGGCGGCCAGCTCCCCCCGGTCCAGCAGCAGGCCGCCGCTGACAGCCCGGACGTGAACCTCGGCGTCGAAGGTAACCCGGGCGACGGCAGCCACCTCCGGCACGTCGTCGGCCAGCCGGACGGCACAGTGCGGAGCCGAGCCGATCCGGTGCTCGCCCGGACCAAGCGACCAGATCCGCCCGGCACCGGCGCCCGTCACGGCTCGGATGGTGACAAGGCCGCCGGTGGCGTACGGGGCCGGACCGGGGCCACCGACCCACAACACCGAGCCGTCGTGCACGCCGCTGGTGGACAGCGGCAGGTCGAGTTCGAGCGGCCGGTCGTCGAGGTAGACCAGGCCCGGGAACGGGCCGTGCGGGGCGTACGACGGATCGAGACTGTCCAGCAGGTTCTTGACGATGTCCCGCACCGGGGTGGCAGGATCGGCGTCCACGACCACGTCGGCCGACCACGCCTGGGGCGACGCGAGGGTGATCAGCATGCGCACGGCGTACCCCTTTGTTGCTAATTCAGCGAGCCGGCGATTTTGTTATTTGTTCAGCGAGCCGGCGAGCTCGGTGTCCATGGTGCGCAGCGCCTCAACCGCCTTGTCGAGCCACTCGGAGAGCAGGGTGAGGCTCTCCATCACCTCGGTCGCCGAAGTGACGAACTCGGTGTGGACCTCGTCGAATCTGCCGGACGCCTGGTCGGTGACGAAGCCGGAAGTGGTCAGGTTGTTCACGATGGACTTGCACTCGTTCAGCCGAGCGTCGATCTCGTCCTTGTTGTTGCGCATCCGGGTCGCGCTGTCCGACATCTCCGCGTAGGTGATGTTGAGATTCGCCATCGGGTCGTCCCTTCGAATGGTACGAGCCACGCTATGTAGCCGGCCCGGTGATAAGCAACGCGGATCAATATAGAAAAGCCTGCGATCGCGGTCCAGTCGGAGTACACGATTGTGGGCCCCTAGGCCCACAACCATTGTTGACAGCCGGCACCGCACCACTGACGATTAACGTTCCGACGAACCGAGCGTTTCGAGGAGTGGACGATGAGTTACGAACGGTCCGGCGCCTGGACCGTCGACCATGCGGTACGCGTCCTCGCCGCCGGATGCGCCCAGCGGCACCGGCCCGTACCCGCCGTTGGCGCCGTGGTCCTGGGCCCGGAGTCCGTGATGTTGCGCCTGGCCACCCCGGACGAGGCGGCACCACCCGGCTGGACCGTGGCGCAGTGCGGCCGTACCTGGCTGTCGTCCCTGCACTGGCTGCGAACTGCGGCGGTGGACGACCGGATTCCGGAGCCCTATCCGCTGCTGGTCTCGGCCGGTGTGATCGACGGCGGCCGGCTGCTGCTCAACCTCGCTCAGGCGAACGGCCTCACCAGCATCGAGGGCGATCTTGGGCTCGCCCGGAGCCTGGCCCGGTCCTGGTCACGCCGGCTCGCCATCAGCCCCTGGGCAGCCGAGGCCCGGGTGATCCGGGTGCGCTTCCCGCACGACCCCGACTTCGCCGGGTGGAACGTGTCCCGACTGGCGGAGGCGGCCTCCGTGCTGGACGAGCCGGAGGGCGGGATCCTGTTCTTCGCCGACCGGCCCCTGGGACGCGACCTCTATCAGGTCGACCGGCTACTCAGCGAGCCGGCGCGGCGCTGGTCGGTGGTGGCCGTCGGTGCCGACGACGCGACCTGGCGGTTCACCGTGGGCATGGACGGCACCGTCGATACGGGACTACTGGCGGAGCCCGTACGTCTTCGCACGTAAAGCCGTATGAAGCGTTCGTGAAACGGGCCGCACCAGACTGGCCGGCATGACCACGGTTCCTGGCACACCGGGCGAGCCCGGCAACCGGGTGCGCATCGCGATCTCCAGCCCGGAGATCCTCGCCCACATCCGCCACGAGTTCGCCAGCAAAGGCTTGGAGGTACAGATCGACGGCCTGCCCGCGGTCGACGTGGTGGTCACCCCGGTCGCCGGCACCGCACCCGGCGCGGGCACCCGCGGCAAGGCCCTCAGCCGACTGGTAAGCCCGCAGACCCGGCACCGGGATCCGGCCACCGCCCGCTACCGGCTGGTGCTGATCCCGGCTGGCCGGCTGGGGCCCACGGCCGGCAACCTCGCTGGCAGGACCGGAGGAGCGTGCCGACCGCTGTCGCCGCGCGAGGCTGAGGTCATGGACTCGATCAGCCAGGGTATGCGCAACGCCGACATCGCCGCCCTACTCCGGGTCCAGCAGAAGACCGTGAAGAACCACGTGAACCGCATCTTCACCAAGCTCGGCGCCCGCAGCAGGGTCGAGGCGGTGCTGATCTGGCAGCGTACCCGGGTGCCCAGCGGTCGTTCGTCGAGTCCATGACCTCGACCTCTCCAGCGTAGGCAATCACAGGTCGGCGAAGAGGATGGGAGGGATTCGCTGTCCCAGCGGCTCGATCGACGTGGCGCGGCCCACCATGCCGTCGCCGATCCTGGAGAGCGCAATGCGATGCCGGGAGAGGACCCGTGCCAGGGCGTCCAGCCGTTCGTCTGGCGCAAGCTCACCGGCAAGCTCCAGGGCGTACACCCGGACGAGGGCGTGCATCGTGAACCGGTCGTCGTTCCGCTCCAGCAGGGACACCGCGTACAGCTTGTTCAGCAGGACCGACGCCTGCTGGAGGCCGAGACCGAACAGCGCCGCCGCGGTGTGCCGGGTCAGGTTGGGCCCGGGGAAGACCCCCAGGAGCCGGAACGCCCGGGCTGCGTCCTCGCCGAGCGCCGCGAACGACCAGGACAGAACAGCGCGCACGGAGCAGAACGCGTCATCGGCCAGTTGCAGCGTGTCCAGCCGGTGCCGGACGTTCTCCAACTTCGCGACGAGATCTCCGATACCTGCGCCCACGGTCGACACGACCTGCTCGGCCGCGATCTGCAGAGCCAACGGTGACCGGTCGCACAACGCCGTGATCAGGCGGGCGGACTCCGGCTCCGCCCGTACCCGGTCCTCCCCGACCAACGTGTTGAGTAGGGTCAATGACTCTTTCTCGCTCAGCGCACCGAGCGAGATCCGGCGGGCGGCGTGCCGGACGGCCAGTCCCGAGAGCCGGTCGCGGCTGGTCACAATGACGAAGCAGGTGTCGCCGCCGGGCAGCAGGTCCTCGACCTGGTCGGCGGATGCGGCGTTGTCGAGGACCAGCAGCATACGCTTGTCGGCCAGCATGCTGCGCCACAGCGCGACCCGCTCCTCGTGCCCGTCTGGGGCGTGCCGGGCACCGATGGAGGTCAGCAGCTGGTGCAGGGCGGCCCTAGGAGTCGGTGCGGGATGCGACGGATCGAATCCGCGGAGATTGATGTAGACCTGCCCGTCAGGATAACTGTCGCGCAGCATGTGCCCGCCGCGCACGGCGAGCGCGGTCTTCCCGATCCCGCCGACCCCCACGATCATGACGATCCGCCGTCGCGGCGCCGGCCTGCCGGCCGAACTTCGCATCAGGGTGAGCAGCTCGGCGGTCCGTCCGACGAAAGCGTCATTGTCGTGCGGGAGCTGGGCCGGCCGAATCGTCCCGCCGGGCGGCCAGACGCTCCCGTGATGGTCGTCGGCCAGGATCTCGGCATAGCTGGCCTGGGTGGCCTGTGAGGGGCTGATACCCAGGTCGATGGCGAGCCTGCGGCGCAAATCCTCGTACTGGGTCAGGGCCTCGGCGGTGCGGCCAATGCGGTGCAGCGCGGTCATCAGCACACCGCAGAGCCGCTCGTCGAACGGATGGGCCGGAACCTCGACGAGCAGCCGGCCGATCACCTCGGGGAGCATGCCGGGACGGGCCCGTTCGGCGTACTCGACCAGCAGCCGCAACCGCAGCTCGTCCAGCCGGACACGGGCCTGCGCGACGAATGGCCCCGGCACCCCGGCGAAGGGAACACCGCCCGTCCACGGCGCAAGCGCGCGCTCGTACCCCACCAGCGTACCGCTCGCCCGCGCCCGCCCGGCCAGATCCTCGGCCACGGTGACGTCGAACATCTCCCGCTCGAGCAGCAGGGAGTAACCGGCCGGACTGCTGACCAACCGGTCCTGCACCGGTCCCAGGGCGCGGCGGAGCCCGGAGAGATAGGTGTGCGCACTCCCCGCGGCCGTGGCGGGCGCCGACTCGCCCCAGACCCGGTCGACCAGCTGTCCCCGGGAGACGGTCGCGCCGGCGCACAGGGCCAGTACGACGAAAACGGCGCGCTGCTTGGGCGGGCCGAGGTCGATCTCGTCGCCGTCGACGAATGCGCTGAGCGGTCCGAGCCCTTCGGCCCGCAAGCGGCCGTCCACCGCACTCGCTGCCACTAGTACCCGTCCCTCGCGGTCACACCCGAAGTGGCACCGCGCTGGAAATTGGTGTCCGCTCGACCGGCCGTAGCCAGCACCGCGTCGTCGCGGCCGGCCGGCCGGCCGGCGTCCTCGTACACCTGGTCCTGGCCGCGCAAGGTGAACCGGCCCAGCACGTCCCCGTGGCGGTGCAGGTAGTTCAGCGCCATCCGGCTGGGCAAGGCATCCGCGCCGACGGCATGCTCGATGAAGTAGGAACGCACCTGCACGGGCATCGGGTGATGCTCCTTCACATCGCGGTAGCAGTGATAGCACCGTATTGCGTAAAGGCGATGTCTTCAAGGCGTTACCAAACCAATGTTACTTGCGCTACCAAACGGTCGCGGTCAGGGACGGCGTGGACCGGACTCATCGACGGCGGACGGCGTGCCGGCCGGTACCCCCCCCACCGGTCCTTTCCAGGCGTCCGGTGGCGGCAATTCTGGCGGAGGCGTGGGCACCCGGCTTGGGAATCCGCGCCAGGTCGTTGGTGTGGTCAACTCCCCCATCGGCGTCATGCCGCCCGGGTTGGCGGTGGTGGACTCCGTGAAGAAGCCGTAGCTGGGTTGCTCGTCCTCCTGCAGCAGGTCCCACAGCACGTCGTCGCGTCCCGCCGCCGCCGGCGCCCGCACGCTGGGCGCCATACCGATGGTGCCGCCACTGAAGTGCGGGCCGTCGCCGGTGGGGTGGTAGGCGTGGACGAGTTCGACCAGCGCGTCCAGGACGGCGCCGCGTTCGCCGTCCGGCGCCAGCCCGGCGTCGAGGGCGAGGGCCTGCGCCCGTCTGGGTGGCGCCGGTCGTACCGGCGTTGCCGTCCGCGGTGTAGCGGCGCGGCGTGGTGTTGTAGAAGTGGAGGGTGCCCTCCCAACCCACCCCTACACCCGGGGCGTCTCCCAATCAGGGGGATGCCACACGGAGCGCCCGATCCGGTTTGCTTCGCCAAGAATCCGCTTTCCGTGCGCCTTCCAGAGGCCACGAAGGCGCGAAGTGATGACAACCCGGTCGACTGACACGCCGGGCAGCGGTGTCCTGATTCCGAGCGCTCGCCGAACGGGATACCCAGATGGACGCCCGCTATTTTTTGCGTGGTGGTCGACGTAGAAGTCGTCGAAGTCGAACGCATGATGCGGGTGCGCCGGATCCGGCCGCCATCGGCCACACCCGAGGATCGCAGCGACATGCCCGGCCGGAAGGTCCCGCAGTGCGGAGTCGACCTCCTCGTCGACCGACAGGTCTCGGCTCGCATCCGCCCATTCGTGCACGGCGAGCCACTCGTCATCGAGCGACCAGGTGTAGTCGTCGAGCGCCCAAGCCCAGTAGAGCTCAAGCACCGGATCCCGGTGCTTGGTCAGGAACCTGCGGATGTTGCGCTCGTTGCTGGCCCGGTTGGCTGCGCTGCTCCGCTCGTGCGGTGTCTCGATCGCCCACGCTAGCCTGCTCATCCGCAGCGACGTGCCCCGATGATGCAGCCGATAGCCGAGCTCCAGGTCTTCCATCCCCCAGCCGCAGAACTCCTCGTCGAACCCGCCCACCGACCAGAAGTCCGCCGCGAACACGGCGAAGTTCAGCGACCAGAGCCGCGTCCACGGCAGCGCATATCGGCCGAGGTCGGCGTCAGCTTCGGCCGGCAGTGTCTCCCGGGCATCCTGGAACGACGCCTCCGCGCTGTACCGATCGCGCACGTCTTGCGCGGACATAGTGCGGACCGCCTGCGCGAGCCCGGGCGTCGACGCCTCCGAAGCAGAACCGTGGGTGTAGCCAAGAACGCATCGCCCGGGTGCGGTGCTGCGGCGGTAGCTGTGCACCAGCTCCGGGCCGGCCAGCACACCGGTGTCCAGGAACGCGAGCACCGGCGCGTCGGCATGGGCCGCACCGGCATTGCGTGCAGCTGCGGCCCGGAAGCCCAGATCCTCCTGGAAGGTGTACTTGAGACGCAGCCGAGTCCGGAATGACCGTACCAACTCGGCCGTGCCATCGTCGGAACCGTCATCGGACACGATGACCTCGAAGTCATCCCGCGGCGCGGTCTGCGCCACCAGGCTCTCGAGCGTCAGCCGCAACAGGTCGGCCCGGTTGTAAGTCGGGATGACGACGGAGACAACCGGCTGCATGACTAGCACCCCACCGCCGGGCGCTTCTCGTCCGGCGGCTCCTGCTGCGCCTGCGCCGCAGTGCCCACCAGGCCCGGTTGGACTACCCCGACCACCAGCCCAGCAGCCAGCCAGGCCGAAGCACGGCTACGGATCAACGACGGGATGGACAAGGTACTACCTCACAAGCCAACGGACCGGCGGTTACGTCGTGGCGGTGAGAACCGCCGTATCGCCCACACGGTACGGCAGTGGGGCTTGAACGATGCTTGAACGATGCTTGAAGCCGCAGCTCGGCGAGGCGGCGTTGCGCGCTTTCCTGTGACAGCGAAGCGGTCGGACGCGAAGATCAGATGCGGCGACGACCGACCACCCAACGCGACACGCGTTGTTCACGCCGCGAAGCCGAGATGGCCGCGCCGGGGTGGTGGTGCCTGATCGCGGGCCATGGCGGACGACTGCGGCCTTCATCGGACCTCCCCGAGAAGCTTGACCAGGTCGGCCGCGGTGACCGGGCGTCCCGGGGCGGTGAACATGCCGACCGGGTCGAGATGGGCCAGTTGGGCGGGCGTGCCCGGCGCGAATCGGCGGCTCTCGGCGAGCAACCCCACGTCGTACGTGTCGTAGCCGAGCGAGTCGATCAGGGCGGCGGCGCTCCGCTTGGCGGCGGTATCGTTGCCGGCGATCGGCAGACAGCTGCGGTCGGGGGCGCCTGCGGGGCGGCCGAGGGTGGCCAGGTGCCTGAAGAACACGGTGCTGAACGCTTTGACGACGTGCGACTCCGGTAGGTGGGTCTGCAGCAGCTCGTGGGGCGGGGTGTTGCCGGCCTCGATCTCGGGAACACTGCCCTGGCGGGCGGGGTCGTAGTTGAGCGTGTCGATGACGATCTTGCCGCGGAGCGGCTGGGCGGGTACCTGCCGGTAGGCCCGGATCGGGATGGCCACCAGGATGATGTCGCCGTCAGCCGCAGCCTGGTCCGTGGTCGCGGCGCGGGCGCGCGGTCCCAACCCCGCGACCAGATCTTGGAGACTTTGCGGGCTGCGGCTGTTGCTCAGTACGACGTCGTGGCCCGCGTTGACCGCGAGGCGCGCGAGCGTGCCGCCGATCTTCCCGCTGCCGATGAAGCCGATGGTGGCCATGTCCGGAGTCCTTTGCGCGATGGCCAGCTGCAGTCGTCTGACACCTGGCAGGATAAAGTGAAGGCAGCCCTGCGCATTACCGCAGGATCCCCTTGACTTTAGTGAAGAGGGGCCTGCGTTTGTCAAGGTCGGTGTCCACGAGAGGGAGACGATGGACGCGAACGAACCCGTGATGCAGACGAAGGGACGACACGGAAGCATGGCCACGAGCACGGCCGAGTCGCGCTACCAGGTGCGCCGTCCGCAGCGCGCCGACGCCCGGCGCAACTTCGACGCCTTGCTCGATGCCGCCCGGCAGGCGTTCGCCGACGACGGCGCCAACGCCTCACTGGAGGGCATCGCCCGGCAAGCCGGAGTCAACATCGCCACGCTCTATCGCAACTTCCCCACCCGAGGGCACCTGTTCGAGGCGGTCTACCTCGACGAGGTCGAGGCATTGGCGAAGATGGCCGCCGAGCTCGGCGACCGCGACCCGTGGGACGCCCTGGTGACCTGGCTGACCCAATTCGTCAGTTACGCCACCACGAAGAAGGCTGTCTACGACGCGATCGCCCATAACGAGGCCATGTTCGTCACCTGCCGCGACATCATCCACACCGCAGGCCGACCTCTGCTCGAACGCGCCCAGGCAGCCGGCCTCGCCCGCACCGACGTGACCTTCGACGACGTTCTCTTCCTGGTCAACGGCATCAGTGGAACGAACTTCGTGCTGGAGGCCCAACGTGAGCGCGTGCTCACGATGGCACTGGACGGGATCAGAACCCCGCACAGCACTCCCACCGACTGACTACCGCACGAAGTCACGGCCATGATCGAGCGCACGACTTTCGGCATGATCGGGAGCCGCGCCGAACGTACGTCGCCACGCTCTGTGACCCGCGCGCAGCCCGCCGCCACGCGTGCTCTGCGGCAGATCAACGCTCTTGATCTATGCGTTTAATGCCGGCCTGGCCGGGCCGAAGGTACTCGAAGCTCAAGGTCAGTCGCCCGGGGTGGCGCCGATCAGCCTGGCTAAGGCGTCTCGTCGAGCGCTGGACGGTGCCGCGATCGCGCTCCACAAAGCCGTACTCCCTGTGACGGCGACGGCGATCTTTGCGGCGGGGCCGCTGAATCGGTACACCGCGTCGCAACCCTGGTTCGTGGCCCATCCGTGGGTGGTCGGGAGTGCGGTGAGCCGGAGCCTGAGCGTGTCGAGGGCATCGGGCGGAAGGGGATGGTCGAAGTCGGCCGACAGCTCCCCCTTCCAGAGCGTCGCGTCCCAGGACGCCGTGAAGGCGTAGCCGGAGAACGTATCGGCGTAGCGGCTTCGCGTTGCGCAGGTGTCGTCGTCTGGGTCGATCAGATACACCGGTGGGTCGCCGTGAGCTGCCGAGACCGCCACGACCCATCGGCAGCAGTGCTGGCTGTCGGTCTGCAGTAGGAGATATCCGTTGTCGAGGAAGCGACTGACCGTCGGGCTCGTGAAGTCCCGCGTCTGGGTGACCAGGTTCGAGCTGATCGGGGCCAGACGTCGATCACCGCCGAGCAGGTACCACTCGCGGACGGACTCCGGGAGTGCTCCTCCGATCCGTCCTTCAAGTACGGCAAGCTCGTCACGTGCTTCCGCTGACTCGTCGCAGCCGCCGAGAATCCCATCCGCCGCCTCGTTCCACCCCACGAAGCGATAACACCATACGAGCGCACCACGCCCTCAAACGGTGACCGCTCATCGGAAGCGGAGGCCGAGCCACGAGTCGCTGGATGGTCGCTCGTTACGCATCGTTATCAACCGGAACGATCGGCCGGCGACGGCGTCAGGCAGCCGACTGGCGGGAGACCCGGCTGACCCCCGAGTCCAAGAGCTTTGTACGTCAAGCCGTGCCGGTCTCTGCGCCGGAGCCAGTACGCGGGCTCGGCAGATGGCACTACAGGCGTGCACGGTTGTCAGGTCGGTGCGGACCGGAGTGTGTCCACGACCGGGCGCCGGGTGGCAACCATCGCGGGGATGGCGGTGAGCGCGGCGATGGCGAGCAGGACTCCGAGTGCGGTGGCGAGCAGCCAGGAACCGGGTGGGTACCGGACCTCGCCGAGGCTGACGAAGGTCACAAGCCCGATGCCGGCCGGGATCCCCACGGCGACGCCGGGTATGGCGGGAAGCAGTTGCGCTACCGCCAGGCCCACGCCGGCCTGCGCGGGCGTGGCACCGAGCGTCCGCGCGACGGCCAGCGGCTGCCGGGCGTCGAGGACAGCGGTCCAGGTGCTCACGACGGCGTTGATGAGCGCAAGAGTGCACAGCACGACGGTGAGCAGGAGCGTGGCCTGCTCGCCCCGTTCCCACCGGGGATTGGCGAGTTCCGTGTAGCCGAGGTCGAAGTGCGACACACGGGTGTTGACGATGAGAATGGCGACGAGTGCGGTCGTGGTGATCAGGGTGTTCACGGTGACCAGCCGGGCCCGGCGCGGTCGGCGCGCGTTGATCCGCACCCCGATCAGCAGGGCGGTGGGCAGTTGCCGCGACAGCCGGATACGCCACCATCGGCGCCGCGGTGGCGTTGCGGCGTCGGCCAGTGCATGGACGGTGCTGGTGGCGGCGGCGACAAGCCCGATCACGAGATACTCGGCGAGGTGGACGGCGGCGATCACGGCCGGTCCGGCCCCGACGGCCTTCAGCAGCCCGACCCGGCGGCGCTGGCCGATGATCCGGCCCGCGACGATCCCGGCGACGCCGGCCAGCGCAAGGCCGCTGAGCAGCCAACTGCCGACGAGCAGCGCTATCCGCGCGTCGCTGTACAGCCGACCGTTGAGGTGGCCGATCGCCTGCCAGGTGGTGAGTTGGTCTCCGACCGGGTACGTGGTGCTGGCCGCCGGGTCGGCGAGTTTGAGGTTGAGGGTGTACGACAGCGGCTGGCCGCCCGCGAGCCTGGCTATGTCGCTGCGCTCGACCCAGACCAGGCCGCCGCGCTCGACCAGGACACTGCCCGAGTAGTGCCACCCGGCGTACGGATACGTCGCTCTCGCGGCGGTGACCGCGGTCCCGGTCACGCGCAGCGGGTGGCCGTCGACGCTGACCGTGTCGCCGACGCGGATGCCGAGGGCGTCGGCGAAGGCACGCTCGACGACCACGCCGCCGGGGCCCACCCAGGTGCCGTCGGTCACAGCGGGCCGGTCGATCGACACGGGCGCGGTGTCCCGGCCCTCGACGACGGCGTGCGCGGACTTGCCGCCGGCCGTCATCGTCAGGTAGGCGATCGGGAACGGGCCGCTGTGGTCGGTGACGCCGGCCGCGGTGGTCAGCGATGCGAGCTCGTCCAACGCGGCCTGACCGGTGGCCCGGGGGGTCACGATCACGTCCGGGCCGGCGGTGGCGGTCCGGGTCTGCTGGTACGGCCGGTCGGCGATTTCGTTCAGGGTGAGGCCGAGGGTCAGCGTGGCGGTGGCGGCGGTGATGGCGACCAGGAGCAGGACGGTTTCGGTCCGGCGGCGGCGCAGGCCCCGGATCAGCAGCCGGCACACGAGCAGGAGGCGGCCGGACATGTCAGCGCCGCCCGTCGTAGACGGTGCCGGTAGCGGTGCTGGCGAATCGGTTGTCGTCGGCGAACGCCCCGTCGCGCATCGAGATCACCCGGTCGGCGACCGCGCTGATGCGGGCGTCGTGGGTGACCACCACGAGGGTCTGTCCCGCGGCGTGCAACGCCTCGAACAGCCGCAGTACCTCCAGGGTGGCGGCGCTGTCCAGGTTGCCGGTGGGTTCGTCGGCCAACACGACCAGCGGCTCGTTGCTCAACGCGCGGGCGATGGCGACCCGCTGGCGCTGCCCACCGGACAGCGCCGAGGGCAGGTGCGCGGCCCGGTCGGCCAGCCCGACCCGGTCCAGCAGGTACATCGCCCGCCTGCGGGCCCGCCCCGGTGACTGGCCGCTCTGATCCTCGCCTGCGGCGACCGGACCACGTCTCACAACCTCGCCCACCACAGGTCCGGACACGGAAACCGACGCCCTTCCGGCCGGTCGCCGGGAAGTTGAAGGCATGAAGTAGTTATGAGGCCGCTGATTGCTTCAATGGGTGCGACCAGGGACACAAACACGCTGCGGGACAGCGTTGATAAGCCAGCATTCTGATTGCGATGATGGCAATCGTCGCCGTGAGCGCGCCTGGTGCCCCCGGCGCATGCGTCGCCGGCTGCGGCACACGGCACCGTGCGGGTACTCGCCGGGCTGGAGGAGGCCGACTCCGGTGGCGCCCGCGCCGAGCCACCGGGCCCGCCCCGGGTCGGCTACCGACGGCGGGCGACCAGTACCGCGTCGGAGATGGTGATCTCGCGACCCTCCGGGTCCACCGCCGGCCGGGACCGGGTCTCGGCGGCCAGCACCGTCCAGGCGGTCGGGTCCAGCCCGGACGCGACCTCCTCGGCGGTGTACATCATGTCCGGGAAGTGCATCCGGTGTGCCGAGGTACGCAGGTCGGACGGGTGGTGCCCGACGATCAGCAGGGTGCCGCCGGGAGCCACCGCGGCGGCGAGCCGGTCGAAGACCTCCCGTCGGGTCTCGCCGGGCAGGTGCATGAACTGCGCGGAGACCAGGTCGTACCGGCCCTCGGCCGGCGGCTGCTCGCGCAGGTCCGCGTGCCGCCACTCGATCCGGCCGGCGATCTCGGCACCGGCCGCCTCGGCGTGCGCGGCGGCCCGGCCGAGTGCCGTGGTCGAGATGTCCACCCCGGTCACCTGCCAGCCCCGCTCGGCGAGCCAGATGGCGTCGGCGCCCTCGCCGCTGCCGACGTCGAGCGCCCGGCCCGGCGCCAGCCCGGCCGCCTCGGCCACGAGTTGCGGGTTGGGGCGGCCGCTCCAGATCGCCGGGCGGGCCCGGTACCGCTCCTCCCAGCCCTCCTGCTCGAACATCGTCCGCACCTGGTGCCGGTACGACTCGACGGCGTCGCGGGTCTCCTCGGCGACCAGATCGATGTTGATCTGCGCACCGGCCATCAGGCCGGACGCGGCGGACGAGATCACCTGGGCGCGTACGTCCGCCACGTTGCCCGCCACCCAGACCCCGGCAACCGCCAGCCCGGTCGGGTCGGCCGGGATCTGGCTGCCGACGACGTGCCCGCCCAGCTCCACGTCGACCGGCTTGACCCCGAGCGATTCCAGCAGGCCGGACCGCGCGGTGAACCGGGGCGCGACCACGAGCGCGTCGAGCGCGACGACCTCGCCCGAGGCCAGGCGTACTCCGGTGAGCTGGTCGTCAGTGATCTCCAACCCGGCGACCGGACCGGGGACCACGGGGATCGCGCGCGCGGCGAGCTGTTCGGCGTCGGCGGGCTCCAGCGCCGGGGCCTCGTGCGTCAGCAACATCACCTGCGGGCTCCACTGCCGCCACAGGTTCACCTGGTGCGTCGCCATCGCGGTCGGCCCGGTCACCAGTACGCCGATACGCCGGTCACGCACCTCCCAGCCGTGGCAGTACGGGCAGTGCAGCACGTCGCGGCCCCACCGCTGCGCCAGCCCGGGCAGTTCGGGCAGTTCGTCGACCAGGCCGGTCGTCACCAGCAGCCGCCGGGCCCGCAGTTCGGCGCCGCCGTCCAGGGTCAGCCGGAACCCGTCGCCGTCCCGGGTGGCCGTCTCGACCCGACCGGTGCGGATCTCGCCGCCGTATCGGGCCACCTCGGCACGCCCGTCCGCCACCAGTTCCGCCGGTGGTGTGCTCTCCCGGCCCAGGTAGTTGTGCACCCGGTCGGCCGGTGCGTTGCGCGGCTGTCCGGCGTCCACCACCAGCACCGACCGCCGGGCCCGGGCCAGCGCCAGTGCTCCGGCCAGCCCGGCCGCGCCGCCACCGACCACCACCACGTCGTATGTCTTCTCCACGCTGCGCTCCCCTTCCTCGGACGGTACGCGTCCACGGTGCGTCACCTCGGGACGGTCAGCAACTATCCTTGCCGCTATGGCAAAGGACGAATTCGCGCTGACCTCGGTCGGCCCCCGGCTGCGGGAGCTGCGCAGGCAGCGGGGCAGCACGCTCACCCAGCTCGCCGAGTTCACCGGCATCTCGGTGAGTACCCTCTCCCGGCTGGAGTCCGGCGGCCGCAAGCCGACCCTGGAGCTGCTGCTGCCGCTCGCCCGGGCCTTCCAGGTCTCCCTCGACGAGCTGGTCGACGCGCCCGCCACCGCAGACCCCCGGGTACATCCCCGGCCCATCGTCCGGCACGGCGTCACGTTCCTCCCGCTCACCCGCCGGCCGGGCGGTTTGCAGGCGTTCAAGCAGATCCTCCCGCCGAACACCCCGGGCGGCGAGCCGGAGCAGCAGACCCACGAGGGCTACGAGTGGCTCTACGTGCTCTCCGGGCGGCTACGCCTGCTGCTTGGCGAGCACGACCTGATCCTGACCCCGGGCGAGGTCGCCGAGTTCGACACCCGGGTCCCGCACCACATCTCCAACCCCGGCCCCGGGGTCACCGAGGTGCTCTCCCTCTTCGGACCGCAGGGCGAACGCCTGCACGTCCGGGCCCGCCCTGCGGCACGCTGACCCCGGGACCGCCCACCCGGTCGACCACCGGTTCGGGTACGGCGACCCGGACGAGGCGACCCGGCGGGGGCGAGCCCGGCCCGGACCCGGCGGGCGGTGCTCGGCCGGGTCAGAGTGGCGAGGCGGGGGGTTTCGGCCGGCGGCCCCGGACCCGGACCAGGTCGTGCAGGGCGATGGCCAGCAGGATCGTGCTCGCGGTGCCTGCCACGGCCAGCGGTGGCACGAAGAGCATGCCCGGCGTCACCGCCACCAGCGCGACGATGCCGATCAGTCGGGACCGGAGCAGCGTGCCGAAGACCTCGTACCCGAACCGGGCCCGGCCGGCCAGGAAGAGCAACGGGCCGCCGATGATGACCCCGACCCAGGCGCCGTCGGTGTGCCCGAGCGGCCGGGCCACCACGAGTTCGTACCCGACCGCAGTGGTGACCACGCCGGCCACGATCATCAGGTGGGTGTAGGTGGCCGACCAGGCGAACCTGCTCGGGTCCCGGGCGGTGTGGAACGCCTCGGCCAGCAGGAACCCGGCCTGGAAGAAGTAGACCCGCCAGAGCAGCACGGTGGTGGTGAAGGCGATCAGGAACGCGGCCGACTGGGCGGCGGTGAAGTCGCCGCCGCTGAACGCGAATCCGGTGACCAGGATCGACTCGCCGAGCGCGATCAGGAAGAACTGCTGGTAGCGCTCGGCGATGTGCTCGCCCGCGAAGGCCCACTCCGCGCTCGTCGACGAGCCCAGCCCCGGGGTGGGCCAGCGCAGCAGGTGCCCCAGGTAGTCGGCGACCAGGGCCAGGCCCCAGAGCAGTAGCCGGAGGTCGCCGGTGACGAGCGCGCCGACGATCCAGAGCGGGGCGGTGCAGAGTACCCAGAAGACCAGCCGGACGGAGATCCGCTGCCGGGGGTCGCCGCGCAGGGTCAGCCCCAGCACGAACGGCCGGACGAACTGGAGCACCACGTAGGCGAGCGCGAACATCAGCCCGTGCTGGCCGAACGCCTGGGGTACGGCGACCGCCATCACCATCGAGCCGAACATGGTGACCACCACGACGGCCTGGACCAGCGGCCGTTCCGGGTCGAAGCGGCTGGTCATCAGGGTGGTCATCGACCAGAGCAGCCAGAGGGTCAGCAGCAGTACCAGCGCGCGCAGCGCCTCGAGGAAGACCTCCTGGTCGAGTTGGGTGAGGTCGTGCACCAGCCGCTGCGAGACCCGGGTCAGGGCGAAGACGTAGACCAGGTCCAGGAAGAGTTCCAGGAAGGTCGCCCGTGGCGAGCTTTCCTCTCTGCGCAGCAGTTCCGCCCCGCCACCGAGTACCATCCGCTGCCTGTTTCCCCGCTCCGGAACACTGCTGTCGACGACTCCCGCCTCCTGCCAGAGGACTACCACGGGCGGCCGGACCCGGGAGCGGGGCCGGGCAAAGCCGTCCGGCGGGACGCGGGAAATCCGCCGGTGGAGGCGCCGCCCGGAAGAAATCCGGTCCGTCGCCGGTTGCCGCTACGTGTGATCGACGTACCGTTGTCTGTCCTTGACCTCGCACCGGTCGCCGCCGGCACCACCGCCGGCGCGGCCCTGCGGCACACCACTGACCTCGCCCGGCGCACCGAGGAACTCGGCTATCACCGGTTCTGGGTAGCCGAACACCACAACATGCCGGCGATCGCCAGCTCCGCCCCGGCGGTGTTGATCGCGCACGTGGCGGCGGCCACCTCGACCATCCGGGTCGGGTCCGGCGGGGTGATGCTGCCCAACCACGCGCCGCTGGTGGTGGCCGAGCAGTTCGGCACGCTGGAGGCGCTGCACCCGGGCCGGATCGACCTCGGCATCGGCCGGGCGCCCGGCACCGACCAGCCGACCGCGCTGGCGCTGCGCCGGACCATGGCGGGGCTGTCGGCCGAGAACTTCCCGGAGGAGCTGGACGACCTGGTCAACTACTTCACCGGGGAGCGGCCGGGCCCGATCACCGCCACCCCTGGCCAGGGTGACCGGCCGGAGATCTGGTTGCTCGGCTCCAGCGGGTTCAGCGCCCGACTCGCCGGACTGCTCGGCCTGCCGTTCTCCTTCGCGCACCACTTCAGCGCGGCGAACACCCTGCCGGCGCTGGCTCTCTACCGGCAGAGCTTCCGACCGTCGCGCTGGCTGGACCGGCCGTACGCGATGGTGGCGGTCAACGCGGTCTGCGCCGAGGACGACGAGCGGGCGGAGTGGCTCTCCGGCCCGGCCTCGCTGTCCTTCCTGCGGCTGCGTACCGGCCGGCCGGCCCCGCTGGCCACCCCGGAGGAGGCGGCGGCGTACCCGTACACCGAGCTGGAACGGCAGTTCGTGCTGGAACGGCGGGAGGGGCAGGCGCTCGGTTCACCGGAGACGGTACGCCGGCAGCTCACCGACCTGCTGGCCCGGACCCAGGCCGACGAGTTGATGATCACCACCTTGGTCTACGACATCGCCGACCGGGTGCGCTCGTACGAACTAGTTGCGGAGAAGGTTGCCGGCGGGCTCCGCCGGCAGGGCTGACCGGCCCGGCGACCTCCCCGGCGACGCCGGTCGCGATCTCCATGGCGACGCCGGTCGCGGCGGTGGCCGTGACCGGCGTCACGTCGTCCGGAGGTCGCGAAACACACTCTTCACCGTGCCGTCATCGGCGCGCACCGGAAGCGGCCTAATGTTCTTGCCGGTGGTGGTTCGACAAGCGCGATCGGGACGGGTCGCGTGATGTCGCGGTGTGTGCCGCACCGGCACGCGGGGAGATGAGCGACCCCGCGGGCCGGTGCGGCTTCGCGTTTCCCGGATCCTGTCGTCTCCGGATCCCGATCCGGGCTACCGAAGATAGATGGACGGTGCCGGCGGGGTGGACATGCCGTTCCCGATGAAGAAGCTCGGATGCGGCGGCTGGTTGTAGGCGGTGTTCTGCCAGGCGATCGCCACCCGGTACATCGGGTCGTGCATCAGGGTGTGAATCCGGGTGCTGGTCTGGGTCGGCGTGCTGTAGATCCGCAGCGCGCCGTTGTCGCTGGTCCGCCAGATCACCTCCTCGCGCCAGTCGCCGAGGATGTCCGCCGATAGCGCCGGGGTGGCCTTGGTGCCGTTGTTCGACGCCACCCCGCTGCCGGTGAGCAGCCGGGTGTCGGAGCCGGTGCCGTACTTGTCGATCCGGGTCTGGTCCAGCAGCTCCCGGACCGGGTCGCCGTCCCACCAGATCAGGAAGTTCGCCGATGACGGCTTGCGGCCGACGTTCGACCCGCTCGGGCTGCGCAGCCCGTCCGCCGCCGACGACCAGGACTCCGCCCCGGCGCTGCCGGCGTGGACATCCCCGGCCACGCCCCGGCCGTTGTCCCCGGCCGGCGAGGTGGACCAGTAGATCTGCCCGGTACGCGCGTTGGCGAACCAGGACGACGGACTGGACGAGTTCTCGCTGACCTTGAAGTACTCCAACCCGGAGCGGCTCGGGTCGAGGTCGCCGAGGTGCCCCGCGTCGCCGTGCCCGTGCCCGGTGTTCCAGAGCGGGGAGCCGTTGTCGTTGATCGCCATCGCCCCGTACAGAATCTCGTCCCGGCCGTCGGCGTCCACGTCGCCGACGGTCAGCGAGTGGTTGCCCTGACCGGCGTACTGCGAGCCGGCCGAGTTGGAGTCGAAGGTCCAGCGCCGGGTCAGCGAGCCGTTGCGGAAGTCCCAGGCGACGACGACGCTGCGGGTGTAGTAGCCGCGCGCCATGATCAGTGAGGGTCGCTGCCCGTCCAGGTACGCCGTGCCGGCGAGGAATCGGTCCACCCGGTTGCCGTAGTCGTCGCCCCAGGACGAGACGCTGCCCCGGGCCGGCTCGTAGTTGACCGTCGAGCGCACCGCGCCGGTCTGCCCGTCGAACATGGTCAGGAACTCCGGCCCGGCCAGCACGTAGCCGCTGGAGTTGCGGTGGTCCGCCGAGGACGAGCCGATCACCTGGCCGGTGCCGGAACGGGTGCCGTCGGCGGTCTTCATCGCCACCTCCGCCCGGCCGTCGCCGTCGTAGTCGTAGACCTGGAACTGGGTGTAGTGCGCGCCGGCCCGGATGTTGCGCCCCAGGTCGATCCGCCACAGCCTGGTCCCGGTCAGGGTGTACGCGTCGACGTAGACGTTGCCGGTGTAGCCGGACTGCGAGTTGTCCTTGGCGTTGCTCGGATCCCACTTGAGCACGATCTCGTACCGGCCGTCGCCGTCCAGGTCACCGACGGAGGCGTCGTTCGCCGCGTAGGTGTACGCCTCGCCGGAGGGTGTCGTGCCACCGGGCGGCACCTGGAGCCGTACGTCGAGATAGCCGCTGCCGAACTGGAGAGCCGGCGCCGACTCCGCCTGCTCGGTCCCGTTCACCACCGCCCGCACCGTGTACGCCGAACCGGCGGCGGCACCCGAGTCGAGATAGTTGGTGGCGCCGGTGATCGGGGTGGAGTTGACCCGGGTCGAACCCCGGTAGAGGTTGAACGACACCCCGGAGGTCTCGGTGCCGAGCAGCCGCCAGGAAACCAGGTTGGCGCTGCCGGAGCGGACGCTGACCAGGCCCCGGTCGAGGTTCTCGACCTGCTTCGCTCCGCCCGGCGGGTCGGTCGGCGGCGGGGTGGTCACCGGTGGGGTGGGTGGCGGGGTGGTCGCCGGAGGGGTGCCGGTGGGCGGGCCGCCCGGCGTGGTCGCGCTCGGTGCCACCGCACCGGTGCAGGTGGTGCCGTTCATCGCGAAGCTCGCCGGCACCGGATTGCTGCCGTTCCACGAGCCGTTGAAGCCGAACGCGGCGCTGGCGCCGGTGGCGAGTGCGCCGTTGTAGCTGACGTTGCCGGCCGTCACCTGGCTGCCGCTCTGGCTGACCGTGGCGTTCCAGGCCTGGGTGATCTGCTGGCCGGCGCCGTACGACCAGGTCAGGCTCCAGCCGGTGACCGGGTCGCCGAGGTTGGTGAGGCTGACGCTGGCGCCGAAGCCGCCCTGCCATTGGTTCGTCACCTGGTAGTCGACCCGGCAACCGGCGGCGGCGGCCGAGGCGACCACCGCGAAGGTGCCGGTCGCGGCGAGCGCGGCGGCTGCGGTGGCGGCGAGCAGGGTATGGCGACGTGCTGAGATGCGCATGATCAACTCCGTTGGGGGCGGGGCGCGGTACCGGGTTTCGCCAGCCCGACCGGGGATGGCCATGCCGTACCGACCCTGCCCTGGGGCCGGCCGGACCCGAACCGCGGGAGGGCGACCGAAGTGGAACAATTCAACGGCAACCCGACAACGGGGGTACGGCTTCCTGCGCACCTGAATGCTAGGGCAACCGCTTTCCGGTACACAACATCGAACCCGGTCGGTTTAAAGGTTTCAGCTCGCCCGGCGCCGCCACCGGAGCTTCCCGCCGACCCGGCCGTGGCCGGCACCCGGCGGCGAACTCGCTCGCGACGGTCGAGGCGGGCTGGCTAGGCTCGGTCGGTGCCCACCCTCATCCGGCAGCTCGAAGCCGACGACCTGGCCGCGGCCGGCGAGTTGGCTCGGCTGGCCTTCGGCTCCGCCCCGTCCACCGCACCACCGTCGACCGATCCCCGACCGGGCATCACCGGCTACGGCGCGTTCGACCCGGACGGCCGGCTGGTCGGCAAGGCGGTCGACCTGCACCACGAGCAGTGGTGGGCCGGGCGCCGGGTCTCCGCGTCGGACGTCGGCGGAGTCGCGGTGCTGCCCGAGGCGCGCGGCCGGGGAGTGGCCCTGGCGCTGCTCCGCGAGCTGCTCCGGGGTGCCCGCGAGCGGGGTGCCGCGATCAGCGCGCTCTATCCGACGGTGACCGGGCCGTACCGGCGGGCCGGCTGGGAGGTGACCGGCGCCCTGCGCGCCGTCGACCTGCCCACCGTGGCGCTGCCCCGGCACCGGCCGGCACCCGGGTTGACGGTCCGGCCCGGCGGTCCCGCCGATCTCGGCGCAACCGCCGACCTGTACGAGCGGATCGCCCGGCATCGCTGCGGCCTGCTCACCCGCCGCGGCGGGGTCTTCGACCGGGACCAGCCTCCGACGGCGCTGCCGGACGGGGTGGACGGGCTCACCCTGGTCGAGCGGGACGGCCGGCTGGTCGGGTACGCGAGTTGGCAGCGCGGGCGCGGCTACGACCAGCACGCCGTACTGACCGTCGAGGAGGTGCTGGCCAGCACGCCCGAGGCAGCCCGGGAACTGGTCGGCGTACTCGCAAGCTGGCAGAGCGTCACCCCGACCGTCCGGCTGTGGTCGCTGGGCACCGACGCGGTCGCCACACACCTGCCGCTGGAGCAGGTCCGGCAGCACGAGCAGCGGATCTGGATGCACCGGCCGGTCGACGTGGTCCGGGCGGTACGCAGCCGGGGCTGGCCGGCACACGTGCGCGGTCTGGTCGACTTCGCACTGACCGACGAGATCGCTCCGTGGAACTCCGGCAGTTGGCGGCTGGAGGTCGACGGCGGCGCCGCGGAACTGCACCGGATCCCCGATGAGCCCCCGACCCAGCTCTCGGTACGCGGCTTCGCGCTGCTCTACACCGGTGCCGCCGACGGGTACGCGGTCGCCGAGGCCGGCCTGCTGCACTGCCCCGCCGGCACCGACCCGGGCGCGCTCGACCTGCTCGGCGCCGGCCCCCGGGCGGAGCTGCTCGACTACTTCTGAGCGCCCACCCGCCACTCCGGGCCGTACGGGTGGGTCAGCTCCCGCCCCCACCGGTCAGCATCGGGACCAGCACCAGCCCGCCGCAGCAGATCAGGCCGACCACGCCGAAGCTGATCAGGGCGATGCTGTAGTTCGACCACATGCCGAACTTCGTCACGTCGGTGCCCAGCCCGTCGTGCACCCGGTTGCGCCACCCGCCGAACCGGAACGAGAGCTGATGCCCGGCACCCGGCTGTACGACCACCCTCGTGCTCATCACCGGAATGCCGAACAGGTCGGTGTACTTGACCTCGTGCTCCCCGGCCGGCACCGCAATGTGGAAGGTGCCCTCCGCCATCCCGGAGACCTCACGCCCGTCGATCTTCAACTTGCAGGTGCTCGGCGCGGGCACGAGGTAGGGCCCCCGGTTCGCCGAGACGATCAGCGCGCCCCAGCCCGGCGGCAGCGGGACCGGGTACGGGTAGGCGGCCAGGGCCATGCCCGGCGGTGGGACAGAGGGATATGCCATCGGTGCATAGTGGCATACCCGGCGGCGGATGCTGGCCGAGCATACCCGCGGGTGAAATGCCCGGACCGGGGCCGCCCGAGTGCGGGAGGCAACTGAGCGGCCCCACCCGATTCCGCTTCCTACTGCGACTGCCGGCCTCCGCCCCGCCGCTCGACACGGGCGCGCCAGGTGGGCCAGCCTGCCGAGACCGACGAAAGTTCATTGGGGTCGAGCTGGGGCTCGATGAAGTGCTTCTCAATGAACTTGTACAGCAGCCCACCCAGGTCGTCCCGAGCCTGATCGCTGATGTCGGTCGTCGTGTACGACTCGATGGCGGCCATCCGAAGATAGATACGCTTGCGATCGAGTTCGGCGCGTCGATGGTTATGTGACTCGATTGACGCATAGGTGAACAGGAGCGCCAGTGGAAGCATCGGCACCGCGACCTGATACCACGCCAGGTCAGGCAACGCGACGACGAAATAGACCGCCAGGCCCACCGCCATGACGAGGATCGCGACGGCGAACCGTCGCCATCGATTCGCTTGGCGGCGATGGTGGTCCGCGTCGTCGGCGTACCGGCCGAACAGGGTTGCGCTGCGGACCAACTTGACGAGACTCTCCGCCTCCTGCCGTAGTTGGCGTATCAACTCCACATCGGCGTCCGCGCCGTCCCGCACGGAAGCGCCGGCCAGCACGTACTCGTGCCTGAGGTTCGTCAACCACTCCCGGAGTTCCGCGACCTCTACCTTCATCGCGAGCACCTCGTCGATTCCCGGCCCGTGGTCGCTCACTGCTGTCGAGGCGTTCGCCGTCTCCGTCTCCGCACTGCTCACCTGTCCCTCCTCAATCCCGAGGCGATGTTCCTGCCGACGTACACGAGCGTCACCCCGAGTAGGGCCACACCCGCCACCAACGCGGGCCAGGTGGCCGCCAGGCTCTGCGATTCCAGCACGAACCAGCACAGCGAGGCGGTCGTGAGAATGCTGGCGAATGCCACAGAGGCGAGTGTGACGACCTCGAACTGGAGGAGACTCTGCGGAGTCCTGAAGGATCGGTTTCTGTCGTCCAGTTCCTGGTAGATCCAGGCGACAGGTCGCCGGACGACAAAAGCGGCAACCGGGCACCAGGCCGCGTAGACCCCGAGGACACCGAGCCACAGCACCGTCCCGGGTACCACCTCCGCGGCCGCGTCACCCACCAGTTCGACCCTGCGCGCCGGTGCGGCGAGGTCGAGGAAGACCAGGGTGGTGATGGTGATCCCGGTGGTGAGGATGGTCAGAAGGAACGCCTTGGCGTACCGGAGAACGAGAACCCTGAGCAACAGGTTGTGACGCGCCAGCGACGCCTCCATCTTGGCGGATTCCTGAGCCAGCGTCCGCTGGACCGACGCGGTGTACTTGAACATGAACTCGCGCAGCTTGTTCTGCACGACGGTCATGTTGGAGGTGACTTCAAGGCCCCGACACTCACCGATGAGATGGGCTTCTCTGAGCAGTCGCTGCCGGGCTGCGGCCGACACCGGGACGAGCAATTCGGTCACCCCGAGTTCCTGACGCGCCTGACGTATCGGTTCCGGATCGGAGAGGGACTTGTCGGAAACACGGATCCCGGACAGTATGAACCTCGGATACGAAACGCCGGGGTACTGGGCGCCGAAGTGGTGGCTCGTGAAATAGAAGCGGACCAGGTCACGTAAGAGGGCATAGAGTGCCCACAGAGGTAGCACCAGGGAGACAGCGACCGGGAACATCATTAGCCACCGCTGCGGCGCGCTGGCGGGCGGAAAAGAAGGATAGGGCAGGAACAGCAACTCGGAGAACAACTCCGAGAAGGTGTCGCGGAACAGCACCGGAAGCAGGGTGAGCAGGCCGGCCCCGCCGAGAAAGGCACCTGCCACCCGGTGTAGAGTCGACAGACGCGTTTCTCCCCGCTGAAGATATGCCCGGTACTCCTGAAGATCAGCGGCATTGACCGGCGTTTCCACTGTAGCCGTCACCACGCTCCACCCTCCGCGTCACGGTTCTCGTGGTCGTCCCACGCACACCCCGGCCATATGTGTCTCATGAGCATGCCGAGCCGGAATCATCCGACATAAGCTCGGACCGCCAGCGTAGCGGCAGGGGCGGCGGGCACCGGTCCACCTTCCGGTGGACATCCCTGACGATCAGCTAATGGACCCGATACAAGCCGCAGTGACTCACTCGCTCCGTATGACGCGGATCGCGCTGAACATTTGTGCTTACTATCGTTTTCACGACACCGGCAACCGCCATTCCCGTCCACCGAGGAACTCGCCGGAACTCTCAGGTCTCGCGGAGCACCGCACAACCTCCGGCGGGCAGCACCACCCGGTCGACGTGTACCCCGGTGAACAGGTCCACTCCGGACACCGGGACGGTCTGCGGCGCGTCGGTGTGGTTGAGCAGGAAGAGCCAGCTCGCCTCGGCGGTGCACCGCCGGACCGCCTCCACCCCGGCCTGCGCCGCCGGGCAGGTCGGTGCCGCGCCGGCCGCCTCGGCCACCCGGGCCAGCAGGTCGCGGTACGGATCGTCGTCGAGCCGGGTCGAGAGGTACCAGGCCACCCCGTCGCCGTACCCGTGCCGGGTCAGCGCGGGCTGGCCGTCGAGGAGTCCACCGAGGTAACCGACCGACGGCGTTGCGCCGGTCAGGCGTACGGTCTCGGCCCAGAGCCGGCCGGTGCTGCCGTCCGAGAGCGGCAGCCGGATGGTCGGGTCGAGCGGGTGGAACTCCTCCACCCGGATGCCGAGCAGGTCGCGCAGGGCTCCCGGATAGCCGCCGACCCGGACCCGGGCATGCTCGTCGGCGATCCCGCTGAAGTAGCTGACCAGCAGATGACCGCCGGCCGCCACGTAGTCGCGGATCCGCGACGCGTACCGGTCGGAGACCAGGTAGAGCGCCGGAAGCACCAGCAGGGCGTACCCGAAGAGGTCGTCGCCGTCGGTGACGAAGTCGGTCGGGTGGCCGGCCCGGTACAGCGCCCGGTGTGCCGCCGACACCTCGGCGGCGTAGTCGAGCTGTGCCGAGGGCAGCACGGTGGCCTGCAACGCCCACCAGCTCGCGGCGTCCCAGGCGATCGCCACCCGCGCCCGTACCGTGCCGGCGTCCACCTCGGAGAGCCGGGCGAGCAGGGCGCCGAGCGACACCGCCTCCCGGAACGCCCGGCTGTCCGGGCCGGCGTGCGGGACCAGTGCGGAGTGGAAGACTTCGGCACCGCCCCGGGAGGCCCGCCACTGGAAGAACATCGCGCCCCGGGATCCCCGGGCGACGTGGGCCAGGCTGTGCCGGGTCATCCGGCCCGGCTCCTTGGCGTGCATCCGGTCCGGAGTGATGATCAGGTTCGGCGCGCTCTCCATCAGCAGCCAGGCCGGGCCGCCGGGCGGGTTCCGACCCTCCGGCGGTCCGGCGGTCCGGCCGGCCCGTCCGGTCCGCTGCCCGTGCCGAGCCCAGGACCGGGCCAGGTCGGCGGCGAACGCGGTCTGCTCCTCGGCCCCCGGCCCGATCTCCGCCGGATAGTGGTCGATCGCCACCAGGTCCACCTCGGCGGACCACCGCGCGTGGTCCACCGGTACCCAGCCGCCGAGCACGTAGTTGGTGGTCACCGGTACGTCCGGGGTGGCGGCCCGGAGCAGGTCCCGCTGCTCGACGTACGCCGCCAGCAGCTCGTCGGAGACGAACCGGCGGAAGTCCAGCAGCTGGCTCGGGTTGCCGAGGTACTGGGTGGCCCGGGGCGGCCGGATCTGCTCCCAGCCCGAGTAGTGCTGGCTCCAGAAGCTGCCGGTCCACGCGTCGTTGACGCTGTCGAGGTCGCCGTAGCGGGCCCGCAGCCAGGCCCGGAAGGCGACGGCGACATGCTCGCAGTGGCAGGTGGTGCCGTACTCGTTGTGCACGTGCCAGAGCGCCAGCGCCGGATGGTCCCGGTAGCGCTCGGCGAGCGCGACGGCGATCTCCCGGGCCGCCGCCCGGTACGCCGGGGCGCTGGCACAGTAGGTGTCCCGGCTGCCGTGGCTGAGCCGTACCCCGTCGGCGGTGACCGGCAGCGCGTCCGGGTGCCGGAGCGAGAACCACGGCGGCGGGGACGCGGTCGGGGTGGCCAGCGCCACCCGGATGCCGCCGTCGTGCAGCAGGTCGAGCACCCGGTCCAGCCAGTCGAAGTCGTACCGGCCGGGCTGCGGCTCCAGCCGGGACCAGGCGAAGACCCCGACGGTGACCAGGTTGACCCGGGCCCGCCGCATCAGCTCGACGTCGGTCGGCCAGACCTCCGCCGGCCATTGCTCGGGGTTGTAGTCACCGCCGTAGCAGAGCCCGGTCAGACCCTTCGGCCAGCGCACCCGCCCCGCCTCTCCCGGCGTACCCGCAACCGTCGCCGTTGACCTTTGTTTGGGATCCAGCCAAAGTAGGCGGGGTGCATCGCCCTGTCAACGGCCTCGTCTCCACCATCCGGACCGAGAACTGGGAGGCGGGGTGGTGAGCGTCGGCCTGCCCGGAGCGGCGCCACTCACGGTCGAGCTGGCGGCCGGCCGGACGCATCGACTGCGATCGCGCCGTTGACAGTTTGTTGGGTTACCAAAGAAACTAAAGGAAGTCCATGCGCCGGCCGGCACCGTCGGCGGTGCGGGACCCGCGTCCCGGGAGCCGAGGAGACCGCATGCCGTACCGCCCGCCCCTGGTGCCGCACGAGACGTTCGTCGCCGACCCGCCCGACCTGCCGGTCCGGGCTCCGGGCGAGCACGGGCTCTCCGCGCTTCACCGGGCCGAGGTGCTGAGCACGGACGGCCAGGGCGTGACCCTCAAGGCGGCCACCTCGGACGGCGGCTCGCTCGCGGTCCGGATCACCGCCGCCGCCGAGGGCGTCATCCGGGTACGCCTCAGTGAGGACCCGCTCGCCCGGGGCCGGGCCAGCCGGGCGCTGCCCCTGGTGCACCCCCAGCCGCACGAGGCCGAGGTACGCGTCGACGGCGACCGGGTCCGCGTCGACGCCGGAGCGGTGGTCGCCGAGCTGAGCCTCGACCCGTGGCACCTGCGCTTCGTCGACCCGACCGGGGCGGTGCTGGTCAGCCAGAGCCGGGGCGAGCAGGACATCAGCGGCCGGTTGCGTACCCTGCCGTTCGGGCGCTCGCTGGTCGACGGCGCGGTCGCCGCGTACCACGAGAGCTTCGTGACCCCCGGCGACGAGCGGTTCGTCGGACTCGGCGAGAAGTTCACCCCGCTGGACAAGCGCGGCCAGCGGGCGCTGATGTGGAACTTCGACGCCTTCGGCAGCGAGTCGGACCGCTCGCACAAGAACATCCCGCTCTACCTCTCCGACCGGGGCTACGGGGTGCTGGTGGACAGCGGCATGCCGGTCGAGTTCGACATGTGCCAGTCCACGCACAGTTGCGTGCAGATCCTGGTGCCGGACGACCTGATCGACTACTACGTGATCGCCGGGCCCACCCCGACACAGATCCTGGACCGGTACGACCGGCTGACCAGCCGGCCGGCGCTGCCGCCGAAGTGGGCCTTCGGTGCCTGGATCTCCTCCGGCTTCTTCCGGGACAGCCAGCAGCGGGTGCTGGACCGGGCGCGGCAGATCCGCGAGCGCGGCATCCCCTGCGACGTGCTGCACCTGGACTGCTACTGGCAGGTCGCCGGCGCCTGGTCGGATCTGCGCTGGGACGCCGAGCAGTTCCCCGACCCGGCCGGCATGCTGGCCGAGCTGGCCGGACAGGGCTTCAAGGTCAGTCTCTGGATGAACCCGTACGTGATGACCGGCAGCCCGCTGTACGCCGAGGCGGCCGAGGCCGGCTACTTCCTGCGCCGGGCCGACGGCTCGGTCTACGTCGCCGACACCTGGCACGGCAGCCACCCGGCCGGCGGGATCGTGGACTTCACCCACCCGGCCGCGGTCGACTGGTTCACCGGGCTGCTCCGGCCGCTGCTGGAGCAGGGCGTCAGCGTGTTCAAGACCGACTTCGCCGAGGGAGTGCCGGCGGACGCGGTGGCGCACAACGGGATGACCGGCGTCGAGCTGCACAACGTCTACGCGCTGCTCTTCAACGATGTCGTGGTGAAGGTCACCCGTGAGGTGGCCGGGCACGGCACGGTGTGGGCCCGGTCGTCGTACCTGGGCGGGCAGCGGCACGCGGCACAGTGGAGCGGTGACGTGAACGCGACGTACCCGGCACTGGCGAGCACGCTGCGCGGCGGGCTGAGCCACGGGCTGTCCGGGGTGCCGTTCTGGAGCCACGACAGCGGTGGGTTCCACGGCACTCCGACGCCGGACCTCTACGTACGCTGGGCGCAGTTCGGGGCACTCTCCCCGCTGGTCCGGTTCCACGGCACCACCAGCCGGCTGCCCTGGGACTTCCCGGCCGAGGCCGAACGGCTCACGGTCGAGGCGCTGCGGCTGCGCTACCGGCTGATGCCGTACCTCTACTCGGCGGCGGTGACCTCGGCCCGGACCGGTGCCCCGATGATGCGGGCCCTTCTGGTGGACTCCCCCGACGACCCGGCCGCCTGGACCGCGGAGCTGGAATACCGGCTCGGCCCGGACCTGCTGGTGGCGCCGATGACCAGTCCGGAGAACCGACGGCACCTCTATCTGCCGGCCGGCGACTGGGTGGACTTCTGGACCGGCGAGGTGCACGCCGGTGGCCGGCACCTGCGGGTGCACCGGCCGCTCGGGCAGATCCCGCTCTTCGTCCGGTACGGCGCGCTGATCCCGGTGATGCCGCCGGCCGACCGGGTCGGCGACGGAGCGTTCTCCGACGTCACCGTGCTGAGCTTCGGCGCCACCGACGCCAGCACGGTGGTGCACGACGTCGACGGCGACACCACGATCCGGGCCAGCCGCTCCGGTGACGAGTTCCGGGTGGAGGTCGACGGACCGCTCCCGGTCAGCAGCGTCGCCCTCGCCCCGGTCGACGGCGCCCGGCCGCCCGGGCGGCTACTGCTGGGCGGCACCGCGACGAGCGCCGTGCCGCTGGACGGACTACCCACCGTGCGGGGTTGAAGGTCGGGGCGGGGTGCCCAGGTGGGGGGCGCCCCGTCCCCCTTCAGGTAACCGCCGCAGGTCAGCGCCGGACGGGCTGGCGCAGCACCGTGAACGCGACGGCGAACGCGGCGACCAGCAGCCCGGTGGCGACCGCGAAGGCCAGCCGGAACCCGGCAGTCAGCGCGGCCGGTCGGCTCGCGCCGGCCGCCAGCAATCCTTCGGTACGCCCGGCGGCCAGCGTGGCGAGCACCGCGACCCCGACCGCCATCCCGAGTTGCTGGGTGGTGTTGAAGAGTCCGGAGGCGAGACCGGCGTCGTCGGACCGGGCGCCGGACATGCCGAGGCTGGTCAGCGCCGGCAGGGCGAGCCCGAAGCCGGCGGTCAGCAGCATCACCGGCAGTCAGCCCTTCACCGCCCCGATGATCACGCCCTTGACGAAGTGCCGCTGCACGAACGGATAGACCAGGACGATCGGCGAGACCGTGACCACCACCACGGCCATCTTGATCGCCAGCGTCGGCGGCATCGAGACGCCGAGCGTGCCGGCGTTGTTCGGCGACTGGCCGGCCAGGATGAAGCTCTGCAACACCCGCTGGATCGGGAACTTCGAGTTGTCGTCGATGTAGAGCAGGGCGTTGAACCAGACGTTCCAGTAGCCGACCGCGTAGAAGAGCCCGACCACCGCGATCACCGCCCGGGAGAGCGGGAGCACGATCCGGGCCAGGATCCGGAACTCGCCGGCCCCGTCGATCCGGGCGCTGTCCAGCAGTTCGGCCGGGATGTTCTGGAAGAACGCCCGCACCACCACCAGGTTGAAGACGCTGATCGCGGTGGGCAGCACCAGCGCCCAGATCTGGTCCTTCAGCCCGAGCGCGGTCACCACCAGATAGCTCGGCACCATGCCGGGATAGATCAGGAACGTCAGCAGGAAGTAGAAGAGCAGCCCCCGGTGCCCGACCGACCCGGGCCGGGACAACCCGTACGCGGCCAGCACGGTCAGCACCAGGCTCACCGCCGTACCGGCGACGGTGACCAGCGTGCTGATCCAGAGCGCCTGGGTGACCAGCCCACCGGAGAAGATCGCCCGGTACGCCGAGAAGTCGATCTCCCTCGGCACCACCACCAACCCGCCCGCCTCGTTGATCGTCTCCCGGGACGCCAGGCTCGTCACCAGCACCACCCAGAGCGGGATCAGCACCGCCAGCACCACACCGGTGAGCACGCCGCCCCGGAAGACCTGGCCGACCGCGCTCGGCTTCTCCTCCCAGGCCGGTCGTTGGTTCCGCCCCCGGTGCCGGTGCGGTGGAGCCGTCCGCAGGGGATCTGTCACAGTCATGAGCGCGAGTACACTCCCCGCTCGCCGAGGGCGTGGGCGAACCGGTTGGCCGCCAGGATCAGTACCAGCCCGACCACGGCCTTGAAGAGCCCCGCCGCCGCTCCGTAGCCGTAATTGCCGGTGGTGATGGAGTTGAAGTAGACGAAGGTGTCCAGCACCTCGGCGGCCTGCCGCCCCACCGCGTCGCGTTGCAGCATGAACTGCTCGAAGCCGACCGAGAGCGCGTCACCGAGCCGCAGGATCAGCAGCAGTACGATCACCGGCCGCAACCCGGGCAGCGTCACGTGCCAGAGCCGCTTCCACCGGCTCGCACCGTCGACCGCGGACGCCTCGTAGAGGTGCGGATCGATGGTGGAGAGCGCGGCGAGGAAGACGATGGTGCCCCAACCGACGTCCTTCCACACCGTCTCGGCGGTGACCAGCACGATGAAGGTGTCCGGATTGGACATGATGTTCCAGGGTTCGAGCCCGACGTCACGCATCTCCTGGGCGAGCAGCCCGGCCCCGCCGAACATCTGCACGAAGAACGTGACCACCAGCACCCAGCTGAAGAAGTGCGGCAGATAGACGACGGTCTGCACGAAACCCCGCAGCCTCGAGGAGAGGATGTTGTGCAGCATGATCGCCAGCATGATCGGCAGCGGGAAGTAGAAGACGAGCTGGAACGCGGTGATCGCCAGGGTGTTACGCAGCGCGTCCCAGAACGCCGGGTCGCCGAAGAGCGTCTCAAAGTGGGTAGTCCCGATCCACGGACTGTGCAGGAACGCCTGCAACGGGCTGTCCCCGGCGTACGGGTTGTAGTCCTGGAACGCGACGACGTTGCCGAGCGTCGGCAGGTAGTGGAAGACCAGCAGTAGCAGGGCGGCCGGGGCGACCATCACCAGCAGCGGCCAGTCCCGGCGCAGCCGGGCCCGCAGCGGCGCCCGTTCGCGACGCCGCTTCCGCCCGTGCCGCACCGGCCCGCGACCCGTCCGACCCGGACCGCGGGAGCCGGGCGCGCCTGCTGCGGAGCTGTCCCGAGGGCGCTCCGGCCCGCTCCGCGGACCCTCGCCGGGCCGGGGCCGTACGACGGTGGGTTCCGGTTCCGGCTCGCCCGCCTGCGGAACCACCGGATCGTAACCGCCGGGCGGGCGGCTCCGGTCCTCGCCGGTGCCACCCGGCCGGGCCGTTTCACGGGTACTCATCGTCCGGCGTCGGCCAACGCCTTGGCGCGGAACTCGCGGGCCTCCTCGCCGCCACCGTTGCGCCACTCCGCGATGATCGTCTCCAGGTCGCTGATCGGCCGGCGGCCGCGCAGCAGGTCGGTCACCTTGTCGTCGGTCGGGGTGAGGCTCGCCTTGAACCGGGCCGGCATCTCCAGCTTCAGCCCCGACCAGGGGTCCTTCTCCAGGTACTTCACCATCTCGTTGGAGTAGGTGAGCATGTCCCGGACGAAGTTCGGGGTCTGCGGGAACGGCTGCACCACGGGGCTGCGCCCGCTGATGAAGAAGTACTGGTTCTGGATCTCCTTGAAGCCGAGGTCGGTCTTGACCGGACCGGTCGCGCTCCGGTTGTGGTGCTTGCCCTCCACCCCGTACTCGCGCAGGTCGAACTCCTTGGTGCCGAACGGCGCCGAGCACCAGTTGATCACCCGCAGCAGCTCCTCCACCCGGGCCTTGCCCAGCCCCTTCTTGATGAAGGTGTACGAGATCGGGTTGTCGTCACCCCAGACCAGCGGGTCGCCGCCGGTGGCCGAGAAGATCGGCACGGGCTGGATGTTGAAGGCGGGGGTGATCCGCTGCTGCTCGGCCTGCATCGCCTGCCAGGCACCCGGACCGTCCTGGAAGAACAGGATCTTGCCGCCCGCGATCAACTGCTTGGAGTCGGCGCCCTTGGTGGCCACCAGGTCCGGGTGGACCAGGCCGGCCTGGTAGACCTTGGCCATGAACTCGACGGACTGCTTGTATTCCGGCGTCTCGTACTTGAACTCCGGCGTGCCGTCCGGCTTCAGCCGCCAGCCGTCGTCGGTGCCCGGCACCTTGTGGAACATCTGGACCATCGCGAAGATGTCGTTGAACGCCCAGACCCCCTTGCGGGGGTCGGTCACCTTCTTGCCGACCTCGAAGAGTTCCTCGATCGTCTTCGGATAGCCGAGACCGGCCGCGTCGAGCAGATCCTTGCGGTAGAAGAGCGCCCACGGGAACGGACCGTCCTTGGGGCAGGGCACCGCCATCAGCCGCTCGTTCCAGAACGCGTGCCGCCAGGCCCCGGCCGGGAAGGTGGCCAGCATCGGGTACGGGTCGATCCCGGCTCCCTTGAGGTGGTCGGTGAGGTCCTCGAAGAGCGCGGCGGTCGCGTCGGCGAACCGCGGCAGCTTGGATACCTCCCACTCCGGTACGCAGAGCACGTCCGGCACGTCCCGGGCGCCGAGCATGGCGTTGAGCTTGTCGGCGTAGAGGTTGCCGTCCTGGACGCTGAAGTTGACCTCGACGCCCAGTTCCGCGTTCACCGCCGCCAGGTACTGGCTCTGGCCGAGCCCGGGTGGAGCCGGCCCCCAGGCCGGGGTCATCGCGTTGATCCGCTGGCCGCTCGTGCCGGGCTTGTCGGTGATGGCGTCGACCAGGGTGCTCGGGAACTCGGTGTAGCCGTCCGGCACCGGGCGGGTGCCGACGATGCTCGGCTTGGGGATGCCGGGCGGCAGGTCCTTCTGGTTGGGCAGCAGGCCGGCGAGCTTGTCGAGGTTCTGCGCGTCGCTGGTGGAGGCGACCTCGCCGCCGCAGCCGGCGAGCAGGCCACTGCCGACGGTCGCCGCGGCACCGAGGCCCACCAGGCTCAGGAAGTTCCTACGGTTGGTGGCGCTGCCCGGGCCGGATGGTTCCACGGAGGGCGCTCCCTTCGATATCACCGTCCGGGTCGGCGACCCGCGTGGCACGCGGCGGACGAACCCGTTCGGTTGCTGGGTGGTATGGGGTAGAGTTAGTTAGTCGGGTGACTAAACAAAAGTAATCGACGGTGACCGGTGCCACAAGACACCGGAATCATGGCGCGACGGGCGAGCGTGGCCCGCGCGTGGCGGTGCGACATGATGGGCGCGCCGTCGGCAACCGGCGCGACACCGGGCCCGGAGACCGACGCGAGGAGCGGGGCTGATCTTGTTCACGACGCAGACCGGGCCACAGCCAGCCGATCTCGCCGACGTACGGGCCACGAACCTCGCCGTCGTGCTGCGCTTCGTCCGGGCGCACGCACCCTGTTCCCGCGCCGACATCGCCGCCTCGACCGGGCTGAACAAGGCGACCGTCTCCAGTCTGGTCGCCGAACTGCTCGACCGGCGCCTGGTCCGGGAGACCGGCCTGGCCGAGAACCGGATCGGCCGCCCGGCGACCATGCTGGTGGTCGACGGCGCCCCGTACGCGGCGATCGGCCTCGAGGTGAGCATCGACGAGCTGACCGTGGTCGCCGTCGACCTGGCCGGCGCCGAACTCCTCTCCTGGCGGCGCGCCTTCGACGGCTCGTCCGCCTCCCCCGGCCGGGCGGTCAGCGCCATCGCGGCGCTCGCCGGCCGGGCCGTCAACCGGGTCGGCAACCACGGGCGCGAGGTGCTCGGCCTCACCGTCGCCGTCCCCGGCCTGGTGGACCCCAGCGGTACCGTCCGGCTTGCCACCACGCTCGGCTGGCGCGACCTCCCGCTCGGCGCCGACCTGCGGCGCGCCCTGCGCGATCCCGGCTACGAGGTGGTGGTGGACAACGACGCCAACCTCGCCGCCCTCGCCGAATACCGGCACGGCCCGTACGCCGGCACCGCCAACCTGGTGCACCTGACCGGCGGCGCCGGGCTCGGCGCGGGCGTGGTGGCCGACGGCCGGCTGCTGCGCGGCGGGCGCGGGTTCGCCGGCGAGCTGGGACACGTGCCGGTCGTCGCGGACGGTCCACTCTGCCCGTGCGGCCGACGCGGCTGCCTGGAGGTGGTGGCCGGGATCCCGGCGTTGATCCGGCGGGCGCTGCCGGACGCGGCCGAGGACGGCCCGGTCACCGACTTCGCCCCCGAGGTGGACCGGATCCGGACGAAGGCCCGCCGGGGTGACCGGGCCACCCTCGACGCGCTCGCCGAGACCGGCCGGCACCTGGGCCGGGCCGTTGCCCTGCTGGCCAACCTGGTCAACCCCGAGGTCGTGCTACTCGGCGGCTACTTCGCGACGCTGGCGCCGTGGCTGCTCCCCGCTGCCGAGGCCGAACTGCACGCCCACACGCTGGCTGCGGAGGCCGGCGGGGCCCGGCTGCTCGCCTCGGCCCTCGGCACCGGCGCGGCGGCGGCCGGCGGGGCGGCCCGGACCCTGGAGACCGTCGACGCCGGCCGGCTACCGCTGCGCGACCCGGCCCGGGGCACCGCCCGGGATCCCGGCCCGGCCGCCCGGGTCTCCCGGAAGACGCCCACCCGATCCAGCAGCACGCCCGGCGATCCGGAGCCGGAGGCGAGCGCCGAGACGGCCACGTCCGGCCCGCAGGTGTCCGCTCCGCCGGATCCACGGCCCTCCGACGCGTCCCGGCAACCGGCCGGGCAGCGCTGACCGGACCGACCACATCGGACGGCTCCGCCACGGGCGGCACGCCACTCCAGGCGCGACACGGCGGCGCGGCACGCCACTCCAGGTCGGTCAGCGGACGGGACCGCGCCGACCCGTACCGTACCGTACCGTACCGAGCAGGCACGACCGCGTGACCGGCCGGTCCGGCAGGACCGATGGAAACCGATACCCACCAATCCGTTCGGCGCACCCCCTTGACCGGTACGGCGGCTGGTGGAAGCCTCGAAATGCTCCCTCGTGACCAGCGGGAAACCGCTATCCACGGTGGAGTACTTTTCCCCGGTCGTCGAAGCGCTTCGAGCTTCCCGGGCTGACGGCCGGGCACCCGCCGCTCCATCCCGTCCCGCTTGCTCGAAGCGCTTCGACTGTCGCCACCACCCCGGCCTCCACCGCCGCAGCGCTAGTCGAAGATCATGGAAGGTGATCGACCATGACCGACACGACGTTCCGCGACCCTGACCAGCCGCTCGACGTACGGGTCGCCGACCTGCTCGGCCGACTCAGCCGGGCGGAGAAGATCGCGTTGCTGCACCAGCACCAGGCTCCGGTGCCCCGGCTCGGGCTGCCGGCGTTCCGCACCGGCACCGAGGCGCTGCACGGGCTGGCCTGGCTCGGCCCGGCCACCGTCTTCCCGCAGGCACTCGGTCTGGGCAGCACCTGGAACCCCGGACTGATCCGGGCCGTCGGCGCGGCGGTCGGCGACGAGGTGCGGGGCCTGCACCACAAGGACCCGACCCGGGTCGGGCTGAACGTCTGGGCGCCGGTGGTCAACCCGCTCCGCGACCCCCGGTGGGGCCGCAACGAGGAGGGCTACGCCGAGGATCCGTGGCTGACCAGTTGGCTCGGCACCGCGTACGCCCGGGGGTTGCGCGGCGACCACCCCGACTACCTGAAGACCGCGCCGACGTTGAAGCACTTCCTCGGCTACAACAACGAGACCGACCGGTGCACCACGTCGAGCAACCTGCCGCCCCGGGTGCTGTACGAATACGAGCTGCCCGCGTTCCGGGCCCCCATCGCCACCGGCGCGGCGGTGGCCGTGATGGCGTCGTACAACCTGGTCAACGGTCGGCCGGCGCACCTGAGCCCGCTGATCGGCAGCGAACTGCGCCGCTGGACCAGCGACGAGATCCTGGTGGTCAGCGACGCCGGTGCCATCTCCAACATCGCCGGCGCCCAGGGCTACCACCCCGACCACCCCAGCGGTTACGCCGCCGCACTGCGAGCCGGCATCGACAGCTTCACCGAGGACACCGAGGACACCGAGCCGACGATCGAGCGGCTCACCGAGGCGCTGCGACGCGGGCTGCTCGACGAGTCCGACCTGGACACGGCGGTTCGGCGGATCCTCACCATCCGGTTCCGGCTCGGCGACTTCGACCCGCCCGAGCGGAACCCGTACACCGCGATCACCTCGGACGTGATCAACTGCTCGGCACACCAGGAGCTGGCCCGGGAGGCCGCCCGGCAGGCACTGGTGCTCCTCCGCAACGTGGCCCGGCCCGGCACCGGGGCACTGCTGCCGCTGGACCCGGGCCGGATCGGCCGGCTGGCCGTACTCGGGCCGCTGGCCGACGCGCTCTACGAGGACTGGTACAGCGGCACCCTGCCGTACGCGATCACCGCCCGCGACGGCCTGGCCGCCCGGTTCGCCCCGGCGAGCACGACGCAGCACAGCGGTGCGGACCGGATCGCGCTGCGGACGGCCGACGGCTACGTCCGGGCCGCCGGTGATCCGGAGGGCGGCGCCCTGCGGGTCGACCAGGTCCGCCCGCGGACGGTGCTGCCGGACGGCGCCGCCTCGGACGACGGAGTCGGGCCGGTGGACGGCGACGGCGGGGCGGCGCCGGGTGGGGCCGGGACGGTGCCAGGAGACGGCTGGTTCGAGGTCTTCGACTGGGGCCAGGACGTCGTCGCGCTGCGCAGCGTGGCCAACGGCCGGCACGTCGGCGCCGGCGAGGAGGGTGGTCCGCTGGTCAACGACCGCCCGGGCCCGGGCGGCTGGGTGGTCCGGGAGACGTTCCGGCTGGTCCACCGGGAGACCGGCGACCGGGTGCTGCTCCACCTGGCCAGCCGGCGGTACGTCCGGGTCGGCCCGGACGGCGTGCTCCGGGCCGACGCGGTGGACGCCGCCGACGGCACCGGCTTCACCGTCGAGCTGGTCGCCGACGGTGCGGCCGAGGCGGCAGCGCTGGCCCGGGACGCCGACGTCGCCGTGGTGGTGCTCGGTAACCACCCGATGGTCTGCGGCCGGGAGACCGAGGACCGGGCCGACCTGGCGCTGCCGAGCGCTCAGGAGGCACTGCTCCGGGCGGTGTACGCGGCCAACCCGCGTACCGTGCTGGTGGTCAGCAGCAGCTATCCGTACGCGTTGAACTGGGCCGACGAGCACCTGCCGGCGATCCTGTGGTCGGCGCACGGCGGCCAGGAGTACGGCACCGCGCTGGCGGCCGTACTCGCCGGGGATGCCGATCCGGGTGGCCGGTTGACCCAGACCTGGTACCACGACGCGGCCGAGCTGCCCGACCTGTTCGACTACGACGTGATAGCCACCGACACCACGTACCTCTACCATCGGGGCACTCCGCTCTACCCGTTCGGCCACGGGCTGAGCTACGCCGAATTCGCCTACTCTGACCTGCGGCTGAGCGCGGACGAGGTGGACGCGGCCGGAGAGATCGAGGTCAGCGTGCGAGTGGCCAACGTCGGTTCGCGACCGGGCGACGAGGTGGTCCAGCTCTACACCCGGCAGCGGCGGTCCCGGGTGAAGCAGCCGCTGCGCCAGCTCCGCGGCTTCGCCCGGGTGAGCCTGGCCCCGGGCGCGCAGACCACGGTACGGCTCCGGTTGCGTGCCAGCGAGTTGGCGCACTGGGACGTGACCCGGGGCCGGTACGTGGTGGAGGACGCCCGGCACACCGTCGCGGTCGGCCGGTCCAGTGCCGACCTGGTGCTGACCACCACCCTGGCGGTGCACGGCGAGCCGGTGCGCCCCCGCCAACCGCTGGACGGTCCACTGTGGGCGACTGACCACGACGAGTACGCCGGCACCGAGCCGCTGCCCGACGGACCGGACGGTGCCGCCGTGGTCGCCCGGGAGGCCGGCGGCTGGATCCGGTTTTCCCGGGTCGACTTCGGTGCCGGGGTACCCGGCGTGGCCGCCCGGGTGGGTGGCCGGCGACCGCTGCCGGACGGCGCCGAACTCGTGCTCCGGCTGGACGATCCGGTCCGGGGCCCGGTCGCCGGCACCATCCCCGTCCCACCCATCGGCGCAGGCGGCGCGGGCGCCGGTGTGCCGCCGGACGGGGATGCCGCACCGGACCGGCAGCCGGCCCGGGAGGTGACCGGCCACTGGCACGGTGCGGCGACCGGGGTACGGGACCTGTATGTGCTGTTCGACGCCCCCGGCGCTACGGTGAGTTGGTTGACCTTCACGGCCGGCGTCGACGGCGACCGGACCGGGACGGGAACTGGAGGCGCCTAGTGTCCGAATCGTCGCGCCCCACCTCGCGACCGACGCCCGGGCAGTCCGCCGGAGGCTCCGCCAAGCGTGCGGACATGGTGACCATCGCCGACGTGGCCCGGCACGCCGGGGTCGCGGTCAGCACCGTGTCGTACGTGCTCAGCGGCAAGCGCGCCATCTCGGCGTCCACCCGGGAGCGGGTACTCGCCAGCGTGCGCGGCCTGGGCTACCACCCGAACGCCGGGGCCCGGGCGCTGGCCAGCAAGCGGGCCAACGTGATCGCCCTGGTGCTGCCGCTGCGCTCCGGCATGCACCTGCCGGTGCTCATGCAGTTCGCCACCGCCGTGGTGACCACGGCCCGGCAGTTCGGCCACGACGTACTGCTGATGACCGCCGACGAGGGCCCGGCCGGGCTGCGCCGGATCGCCGCCAGCGCGATGGTCGACGGCATCGTGCTGATGGACGTCGAGATGCACGACCCCCGGGTGCCGCTGCTGCGCGACCTGGAACGACCCAGCGTGCTGATCGGCTTTCCGGCCGACCCGTCCGGACTCACCTGCGTGGACCTGGACTTCTATCGGGCCGGTCAGGTCTGTGTCGAGCACCTGGCCGGGCTTGGCCATCGCACGATCGCGCTGCTCGGCGCCCCGGCGGTGGTCTACGACCGGGACACCGGTTTCGCCCACCGCACCCGGGCCGGGTTCGCCGAGACCGCGCAGCGGCACGGGATCGCGGCGATCGCCCAGCCGGGTGAGGAGAACTTCGAGGCGGTCGTCCAGGAGGTGGCCGGGCTGCTGGCCCGAGCGCCGGACCTGTCGGCGCTGGTGGTGCACAACGAGGCGGCGGTCGGCCAGGTGCTCGCCGCGCTGCCGACGCTGGGCCGGCGGGTGCCCGAGGAGATTTCGGTGGTGGCGATCTGCCCGGACGAGGTCGCCGAACGGGCCAGTCCGGCGCTGACCTCGGTGCTGATCCCGGCTGAGGAGGTGGGCCGGCAGGCGGTGTCGCTGCTGATGCGCAAGCTGGAGGGCGAGCCGGTCCCGGAGGGCACCCTGCTGCCACCCCGGCTGACCGTCCGGGCCAGCACGGCGGCCGCGCCGCCGCCGGACCAGGTCCGGTCCCGTCGGGTACCCACCGGCTCGCCGGCCGCCTGACCACATCCAGCGGCTTCCCGGCCGCACGGCTTCTTGATCGGCAACGTCCGGGCTGGTCGACTCGGGGACATGGCCAACCACATGACCCCGGACGAGTTCCGGCGGCACGGGCACCAGGTCGTCGACTGGATCGCCGACTACTGGTCCACACTGGACCAGCGGCCGGTCACCTCGGCCGATCCACCCGGCACGGTCGCCGCCCGGCTGCCGGCCGGTGCGCCCGAGCGGGGTGAGCCGTTCGACCGGCTCATCGCCGACCTGGACACGGTGATCGCGCCCGGCCTCACCCACTGGCAGCATCCGCGGTTCTTCGGCTACTTCCCGGCGAACACCTCCGGGCCGAGCGTGCTGGGCGACCTGGTCGGCGCCGGCCTCGGCGTGCAGGGCATGCTCTGGTCCACCAGCCCGGCCTGCACCGAGGTCGAGACGGTGGTGCTGGACTGGCTGGCGGAACTGCTCGACCTGCCCGCGCGGTTCCGCTCCGGCGGCTCCGGCGGCTCCGGCGGCGGCGTGATCCAGGACTCCGCCTCCTCGGCGATCCTGATCGCCGTACTGGCCGCGCTGCACAGGGCCGGTGCCGGGCGCTGGCGGGGGCACGGGGTGGAGCGGGCGTACCGGATCTACACCTCCACGCAGGGACACTCGGCGATCGAGAAGGCGGCCCGGATCGCCGGGCTCGGCGACGCGGGGCTGCGTACGGTCGGGGTCGATCCGGAGACCCTGGCGATGGATCCGGCGGCGCTGCGTACCGCGATCGAGGCGGATCTGGCGACCGGGCTGGTCCCGGCGGCGGTGGTGGCGACGATCGGCACCACCTCCACCAACGCGGTCGACCCGATCCAGGCGATCGGCGAGCTGTGCCGGGAGTACGGCCTCTGGCTGCACGTCGACGCCGCGTACGCCGGGGCCGCGGCGGTCTGCCCGGAACTGCGGCACACCCACGCCGGGCTGGAATACGCCGACTCGTACTGCTTCGACCCGCACAAGTGGCTGCTCACCGGCTTCGACTGCGACGCGTTCTGGGTGGCGGACCGGGCGGAACTGGTCGAGGCGCTGACCGTGCTGCCGGAGTACCTGCGCAACGCGGCGACCGACTCCGGCGAGGTGCTCGACTACCGTGACTGGCAGGTGCCGCTCGGGCGGCGGTTCCGGGCCCTGAAACTCTGGTTCGTGCTCCGCTGGTACGGCGCCGAGGGGCTGCGCGCACACATCCGGGACACCGTAGCGCTGGCCGAGCGGTTCGCCGACCGGGTCCGGGCCGACCAGCGGTTCGAGCTGGTCGCGCCGAGCCCGTTCGCGCTGGTCTGCTTCCGGCTGCGGTCCACCTCCGACGGTGCCGCCGACGACGGGGCGAACGCCGAACTGCTGGACCGGGTGAACGCCACCGGCCGGGCGTACCTGACGCACACCCGGGTGGGCGGCCGCTACACGCTGCGGCTGGTGCCGGGTTCGCCGTACACCCGGGAGGAGCACGTGGCGCAGACCTGGCGGCTGATCAGCGAGATCGCGGCGGCGCTGCCGGACCGGCGGGACTGAGCCCGGGGCGGGAAGGGCGGCCGGCCGGCCCGCGCTGTTCAGGTCGAAAGGGTTCAGTCCCGACGCGCCGGCACCGAGGGCGGCTGGCGCTACGACCCGGCCGGGTCAGGTCCAGCCGGCCGGGTCAGGTCCAGGCCGCCGGGTCGGCGACGAGCTCTCGGACCCGGTCCGGCAGCTTGCCGTTCGCCACGTCGGCGATGGTGACCAACTCCAGGATCTCCCGCTCGCTGGCCCGCAGCGCGATCCAGACCTCCTGGAGAGCCCGCGCCGCACCGGCGTAGCCGAGGTCCTCCGGGCGCTGCCCCCGGATGTTGGCCAGCGGACCGTCGATCACCCGGATGATCTCGGCCAGGGAGATCTCGGGGGCCGGGCGGGCCAGCCAGTAGCCACCCTCGGGGCCACGCTGGGCGTGCACGATGCCGCCCCGGCGCAGTTGCAGCAGGATGCTCTCCAGGAACTTCGGCGGGATGTCCTGGGCCCGGGCGATCTGCTCGGCGGTCAGCGGTGCCGGACGCCGGTTCGGCCCGGCGTCGGCGGCCCGGGCGGGGCGGGACCGGCCGGCGGCCACCGGACGTGGTTCCAGCCCGCCCTCCTCCGCGCGTGCGGCGATTTCGGCAACGGCGCGCAGCGCGTAGTCGACCCGGGCAGAGAGACGCATGTCGGAAAGGTTAACCGGCCCGGTCAGGCGCCGACCCGGCGGAGCAGCCCTTCCTGTACCGCGCTGGCGATCTGCCGGCCGTCGACCGTGAACATCCGGCCGGTGGCGAGCCCCCGACCGCCCGAGGCGGACGGACTCCAGCAGTCGTAGAGGAACCACTCGTCGGCCCGGAACCGGCGGTGGAACCAGAGCGCGTGGTCGAGGCTGGCTCCCACCAGGCCACCCGGCCCCCACACCTCGCCGTGCACCGAGAGGACCGAGTCGAGCAGCGTCATGTCGGAGGCGAAGGTGAGCGCGCAGGCGTGCAGCAGCGGGTCGTCCGGCAGCTTGCCGTCGATCCGCATCCAGACCCGCTGGTGCGGGTCGGCGGGCCGGTCGCCGGGGCGTACCCAGCCGGGCTCGCCGACGTAGCGGACGTCGATCGGGCGGGGGATCATCGCCCAGATGCCGAGCCGCTCCGGATAGCGGGCCAGCCGGTCGGCCATGGTCGGCAGCGCCTCCGGGGCCGGCACGTCGACCGGCGCCGGAGCGTGGTGGTCGAGCCCCTCCTCCTCGCGGTGGAAGGAGGCCGACATGAAGAAGATCGGCTTGCCGTGCTGGAGCGCGACCGAGCGGCGTACCGAGAAGGAGCGGCCGTCCCGGATGTTCTCCACCTGGTATTCGATCGGCTCGGCCGGGTCGCCGGGCCGGACGAAATAGCCGTGCAGGGAGTGCACGAACCGGCCCGGGTCGACCGTCCGGCCGGCCGCGACCAGGGCCTGGCCGGCGACCTGGCCGCCGTAGACCCGTTGCGGGCCGACCGGGGGACTCATCCCCCGGAAGGTCATCTCGTCGAGCTGGCGGAGATCGAGTACCTCCAGTAGCTGGTCGACCGCCGCCTGCCCGACGACGACCTCGCCGGGGCCGTCCGGACTCACTGCCCGGTCCGCGCCACCGTCGCCGGGTCGACCAGCGAACCGAGCTGGTGCACCCGCAGCGTGTTGGTCGAGCCGGGGGTGCCGGACGGGGTACCGGCGACGATCACCACGTAGTCGCCCGGGTTGGCGTGGCTGAGCCCGATCAGCGCCTGGTCGACCTGCCGGAACATGTCGTCGGTGTGCTGCACGAACGGCATCAGGAAGGTCTGCACGCCCCAGGAGAGGGCGAGCAGGTCGCGGACCTCGGGGACCGGGGTGAAGGCGAGCAGCGGCAGGTCGCAGTGCAGCCGGGAGAGCCGCCGCACGGTGTCACCGGTCTGTGAGAAGGCGACCAGCGCCTTCGCGCCGATCGCCTTGGCGATCTGCGAGGCGGCGACGGTCAGCGCCCCACCGTGGGTACGCGGGTCGTGCTGGAGCCGGGGCACACCGATCGACCCGGACTCGGTGGTGGTGACGATCTTGGCCATCGTGCTGACCGTGAGCACCGGGTACTTACCGACGCTGGTCTCGCCGGAGAGCATCACCGCGTCGGCGCCGTCCAGCACCGCGTTGGCGACGTCCGACGCCTCGGCGCGGGTCGGCCGGGAATTCTCGATCATGGAGTCGAGCATCTGGGTGGCCACGATGACCGGCTTGGCGTTCTCCCGGCAGAGCTGCACGGCCCGCTTCTGCACCAGCGGCACCTGGTCGAGCGGCAGCTCCACGCCGAGGTCGCCGCGGGCCACCATGATGCCGTCGAAGGCGTTGACGATCGCCTCCAGGTGGGTCACCGCTTCCGGCTTCTCCACCTTCGCCATCACCGGCCGGTGCACCCCGACCTCGTGCATGATGTTGTGCGCCAGCTTGATGTCGTCGGGCGAGCGGACGAAGGACATCGCCACCATGTCGACACCGAGCCCGAGCGCGAAGCGCAGGTCCTCGGCGTCCTTGTCCGACATCGCCGGCACGCTGACCGCGACGTTGGGCAGCGAGACGCCCTTGTTGTTGGAGACGGCGCCGCCCTCGGTGACCAGCACCCGGATGTCGTTGCCGTGCACCTCACTGACCTCGACCGCCACCCGACCGTCGTCGATCAACAGCCGGTCACCCGGCTTCACCTCGGCCGGCAGCTTCTCGTAGGTGCAGGAGACCCGGTCGCGGGTGCCGAGGACGACGTCACCGGTGATCACCACCGAGTCGCCGGTACGCCACTCGTGCGGGCCGTCGGCGAACCGGCCGAGCCGGATCTTGGGGCCCTGGAGGTCGGCGAGGACCGCGACGGCCCGACCGGTGGTCCGGGCGGCCTCGCGGACCAGGTGGTAGACCTGCTCGTGGTCGGCATGGCTGCCGTGGCTGAAGTTCAGCCGGGCTACGTCCATGCCCGCCTCGACGAGTCCGCGGATGCGCTCCGGTGAGGAGGTCGCGGGACCAAGCGTGCAGACGATCTTCGCGCGGCGTGTCACGGCCATCAGGCTAGTCTCTCTCTCGGATCGGCCCGCCGGACCCTCGGGATGCCGAAGTCTTGACCAACGTCACGCGGCTGTCAGGTGACCGGCGGGTCGTCACACCGGGACGTCGTTGGCGGGCGTCAGCGACCGCGCGGCGCCGAGCCTACTCCCGCCGCGCCACCGCCGTGCTCCCGGCTCGCGTTGGTCCGGGTCCGCGCGCGGGCGACCTGCGGCGCCCGAGCAGAGAGTCTACGCCGCCGGCGGCCAGTTCACCGTGACGTGATCTTGCCGTTATCACCCCGATACCGTCCGGCCGGACAGTCAGGCTCGATGTAGTTGATCAAGATCCGGCACCGCTGGCGGTCGACCGCTCCGGGACTCCCGGTCGGAACACCGACGACCAGCACCGGACCGCCCGGTCGACGCAGCACCGTCCGAGTCGCACCGATCGTCGCGAGGAGCGCCATGGCACCGACCCCGCCCACCGACGCCGAACTCAACACCCTGATCCGGGCCCGGCTGGCCAGCCTGGGCATCGACCTCGATCAACTGCCAGCCGGCACCGCCGCCGACCCGGAAACCGGATCGCCCGGTCGGGACTCCGTACTCGCCTCGCTGCGCTCGTTCGTCCGGGGCACCGTGGCGGACCTGGCCGCGTACCAGTTGCCGGCCCCGGCCGGGACCGACCCGGCGCACGCCAAGGCACTGTCCCAGCAGGCGGCCCCGATGCTCTACCCCTCGATCAGCACGGAATGGCGGCGCTGATGACCGAGAACTTCGCGCCTCAGGACCGGGCCGTCGACCGGCGCGCCTTCCTGGCCCGGGCCGCCGCGCTGGCCGCCGCCGGAACGGTCGGCGGTGCCGTCGCGCTGCCCCGGGTGGCCGGCGCCTTCCCCCCCGGTGCCACCGGCCCGGCCGGGCACGGCGGCGGCAGGCCGAACCCGGCGCTGGACCGGCCGGAGGCGTACCGGCGGCCCCGGCCGGAGGCGCTGGCCGACCCGACCGAGCTGACCGTCGCCGAGGCGGCCTGGCTGATCCGGGCCGGCCGGCTCAGCCCCGAGGAGCTGGTCGAGGCGTACCTGGCGCGGATCGGGGCGTACGACCGGACGTACCAGGCGTTCAACCTGGTGCTCGCGGACGCGGCGCTGGCCGCCGCCCGGGCCGCCGCCCGGCAGCGGCGCTCCGGTGCCCTGCACGGCATCCCGCTGGCGATCAAGGACAACTACTACACCGCCGGGGTGCCGACCACCGCCAACTCCTACCTGTTCCAGGACTTCGTGCCGCCGTTCGACGCGACGGCGGTGGCCCGGCTCAAGGCGGGCGGGGCGATCGTGCTCGGCAAGACCCAGATGGGCCCGCTGGCCACCACTCGCGCCACCACGCCGGCCGGAATCGTCACCACGGTCAACGCCTGGACCCCGACCAACCCGGGCACCGACCCGGGCGGCTCGTCGACCGGTACCGCCACGGCGGTCGCCGGGCGGCTGGCCACCGCCGGCACCGGGACCCAGACCGGCGGCTCGATCACCGCGCCGTCGAACGCGCAGAACCTGACCGGTCTCAAGCCGACCATGGGCCGGGTCTCGGGCAACGGCATCATCCCGCTCAGCTACACCCGGGACCATCCCGGCCCGCTGGCCCGGGACGCCAGGGACGCCGCGATCATGCTGACCGCGATGGCCGGCGAGGACCCGGCCGACCCGCGCAGCCAGGGCCTGCCACCGGTCCCCCGGCTGATCGAGGCGGCCACGCCGGTGTACGTCGGCAAGCGGGTCAAGCTGCGCTGGAAGACCCGGATCGGGGTACTTCCCGGCTACGCCACCGGCGCGTCCGCAACCGCACTGGCCCGGCAGGCGTTCCTGGCCGAGCTGGCGAAGATCTCCGGCGTGACCCTGGTGGACGTGACCCTGCCGGAGGACTGGAACCTGCTCACCGGTGGCAGCTTCAACAACATCCGGCTGCCGGAGCGCAGCGAGCCGTTCATGCCGTACCTCCGGACCGACCTGCGCGGCTTCGGCGTCTCGGTGACCAGTTGGTTGCAGGGGGCGCTGCTCGGCGGCAACGAGTTCCTCACCGGGCAGCGGGCCAAGCTGCTCTTCCTGGAGCGGGTGCTGGACCAGCTCTTCGACGTCTGCGACGTGGTGGTGCAGACCGGTCCGGTGCCGTTCGACATCCTCGGGCTGCCGGAGATCGGCTTCCCGATCGGGTTCACCTCGGCCGGGGTACCGATCGGCACCATCCTCGGCGGCCTGCCGTACGGGGAGGAGCGGTTGTTGTCGGTAGTGGCCGCGTACCAGGAGGTCACCGACTGGCACTGGCGCCGGCCGGCCGATCCGCCGGCCGCGGCGGCGGACGCCCGGGCCGCCCGGGGCACGCGCGCGGCGCCGGAGCCGGACGAGTCCCGGGGCCGGCTCACCGCCGAGCAGGTCGCCGAGCTGACCCAGTAGACAATCGGGTACGCGAACGCGAAGAGGGGCCCTCAGCAATGGTGCTGAGGGCCCCTCTTCCGGTGGTCGTGGGGTCGCGGCCGGCCGGCTCGCCCAGCCGCGCCTCACCGGTTCCCGTCACCGGCCCGCCGGGTGCTCGTCCTGGACGAACAGTCCAGGACCGTACGGGTGCCCCGACTTGGGTAAGGTCGCCGGGTGCCAGTCGACGTGAGCATCTCCACCGACCTCGCCGACCGGGCCCGATCCGCCCTCGCACGCTTCGAAGCAGTGCCGTCGGAGTGGAGGGTGGACCCGGCTGACCGGGTCGGGTGGGCGGTGGCCCGGTTCGACGGCGGCGACCACGCCGGTGCCGCCGAGGAACTGGCGGCGTGCCTGGACGGCTGGCTACCGAAGGAGTTCGCCGAGGCGGCACCCCGAGTCCTCACCGGCGAGCAGGCCGCGCAGGTGGTGGCCGCCGCACTCGACGGCGAGCACCCGTACCGTCTGTTCGAGAGTGGACGCAGCGGTCCCGAGCAAGCGGTCGCCGGGACGCTCGCCCGCCTGGTGGCTGGCAACCCCGACGCGGAGGCGGCGCTGCTTCGGGCCGTGCTGGTGATCCGGCCGGACGAGGACCGTAGGTGGGCCCACTTCCGGGCGGCGCGAATCTCGGCGGTGTTCGCGGCGCTGGCCGAGGCGTACGTCGGCGAGCCCGAGCATCTCGACCGCTGGTCGGCGCTGCTGGACGGGGACGACCGGCCCTGCCTCGCTGCGGCAGCCGTCCTGTGGGGGCCGCTCGGCCTCGCCGAGGTTGACCGGCGCTGTGGAGCCGTCCGGGAAATCGACGGTGAGCGACTCGTCGCCGCGTTCGTCGCGGCGGACCGGTTCGACGACGCACTCACGCTGGCTACCCGGCTCGACCCGAGTCAGCAGCAGCGCGCGCTGCTGACGCTGGTGACGCCCGGGCTCACCCCGGCGCGGGCGAAGGCGCTGGTGGCCGCGTTCCGGAAGTGCCCGAAGGGAGGCCGCGAGCGCGACGTACAGATGATCTACCAGCACCGATTCGCCCGGCTGTTCCTGGCACTGGAGCGAGTCGACGACGCGCTTGCCGTGCTGAGCCGGATGCGGGACTGCCGGGTGTCGGGATACGGGCCGGGCCCGCTTGCCCTTGAGGTGTTGCGCTGGCTCGACGGCCGGCGCGCGGCGACAACCCCGGAGCGGCTCCGCGCCGTACTGGACGTGCTGGCCGGTCCCGGGGTCATCCCCCAGGAGTTGGCCGCCGTCGTCGCGGACGTCGTACCGCTCGCGCATGCCCTGGCCGACGAGCCGCTGCGCACCGAGATCGTCGACGTGCACGTACCGCGGCTGCGGGCCCGCCTGCGGAACATGTCGTGGGCGCTGCTGGCCGACGCCGGGCTCGGCGCCGCGCTTGTCGAAACGGGCGACACCACCGCGCTCGACCCGGTGTACGCGCAGGCTGCCGGCGGCCGACCCGACTCACGGTTGAGCCTGGTGCTGGCCCGGCTGGCCAGCCGCACGGGACTGCTGGCGCGGGATCGCGAGCTGTTCACCCGTCTGGTGGCCGGCGCGTTGCGGGAAGGCTACTGGTCGCTCGCCGAGGCGTTGCTGCCAGCCCTCGACGCCGAGGCTCGGACTGTCGTGCCGGATGCGCTGGCAGCCGTGCCCACCAGCAGCCGCCGCCAGGTCGTCGCCATTGCGCGCTTCGCCGAGCAGGTCGGCGACTCCGGCCTACTCGCCGCCATGCTCGACGCGGCACCAGACGCCGAAAGTACGCGGCGGGCGGCCGGCCGCGCCGCGATGCTGCTGGCCCGGCACGGCGAACTGCCCGACGCGCTGGACCTCGCGCACCGCTGCGGTCTGGTCAGGGGAGAGTCGAGGTAAGTCGGCCCCCGGGGCCAGGACCCGCCTGAGGCCGGTCTGAGAGCCGCCGGCTGACAGCGGATCGAGGCCACCCCGCAACCCCGGTCGGTACGGGCGACCGAGGAGCCGGACGGGCACGTCGTGGTCACGGCCCGGGTGGTCGACACGACGCCGGCCTGCCTGACCCCGGCCCACCCTCGACGCGGCCCCGCCGCCCCGGTACGTCGGCTGACCCTGTCGTTCGGTACCGGCACCGACCTCGTGCGGGGCGTGCGGCGGTCGCGGCGGCCCGGCCCGACCGTAGTGGTCGTTCCGGGCCACCGCACGGTCAGCGTCCCCAGGGCTCGGCGGGGACGCATTCGGCCGGGTCCACCGGCGACGGCTCGTTCTTGGCGTGTCGCGGCTGGTAGACGACCTTCCCGGCCGGGTCGACGTAACAGCCGACCTCCCCGGTGCCGTACAGCGGCGACCGGCCGAGTTCGTCGCCGTCCTCGTCGTAGCTGACCAGCTGCGCATCCGGGTGGACCGCCCCACCGGTACTGACCAGCCCGAACGTCCCGCGTTCCAGCCGGGCCGTCGTGGTGCGCCTGTCCCCGTGCTCGAGCACCAACCGTTGCACCCGGGCGCTGACCCGCCCGGTGACCGTCACGTCGCCGCCGTCGAACTCGCTGGAGGACATGCCGAGGATCTCGACGGGTCCGGGCAGCCAGTCCCGGCGGCCCTTCCACTCGTCAGAGCCAATGCTACCGGTGAACCCCCTGCCTAGCCGCTTGGCTTGGAGTTCGCAGGTCACGTAGCCGGCGTCGTTCAGAAAGAGCATGACCGAGTCGTCACCGTGCTGCGTGGCCACGGCCAGATTGTCCAGCGTGACCTCCTGTACTCGGGGGTCGGCGTCGGTCGGAGTCCACCGGGTCTGGTTCCAGGCCAGGCAGTGCTCGGCCGCATCGCGCAGCGAGGGTGACAGCTCGGCGGCGGACATCGCGAGCGTTTGATGGTTCCCGCCGAACGGCCACCACGCGGCCCCGACCGCACCGGCCGCGACGGTGGTCACCACGGCGGCGAGGACCGCGACGCGCCGGCCTGGGTGCTGCGGCTCGGGCTCCTGTAGTGCGGCGAGGACGCTGGCCTGCATCCGTTCGGCGCGTCCGGCTGGCAGGTCCCGCTCGGCGGGGGGCTGCAGGATGTCGTTCATCGCTCCTCCTGTCTGCGGGTGGCCACCATGCGGGCCAGGCGGGCTCGTGCCCGGCTGACCCGGGAACGGACGGCGCCCTCGGTGACGCCGAGAATCGTGGCGGCCTGGGCATACGGCACACCGGACCAGACGCAGAGCGCGATCGCCTCGCGTTCCGCGCGGGGCAGCTTGCGTACCAGGGCCAGCAGGTCCCGCATGCGCTGCTCGTCGTGCAGCCGGTCGGCCACCTCGTCGGCGGGGTCCGACGTGCCTTCGGGCTCCGGCGGTATCCGGCGGAGCAGGGCGTGCCAGCGTCGCCGGGACCGGTGCTCGGTGCGGGTCGCGTTCGTGGCCACGACCAGCAGCCACGGCAGCACCGAGCCATCCACCAGCCGGGCCTCACCCCGGCGCCGCCACGCGGTCACGAACGTGGTCTGCGTGGCGTCCTCGGCGACACTCCACGAGCCGGACAGCCGGAACGCGTGGTTGTACACCGCCCGGGCGTGGCGCTCGAACAGCTGCCCGAACGCCGTCTCGTCGCCATCGGTGCCGGCCGTCCAGAGCTGGGTGTCGCTCGGCGGTATGTCAGTCCTCACACCTCTATATGGCCGGCCGGCGTCGTCGCGTCGCATCCGGACCGCCGCAGCTGAGGATCGGCCGGACCGATGGCCGGGTGAGGGGCACATCCACAGCTGCGGATGGGGCGGTCACCCGGCTCGCTGATCACTTCGCGTCTCGTCGGGTCGTCCGGCGGGATCTGGTCGGCGGCGACGCGGTCGAGGACGTGCTGGTGACGGTCGAGGACGTGCTGGTGGCGGCGGTCGCGGTCGGTGGCGGCGGCGCGGCTGCGTCGGCGAGTGCCGCCAGTCCGGACGACCAGCTCGTCCGTCCCCGGGCGTCTACTTCGACATGCGAGGGTCCTCGATCGCGCGGTCAGTCGAGGCCCAGGAACTGCACCCCGACGTGACGCCGAAGTTCTGGCGGGCGCTCGCCGAGCGGGCGCGTCAGACGGCGCGAAGGGTGCCCGTCCGCAGAAGGATGTCAGTCCGCGGCGGACGACCCAAAAAGCAAGGCAAGGAGGTCTGACTCCTTGCCACTTTTAACATATAGCAGGCTGGGGGGCTTGCCGCAAGACCCGGGTCGGGTTGCAGAATCGTCGGCCTGACCAGGAACTGACGAAGACACGGGGGCACGACGTGCGTGTGTTGTGGTCGACCAGTGGACGCCGTGACGTCGGACCGCTGGCGGGACTGGCGGTGCGGTTGCGGGCGCCCGGCGCGGAGGTGCGGGTCTGCGCGCCGCCCGACCAGGCGGAGTGGCCGGCCGACTCGTCAGCGGGAAGGCAACGAGAGCTGGGGACGTGCGCGGCACGAGGTTCGACAGAGCTGGAGGCGCCGGTGATTCGACCGGCCGGTGCAGGGCAACGGAGCACGGCTGCCCCGGAGGTGTCACGATGAGTGAGCCCTACGTGTTGGGCCTTCAAGAGCTTGACGAGACGCAGGTCGCGGTCGCTGGCGGCAAGGGCGCCCACCTGGGCGGGCTGTCGCGGATCGACGGCATCCGCGTGCCGGCTGGCTTCTGCCTGACGACGGAGGCCTACCGGCGAGTCATGGCGGAAGCGCCCTCGATCGACGACCGGCTCGATCAACTGTCGCGACTGAACCCGGACGACCGGGAGGCGATCCGCATGCTCAGCGCGGAGATCCGCCGGACCGTCGAAGGGATCGCCATCCCGGACGATCTGGCGGCGGCGATCGCTCGCGCGCTCGCCCAGCTCGGCGAGGAAGCCGCCTACGCCGTCCGATCCAGCGCGACGGCAGAGGACCTGCCGACGGCCTCCTTCGCCGGCCAGCAGGACACGTACCTGAACGTCGTGGGCCGGGCCGCGATCCTCCAGCACATCAGCCGGTGCTGGGCCTCGCTGTTCACCGAGCGGGCCGTGACCTACCGCCAGCGCAACGGCATCGACCACCGTACGGTCCAGATGGCCGTGATCGTGCAGCAGATGGTCTTCCCGCGGGCGGCCGGCATCCTGTTCACCGCCGACCCCGTCACGGGCAACCGGAAGGTCGCCTCCGTGGAGGCCAGCTTCGGCCTCGGCGAGGCCCTGGTCTCCGGCCTGGTGAACCCGGACGTCTACAAGGTGCGCGACGGCGAGATCGTCGCCAAGGCGATCGGCGCCAAGCAGCTCGCCGTGCACGCCTCGCCAGCGGGCGGTACGCAGGAACAGGCGATCGACCCGGAGCGGCAGGAGCAGCCGGCACTGACGGATACGCAGGTCGTGCGGCTCGTGCAGCTCGGCCGGCGGATCGAGGCGCACTTCGGACGTCCGCAGGACATCGAATGGTGCCTGGTCGACGACGACTTCCGGATCGTCCAGAGCCGGCCGGTCACCACGCTGTTCCCCATCCCCGAGTCCGCCGACCGGGAGAACCACGTCTATCTCTCCGTCGGCCATCAGCAGATGATGACCGACCCCATGAAGCCCCTCGGGCTCTCCTTCTGGCAGTTGACGACCCCCGCTCCGATGGCCGAGGCCGGCGGCCGCCTGTTCGTCGACGTGACCCAGAGGCTGGCCTCGCCGACGAGCCGCGCCGGCCTCCTGGAGCTGGCGGGAAGATCCGATCCACTGATCGGCGACGCGCTGCGGACCATCCTGGAGCGCGACGGCTTCATCCGGCCGCTCCCTGACGAGGGTCCCCCCGGGCCCCTGTCGGGCGGCGCGCCGGCCCCGATCGAGACCGATCCCGCCATCGTCACCGAGCTGATCGGGCGCAGCGAGGCATCCATCGCCGCCGCGGAACGCGACATCCGGACGAAGTCCGGGGAGGCGCTGCTCGACTTCATCCGGGCGGACGTCCAGGAGCTGAGGCGGATCTTGTTCGATCCGCAGAGCCATCAGGTGTTCATGTCGGCGATGGAGGCCGCATGGTGGCTCAACGAGCGGCTGGAGGCGTGGCTGGGCGAGAAGAACGCGGCGGACACGCTCACCCAGTCCGTGCCCCACAACGTCACGTCGGAGATGGGACTGGCGCTGCTGGGCGTCGCTGACGTGATCCGCCCGCATCCGGACGTGGTGGCGTTTCTGCAGCACGTCGAGGACGAGGGTTTCCTGGACCAGCTGCCCACGCTCGCGGGCGGGCGGGAAGCGCGAGACGCCATCGAGACCTGGCTCGACAAGTACGGCATGCGGTGCGTCGGCGAGATCGACATCACGCGGCCGCGGTGGAGTGAACGCCCCTCCACGCTCGTGCCCATGATCCTCGGCAATATCCGGAACTTCGCGCCGGGAGCCGGCGAGCGGCGCTTCGCACAGGGGCGGCAGGAGGCATGGGAAAAGGAGCAGGAGCTGCTGGAGCGCTTGCGGGCCCTGCCGGACGGCGAGCGCAAGGCCGAAGAGACGAAGCGGATGATCGACCGGGTCCGGACCTTCATCGGGTACCGGGAGTATCCGAAGTACGGCATGGTCAGCCGCTACTTCGTGTACAAGAAGGCCTTGCTGGAAGAAGCCCAGCGCCTCGTGCGGGCCCACGTACTTCGGGAGAAGGAGGACATCTTCTACCTCACGTTCGAGGAGCTCCACGACGTCGTGCGCGCGAACCGGGTGGATGACCAGCTCATCGGCCGGCGCAAGGACGACTTCAGGTCGTATCAGGCGCTCACGCCACCCCGGGTGCTCACCTCGGATGGCGAGGCCGTCGCCGGAGTGTACCGGCGCGACGATCTGCCGGCCGGCGCGCTGATCGGCCTACCGGTCTCCGCCGGGACCGTCGAAGGGCGGGCCCGCGTCATCCTGGACATGGCACGGGCCGATCTCGAACCGGGCGACATCCTCGTCACGACTCACACGGACCCGAGCTGGACGCCCCTCTTCGTCGCCATCGCAGGATTGGTGACGGAGGTCGGAGGATTGATGACGCACGGCGCAGTGATCGCACGCGAGTACGGACTGCCGGCCGTCGTCGGTGTGGTAGACGCCACCCGGCTGATCCCCGATGGGCAGCGGATCCGTGTGCACGGAACCGACGGGTACGTCGAGATCCTGCCGTGACTGACCACTCAGCGAGAAAGCCCCGTCCCCTGGTCGACGGCCAGCCGCGCGATGGCGGCTTCGAGGTCATCGTCGGGGATCAGGATCTGCCGCCGTCACTTGACTCGGAGTTCGTGTCGCTGTGCTGACTCACCTGGGTGGTCCGGCGCGCAGCGCCCGGACCGGCATGTTCTGATCCTCCAATGACCTCCGGTGCCCCTGGTTGGGACGCGATCGACGTCCGGCTCGCCGAGCTGTACCCCAATGTCGAGCCGAAGCACTACGGCACGCTGCACCGATTCGCGCTGGGTGGGCCTGACCCGCTCGATGGCATCAGCTTCTACTCACGTGACGAGCCGATGCCGCACTGGCACATCGTCGGCTATGGCATCGTCTATGTTCCGCTCCAAGCGGTTGATAGTCCAGGATGGAGGGCAGACGGAGGAGCCACAAGGCCGGTTCCACCTTCGTCGGAGACGGGGGCCGATTCAGAGGCACTGGTGGTCCCCGTCTCCCGACCTCCGAGACCTGAGAGGTGTGCCGATGGCGCCGGGAAGCCGGCGACAACCGCCGCGACGACACCGACGCGACTGGCGACGACTCTGGCCGTACTGCCGATGTGGCCACCGCTGGGCCTGTCCGGCCAGCCCTGAACAGATTCCGCCACCGTTCCGGCCCTTCCGCCCGCTGACCGAGGCGGAGCACCAGGCAGGCATGCGCGCGTCGTCGCCGGTACCCGAGGTCGTCCTGCGCCTGAACCCGGCCGTGCCGCCGGCATCACCCGCGACCCGGCCGCGCAACCGGGGCCGGGTCGGGGACCGGCCCTCTCCTGCCGAACGGGCCGGCCGGACGTAGCCGTGATCGGGCCGCAGGAACGCTGGCGCGTGCACGTCCCCGCGCACCCGTCGTACGCCTGCCGGTCGTGCGGCGACCCATGGCCCTGCCACCAGCCCGACTGGCGCTGATGACCGCCTTCCGGCGCAACCGGGTGGGTCTGATGGTCTACCTCGCGTCCCACCTCGCCCGAGCGTTGGAGGAACTTCCCGACACCCACCCGGCGCTGATCGCCGGCCGGATCCTCTACTGGGTGCCGCGCCGCCGCTGACCGACCCGCCTCATCGTCCGAACGCCCGCCCCGAACTGCCGCCACCATCCCCAGGTACGGCAGCTCAGGGCAGGGCCACTACCGACAGCCATCTTGACGTTTATCGATATGAGTCCTACGTTCGCCCGGGGTCCACCGGATCGGCGGAGGGATGGCGGGATGCGAGCGCGTGCCTGGACGGCGACGGTGGTGGCCGTCGTACTCATAAGCGGCAGCGGATGTGCGGCGGAGCCGGAGGCGGCGGTTCCGGCCGGGACCAGCGGCGACGGCGGCGCCATCTACCTGGACCGGTCCTACTCGCCGGAGGAACGGGCCGTCGACCTCGTCTCCCGGATGACACTGGCGGAGAAGGCCGCCCAGCTGGTCAGCAGCCAGTCGGCGGCGCTGCCCCGGCTCGGCATCGAAGCCTACGGCTGGTGGAACGAGGCCGCGCACGGCGTCGCCCGGGAGGGCACCCTGCACAACGCCAACCCGCCGATCCTGACCAACACCACCTCCTATCCGGTCGACCTGTCGCTCGGCGCCACCTGGAACCCCGACCTGGTCCACCGGGAGGCGACGCTGATCTCGGACGAGGCCCGCGAGGTGGTCCGGGACAACCGGCTCGACCTGAACTTCTACTCCCCCACCGTCAACCTGTCCCGGGACCCCCGCTGGGGCCGCAACGACGAGGCGTTCAGCGAGGACCCGCTGCTCACCGCCGCGCTCGCCGCGCAGTTCGTGAACGGCATGGAAGGCAAGGACCGGACCGGCCGGCTGCTGCGCGAGGGCGGCGGATATCTGAAGACCAGCACCACGCTCAAGCACTACGCCGCGAACAACAGCGAGTTCGACCGGCTGCGCGGCACCGCCGACATGGACGACCGGACGCTGCGCGAGTACTACACCGCGCAGTTCCGGGAGGTGGTCGAGCGCAGCTCACCGGCGTCCATCATGACCTCGTACAACCGGGTCAACGGGGTGCCGACCTCGGCCAGTGGCTATCTGATGGACGAGCTGGCCCGGCAGACCTTCGGGTTCGACGGCTTCTTCACCTCGGACTGCGACTCGATCCGGGAGATCCAGCACGGCCACCGCTGGCAGCCGCCGGGCCACCCGGCCCCGCTCGACCACGTCGAACGGCACGCCTGGGCCAACGCGGCCGGCGAGGACCTGAACTGCCAGCAGGGCTACCACGACGAGTGGAGCTACGCCAACACCATCCCGGAGGCGATCGCCCGGGGCATCGACACCCCGTACGGCCGCTACACCGAGGAGCACGTCGACGCCTCGCTGGTCCGGCTGCTGACCACCCGGATCCGGCTCGGCGAGTTCGACCGGCCGGAGGACGTACCGTGGGTGACCGCCGCCCGGTCCCGGGTCGCGCCGGGCACCTGGACCAACTCGGACGCCAACGGCGCGGTCACCCAGACCCCGGCCCGGCTGGCGATGGCCCGCGAGGTCGGCGCGGAGAGCATCGTGCTGCTGAAGAACCAGGCGCCGAAGAGCCGGGTTGGTGCCGGCCGGGCCGCGCTGCTGCCGCTGCGGGTGCCGGCGTCCGGGCCGTACCGGGTGGCGGTGCTCGGGCACTACGCCAACCCGCCGAGCATGTACCTCGGCGGCTACTCCAGCATCCAGGCCAGTGCCGGGCAGGCCAACGAGGTCAACGGCTACCAGGGGCTGAGGGCGGCGATCCAACGGATCAACCCGGGCGCGGTCGTCGACCACCTGCCCGGAGTCAGCGGGGAGAGCCTGGCCGAGGTGGACCCGGCGTCGGTGGCGGCCGCCGCCGGCTACAACGCGGTGATCGTGTACGCCGGTACCGACGAACGGCACTCCCGGGAGGACGTCGACCGGCGCACCCTGGCGCTGCCCGGCGGGCAGGCGTCCCTGATCAGCCAGGTGGCGGCCCGCAACCCGAACACCGTCGTCTACCTGGAGACCGTCGGCCAGGTGGACGTGGAGGGCTTCGAGGGCGCGGTGCCGGCGATCCTGTGGAGTTCGTACAACGGGCAGCGCAAGGGCGAGGCGCTGGCCGACGTACTGCTCGGGGCGCGCAACCCGAGCGGGCACCTGCCGTTCACCTGGTACCGGGACGCCGGACAGCTCCCGGCGATCGACGACTACACGATCCGGGGCGGGGACGGGCGTCCCGGGCGGACCTACATGTACTTCGACGGCGAGGTGTCGTACCCGTTCGGCCACGGCCTCGGCTACAGCGGGTTCGGCTACTCCAGGCTGCGGGTGGACCGCCGGACGGTGGACCCGAACGGCACCGTCCGGGTCGGTGTGGACGTCACCAACACCGGTCGGACGGCGGGTGCCGAGGTGGTACAGCTCTACGTGGGTACGCCGGGCGCACCGGCGGGCCGGGAACGCCCGGCCAAGCGGCTGGCCGGCTTCGAGAAGGTCCCGCTGCGTCCGAAGCAGACCAGGCGGGTGGAGTTCCGGGTACCCGTCGCCGACCTCGCCTTCTTCGACGAGCGCGCCGGCCGGTACGTGGTCGACCCGGGGGTGTACGCCTTCCAGGTCGGCCGGTCCAGCGCGGACACCGACCCCCGGCTGCGGGCGGTGGTGACCGTCCGGGGCACCCTGCGCCCGGCGTTGTCGGTCGTCACCGCGACCGGGCCGACGCTGGTCTCCCCCGGCACCGCCCTGTCCCCGAAGCTGACGGTGGCGATGACCGACGACACCCGGTACGGCTACCGCGCCGAGGGTGCCAGCACGCCGCTGCCGGCCGGCGCGACCGTGCGGTACCGCAGCAACCGCCCAGCGGTGGTCTCGGTCGACCGGTCGGGTGGCATCCGGGCCGTGGCGACCGGGGTCGCCACGATCACCGCCACCGTCAGCCATCGCGGCGTCAGCCGGTCCGCCGAGTTCGTGGTCGGGGTGCGGTAGGCGGGCCGGCGACGAGCGGGCCGCCGCCCGGCGACCGCCGCCGTCGACGACCGACGGCCGAACCGGGCGGAGACCAGCCGGGCCAGGGCGAGCCCGCAGCCGAAGAGCGAGGCGGCGGTGACGCGGGCGGCAGCCACGCCGGTATCGCACAGGGTTTCGCTTATATAAGTTGCTCCTGATACACTCCCACCCGTTCCGCCCGGAAGGCCAGCGTGAGGAGTGATGGTGGACATCGTCGATGAGATCAACGCGATCCACCGGAGGGTCGGCCGGGCCGAGACACCGGCCGGCGAGGCCCGGACCGTCCTGCTGCGCCGGACCTACGACACCTCGGTGGACGACCTCTGGGACGCGGTCACCAACCCCGGCCGGCTGCCCCGGTGGTTCGCGCCGGTCACCGGGGAGTTCAATCTCGGCGGCCGGTACCAGGTCGAGGGAAACGCGGGTGGCGAGATCATCCGCTGCGAGCCGCCCCGGCTGCTCAGGCTCACCTGGGTCTTCGGCGAACCGGTGGAGGACGGGTTCAGCGAGGTCGAGGTACGGCTCTCCCCCGGCGACGGCGCCGAGCAGGTCGTACTCGAACTCGAACACGTCGCGGTGACCGACCCCGAGCGGTGGACCGAGTACGGTCCCGGCGCGGTCGGCGTCGGCTGGGACCTCGCCCTGCTCGGCCTCGGCCTCTACCTGGGCGGTCAGGCCATCACCGACCCCAACGCCTGGGGCGAGTCCCGGGAGGCCCGGGAGTTCATGACGCTGAGCAGCAACGCGTGGGGTGCGGCCTCCGTGGCCGGCGGCGAACACCCGGACGCGGTGGCGGCGATGGTCGCCAACACCACCCAGTTCTACGCCCCGGACCCGCCCGCCGGGCCGAGCGCGCCCTGAGGCCGATAGGCCGAGCTACTCCGGCCGTACCTGCTCGAAGTGGAACTCCCGGATGAAGCAGTCCCGGGGCTGCCCGACCGCGAACAGCACGCACTCCACGACCGACCGCGCGGTGAGCGGCGTGCCCGGTCCGCGCGGACCGTCCTGCTCGAAGTCCGGCGGATAGAGGGAGATCACCCGGATCCCCTCGGCGCGCAGCCGGTGCGACAGGATGCCGGCGAACCCGGCCTGGGCGTGCTTGGCGGCGTAGTACGCCGGGTGCGCGTCGGACCGGTGGTGGCCGATCTCGCCACAGGCGGAGACGAGGTTGACGATGTCGGGCCGGTCCGAGGTACGCAGCATTGGCAACAGGTGCCGGGTCAGCAGCACGGTGCCGGTGGCGGCTCCGGCGATGGTGGCGACGATGTCGTCGTCCGAGGCGTCGGCCAGCCCGGCACCGGGCAGATATGCGGCACCGTTGTTGACCAGGACGTCGATCCGGTCGGTCCGGTCGGCCAGCGCCGCCGCGAAGCCGCGTACCGAATCGGGGTTCGCCAGGTCGCAGCCGAACGCCTCGGCGCTGCCGGCACCGCCCTGCGCGATCAGGTCCGCGGTGCGGCCGGCCGCCGCCGGGTCCCGGGCCGAGACCGCGACGTGCGCGCCGCGCTCGGCGAACGCCAGTGCCAGGGTACGGCCGGTGTCCCGGCCCGCGCCGGTGACGACGACCCGCAGTCCGTTCGAGAGCATGGCCCGAGTCCAGCACCTCGACCAGGGTTGACGTCAACTCCCAGCCGTGGCCGCCGCCGATCCGGTCAGCCGTCCTCGTCCGCGGCGGCGAGCCCGGCGAGCGCGGTACGGACGTGCTCGGCCTCCAGCGAATCCAGCTCGGTGTAGCCGGCCAGCGCGTGTGTGAAGTGCCGCCGGGCGTTCTGGGGTGCACATCAACGACCGGGCGGGTAACCCCTGGAACTGAGCGTCCCCCGACCGGGACGACCGGGAACTGCTCCCCGCTCGGGACGGCGCACGGCGGATCCCCGGCGTGCGCCGTCGTCGGGTCAGGACCGCAGCTCGGTCAGGGCCGCCGCGAGCATTCCGGAGAGCGACCTCTGGACGAGTTCGTCGCGCAGCGCCGGGTAGTGCGGGTAGTGGTTCAACATCCGACCAGGGTTGGCCGGATCGGGGTACCCGGCGAAAGCTCCCCAGCGCCACAACGCGTACTCATGCCGGCTCGCCATGGGTCCGCCGCCGTGTTCGACGCACTGGAAGTAGCCGGGGATGAACAGTTCGGGATAGACCTGCCACACCTCCTCCTCGTTCGGGATGGGCAGGAAGAACGCCCGGCGATGGCGTGATGACACCGGGGAAACGGGCGGACCGGTTGTATTCGGGGTGACCGGCCGAAGTCGAATTCGGCACCGCACTCCGAGTATCACGTGAGGAGCATCGTCGGAATGAACGACAACCACTCCGGGACCGTCGGACGGCGCGCGTTTCTGCGCAACGCCGGGCTGGCCGCCGGCACCGCCGCGGTCCTGCCCGCCCTGGGGACCGCACGGCACGGCACCCCGGCGTACGCCGACACCGGGTCGACGGGATCCGGTCGGATTCCGCCGGAACTGCGGCCCGGCGGCGCGTTCGACACGTTCGTCGCGCAACTGGCCGCCGAGGACAGCTTCGCCGGCACGCTGGTGCTGGTGCACCACGACCAGCCCGTGCTGGAGCGGTCCTACGGGATGGCCGACCGGTCCCGGTCGATCCCGCACGGGCCGGACACCATCTTCTCGCTCGCCTCGGAGACGCGCGGCTGTCCGGACAGCCCGGCGGGGAACACCGTGGCTACTACGAGCACGTCCGCGGGCACATCTTCCGGCCGGCCGGTACGACCCGCTCCGACTTCTTCACGGCACCCCAGTGGCGGGCTGACCGGCGCATCGCCCACCCGTACGTGCCGGACGAGAACGGCGAGCCCGTCGACGTCATCGACGACCGGCAGACCTTCGTCGGCACCCCGGCGGGCGGCTCCTTCGGCACCGTCGGCGACCTGGTCCGGATCGTCCGGGCGCTCCAGCGCGGCAGACTGCTCGACCCGGTCTACGCCCAGCTCGCCAGCAGCCCGAAGGTGCCGAGGGCGCAGTCGGCGGAGGAGGCCGGCACTGGCCGCCCGATGGGATTCGGCAACTACCTCACGGTCGGATCCCTCCGGAACAACCAGTGGGTTCTCGGGCACGGCGGAGGTGCGCCCGGGGTTTCCGCCCACGTGCAGTGGTTTCCCGACTCCGGCTGGGTGACCGCAGTCCTCGGCAACTACCACCGCGCGGCCGAACCGGTCGCCGAGCGGGCCCGGGAACTCATCGTCGGCTGACGGCCGGGAGCCGAGGCCGCTCGTTCAGGGCCGCCTCGGCCGGATGCAGCACGTCCATCGCGGCGCCGGCCGCTCCCAGGTAGTAATCGAAGAGCCGGCCGAGGGCGGCATCGGGTGCGTCGCCGCCGGACTCGTCGGCGGTACCGGCCGCCAGGGCTCCCGGGTACCCGCGCATCAGGTCGTGCGTCCCGTACCGGCCGGGGGTGCTGAGCTGGACGAGGTGCGCCCGGACGAGCTGGTCCAGGGGTGCGCCGGGTCTGCCGGACGTCGGTGCCGGCGAGCGCGGCCAGGGCTCCGGGCCGGGCGGACGGCTGCTCCGGGGCGCGCCTCACACCAGGTAGTAGGTGAGGAAGGCGAACGGGGCGGCGAGGAAGCAGATCAGAAACCCGAGCCGGGCGTACCGGGCGGGCCGGCCGACGATCATCCGGGGCTTGCCCCAGACGCTGAGCGCGAGATAGCCGAGGAAGAAGACCATCGTCGGCAGCCCGGCACAACTCCAGGAGAAGACCGCGAACGTGCTGGCGTCGAGCCCCTTCATGCCCTGCACCTCGGCGACGGTGAGCACGATCCAGATGACGACGGTGAGCAGCCCGGCGCAGCTCAGGTAGACCGTCGTCGCCCGGGCCAGCGGTGACATCGACGGAAACAGCGGCGCCTGCTGCGCCATCGTCTCCACCTGCACGATCATCACGTCCGCGCCGTCGACGGCCTGCCGGGCCAGCTCCAGCTCGCGCATTGGATCGACCGGCTGGGCAGGGGGCGTTCCCGGGCCCGCGCCGGCAGCGGACGGCGCCGCGTCCGAGGGCAACCGAGGGCCGGGCACCGGGCCGGCCGCCGGAGTCGCCGGCAGCGCGCGCCGGGCCGGACCGGCTGGCAGTTCCGGGTACGCCGCACCGGCCGCCGGATCCACTCCGCTCCCCGACTCACCCGGGACGGGGTTTCCGAAGCCGCCCGGCCGGTAGACGTGCCCGGCCGGAGGCGACGGCTCGGACGGGTCGACGTGGTCCGGCCCGGCGTACTGGGCCGGCACGGTGGGGTGGCCGCCGGACCCGGGCGGGGGATATCCGGCCGGCGGCGGAGGGCCGGGCAGTGCCGGGCCGGCCGGCGGTGCGGACGGCACCGACTTGCCGATCATCTGGCCGAGGGCGGTCAACCGCTGCTGCTGCACCGCGAGCCGCTGGTCGAGCCGGTCGGCAGCGGCGCCGGTGCTGCCCTGCGCCTCGGCGAGCTGGGCGGCGGTCCGCTCGCCGCTGCGGCGCAACTCGTGCAGGTGCCGGGCCAGGGCCGCGTACTCGGCGAAGCTCGCCACCTCAGCTCCCCTCGTCGTCGTGCTCGTAACCGGCCCGGACGAACGGCACGATCAGGCGTACCCGCTGGTCGTGCCGGTCGACCAGCAGCGCCCGGTTCGCCCTCGGGGTGTAGGCCAGGTCGTGCAGCCCGAGATACATGCTCAGCTCCGACCCGGGCACGTTCAGCGCGACCAGGCAGGCGACGTCGTCCCGGTTGCTCGACCCGCCGATGTCGTCGGAGAGCCGGCGCAGCCCGCGCCACCAGCCCAGCAGGTGCACCCCGTACGCCGGGCCCTGCCGGAGCACCGCCTGGAGGTCGTCCAGCCCGGACTTGTAGTTCTCGTCCCGGACGCCGAGGACGCCGCTGGCACCGTCCATGCCGTACCCGACCAGGAAGGTCCGGGCCGGCGGCCCGTCGGCCGGCTGTACGGCAAGCTTGCGCAGCTCGTCGCGGAGCCCGGCGGCGTCGAGCCGGTCCACCGGGTGTCCCGCCCCGGTCAGTTCGGCAATCGTCTCCTCGGCGATCTCGTCGGCGACCGCGACCAGCGGGGCGACCAGGAACCGGGCGCTGCCCGGGGTGTGCTGCCGGGCCAGGCTGACCGTGGCGGCGTGCAGCACGCTCGCCCCGACCGGCGAGGTGCCGACCACCGCCAGGTGCCGGCCCGGGGTGGCGTCCAGCGGGAACAGAGCCGAGGTCAGGTCCACGTCGACGGTACGGCCCACCAGCGCCAACGGCCGCCGTCCACCCGGGACCAGGCCCCGGTACGTCGGGTCGTCCTCGACGTGCGCCGACTCGTACCCCTTGAAGACCGCCGGTGGCCGCGAGCCCGGCTTGCGGGCCTGCCACAGCTCGTGCCGAAGCTGGGCCACCTCGGCGGCGCTGGCGTGCGCGTCCGGGAACTGGACCACGGTGTTGGCGGCCGCCAGCCCGGCGGACGGGTTGACGATCGCCGAGCCGATCGGCAGGGCTCCGGCGGCGTCGTTGAGCGTGTCCAGCACTCCCCCGCCGCCAGGCAGGGCCACCCGGAGCGGGAACTGCCCGAAGATCGAGTCGGTCTTTCCGTAGAGCGCCTCGATCCCGGTCATGCTCTGGCTGGCCAGCACCAGGTGGATGCCGTAGGACCGACCCTTGCGGGCCAGTTCCTCCAGCAGCGACACCGCCTCCCTGGCCACCGCGTCGTTGCCGGCGAAGAGCACGTGGAACTCGTCGATCACCGCCACGATCCTCGGCACCGGTCTGCCGTCCCGGGGCAGGTCGGCCAGTTTGGTCACGCCGTGCCGCTTCAGCGCCGAGGCCCGCCGGTTCAGCTCGCGACGCAGCTCGCGGAGGACGGCGACGCCGTACTCCCGGTCGGACTCGATGCCGACCGCCCTGGCGTGCGGGATCCACGACGGGTCACGGCCGGTCGGCACGAACTCGGTGAAGCTGACGCCCTCCTTGAAGTCGAGCAGATAGAGCGAGAGCTCGTCCGGCGAATAGCGGGCGGCGAGTCCGTAGAGGACGTCGAGCAGGAAGACCGTCTTGCCCGCACCGGTCCGGCCGCCGACCAGCCAGTGCGGGGTCTGGTCGTCGAAGGCGCAGATCACCTGCTCCCGGCCTGTGCGGCCGACCACCGCACGCAGCCCGTTGCCGGACGACTCGGGCCAGGGCCGGGCCGGCAGCAGGTCGGTGAAGGTGAAACTCGACTCCCGCCGGTAGACCTCGCCGAGCCGGTCGGCCAGCGCCCCGACCGCGCCGGCCGGCGGTTCGCCGTCCAGGCGTACCGGGGCGGCCAGGCCGGTGCCGTCGGAGCTGAACGGGTGGCCGGGCGGGTCGCCGATCCAGGCGTACCCCTGCGGGTCGAGCCGGACGTGTGTCGTGCCGCCCAGCGGCGGCGGGGCCACGCCGACCGTCCGGGACGGATAGCCGGCGGCGATCACGCAGACCCCGGCGGTCGGGCCGGCGTGGGTGAGCGCGGCGAGCCGGCCGAGTTCCCGACCTGCCGGCATCGAGGCGGCGACCAGGAGCAGCAGTTCCGGCGTGCCGGAGGTGGCCTGCTGGGCGGCCCGGGCGTGCCGTTCGGCGGCGTCGAGCGCGGCGGCGATCTCCGCATCGGTGGTGGCCGGCGGCGACACCGCCCCGGCCTCGACCAGCACCCGCAGCGGCAGGAAGGTGGCGCCGATCGCGGCGCTGTCCAGGGCGGACACCCGGACCGAGCCGGCGGGTGCGGCGGCGAGCAGCCGGACCACCAGGGTACGCAGCAGGGCCGCCACCCGCCCGTCCCGGGCGTCCGCGTCGATTGCCAGGTGGGTGCCGCCGCTCAGCGGTACGACCGCCGGAAAGCTTCCGTCCACCGTGCTCGCCACGCCGAGCCGCACCGGCAGCGGACCGGCGAAGAACCGGGCCGGCTCGGGTTCGCCGCTGACCGCCTCGCCGACCCGGCGCAGCCGGGCCACGACGTCGGCGGTCTCGCCGGAGTCGGCCGGCGGCTGGAGTTGGGCCAACCCGTGCCGGGCCGCGTCCAGGTGCGCCCGGGCCTGCCGGTGGGCGGCCACCGCCCGCCCGAATGTGGCTGCGAGTCCCACCCTGCCCTGCCCCCAACCGTCGGGTACGCGTAGTAACCCGAACACTAACCGAAGCCGGGCCGGGAACGTATCAGGCCGGGGTTGACAGGCGGCGAGCCAGGGCGACGTCGACGGACCCCAGTCGACACCCGTACCGAATCCGAATTGGATCAAGCAACCGTTCGACGTCCGCGCTGACGTCCGGTTGTCAATTGTCGATCTCCAAACTCTGTTGATCTCACAATTGCGGTGATCAGACTGCCGCGACGACGTCCTCGGACCCGGCATATCGGCGGCGATGTCCGACCGCCCTCCGGCCTGGTGTCCTCGTCCACAAGGACGGGCGGACGCTGCCGAACGCCCGTTGACGGGCCAACATCACTGTGGAACCGTAGCTACGTCTATGTCTCCTCCGAGTGTCCTGGAGCACGAATTGGCGACCGGGCAGACAATCGAACAGACCCCTTCCGGGCGTTGGCTCGAAACTCATCCGGTGCTCGAGGCGCTCCGCCAGCGACGCGCGACCGACTCGAGGCCGGGTAACCGGAACGATCCATGGAAAATCGGGCTCGCCGTCGAGGGTGGTGGAATGCGCGGGATAGTCTCCGCCGCGATGCTCACCGCCATCGAGGACCTGGGTTTCCACTATGCCTTTGACGACGTCTACGCAGCGTCGTCGGGAGCTATCAATTCGGCGTACTTTCTGGCCACCAATACGTGGTATCCGCTCTCCATCTACTACGATGATCTTGCCTGTCGCAAGTTCGTCGACTTCCGTCGGGCACTCACCGGTCGACCGATCCTCGACATGGAGTACGCGTTCGAAAACGTGGTCGAGGTCATCAAGCCGCTGGATTTCTCCGCGGTTCTCAAGGCGCCGATCCGCTTTCATGTTTCGGTGACCCTCGTCGACGAGCTGCGTACGCTCGACGTCAGTGGCTTCGAGAGCCGCGCGGATCTCAAGGAGACGCTGCGGGCCAGCGCCTGGCTGCCGGTCGCCGTACCGGGCACCGCGGTCTGGCGCGGGCAGCGCGCCATCGACGGCGGCGTGCTGACGGCGTTTCCGTTCCGGCTGGCCCAGCGGGATGGCTGCACGCACATCCTCTCGCTGAGTACCCGGCCGATGAGCCTGCCCCAGCGGCGGCACTCGGTCACCCAGCGGTTCGCCGCGTCCCGGATCAACAAGCTCCAGCACGGGCTGGGCGAGGGATACCTCCGCGCCGTCCGGGAGGGCTGGCAGGACCGCCGGGACCTCCAGGACCAGATGACCCGGCCGAAGGACGCTCCCGCCATTCTGGACCTCGCACCGCTGCCATGGATGCGGCAGGTCCAGCGGCACGAGCTCGACCTAGCGAAGCTGCTCGCCGGCGCCCGCACCGCCTATGGCGTGATGTACTGCGCCCTGAACAACGTCTCGCCGGACCGGATCCGGGACAACACACTGCGGATCATCCCCCGGCTGACGGCTGTCGAGCACGTGGTGCCGCTGGACGCGTCGAGCGGGCTGTCCCAGTAGTAGTGCCGGCGCGCTCGCCCGCCGCCGCCCGCTCCGAGGCGAGGAACGCCCTGGCCAGGCCGCTACGGATGGCCGGGGCATCGATGCCGCACTTCACCACGTAGAAGATCCCGATGTTGGAGACGCCGAGCATCAGCGCGTACGGCCGGCCGTCGAGGTCGCCCTGGAAGATGAAGTACGCCAATGGCCAGACCATCAGCAGGAAGACGAACATCGACGGCGTCCACCGGCTGAACATCTTGAGTCCGGTGATCTCCCGGGAGCTGGGCGGGACGGTCGACGAGGACCCGTTGTCCCGGGCGTCCTTCACCGTCCGGTTGGCGAACGACGAGACCGTCGCGTTGAGCATCAGTTGCACGCTGAGTCCGATCGCCGTGCAGATCGGCCACCAGAGCGGGTGCCCGAGGTTCGGCGGCAGCACCACCATGATCCACCAGAAGGCGAAGAGCCTGATCCAGAACTCGGCGGCCCAGGCGTGCAGGCGACGCAGCAGCGGGAGCCCACTGCTGCCGTACGCCGCGCTCAGCCCGGCGAAGATGTTCTGGTAGTGCTTCACGTTCACCAGCGCAAACGTGCCGGCGACGATCCGCGCGTCGAGATTTTCCACGCCGGGCGGTCCGAGGGTGTCGAGTACCCACCGCTCCCATCCGACCAGCAGTTCGGCGGCGGCGGTCCAGTTGACGAGTTCGGTACCCCGCCGGACCAGGTCGACGGCCGCCGGCGTGGGGTCCACACCGAAGTCCCGGCAGATCTGGATGGAGAGCACAAGAAAGACCAGCGCCCAGCAGGCTCCGCAGAGCGCCGACCAGAAGAGCAGCATGTCGGCACGGTGATTGTTCCGCCTCGCCCGGTCGGACAGCCGGCCGAGCGCCTGCTCCGAGGGCTGTCCGATCCGGATGAACTCCGGGTCGGACGGATCGGCGCTGATTGGTGGATCCTCCACCCGGGGTGCCGCCGACCCGGTGCCGCCCGGCCGGCTCGCCTCGTACCACTGCCGGAGCAGACGCCGCTGCTGGACCCGTACCCGGCGGAGCCGGCGTTGCCGGGCCGTCGTCCGGGTGGTCGGCGAGGCCAGGTCGAAGAGGCCCCGTAGGCTGGGCCGCTCCTCGCCGAGCAGGCCCTCCCGTTCCGCGACCGTCACCGCCTGGAGTTCCATCGCGAACTCGGTGCCGAGTTCGGCGTACGTCCAACTGGCGTCCCCGTAGAGCAGCAGCCTCCGGGTGGGGTCCCGCTCGACGAGGTCCTCGATGAACCTCGCCAGCAGCGGCGTGCGGAGGTAGAAGACGTCGGGCACCTCCGACCCCTGTGTCGGGTCCGCCCCGCCGATGGCGATCAACAGCCTGCCCAGCGAGTACAGGTCGGCCAGGGCCGGCTTGGCGACCGTGGCCTGCTGCTTCATCTCCGGTGCGACGTAGCCGGCCTCCCGGCCTTCGAGCGCGCCGATCGTCCGGGTGTACAGGTGGTTGCGGCCGAGGTCGATCAGGACGGCCTTCAGCCCGCTGCCGTAGCCGCGGTCGCTGGTGAAGATGACGTTCGACGGGGTGAGGTCCTGATGGGTGAGGCCCAGTTTCTGGATGGCGGCGAGCGCCCGGAACAGCGGCGGCACCAGGTCGCAGAGGGCGTCGAGCCGCAGTAGCGCCGGTCCGCGCAGCCCGGGCCGGCGGTTCGACCTGTCCTCGGTCACCGCCCGACCGAGCCGGGCCGTCATCACCTCCTCGAGGGTACGGCCGTCGATCAGCTCCATCGCCACCCAGGCCCGGGTGCTGGCGTAGATCTCGGGCAGGTGCACGGAGGGTTCCTGCCCGTGCGCCGCCGCCTCGGCACCGGCCGCGGAGAGCCGCGGACCGTAGCGTTCGACGTACGCCTCGGTCGCCGAGGCGATCGCCTCGATCCGGGTGTACGGCGGCAGCACGCACTTGAGCGCGATCCTGGCCCGGCGTCCGTGCCGGTCCTTCCAGGGACCTTTCAGAATGAACGAGGTGGTGCCGAACCGGAGCAGCCGCAACTGTACGAAATCGATCTCGTCCCAGAGTTCGGCCGGGTCTGGTACGCCGGGCCGACTATTCCGGTTGGCAAGACCGTATACGGCCGCCAACGCGCGGAGCACCCGGGCGTCCCCGAACAATTCTCCGACTTCCGCCTCCGCCGCTCCCGCGGCTTCGTCCGTCGCCCCTTCCGGACCGGCACCCCGGCGTCGGTCAAATTCGTGCGCAATGATCAGCCCGCTGAGCAGCAGGCCGATTAGCCCGACGCACTTCTCTTGGCGACCGGACAGTCCCGAGTAGAAATCCCGCAGCACCTCGATCACCACGCGCCGGTCTCGCTGGAACGCGCCCTCGAACGCATCGTGCTCGACGGCTGCCCGGGCCATCAGTTCCCAGATGTTCTCCGGGCTGAGAGGCACGCCGAGAAGCGCCGGAAGGAGCGCCTCCGACGGGAGGTCACGGTTGATCGATAGGAGGTCATCAAGAAGCTCCTTCGGTGGCGCTGTCTGATCTTGACTGCGTCCCTCGTCCACGGCCGTGTCCCCTGCCTTCGCCGCAGGCAATAGATCCGTGCCCCTACGTCGTCGCAGAGAATATGGCAGACCAGCGCGGGCGGAGCAAACGCTGCGACCGCTTTCCGGCCGATCGGCCGTCCCACCCCCCGGGCAGCAGGGTGCCGAATTCCACCGCATAGCCACCGGCCGCATAGCTGACCAGGTTCGATCGACGAACAATTGCCGACAGACGGAGGTGCCGGCCCTCGCCGCCGAGGTGATCAGCCCGGCACGGGTACGGCCGCCAGGCTGCGTACGCGTTCGTAGAGTTCCAGATAGGACCGGGCCATCACCTCCGGGGTGAACCGGCGGGCCGCCTCCGCCGTGCAGCGGCGTGGGTCGATCCGACCAGAGGCGTGGACAAGCCCGGCAAGCTCCTCCTCGTCACGGGTGAGCAGCCCGGTCTCGCCGTCCTCGATCAACTCCGGTAGGCAGCCCTCGGCCAGCCCGACGACCGGGGTGCCGAGGGCCAGGGACTCGACCACGGCCGTACCACCGGGCTCGGCCCAGCGCAGCGGGAAGAGCGAGGCCCGGGCGGTGGCGACCAGTTCGTCGCGCTGCCGGCCGGCCACGGTGCCGACCCAGCGCACCCGTACCCCGTCGACGTGCGGCGCGACCCGCTCCCGCCAGAACCGCACGTCGGGGTTGGCCGCCGCCACCGGATCGTTCGCGGCGGCGGCGAGGTCGGCCGGCTGCCGGTACGGGCCGACCGGCCCGGCGAGGACCAGGTCGAAGCCGGCCCGGTGGGCCAGCCGGGCGGCGAGATCCTGCCCCTTGCCCGGGTTGATCCGGCCGAGCACGACGACGTGCCCGGCCCTGTCGGCGGGGCGGCGCCGGTCCGCACCGGCGGCCAGCGGGGTGGCCAGGTGGACGTACCCGACCGAGTGCGCGCGGAGCGCCTCCGGTGCCCGGGCGAGCTGCGAGGCGGAGACGCCGTTGACGCGTACCCGGTCGGCGCCGTCGAAGTTACCGTACAGCTCGGGGTGCTTGGCCAGGTCCCAGTGCAGGGTGTGCAGCACCGGCGGGGCGTCCCGGCCAAGGGCGGCCAGGGTGGCCAGGCCGGCCGCCTCGACGTGGTCGTGCACCAGGTCGATGTCGTCGCGGTCCCGCAGTGTGCGTACCACCGCGTGCAGGTGGCTCTGCACCACCCCGCACGCCTGGTTGTACGGCCGTTGCAGGCTGCCGAACTGGCCGTCGGCGAAGACCGCCAGCCGCTCGTCGACGGCCAGCCCACTGCTGCCGACGGTGGCCAGTACCACCCGTACGCCGAGCCGGCGCAGCTCGGGTACGAGGGTGGCGATCACGTTCTCGATCCCCCCGTACCCGTTCGGCGGCACCGGCAGCCACGGGCCGGCGTTGACCAGTACGGTGAGGCTCACGCGCCGGTCACCGCCCCCGTCACGGCCGGTGCGGCGACCGCCGGCCGGCGGGCCCGACCGCGGGCGATCCGGGTCCGTCGGGACAGGCTGGCCAGCGGCGGGCGTTCGGCGACCGTCACGTCGGTGACCACGATCTTCCGGTCCAGGTTGGGCAGTGTCTGCTCACCGCCGCGCCGGAACTGGGTGAGCGCGGCGGTTGGGGGCACCGGCTCGGCGACCAGTCCGCGCCGGTGCAGCCGGGACCAGACGGTGTAGAGGATCTGCGCCGACATCCGGCCCAACGCCTCGGTGTCCTGGTGGCGGTGGAACCGCTCGCCGAGGTCGACCTGGGCCAGGGCGTCCAGCCCGACCAGGTCCAGCAGGTCGATCAGCATGGCGATCTCGACGCCGTATCCGGAGACGAACGGGAGCTGTTCGAGGATCTCGCGGCGGCCGGCGTACTCCCCGGCGAGCGGCTGGACGAAGCCGGCCAGTTCGGGCCAGAACATGCTGATCAGGGGCCGGGCCATCAGCTCGGTCACCCGGCCGCCGCCGTCGGGTTCGACGGCGCCGCCGCCGACCAGTGGGCGGTGGTAGAAGCCCTTGACGAACGCGACGGTCGGGTCGGCGAGCAGCGGGCCGACCAGCCCGGTGACGAACCGGGGCGAGAAGCGGCGCAGGTCGGCGTCGACGAAGGCGACGACGTCACCGGTGGCGGCGGCCAGCCCGGACCAGAGGGCGTCGCCCTTGCCGTCGAGCCGGGGCAGCCCCCGGGTCATCTCGTCCTGGCTCACCACCCGGGCCCCGGCGGCGGAGGCGACCGCCGCCGTCGAGTCGGTGGATCGCGAGTCCACCACGATCAGTTCGTCGATGACCGGGGTCTTCTCGACCAGGTGTCGCCGCAGCGTGCCGACGATGGCGCCGACGGTGGCCTCCTCGTTGCGGGCCGGAAGCACCACGCTGACCCGCTGATCGCCCTTGATCTTCAGCAGCCGTCGGGCCGTCCACTTTGCCGAGTTTCCGGTGCGGTACGTGGTCCACGCTTCTACGATGGGTGAAACTGTCGCTTCTGAATGCCGCACGGGCACACCCCCAATGTCCTGATCCGCAGCGCCGGGCCGAACCTTTTCCCCGGACCGCTCCGGCAAACCCAAGGCCGGCTAACAGCTTGATCTCCGGATGACGCCGTCCCCGCAGCGGCCCGGTGAACGGTTCGTTTCGGATGCCGGTCGGAGGTTTCCCGTCGGCCGAGGCCGGAGAAGGCGAAAGTCCGGTCGAGGTCGGGGAACGGGAGGTCGAGGATGCGGGTCTGCCGGGTGGGGCTGATCGGTGCGGGCGGCGTCGCGCAGCGGCACGCGCGGGTGCTGTCGGGGTTCGACGACGTACGGATCGTCGGGGTCACCGACGTGGCGGCGGAGCGGGCCGCCCGGCTGGCCGAGTCGACGCGGGCGCGGGTTTTTCCCGACGCCACGACGCTGCTCTCGGCGGAACTGGACGCGGTGTACGTCTGCGTGCCGCCGTTCGCGCACGGCACGCCCGAGGAGGCGGTGCTCGACGCCGGGCTGGCCCTCTTCGTGGAGAAGCCGCTCGCGCTGGACCGGGAGACCGCGACCCGGATCAACCGGCTCGTCGGGGAGCGGGGCACGGTGACGGCGGTCGGGCACTACTGGCGCTACCTGGCGGCGGTCGACCGGGCCCGGCGGCTGCTGGCCGACCGGCCGGTCCGGCTGGTCACCGGCGCCTGGTTGGACAAGGTGCCGCCGGTCGGCTGGTGGCCGCGCCGGGACCAGTCCGGCGGGCCGGTCGTGGAGCAGGCCGCGCACGTCCTCGACCTGGCCCGCTATCTCGTCGGCGAGGTCGACGAGGTCTGGGCGGTGGGCAACGGCACACCGCCGGACGCGGACGGCGCGGACGTGGACGGCGCGACCGCCGCCGCGCTGCGGTTCGCCACCGGCGCGGTGGGCACGCTCGGCGCGACCTGCGCGCTGGACTGGAAGCACCGGGCCGGCCTGGAGGTGTACGCCGACGGCCTGGCCCTGTCGGTCGGCGAGGAGGGCCTGCTGGTCCGGGACGCCGACGGTGAGCGGCGCGTCTCCGGTGACCTGGAGCAGGGCCGGACGGCGGTGGACCGCGCCTTCGTCGACGCGGTCCGGGGGATCGGCGCGGACGTCCGGGTGCCGTACCCGGAGGCGCTCCGGACTCACCTGCTGGCGCTGGCGGTCGCCGAGTCCGCCGTGACCGGCCAGCCGGTCCGGGTGCCGCCGCTGGAGCCGGCGAATGTCTGAGCGGGACCGGAACCTGGTGGTCAGCGGACCGCACGAGGTCGCGTTCCGGTACGAGGAGCCGGAGCCGCTGACCGACGGCACGTTCCGGGTCGAGACCCTGTTCAGCGGGGTCTCCGCCGGCACCGAGCTGAGCTACGTCAAGGGCACCAACCCGTACCTGTCGGCCGGCTGGGACGGCACTCTCGGGCTGTTCGTCGAGGGCGCGCCGAGCACGCCGTACCCGGTGACCCGGCTCGGCTACATGGAGGTCGGCCGGGTGACCGGCAGCCGTACCCCGGCGGTCGCCGAGGGCGCGGTGGTGGCGATGACGTACGGGCACCGGACGGGGTACCGGGGCGATCCGCGCCTCGACCGGGTGGTGCCTTTGCCGGCCGACCTGGATCCGCTGCTCGGGATCTACGTGGCGCACATGGGGCCGATCTGTGCAAACGGGCTGCTGCACGCCGCCGCCGACCTGTACGGCAGCGGTGTGCGGGACCTCGGCGACGGGGTGCGGGGGCGCCGGGTGGCGGTGACCGGGGCCGGGGCGGTGGCGCTGTTGACCGCGCTCTTCGCCCGGCGGGCCGGTGCCGCCTCGGTGGTGGTACTCGATCCCACGCCGCAGCGGCGGGCGGTGGCCGAGGCGCTCGGCCTGGAGACGCTCGACCCGGCCGAGGACGATCCGGCCGTGGTGTTGAAGACGCGGTGGCGGCACGCGGCCGACGACCGGGGCGCCGACGTCGTCTTCCAGTGCCGGGGCCAGGCGTCGGCACTGCATCTGGCGCTGCGGCTGCTCCGCCCGCAGGGCACCGTCGTCGACCTCGCCTTCTATCAGGGTGGCGCCGACCTGGTGCGGCTCGGCGAGGAGTTCCACCACAACGGGCTGTCGCTGCGCTGCGCGCAGATCGGCCGGCTACCGCGCGGGCTGGCCCCCACCTGGGACCGCGACCGCCTGTCGGCGGAGACGATCGCCCTGCTCCGCGACCACGGCGACCTGGTACGCGCGCACCTGGTCTCGGCGGTGCTGCCGTTCGACGAGGCGCCCGCGCTGCTGACCGAGCTGGCCGCCGGCCGCCGGCACGAGGTGCAGGCGGTGCTGGCCGCCGGCCGCCGGCACGAGGTGCAGGCGGTGCTGGCCGCCTGACCGAGGCGGGCGGTGGACCTTGGCGCCTGGGATCGGGGCTGGACCTGCCCGGGCCGGAGCCTGCAGCGCGGCCTGCCGAGCCGATGGAGCCTGCAGCGCGACCCGCCGAGCCGATGGAGCCTGCAGCGCGACCTGTCGAGCTGGGTGCACGAACGGGGCATCGGCAGCAGCGGCCCCGGGAGGGCGGGACTACGGCTGGTTCGTCGCAGTCGGCTCCACCACCGGCCCTCGCCGCTGCGCAGGGCGGCGGGGCCGGCGATGGTTGGGCGCACAGCCGGGGCAGCTCGACAGTCTCCGGATCAGACACTCCCCGCCGGAGTCGATCCACCGCGGTCCCCGGGCCCAAGGTGGTGCCGGCTGACCGCCGTGCCCGGTACCGCCGACTGACCGGAGCACCGGCGGACGACGATCTCACCGGGCGGATCGCTAGCCTGCGGGGTATGGCGGAACGGACGACCCAACAGAACTGGTACGACTGGCACGACGACTATGCGGACCCGGACTCGGTGCTGAGCCGGCGACTGGCGACCGTCCAGGCGCGGATCGGAGAGTTTCTCAACGCTGCTGCTCCCGGCCCGATTCGGGCGGTCAGCGTCTGCGCCGGGCAGGGTCGGGACCTGCTGGACGTACTGGCCGGGCACCCCCGCCGGGTGGACGTCACCGCGCGACTCGTCGAACTGGACCCCCGCAACGCCCGGATAGCCGGCGACGCGGCCCGCGCGGCTGGACTGGACGGCGTCGAGGTGGTGGTCGGGGATGCCGCGCCGGTCGAGGGGTACGCCGATCTGGTGCCGGCCGACCTCGTCCTGGTCTGCGGCGTCTTCGGCAACATCACCGACGACGACGTACGCCGCACCGTCGGCTACTGCGCCCAGCTCTGCGCGACCGGTGGCACCGTGGTGTGGACCCGGCACCGCGGCGAACCCGATCTTGTGCCTCGGATCTGCGAATGGTTCGCGGCGGAGGGCTTCGAGCTGACCTGGCTTTCCGCCCCGGATGCCGGCTTCGGGGTGGGCACGCACCGGTTCACGGGCACGCCCCGGCCGCTCGACCGGGGCGGCCGGATGTTCACCTTCGTCGGTGCACCACTGCCGGGATGACTCCCGGCTCAGCGGGCCGGGACCGCCAGCGGCTGCGCGGACGGCGCCACCGGAGCCGGGAGCTCGCTGGCCCCGCCCAGGTACCGGTGGATCGCGGCGGCGGCGGCCCGACCCTCGGCGATCGCCCAGACGATCAGCGAGGCGCCCCGGTGCATGTCACCGGCGACGAAGACGCCCGGCGTACCGGCCTGCCACTCGGGGTCGGCGTCGATCGCGCCGCGCCGGTTGCGTACCACGCCGAACTGGTCGAGCAGCGGCTGCTCCTCGGTGCCCTCGAAGCCGATCGCCAGCAGCACCAAATCGGCCGGCAACTCCCGCTCGCTGCCGGGCAGCACGGTCAGGACCCGCTGGCCGTCCCGCTTCTCGACGGTCACCTCGGCGATCCGGACCGCGCGTACCTGGCCGGTGCCGTCGTCGACGAACTCCTGGACCGCGACCGCGAAGACCCGCTCGCCGCCCTCCTCGTGCGCCGGGTACTCGCGCAGGATCCACGGCCAGGTCGGCCACGGGTCGCGGGCCTCGTCGCGCTCTCGCGGCGGTCGCGGATACAGGTCGAGCTGGTGTACCCCGGCCGCGCCCTGCCGGTGCGCCACACCCAGGCAGTCGGCGGCGGTGTCGCCACCACCGATGATCACCACGTGCTTGCCGGCCGCGTCGATCGGCGCCGACTCCTCCCGGCCGTTGACCACCCTGTTCGCGGCGACAAGGTGCTCCATCGCCTGGTGCACGCCGCGCAGCGAGCGCCCCGGGGTCGCCGGAGTGTCCCGGCCGGCGAGCGCACCGCAGGCCAGCAGCACCGCGTCGTGCTCAGCCCGGAGCTGCTCGGCGGTGACGTCGACCCCGACGTTCACCCCGGTGCGGAACTGGACGCCCTCGGCGGCGAGCTGGGCCAGCCGCCGGTCGATGTGCCCCTTCTCCAGCTTGAAGTCGGGGATGCCGTAGCGGAGCAGGCCGCCGACCGCGTCGTCCCGCTCGTACACCGTCACCGCGTGCCCGGCCCGGACGAGCTGCTGCGCGGCGGCGAGTCCGGCCGGGCCGGAGCCGACCACCGCGACCGACCGGCCGGACGGTGCCGGCATCTGCTGCGGGGTCACCAGGTCCAGGTCGAATGCCCGGTTGACGATCTCCACCTCGACCTGCTTGATGGTGACCGGCGCACCGCCGCTGATCCCGAGTACGCAGGCCGCCTCGCAGGGCGCCGGGCAGAGCCGCCCGGTGAACTCCGGGAAGTTGTTGGTGGCGTGCAGCGACTCGATCGCGGTCGCCCAGTTGCCGGTCCGGACCAGGTCGTTCCAGTCCGGGATGCGGTTGCCCAGCGGGCAGCCGTCGTGGCAGAACGGGATGCCGCAGTCCATGCACCGGGTGGCCTGGTCGCGGATCAGGCCCTCGTCGGCGGAGGGGTAGACCTCGCGCCAGTCGGAAATCCGCACCGGCACCGGGCGGCGGGCCGGCAGCTTCCGGTCGTGCTTGAGGAATCCACTCGGGTCAGGCACGAGCCACCTCCTGGGACGGGCGCGAACCGGGGGCGACCGGTCGGGCCGGGGACGCGGGCGGGGCCGGCACGGCCGGCGGTGTGCTGGCGGCGGGCTGGGCCGGTACGCCCGGGGCCGCGAGTCCGCTCATCACCGCCTCGTCCACGTCCCGGCCCTCGGCCCGGGCAACCCGCATGATCTCCATGACCCGCTTGTAGTCCCGGGGCACCACCGCGGTGAACTCCCGCACCGCCTCCGGCCAGCGCTTGAGCAGTCCCTCCGCCACCGACGAGTCGGTCTCGGCGAAGTGCCGCTGCACCAGGTCGTAGAGGGTGACCCGCTCGTCGTCGGTGAGCGGGGCCAGGTCGACCAGTTCGGGGTTGACCCGGCGCCGGTCCAGTTGCCAGACGAACGCCGTACCGCCGGACATGCCGGCGGCGAAGTTCCGCCCGGTGCTGCCGAGCACCACCACGATGCCGCCGGTCATGTACTCGCAGCCGTGGTCACCCACCCCCTCGACCACGGCCACCGCGCCGGAGTTGCGCACCGCGAACCGCTCGCCGACCCGGCCGCGCAGGAACAGCTCGCCGCCGGTGGCGCCGTACAGGATGGTGTTGCCGGCGATGATCTGGTCCTCGGCCCGGCCGTTGGGGCCGGGTGGCGCGTCCAGGCCGCCGGCGAACGGTGCCGCCGGATCGGGCCGGACCACGATCCGCCCGCCGGAGAGTCCCTTGCCGACGTAGTCGTTGGCGTCGCCAGTCAGCCGCAGCGTCACGCCGCTGGGCAGGAAAGCACCGAACGACTGCCCGGCGGTGCCGGTGAGGTCGAACTCGATGGTGTCGGCGGGCAGCCCGGCCCCGCCGAACCGCCGGGTGACCGCACCGCCGAGCATCGCACCGACGCTACGGTGCTCGTTGCGGACCGCGACCGACGCCCGCACCCGGGGTGCCTGCGCGAAGTCCCGCGCCTCGGCGTTGGCCGCCTCCGCCCGGGACCCCGCGTGCACGAAGTCCCGCGCCTCGGCGTTGGCCGCCTCCGCCCGGGACCCCGCGTGCACGAAGTCCCGCGCCTCGGCGTTGGCCGCCTCCGCCCGGAGCTCCGCGTTGGCCAGCGCCGGTTCGGCGAGGGCGAGCAGTTCGTTGTCGAGCGACTTGTCCAGCCCGTGGTCCTGGGCCCGTACGCCGCGCCGGGCCGCGCCGGCCGGCAGCTCCGGTACGTGCAGCACCGGCCGCAGGTCGAGCCCGTGCGCCTTCCAGTGGTCCAGGGCGGGGGCGAAGTCGAGCAGCTCGGTCGCGCCGATCGCCTCCTCCAGCGATCGGAAGCCCAGCTCGGCGAGGTAGCCCCGGACCTCCTCGGCGAGGAAGAGGAAGAAGTTCTCCACGAACTCGGGGCGGCCGGTGTAGCGCTCCCGCAGCACCGGGTTCTGGGTGGCGATGCCGACCGGGCAGGTGTCCAGGTGGCAGACCCGCATCATCACGCAGCCGGCGACGATCAGCGGGGCGGTGGCGAAGCCGTACTCCTCGGCACCGAGCAGCGCGGCGACGACGATGTCCCGGCCGGTCTTGAGCTGGCCGTCGACCTGCACGGTGACCCGGTCGCGGAGCTTGTTGAGCAACAGTGTCTGCTGCGCCTCGGCCAGGCCCAGCTCCCACGGGGTGCCGGCGTGCTTGAGCGAGTTGAGCGGGGAGGCGCCGGTGCCGCCGTCGTGCCCGGAGATCAGGATGACGTCGGCCTTCAGCTTGGCGACCCCGGCCGCGACCGTGCCGACCCCGACCTCGCTGACCAGCTTGACGTGCACCCGGGCGGCCGGGTTCACGCTCTTCAGGTCGTGCACGAGCTGGGCCAGGTCCTCGATCGAGTAGATGTCGTGGTGCGGCGGCGGGGAGATCAGTCCGACGCCCGGCGTGGCGTGCCGGGTGCGGGCGATCCACGGCCAGACCTTGTTGCCGGGGAGCTGCCCGCCCTCGCCGGGCTTGGCGCCCTGGGCCATCTTGATCTGGATGTCGTCGGCGTTGACCAGGTATTCGCTGGTCACCCCGAACCGGCCGCTGGCGACCTGCTTGACGGCCGAGCGCCGGGTCGGGTCGTAGAGCCGGTCGACGTCCTCGCCGCCCTCGCCGGTGTTGGACTTGCCGCCGAGCCGGTTCATCGCGACCGCGAGGGTCTCGTGCGCCTCGGCCGAGATCGACCCGTACGACATGGCGCCGGTGGCGAACCGCTTGACGATCTCGCTGGCCGGCTCCACCTCTTCCAGCGGTACCGGCTCGCGTACCCCGGTGCGGAGCCGGAACAGCCCGCGCAGTGAGCCGGCCTGCTCGGCCAGCCCGTCGACCTTGGCGGTGTACTCGCGGAAGACGTCGTACTGCCGGCTGCGGGTGGCGTGCTGGAGCAGGAAGACCGTCTCGGGGTTGAACAGGTGCAGTTCACCCTCGCGGCGCCACTGGTATTCGCCGCCGACCTCCAGCGGCCGGTGGGTGTGCTGACCGGCGTTCACGGCGTACGCCCGGGCGTGCCGGGCGGCGACCTCGGCGTGGATCTCGGCCAGCCCGACCCCGCCGATCTTGCCCGGCGTGCCGGCGAAATAGCGCTGGAGCAGCCGGTTGTCCAGGCCGACCGCCTCGAAGACCTGGGCACCGCAGTACGACGAGACCGTCGAGATGCCCATCTTCGACATGATCTTGAGTACGCCCTTGCCGAGCGCCTTCACGTAGTTGCGGACCGCCGACGCCGGCTCGACTCCGGTCAGGGCACCCGTGTTGATCAGGTCCTCGACCGACTCGAAGGCCAGGTAGGGGTTGACCGCCGCCGCGCCGTACCCGATCAGCAGCGCGGTGTGGTGCACCTCGCGGCAGTCGCCGGACTCCACGATCAGCGCCGCCTGGGTACGGGTCTGCTCCCGCACCAGGTGCTGGTGCACGGCGGCGGTGAGCAGCAGCGACGGGATCGGCGCCAGGTCGGCGGTGGAGTCCCGGTCGGAGAGGACCAGGATGCGTACCCCGTCCTCGATCGCCTCCGAGACGTGCCGGCAGATCTCGGTCAGCCGCGCCTTCAACCCGGCCGCGCCGTCCCGGACCCGGTACAGCCCGGAGACCCGGACCGCCTTGAAGCCGGGCAGGTCGCCGTCCTCGTCGATGGAGAGGATCTTGGCCAGCTCGTCGTTGTCGATCACCGGGTAGGGGAGCACGACCTGCCGGCAGCTCGCCGGGTTCGGGTCCAGCAGGTTTCCCTCCGGCCCGATGGTCGCCTGGAGGCTGGTCACCAGTTCCTCCCGGATGGCGTCCAGCGGCGGGTTGGTGACCTGGGCGAAGAGCTGGTGGAAGTAGTCGTAGAGCAGCCGGGGCCGGGTCGACAGCGGCGAGATCGGGGTGTCGGTGCCCATCGAGCCGACCGGCTCGGCACCGGCCCGGGCCATCGGCCCGAGCAGGATCTTCAGCTCCTCCTCGGTGTAGCCGAAGGTCTGCTGCCGGCGGCGTACCGAGTGGTGGGCGTAGACGATGTGCTTGCGCGGCGGCAGGTCGGCCAGGTCGATCAGGCCGGCGTGCAGCCAGTCGTCGTACGGGTGCTCGGAGGCCAGCGCCGACTTGATCTCGTCGTCCAGCACGATCCGGCCGGCGGCGGTGTCGACCAGGAACATCCGGCCCGGCTGGAGCCGCCCCTTGGCGACCACGGTCGCCGGGTCGAGGTCGAGCACCCCCGCCTCGCTGCCCAGCACCACCAGGCCGCCGGAGGTGAGCCACCACCGGCCCGGCCGCAGCCCGTTGCGGTCCAGCACCGCGCCGACCAGCGAACCGTCGGTGAAGGCGACCGAGGCCGGGCCGTCCCAGGGCTCCATCAGGCTGGCGTGGAAGCGATAGAAGGCCCGCTTGGCCGCAGGCATGTCCGGGTCGTTCTCCCAGGCCTCCGGGATCATCATCAGCACCGCGTGCGGCAGGCTCCGGCCGGCCAGGTGCAGCAGTTCGAGTACCTCGTCGAAGTTGGCCGAGTCGGAGGCGGCCGGGGTACAGATCGGGAAGAGCCGCCGGATGTTCCCCGGGATGTTCGGGCTGCGCAGCAGCGCCTCCCGGGCCTGCATCCAGTTCTTGTTGCCCCGGATCGTGTTGATCTCGCCGTTGTGCGCGATGAACCGGTAGGGGTGGGCCAGCGGCCAGGACGGGAAGGTGTTGGTGGAGAACCGGGAGTGCACCAGGGCGATCGCGCTGGCCATCCGGGGGTCGGTCAGGTCCGGGAAGAACTCCGGGAGCTGGTCCGGGGTGAGCATGCCCTTGTAGACCATGGTCCGGGCCGACAGCGACGGGAAGTACGCCGGCACGCCCCGCTCGGCGGTCTCCCGCTCGGCCTGCTTGCGGACGCAGAACGCGACCCGGTCCAGGTCGATCCCGGTCAGCGGGGTGCCGGCCCGGCCGGCCGGGGAGTCGGTCAGCCGGTGCGCGGCCAGGAAGACCTGCCGGATCACCGGCCGGGCCGCCAGCGCGCTCTCGCCGAGGTCGCCCGGGCGGACGGGTACGTCCCGCCAGCCGAGGATGTCCGCCCCCTCGACCAGGGCGTACTTCTCCAGCACGGTCCTGGCGAGGGCCTCGTCGGCCGGGTCGGTGGGCAGGAAGACCAGGCCGGTGGCGTACTGCCCGGCCGGCGGGAGCGGGAAGTCGACGACCGCCCGGAGGAACTCGTCCGGCACCTGGAGCATGATCCCGGCACCGTCGCCGGTGTTCTGTTCGGCACCCCGGGCACCCCGATGGTCCAGTCGGCAGAGCGCGGCGAGGCCCTTGGCGACGACGTCGTGCGAGCGGCGGCCGTGCAGGTCGGCGACGAAGGCCACCCCGCAGGCGTCCCGCTCCGTGGCCGGGTCGTAGAGCCCCTGGGGCTCCGGCGTCCGGGCCGTCCGGCCGGCGTGCTCCGGGACCCGGCCGGGGCCGGTCGACGCGGAGTCGGCACCCGCCGACGAGGAGAGGTGCGGTTCCTGGGGGTACGGAAAGGCCACCGGGGCTCCTGTCGTCACTCACGTTCAATCATTAGGTCGGGACGACGTCGGCCCTGCTGGGTCTCTCGAGTCTACGGTAGGGGCCGGCGGGGTCTACCAGTTCGGCCGATCACAGGCAGCGGAATTGATCACATACCCCGGGTCCCGTACGTGTACGCTCCCCCGGTGGCATCTGTACGAGACGAGCCGTTTGACCGGTTGGAACGCTTTTACGATGCGGTGCCGCGTGACGGGGCACACACGGAGAATTTCGGCGGGCTGGTGCTGTTCGTCCGCAACGGGGCGGGATGGCCATTCTACGCCCGACCCAGGTTGGGCGCCACGGAGCCGCCGTCGGCCGCCGACGTGACAGCGGTCCGCCAGCGCCAGCGCGACCTCGGGCTGCCCGAGACCTTCGAGTGGGTACACGAGAACCACCCGGACCTGCTCGCGGTGGCCCGGTCGGCGGGGCTGGCGGTGCTGGAGGCGCCGCTGATGGTGCTCGATCCGGCCGCCCTGCCTCCGCCCGAGAACCTCGCGGCGGCGCGGGTGCGGATCCTGGACCCGGCGGCGCCGACGTTCGCCGCCGACGTGGCGGCCCGGCGCGCGGTCGCGGCGGTCGGCTTCGCCGCACCGGGCACCGAGGTCGGCGTGGCCGGCCCGGCAGCCCGGGACACCGCCCTGGTCGAGTTGCCGGTGGACTCGCTGGACGAGGAGCGCACCCGCACCGCCGCCGGCCGCCGGATCTCCGCCGTGGTCGAACTGCCCGGGCAGGGCCCGGTGGCAAGCGGCATGGCGCTGCGGGTCGACGACGTCGCCGAGATCGCCGGCATCGCCACCCTGCCCACGGCCCGCCGCCGGGGTCTCGGTGCCGCGGTCACCGCCGCGCTCGCCCGCCGACTGCTCGACGACGGCACGAACCTGGTCTTCCTCTCCGCCGGCAGCGAGGAGATCGCCCGGGTCTACCTGCGGGTCGGGTTCCGCCGGATCGGCACGGCCTGCATCGCCGAGCCCGCCCCGGTGGGCTGAGTCGACGGGAGCCTGAACTTCCGGGGGAGGCAGGGGTAGACGCCTGGGGGAGGCGGTGGCCGGGGACGGTTGAGGATTGCTCAAGACATCCTCAAGATCATTGCATCGCCGCACGTCGGGGATCATGATGACCCGCAGTGCTGTCCCCCCGACTCCTCCCCCTCGGAGTTCACATGCGGTTAAGAAAACCGACGGTAGTCGTACTGTCTACATTGCTCGCGGCCACCCTCGGCACCGTCACCGCCCCCTCGGCGGCGCTCGGCCAGCCGGCCTCGGCGGTGCCCGGCACCACGGCCGCGGAGCCCAACCAGGTCACCGGACTCACCGTCACCCAGGCCGACGGCTACGCCACGGTCGCCTGGACGCCGGTCCCCGGTGCCACCGACTACCAGATCGAGCGCACCCCGGTCGACGCTTCCGGGGTGGCCACCGGCCCGGCGGTGGTGGTCGGCGTCTGGCGGCCGAACCGTCAGATCAACAACGAGTCGCCGACCTTCGCCGACGCCGGCTTCGACCCCGGCCTGCGGTTCCAGTGGCGGGTACGGGCCCGGATCGGCACCGCCGAGCAGCCGTACTCGGCACCGGTCACCGGTACCACCCGGCAGCCGTGGGGCGACCCGGCCGTCCCCGGTGAGAACCTGCGTACCCAGTGGGAAACCACCAAGGCCGCGCAGTACACCAGCGACGTCAACGAGTACGCCTACACCGCCGAGATCGACCGCCTCAGCGACCGGGTCCGGGTGGTGGAGCTCGGCCGTACCGTGCTGAACCGGCCGATCAACATGCTGATGATCGGTTACCCGGCCCCGCCGGCCACCCCGGCGGCGGTCGCCGCGACCTCGCCGCTGGCGATCAACTGCAACGTGCACGGCAACGAGCCCGGTGACCGGGAAGCCTGCCTGGTGCTGGCCCGCAAGCTGGCGTTCGGCTCCGATGCCAAGACGATCGACCTGCTCACGCACACCACCGTGCTGATCGTGCCGACCATCAACGGTGACGGCCGGGCCGCCAACACCCGGGGCAACTCGACCGGGCAGGACCTCAACCGCGACTACTCGCTGATCCGCCAGCCGGAGACCGCGGCGTACGTGAGGATGCTCCGCGACTACCGGCCGGTGGCCGGCTACGACGGGCACGAGTACGGCAACTCGCAGGCCGGTGACCTGCCGATGCTGCCGCCACGGCACCAGAACGTGGCCAAGCAGATCTTCGACGAGTCGCTGGACATGATCGAGGGTCACATGTACGTCGAGGGCGCCAAGGACGGCTGGTGGGCCTGCCCGTACGGCTGCCAGGGCGGCAGCGGCGTGGGGCTGAGCGAGGAGACCATCCTGCGCAACACCCTCGGGCTGAAGAACACCGTCAACTCGCTGCTGGAGCTGCGCAGCTCCGGCGGGCAGACCCGGCCGGACGAGGGCAACTCGGCGAACAACCGGCGCCGCAAGACGTACTCGGCGCTCTGGACGTTCAGCCAGTTCCTCGACTACCACCGGGCCAAGCTGCCGGAGATCAAGAAGGCCCGCGGCGAGGCCATCGAGTTCCAGGCCAGCAACACCGGCCGGCTCGTCTTCCGGGGCTCCCGGCCGATCCCGCCGCACCCGGCACCGCACCCGGGCGAGGCCGGCCCTCGGGACGACCTGCCGGTGCCGGAGATGATCCTCGACAACGCGCCGTGCGCGTACAAGCTCACCGAGGAGCAGTACAACGGTGCGCGTACCGACGGTCCCGGCGGGGTCGGCGCCACGGTGGCGCAGCGGATCGCCGCGCACGGCTGGAAGGTCGTCAAGGGCACCGACGGGTACTACGTGCCGCTGGCCCAGCCGGAGCGGGGCCTGATCCCGCTGCTGCTGGACGCGCAGGGGGCCGAGGAGTGGGTCGGCGGCACCCGGGTCTACCCGACCCGTACCGGCCGGCACAACGGGCCGCTGACCATCTCCGGCTTCGCCTGCCTGTCGGACGCCACGGTGAACGGCCCGGTCACCGTCCGGCCCGGCGCCATCCTGATCGCCACCGGTACGACGATCAGCGGCCCGGTCAGCGTGGCCGGCGCCACCGGCGTCTTCCTGGCGGACAGCACCGTCCGCGGCCCGGTGTCGGTCTCCGGCACCACCGGCGCGGTCTCGCTGGTCGACAACACGATCTCCGGCCCGGTCTCGGTGGCGGTGAACAACACCGGCAGCGACCCGGCCCTGATCGCCGGCAACTCGGTGAGCGGTCCGCTGAGCTGTGCGGTCAACAGCCCGGCACCGACCAACATCGAGGTCGCCAACTCGGTGAACGGGCCGAAGTCGGGCCAGTGCGCCTCGCTGTGACCGGCGCGGCACACCGCTGAACCCCGCACCATCCGCCGTACCGGTGGGTCGGGCCGCCGACGCCCGACCCACCGGTACGGCACCCGTCCGTCAGTGAACCTTTTCCACCTCCTTGCGATCCGTGGTGTCCGCAGGTGTAAGTCGGGGCGCACGCGCCACGCTGTCCAGGTTGAAAGAGTTCAGTCGTGGAGGTTGTCGTGACCGAGCCGTTCATCCCGCCGTCCCCGGCCGACGATTCCGCCGGGCGGCGACCGGCCGGCCGTACCCGGATCGGCCGTACCCAATTCCGGGCCGCGCTGGCGCTGGCCACCACCGCGCTGCTGGCCGGCGCGGTCGCCGGCTGCACCGACGACGGTCCCGACGGGCGGGACGCGGCGGCCGGTTCCGGCGGGGCGGCCGGCTCCGGGGTGACCGGACCGCTCTGCGACGCGCTCCCCTCCGGCACGGACCCGGGCAACCCGGCCGGGCTGGCCGGCCAGCCCGGCGACGTGGCGTTGCAGTGGATCCCCGTGCTGACCCGGTTCGAGGCCGCGGTGCGCGCCGCCGACCTCTCGGCCGAGCTGCGCGCCCCGGGCGGGGTGACCATCCTGGCCCCGACCGACGACGCCTTCGCGAAGAAGTTCTCCGAGGACAACCTCGACGACCTGATGATCCACCGCAAGGACGAACTGCGCGACCTGGTCCGGGCCCACCTGGTGGCCGGCGCGCACCCGCTGGCGGACCTGGTCGCCGACGGCTCGCTACGCACCCTCGACGGCAGCACGGTGCCGGTCGGCGCGGCCGGGCCGATGGCCCGGATCGGCGAGCACGTGCAGAGCGTCTGTGCCGACTACCAGGTCGCGGGCGGCCGGATCCACATCGTCAACGGCGTGCTCGGCAAGCTGCCGACCACCTACGACCCCAACGCCGGCTCCGGCCACTGAACCGACTCACCCTGGACGGCCCTCCTTCGACCGGGCACCGCCGGCCAGCACGGCGTCCAGCGGCGCCTCCCGGCCGTACCGGTGCGCCAGGGCGAAACCGCCGCTGCCGGTGACCCTGGGCTGGCGTACCGGAGCCTCCAACTGGGCCCGCAGGGCCCGCTCCGTCGCCTCGGTGTCCGCCCGTTCGCAGGCCGGCACCGGAGCGCCGATCTCCTCCCGGATCCGGTCGGCCGCGCCGAGCAGCCGGGCCCCGCGTACCGGGTCGCCGTCCTGCCGGGCCACCTCGGCGAGCGCCTCCAGCACACTGGCGGTACGCCAGCGGTCGCCGACCTGGCGGTGCGCGGCCAGGCTGAGCCGGAGGTGGCGGGCGGCCCGCCGGGTACGCCCACCGCGCAGCTCGACCAGGCCGCGCAGGTTGTGCGCCCAGCCGACCCCCTCCGGGAAGCCGATCGCGGAGTACCGCTTCAGCGCCACGTCCAGCAGCGACGACGCCCGGTCGATGTCGCCCCGGTACAACGCGACCGCACCGAGGTTCATCAGCGCGCTCGCCGCCGCCAGCGCGTCGCCCAGCCGCTCGTGCCGGCGCAGGCTCGCCCGCAGCCGCGAGTCGGCCCGGTCCAGGTCACCGGCGAGCCAGGCGGTGAAGCCGCGCAGCTCGGTGGTCTGCGCCTCGCCCCACTCGTCGTCGCAGTCGGCGAAGATGGCGCCGGCGGTGGCCAGGTGAACGGCGGACTCGGTGTACCGGGCCTGCTCCCGGGCCACCGAACCGAGGATCTGCTCCACCTGCGCCTCGGCGCGGCGGTTCCCGGTGCTCCGGCAGGCGGCCCGGGCCAGCTCCGCGTGCCGGATCGCCGCCGGGTAGTCGCAGGCCAGCATCGCCAGCATGGCCGCACCGATCCCGGCCCGGGACCGCAGTGCGGCCGGGGCGTCCGGGTGCCGGGCCAGCGCCGTCGACAGCCAGCCGTGGCCCTCCCGGTAGTTCCCCTCCAGCCGGCAGTACATGGCGAGCGCGGCGGCCAGCCGCAGGTCGCCGTGGGCGGGCCCGCCGGCGCCGGCCTCGGCCAGCCAGGTCATCGCGGACCGCAGGTTGGGCTCCTCGGCGCGCAGCCGGGCCAGCCACCGGTCCCGGGCGGCACCGCGCTGCCGGGCGTCGGCCCGCTCGGCCAAGTTCAGGCAGTACGTCGCGAGCGCCTGCCGGGCAGCCACCTCGGCACCGGAGCCGGCCAGCCGGGCCAGCGCGTGCCGGCGGACCGGCTCCAGCATCCGGTAGCGGGTCCGGCCGCCCTCGCCCGGGCCGGGCAACCCGGCGCCGCTGCTCGGATCGGCCGGCTCCGACGGGCCGAACGACTCGGCTCGACCGGTCGGCCCGGGCGGGCCGGCCAGATCCACCGGCTCGGCCGACGCGCCCAGCCCCGCCAGCTCGGGCGACCCAGCCGGAACCACCGGCTCGGCCGGGCCGGTCGACAGGGGTTCCACCAGGGACGCCTCGACCAGGGCGGCCAGGGCGGCCGGTGCGGACGGGCCGCCGATCGACCGGGCCGCCTCGGCGTCGAACCCGGCCGCACAGATCGAGAGCCGGTCGAACAGCCGGCAAGCGTCGGCGTCCAGCAGGGCCAGGCTGGACTCCACCGCGGCGGCGACACTCCGGTGCCGGTCCGGTGGCCTCGGGTCCGGGCTGCGCAGCAGCCGTACATCGGTACGCAGTCGCTCGATGATCTCCTGGACCGTCAGCATCGGGGTACGCGCCGCAGCGAGTTCGATCGCCAGCGGCAACCCGTCCAGATCGGCACAGAGCCGCACGACCGCGTCGGCACTGGCCTCGGGGAGCGGCCGGCCGGCGAACTCCCGGGCCCGTTCGAGGAAGAGCCGGGTGGCCGGATGTGCGGCCAGTGCCGCAAGGCTGAGCCCGGTGCCCGCCTCGGGCACGGCGAGCGCCGGCACCCGGATCCGCGCCTCGGCGGGCAGCCGCAACGGGACCCGGCTGGTCGCCAGCACCCGCAGTCCCGGGCAGCGGGACAGCAGCCGTTCCACCAGCTCCGCGCAGCCGGTGACCAGGTGTTCGCAGTTGTCCAGCACCAGCAGCGCCCGGACCGGACCCAGGTCGGCGGCGAGCGCCTCGACGATGTCCCGCCCCACGTCCGGTACGCCGAGCGCGGCGGCCACCGCCTGCGGTACCCGTACCGGGCTCTCCACGGCGGTCAGGTCGACGAACCAGACCGGCCGGTCGGTACGGCTCCCCGCCGCCGCGACCGCCAGCCGGGTCTTGCCGGCTCCGCCCGTTCCGGTGAGCGTGACCAGGCGGTGCCGGTCCAGCCGTTCGGCGACGACGGCGAGCAGGTCGTCCCGGCCGAGCAGGGCGGTGAGCGGGACCGGCAGCCGGGCGGCCGGACGCGCTCGGGACGCCGGCGGGACGGCGGTGACGTCGGTCGTCGGCGCCGGACGGTGCCCGGTGGCCCAGTCCTCGGGCAGCTCACCGACGCGCACCGCCGCCGCGAGTACGCACACCCGGCCGGCCGGCTCGACGCCCAACTGCTCTCCGAAGACCTCCCGGGCCCGCTGGTGCACGTCGGCGGCGGCCCGGCGCCCCTGGCCCAGGTACGCGGCGACGAGCAGCAGCTCCCACAGCCGTGCCCGCAGCGGATGGGCCGCCACCGCCGAGGTCAGCTCGGCGACCGCCGCCCCGGCCACCCGCGCGGCCGTCGCCCCGGCGGCCACCACCGCCCGGTCGGCGACCGGGCCACCGGCAGCGGCGTGCGCCGCCACGGCGAGCCGCAGCGCGCACGCCCAGCGATCCTCGAAGGCGTCGATCCTGGCCTGCCGCAGCCGCCCCAGCTCGACGGCGGCCCAACCGGACGGGCAGAGCCGGTAGGGATCGCCGGCGTCGGCGCCGGGCTCCATCCGCCGCCCGGCGGACCGGCCCGGCAGCGGCTCGGGCCAGACGGCCAGGGCGGCCCGGAACAGCCGGACGGCGGCCCGCAGCTCTCCGGCAGCCATCCGGCGCCGGGCCCGGTCCAGCAGTCGGCTGAACCGGCTCGCGTCGATCCGGCCGCTCGGCATCCGGAGCAGGTATCCGGTGGGTCGGATCTCCAGCGCGCCCGGTGATCCGCAGCCGGCCAGCGCGGCCGCCAGCAGGGTCGCCGCCCGGTCCAGGGGACGGGCGCCGGCCCGGGACAGCGCGTCCCGACCGGCGAGTGCGGCCAGCAACTCGGCGTCCGGGACGGGCTCGTTCGGCCGCAGCGCCAGCAGTCCGAGGAGCGGGCCGGCGCCGTCCGGCAACGCCACCGGTCCCCGGGGCCCGACCAGGCGGACCCGCCCGAGCAGCCGTACCTCGCCCGGGGTGGCCTGCCGCCGCTCCGTACTCGCCTGTTGATCAGGCACGCTGTGCCGCAACTGGGAGCCCTCACCTTCGCTCCCGGGTAGTGTGCGCGACGCGACGGCGTGCGGGGCATCCTCCCGATCGGTCGGTTGGCCGACGAACCGGAGGGTCCGGCGCGACCCGCTCGGGCAGCGGCCCGGTTCGATTCGGATACCGGCCGATCGACCGGGCCCGGACCCGACGACCGAAGATCTGTCCATGGTCAGCCGGTGGCCGATCCCCGGACGATCACCGAACCAGTTTCAACCCGGACAGCGCGGCGGGTGCGCCCCGACCCCCGCCTGCGGTCAGCACGGACCGCAGGCGGGGCTGACGAGGTTCACTCCGGCGGCCGCCACTGGGCTGCCACGCTCGCCGCGCTGCCGAGCAGCCGGGGCGAGATGGTGCCGAGGGCAGCGTCCCGGGCGCGCAGCGCCAGCCGCCCCCGGGCCTGCAACACCGCCGACATCCGCCGGGTCTGCCGGACCACCGTCACGGTCCGGGGACGGCGCAGCCGGTTGTACGACTCGATTGCCTCGCGCAGCGGCGCACCGGGAATCGCCTCCCGGACCAGCGAGCGCAGCGTCGCGGCGTCCTCCAGGGCCAGGCAGGCGCCCTGACCCAGGTGGTGCGGCATGGCGTGCGCGGAATCGCCGATCAGCACCACCCCACCGGTGCCGGCCGGGAAGCCGTACGCGCGGGGCAGCGGGCGCAGCTCGCGTACCTCCTGCTGGACCAGGTCCTCCGGCTCGGTGGCGGCGAGCAGGTCGCCGATCGGCGCCGGCCAGTTCGCGAACCAGCGCCGGAGCAGGGCGAGCTGGGTGGCCGGTGACTCGGGGCGGGACGCACCGGCCGCCGTCGCCACCCAGTAGATCCCGCCCCGGGTGGAGCCGCCGGAGTCGCCGCGATCGCCCAGCGAGGCCGCGACGAACCGGTAACCTGCGCCGAGCGTCTCGCCGTCCACCGGCCGGTCGGCCGGAAGCTGCGGCGCCCGGTACCACGGGATGACCGCCCGCCACGCCGCGCAGCCGGAGCTGACCACGGTGGCCTCCGGCGCGAGCCGTCGGCGTACCGTGCTGTCGATGCCGTCGGCGGCGACGACGAGGTCGGCCTCGTAGCTGCCACGCCCGTCACCGACCGCCGGCCGGTCGCCGTCGCCGATCCGGACGGTCCGGACCTCGACGCCGGTCCGGATCTCCACCCGGTCGCCGAGGCCGGCGACCAGCGCGTCGTGCAGGTCCTCCCGGTGTACGACGACCGGCGCGCGTTCGCCGAGCCCGGGGCGGGGCTGCACCAGCCAGTGCCCGTCGGGGCGCCGGACGCCGACGTCGGGCAGCGGGGTCGCGATGGCGGCCAGCCCCTCGCCGAGGCCGAGTGCGCGCAGCGCGCGTACCCCGTTGGGCCAGAGCACCAGCGCAGTGCGCTCGGCGCGTACCCGGTCGCCCTGCTCCAGCAGGGTCACCTGCCACCCGGAGCGGGCCAGCGCGCCAGCGGTCGCCAGCCCGCCGATCCCGGCGCCCACCACCACGGCCGTACGCATCGGGCCGGCTCCCTCGCCGCTCAACGGTCCCGGTCGGCGGTCCCCGGCGCGGCCCCGGCGTCGGCGGGCTCGCCGTCCCGGGCGTCGGCCGACTCTGCGGCGGCGGCCGGCTCCCCGGCAGCTTCGGACGACCCGGCCGGAGCCTCCGGCCGGGTCTCGTCGTCATCGGCGTCATCGGCGTCATCGGCGTCATCGGCGTCATCGGCGTCATCGGCGTGCTCGCCGTCGGAGTCGCCGTGCTCGGCCGAGGCCGGTTCGGCCGGCGGGGCTTCGCCGGTCTCCTGGAAGCGCTGGTATTCCTCCTCGGTCACCACCCGGTACGCGGTGGGCGCACCGACCGCGGCCGGCTCCCGGGAGACGTCGACCTGGGACACGTCGCTGGTGGCGGCATCGCCCGCGGCCAGCGGGGCGGGCGTGCCACCGACCGGCACCAGGAACTCCTGCGGACCCCGGACCCGGACGAAGTAGACCAGCGCGCCGAGGAAGACCAGGACCGCGGTCCAGACGTTCAGCCGCGCCCCGAGGATCTCGGTCGCCGGATCGGTGCGCATCATCTCGATCCAGAACCGTCCGGCGGTGTAGCCCATCACGTAGAGCGCGAACGCCCGCCCCCGGCCGAGCTTGAATCGCCGGTCGAGGAAGAAGACCAGGCCGGCGACGCCGACGTTCCAGAGCGCCTCGTAGAGGAAGGTCGGGTGGAAGAGCCCGGGTTCGAGGACCGGGTTGCCGCTGTCGTCGCGGAGCGCGTGCCCGGGGTTGGTCGGGTCCATCCGGTGGATCTCCAGGCCCCACGGCCGGGTGGTCGGCCCGCCGTACAGCTCGTTGTTGAACCAGTTGCCGATCCGGCCGATGGCCTGGGCCAGCGGCAGGCCCGGGGCGAGCGCGTCGGCCACCACGGTCAGCGGCAGGCCGAGCTGCCGCACGGCGAGCCAGGCACCGACGGCGCCGCCCGCGACGGCGCCCCAGACGCCGAGCCCGCCCTCCCAGATGTAGAGGGCCCTGACCGGGTCACCGCCCTCGCCGAAGTAGGACCCGGGTGAGGTGATCACGTGGTAGATCCGGGCGCCGACGATGCCGAACGGCACCGCCCAGACGGCGATGTCCAGCACCGCCCAGGGGGCGACGCCACGGCGGCGCAGTCGCAGCTCGGTCACCACGCAGGCGACCACGATTCCGAGCACGATGCAGAGTGCGTACGCCCGGATCGGCACCGGCCCGAGCTGCCACACGGCGGTGGCGGGACTCGGCAGGGCCGCCTGAGGAGAGAGCGAGGCGAGGGTCACGGGTGCACAGGCTACCGTCGCGACCCCTGCCAGCGGCACCCCGGTCCGGTTCTCGACTGCGGGCGATTCCCGCCTGTTTCGTCCCGTTACCTGCGTTGAGCTGGCCAGTCGTCCCTTTTCGCCAGCGGCACGAGCAGCGTAACGCGCTCGCCGACGCCGTGGCGTGGACCGCGAAGAGCCTGCCTGCGCGCGACCGGCCCGGAGCGCCGGGCCCCGGTCACCGTCGAACGGTGCGGACGCCCTCGGCGAGTTCGGCGCTGAGCGTGCCGAGCGCGGCCAGCCCGGCCGCCTCGTCGGAGGCGTCCAGCACGCAACGGACCAGGGCGCTGCCCACGATGACGCCGTCGGCGTACCGGCCGACCTCGGCCGCCTGTGCGCCGGTGCCGACGCCGAGGCCCACCCCGACCGGCAGCCCGCTGATCGCCCGGACCCGGCCGACCAGGGTCGGTGCGGCCTCCGAGGTCTTCTCCCGGGCGCCGGTCACCCCCATCAGGGCGGTGGCGTAGACGAAGCCCCGGCAGTGCTCGACGGTCATCCCCAGCCGCCGGTCGGTGGAGGAGGGCGCGACCAGGAACGTCCGGTCCAGCCCGTACGCGTCGGAGGCGGCCAGCCACTCGCCGGCCTCCTCCGGGATCAAATCCGGAGTGATCAGGCCGGTGCCGCCGGCGGCGGCGAGGTCCCGGGCGAAGGCGTCGACGCCGTAGCGCTCGATCGGGTTCCAGTAGGTCATCGTGACCACCGGAGCTCCGGTCGCGGCCACCGCCTCGATGATCCGCAGCGCGTCCCGGGTGCGTACGCCGCCGGCCAGGGCGATGTCGCTGGCTCGCTGGATGACCGGCCCGTCCATCACCGGGTCGGAGTACGGGATCTCCACCTCGATCACGTCGACCCCGGCGTCGACCATGGCGCGCATCGCCGCGATGCTGCCGTCCACGGTCGGAAAGCCGGCCGGCATGCAGCCGACCAGCAGCGCCCGCCCCTCGGCCCGGGCCTTCTCGAACGCGACCCCGATGCTCCGCTCGGACGTGGTGGCCATTCCGCTCACCTCCGGTCCCCGTCGAGGATGCCGAAGTACTCCCCGGCGGTGTGCACGTCCTTGTCCCCCCGGCCGGAGAGGTTGACCACGATGGTGGGCTCGCGACCGAGTTCGGCGGTGAGTTCAGGGATGATCTTCAGCGTGCCGGCGAGCGCGTGCGCGCTCTCGATCGCCGGGATGATCCCCTCGGTCCGGCAGAGCAACTGGAACGCGTCCATCGCCTCCGCGTCGGTGACCGGCGCGTACCGGGCCCGCCCGGCGTCGTTGAGCCAGGCGTGCTCGGGCCCGACCCCGGGATAGTCCAGCCCGGCCGAGATCGAGTGCGACTCGACCGTCTGCCCGTCGTCGTCCTGGAGCACATAGGTGCGGGTGCCGTGCAGCACTCCGGAGGAGCCGCCGGTGATGCTCGCCGCGTGCCGCCCGGTCTCCACGCCGTCGCCACCGGCCTCGAAGCCGTACAGCCGGACGTCGGCGTCCGGCACGAAGGCATGGAAGATGCCGAGCGCGTTGGAACCGCCGCCGACGCAGGCGGTCACCGCGTCCGGCAGCGTGCCGGTCAGCTCCAGGCACTGCTGCCGGGCCTCCACCCCGATGCCCCGGACGAACTCCCGGACCATCGCCGGGAACGGGTGCGGGCCGGCGGCGGTGCCGATCAGGTAGTGCGTCCGGTCGACATTTGCCACCCAGTCCCGCATGGCCTCGTTCATCGCGTCCTTGAGGGTGCGCGAACCGGTGGTCACCGGGACGACGGTGGCGCCGAGCATCCGCATCCGGGCGACGTTGAGTGCCTGCCGCCGGGTGTCCACCTCACCCATGTAGACCACGCACTCCAGATCGAGGTACGCGGCCGCGGTCGCGCTGGCCACCCCGTGCTGGCCGGCACCCGTCTCGGCGATCACCCGGGGCTTGCCCATCCGCTTGGTCAGCAGCGCCTGGCCGAGCACGTTGCGCACCTTGTGCGCGCCGGTGTGGTTGAGGTCCTCCCGCTTGAGCAGCACCCGCGCCCCGACCCGGGCGGAGAGCCGCTCGGCCCGGTAGAGCAGGGACGGGATGTTGGCGTACTCACGCAGCAGCCGGGTGAACTCGGCGGTGAACGACTCGTCGGCCAGCGCCTCCCGGTAGGCCGTGTCGAGTTCGTCGAGCGCGGCGACCAGCGCCTCGGGGACGAACCGGCCGCCGTACGGGCCGAAGTGCCCGCCGAGGTCGGGCAGGGCCGCCCCGCCGGTCGGCAAGGTCGGGGCGCTCATGTCGGCACTCCGCTACGCTCCGTGCCGCCATGAGGCACACCCACACCGCACCGCCCCATTCGCTCGCTCCGCTCACTCATGCCGGCACTCCGCTACGCTCCGTGCCGCCATGAGGCACACCCACACCGCACCACCCATTCGCTCGCTCCGCTCACTCATCGGACCGGCCGGGGCGTCGCGGGGTGGTTGCCGGCGTTGACCAGCTCGGCCACCGCCTCGCGGGGACTCTTCTGGGTGACCAGCCCCTCGCCGACCAGTACGGCGTCGGCGCCGGCCGAGGCGTACCGGATCAGGTCGTGCGGGCCGCGTACCCCGGACTCGGCGATCTTGACGACCTTGTTCGGCAGGCCGGGGGCGATCCGTTCGAAGACCGACCGGTCGACCTCCAGGGTGCGCAGGTTGCGGGCGTTCACCCCGATCACCCGGGCACCGGCCTCCATGGCGCGGTCCGCCTCCTCCTCGTCGTGCACCTCGACCAGCGCGGTCATGCCCAGCGACTCGATCCGCTCCAGGAGGCCGACCAGGACGTTCTGCTCCAGCGCGGCGACGATCAGCAGCACCAGGTCGGCGCCGTGCGCCCGGGCCTCGTGCACCTGGTAGCTGGAGACGACGAAGTCCTTGCGGAGCACGGGAATGTCCACCGCGCTCCGGACCGCCGCCAGGTCCTCCAGCGACCCGCCGAACCACCGCCCCTCGGTGAGTACGCTGATGCAGCGCGCCCCACCGGCGGCGTAGTCACCGGCCAGGTCGGCCGGGTCGGCGATCTCGGCGAGCTGCCCCTTGGACGGCGAGGAGCGCTTCACCTCGGCGATCACCCCGACGCCCGGACGGCGCAGTGCCGCGTACGCGTCCCGGGGTGGCGTGGCCGCCCCCGCCAGTTGCTTGATCTGCTCCAGCGGCACCTCCTCCTGCCGCCGTGCGACGTCCTCACGGACTCCGGCGAGGATCTCGTCGAGCACGTTGGCGGACGTGGCCGATCCGGCTTCGTCTCCCGCCGTGTGCGGATGCTCAGCAGTCACCAACGGACTCCCCTCTCCGGGTGTCATGGGCCGATGCTAGGCGCCGCCACCGGGCGGACGCCCTCGGGGGTATGGCGTGCTTCACGAGATGGGCTGGGGCATAATGGCCGACCCTGTGAGCGGAGTATCACGCTGCGCCATCAAGCGCGCCGACGCAGTTCGCCCGCGCCCGGCGGTGGCCGGGGACGACGGCTGTGACGGACGTCAAGGAAGCCGGACGCGGCGGCGGGGGTTGTCCCGGATGGTGGACCGGGCCCGGGACGAACCGTTGATCCGGGGGTGACCGGCCGGAAACACCGGATGGGCACCATCAACGTCGGGCACACTGGTCGCGGGGCCGCCGCCGACCAGTCGGATCGATTTCCGTGCGGGGAAGACCATGAGCGCTGCGAAGCCTGACTCGACCATCGACCTGACCAGCATTCCCCGGGCCGTACTCTCCGTCGCCGTCGGCATGGTGCACAGCGTGGAGCGGGCGGTGATCGGCGACGCGCGGATGCGGACCGCCCGGGGCAACGCCTGGGAGGCGATCTGCGCGGACCGGGACCGGGCGCTGCGCCGCGACGAGATCCGGGCCCTGGTGGCGGCGCTCGCCGCCGCACCACCGACCGGACCCGCGAACACCGCACGCGGCAACTCCGCACGCCCGGCCGGCGGCCGGGTCACCCGCACCGCGGCGGTACCCGGCCCGACCACCCGCCGCGGCGCCGCGCGACGCGGTGCGACGGCCGCCCGGCAGCCGGTCAGCTGACCGTCGGGTCCTCGCCCCGGTCCAGCGCGTCCCAGGCGGCCGTCGTCCGTCGGCCGTGCACCCGGCCGTCGGAGGCGAGTACCGGACTCTCCCGGCCCGCCCCGGCCGGCCGGGTCCGCTCGTAGCGGGCACCCATCACCGGCCATCCACCGCTGCGCACCGCCGTGAAGCCGCCGGCCGCGCCGGCCAGCAGGCCGCCCAGTACGCAGAGCAGTGGCCAACCGGCACTCACCTCGCCGCCGGTGCCGAACCCGGCGTAGCCGGCACCGGCCGCCACGCCGACACCGAGCAGCGCCAGCAGCCCGCCGACCAGCCGGCGCCCGATTCCCCGGGTGCCGAGCACGGCTCCGGCGGCGGCCAGCCCGACCAGGGCCAGCGCCGGCAGCCAGGGCAGCAGGTCGCCGCCGGTCCGGGTCACCCGGCCGGGCGGCAGCGGCGCCGGGCGGGCGGTCAGCTCGACGGACCAGGTCCGGGTCGCCGCGAAGACCGCCAGGCCGGCACCGAGCAGGCAGAGCAGCACGGTGTACGTCAACTCTCGCCGCCCTGCCGCCCGGGCCCGGTCGGTCTTCACCGGGCCGGCCGCAGTGTCTCGGCCGCCGCGATCGCGGCCAGTACCGCCGCCGCCTTGCTCCGGGTCTCCCGGTCCTCGGCGGCGGGGTCGGAGTCGGCGACGATCCCGGCACCGGCCTGCACGTACGCCCGACCGTGCCGGATCAGCGCGGTCCGGATCGCGATCGCCATGTCCAGGTCGCCACCGAAGCCGAAGTAGCCGACCGTGCCGCCGTACAGGCCGCGACGGGTCGGCTCCAACTCCTCGATGATCTCCATCGCCCGCACCTTGGGTGCGCCGGAGAGGGTACCGGCCGGGAAGGTGGCGGCCAGTGCGTCGAACGCGGTCTGATCCTCCCGCAGCGTCCCCACCACGGTGGAGACGATGTGCATCACGTGGCTGTACCGCTCGATGGTGGCGAACTCCGGCACCTCGACCGTGCCCGGCCGGCAGACCCGGCCGAGGTCGTTGCGGCCCAGGTCGACCAGCATCACGTGCTCGGCCCGCTCCTTCGGGTCGGCGATCAGCTCGGCGGCCAGCCGGCCGTCGTCGGCCGGGCTGCTTCCCCGGGGACGGGTGCCGGCGATCGGGTGCAACATCGCCCGGCGCTGGCCGTCGGCGCTGGTGCTGACCTTCAGGTGCGCCTCCGGGGACGACCCGACGATGTCGAAGTCGTCGAACCGGAGCAGATACATGTACGGGCTCGGGTTGGTGGTCCGCAGCACCCGGTAGACGTCCAGCGGGTCGGCCGCGGTCTCCCGCTCGAAGCGCTGGGCCAGCACGATCTGGAAGCACTCGCCGGCCCGGATCGCCTCCTTGGCCACCTCGACCGCCTTCGGGTACTCCCCCCGGGGGGTCCGGCTGAACACCTCGCCCGGGGAGGGCCGGTCGACCGTGGCGATCATCGGCGGGATCGGCCGGGACAGCGCGGTGGTCATCGCGTCCAGCCGGCCGACCGCCTGGTGGTATGCCGCCGTCACCTGGGCCGCCCGCTCCGGGTCGTCGGCGACGGCCTCCGCTCGGCCACCGTCGGCGACGGCACGGCCCGCCGAACCGTCGGCGGCACGGCCCGTCGAACCGTCGGCGGCACGCTTCGTCGAACCGTCGGCGGCACGGTTCGCCGAACCGTCGGCGGTGCCGTTCGGCGGTGCGGGCAGCAGAGCGTTCGCCACCAGGATCGCGGAGCCGTCGAAGTGGTCCAGCACGACCAGGTCGGTGGCGAGCATCATGCCCAGTTCGGGCAGGCGCAGGTCGTCCTCGGTCAGCGACGGCAGCCGCTCGAACCGGCGTACGACGTCGTAGCCGAGGTAGCCGACCATGCCGCCGAGCAGCGGTGGCCGGGAGTCCCGCTCGGATCCGACCGGACCGAGGACGGCCGGGCCGGTCAGCGCCGCCACGGTGGCCCGCAGCGCCGCCATCGGGTCGCCGCCGGTCGGCAGGCCGGCAGGGGGCGTACCTAGCCAGTGCGCCCGGCCGTCCCGCTCGACCAGGGTGGCGGCGCTGCGTACCCCGACGAAGGAGTAGCGCGACCAGGCGATCCCGGCCGCGCCGGCCCCCTGCTCCGCCGACTCCAGCAGGAACGTCCCCGGCCCGCCGGCCAGCTTGCGGTAGACCCCCACCGGAGTCTCCCCGTCGGCGAGCAGCCGCCGGACCACCGGCACCACCCGCCGGGTCCGGGCCAGCTCCCGGAAGGTCGCCTCGTCCGGGCTCACCGCTCCGGTGGTCATCGGGTCACCGCCCCAGCGTCGGTCATGTCGTCGGCCCGGCGGAGGTCGCGCCGCTGACCGGCAGTTCGTCGGAGAAGCAGGTCCAGTCTCCGGTGTGGCAGGCCGCGCCGATCTGGTCGACGCTGACCAGCAGGGCGTCGCCGTCGCAGTCCAGCGCGACCGAGCGGACGTACTGGTGGTGGCCGGAGGTCTCGCCCTTGACCCAGTATTCCCGCCGGCTGCGCGACCAGTAGGTGGCCCGGCCGGTGGTGAGGGTGCGGTGCAGCGCCTCGTCGTCCATCCAGGCGACCATCAGCACGTCGCCGGTGTCGTGCGCCCGGACCACGGCGGTGACGAGTCCGTCGGGGGTGCGGCGCAGGCGCGCGGCGATCGCCGGATCGAGGGCGGAGGGCCGCGCGGGGCCGCTCGGCGCCGGCCCGGGCGCGGTCACCGGGGAGAGATCGGGTACGGGCATAGTTCCCGATTGTTTCGCACGCGGCACCGGAGCCGTCCACCCGTCCCCGCTCCCGCCCCCCGAAGTGGCCCGCGCCACGCCCCCCGGCGGGCTGCCCGCCCCGGTCGGGTCCGGGCCGGCGAGTTGGGCGACGTAGCGGTCGAGCCGGCCGTCGCGCAGGGCGGCGGCGAGATCCGCGCCGACCACCTCGACCAACTGCTCGGCGTACGGGCGGGCCAGCGCCACCGTGCCGGCGACCAGGCGGTACGCGGCGGCGTGCAGCCGGGGCAGGGTGTCGGGGCGCAGCCCGAGGCAGCTGAGCATGTCGTCGCGGTAGCCGTCCGGCGCGACCGGCAGGTTCAGCGCGGCGGTCAGCGCGTCCCGTCGGCTGGCCACCGTGACCGCCGGGTTGGCGAGCCGGAGCACCGACGGGCAGCGCCGGGCCAGTTCGGCGGCGGCGAGCCGGGCGTCGTACTCGGCACCGCTTGCGCGGGCCCCGCCGACCTTGCCCAGCGCGGCGACCAGTTCCTCCAGATCGGGGTCGGCGGGACGCTGGCGGATCTCGGTCACGTCGACGGACGAGCGCCAGTCGCCGTGTGCCCAGAGTAACCGTACGGGCGCGACGACCGGCAGTCCGAAGGACCATTCGGCGGGCCGGTCGAGCCGTTCGAGCCAGGATTCGACGTCCCGGACGGCGACCGAGAGGTGGGTCAACCGGTCACCCGCCTCCACCAGAAAGGCCGGGTACGCGGCGTACGGTCCCCCGCTGACCAGGACATCGATGTCCACATCGCTGTACGGGGTGGCGGCACCCCGGGCATAGCTGCCGCGCAGCAGCACCCCGACGACGGGCGGGCCGGGCATCCGGCGCAACCGGTCCGTCCAGTCGTCGAGGAACCCGAGTTGCCGTAACGGACCGTGATCCACGGCGCCATCGTGCCGCAGGTCCGATCATGACGCAACGCCCGATCACGCGTCGCCTGGGCGTTTCGTCCGTTACATACCGATAAATCGCATTGACTGTTCCGGGTAGCGCTCGCCGGCCGGCGCGCCGACCGGTACCGCGGCGGAGAGCCGAGCCACCTGGTCGCCGGTGAGCCGCAGGCCCACGGCGGCGGCGTTCTCCTCCAGGTAACGCACCCGCTTGGTGCCCGGGATCGGCAGGATGTCGTCGCCCTGGGCGAGCAACCAGGCCAGCGCCGCCTGGGCCGGGGTGGCGTCGATCTCGGCGGCCACCGCCCGGACCCGGTCGACCAACTCCAGGTTGGCACCGAGGTTCTCCTCGGCGAACCGGGGCACCCGGTTGCGGAAGTCCTCGGCGTCGAGCTGTTCCCGACTGCTGATCGTCCCGGCGAGCAGTCCCCGACCCATCGGCGAGTACGCCACCAGCGCCACGCCCAGGTCCCGGCAGGTCGCCAGCATCTCCCGCTCGACGTCCCGGCTGAACAGCGAGTACTCCATCTGCACCGCCGCGACCGGATGCACGGCGTGCGCGGCCCGCAGCGTCGCCGGGCTCACCTCGGAGAGCCCGATGAACCGGACCTTCCCGTCCACCACCAGGTCCGCCATCGCCCCGACGGTCTCCTCGATCGGCGTGGCCGGATTGCGCCGGTGCAGGTAGTAGAGGTCGATGGTCTCGACCCCGAGCCGGGTCAGTGAGGCGTCGCACGCCTCGCGGGCCCACTCTCCGGAGCTGTCGACGTACGCCCCCGGCGCAGCGGTGGTGGTGGCCTCCCCGGTGAGCCGGTTGCCGAACTTGGTGGCCAGGAACACCTCGTCGCGGCGCTTGCGCACCACCGGCCCGAGCAGTTCCTCGTTGTGCCCCCGCCCGTACATGTCGGCGGTGTCCAGGTGGTTGACGCCCAGGTCGAGGGCTCGGTGCAGGGTCCGGGTCGACTCCTCGTCGTCCGCGGCCCCGTACGCCATGCTCATCCCCATACAGCCGAGCCCCATCGCCGAGACCTCCGGCCCGATGGCACCGATCCTGCGCTTCCGCATCGTTTCCGCTCCATCCGCCGTACGTTCCGTCCGCCCGGTCCAGGCTTCCAGCTCAGCACCGACCTGGCCATCCGGGACCGATACCCGGCCGCCGGCCGCCGGCCGCCGGGAAACCGGCTGACTCCGGGCACCCGGTCGCGGCGGGCCGGTCGTCCGGCGTGGCCGATGCGGCAGGACCGGTCAGGACGGACGGAGCGATCAGGACGGACAGACCGATCAGGACGGACGGAGCGATCCTGCCACCGACCGGCGATTGTCCACGACCAAGATTTCAACTAGCGTTGATTTCAACACTTGATGAGTTTCTGAGGGAGGCTCCATGGAGACCGCGATCGAGGTCCGCGACCTCGTCGTGACCCGCGGGAAGCGGCAGGTCCTGCACGGGATCAACTGCACCGTCCCGCGCGGCAGCGTCACCGGCCTGCTCGGCCCGAGCGGCAGCGGCAAGACCACGCTGCTGCGGGCCATCGTCGGCGTCCAGATCGTGTCCGGCGGCACCGTCACCGTGCTCGGCGAGCCGGCCGGCACCCGCGGCCTGCGGCGGCGCCTCGGCTACCTGACCCAGGCGCCGAGCGTCTATCCGGACCTGACCGTCCGGGAGAACACCCGCTACTTCGGCCGGCTCTACGGCCTCGGCCGGGCCGACTCCGACCGGGCGATCTCCGACGTCGGCCTGGCCGACGCAGCCGACCAGCTCGTCGGGACCCTCTCCGGCGGTCAGCGCAGCCGGGCCTCGCTGGCCTGCGCCCTGGTCGGCCGCCCGGAGGTGGTGATCCTGGACGAGCCGACGGTCGGCCAGGACCCGGTGCTCCGGGCCGAACTGTGGCAGAGGTTCCACGCGATGGCCGCCGAGGGCACCACGCTGCTGGTCTCCAGCCACGTGATGGACGAGGCGGCCCGGTGCGACCGGCTGATGCTGATCCGGGAGGGCCGGCTGATCGCCGACGACACCGTGCCGGCGGTACGCACGGCGGCCGGCACCGACGACCTGGAGGAGGCGTTCCTGCGGCTGATCCGGGCGAACGAGCTGGCCGGCCAGGACCGGTTGGCCCGCACCGGCGACGGGAGGTCGACCCGATGAACCCGCGGATCCTCGCCGCCACCACCGGCCGCATCCTGCGCCAACTGCGGCACGACCGGCGTACGGTGGCGATGCTGCTGGTGGTGCCGGTGGTGCTGCTCACGCTCCTCTACCACATGTTCGGCGACCAGCCCGCGCCACCGGGACAGCCGGCCGTCTTCGACCGGATCGCCCTGGTCATGCTCGGCGTCTTCCCGTTCGTGATCATGTTCTTGGTGACCAGCATCGCGATGCTCCGCGAGCGCACCTCCGGCACGCTGGAACGGCTGCTCACCACCCCACTGGGCAAACTGGACCTGCTCTTCGGCTACGGCCTCGCGTTCGGGCTCGCCGCCGCGGTCCAGGCCGGTGTCGCGGCCGCCGCGGCGTACTGGCTGTTCGACCTCTCCACCGCCGGCAACGCCGGGCTGGTGGTGCTGATCGCGGTGGTCAACGCCGTACTCGGGGTGGCACTGGGGCTCTTCTGCAGTGCCTTCGCCCAGACCGAGTTCCAGGCCGTACAGTTCATGCCGGTCGTGGTGATCCCGCAGATCCTGCTCTGCGGTCTGTTCGTCGCCCGCGACCAGATGGCCGGCTGGCTACAGGCGATCAGCGACGCGCTGCCCCTGTCGTACGCCGTCCGGGCACTGCAGGAGGTCGGCGCGCACGCCGAGCCGACCGGCACCATGTGGCGCGACGTGGCGGTGGTGGCCGCGGCGGTGGTCGTCGCGCTGGTACTCGCCGCGGGCACGCTGCGGCGGCGCACCGGCTGACGGTCCGGCTCGCCGGGCGGCGCCGACCGGCACCGGAGGAATCGAGTACGAGGACGGCGATGGCACGACGGAGCGGACGGCGACCGGGCAACCCCGACACCCGGGAGGGGATCCTGAGAGCCGCCCGGGAAGCGTTCGCCGAACGCGGCTTCGACCACACCTCGATCCGGGCCATCGCGACCGCCGCCGGGGTCGACCCGGCGCTGGTGCACCACTACTTCGGCACCAAGGACCAGCTCTTTCTGGCCACCATCGACATCCCGTTCGACCCGCAGGAGCTGCTGCCGCAGATCGCCGCCGGTGGGCTCGACGGGATCGGCGAGCGGCTGGTCCGGACGTTCCTGCGGGTCTGGGACTCCCCCGCCGGTACGGCCGGGGTGGCGCTGTTCCGGTCGGCGGTGAACAACGAGTGGACCGCCCGGCTGCTCCGGGAGTTCCTGGAGACCCAGGTGCTCCGCCGGGCGACCGGGCTGCTCGAGATCGACCCGGCCGAGGCGCCGCTGCGCTCGTCGCTGGTCGCCACCCAGATGGCCGGCATGGTCATCGTGCGCTACATCCTGCGGCTGGAGCCGCTCGCCTCGGCACCGCCGGACGTCGTGGTCGCGGCGGTCGGACCGACGGTGCAGCGCTACCTGACCGGGGACCTCGCCCGGCTCACCGGCCGGCCGGCCGGTCCCGGCACACCGGGCGGCCCGTAGCGGCGCGGCCGGCTCCCGGAGCTCAGCGGTCGGACCACGCCTGGTCGGCGGAGCCGGTTACCGCGCACTCCTGGTCCGGGCGCTGCGACTGGTGCCGCCGCCGGCAGAGCACCGGATGCAGCAGCTCGACCAGCTCCGCCTGGCCGGCGAGCGGGCGGGGGAAGGCGAGCCGGGCCCGGCAGCGGGTACCGCGTCCGCCGAGGGCCACGACCATGCCGTACCGGTCCAGCCGGACCACCCGGGGCGGTGCCTCGTCCGCACCGCCCGGCGGTACGAGGTCGCCGAGCTGGCGCCGGAGGAAGGCCGCGATCTCCGGCCCGTGGTGGTCCGCGAGGTCGGCCAGCAGGTCCCGTTCCATCGCGTGCAGCGGATCCGGTTCGGCGGCGGCGTACTCGGCCGGTTCGACGTGCCGCACCGTGCCGGCACGTTCCAGCCGGATCTCCGCCGGCTCGAACCGGTACAGCGTGAACCCCCGGCCGACGTCCAGCAGGTCTCCGGTCGGGATCACCTCGGCGAAGTCGACGGCCGCCTGCCGCGCCTCGACACCGGCGAGCGGCTCCGGCCAGCCGGAGATCCAGACCCGGCCGAGCGGCGGCGCTCCGGCGGCCGGTGGCAGGTCGCGGACGTCGAGCACCAGCGCGGTGCCCCGGCTGCCCCTGGTCGGCCGGAGTGCCGCGGCCAGGTCACTGACGATCGAGACGAGCAGCAGTACCCGGCCGGACGAATCGGTGGCGTGCCGGACCTGGTGCGGCCCGGGCCGGTACGCGGCCTGGGCGGTGCCGGGGAGCCGACCGGCGGCCAGGGTACGGGCCACCTCCGCGGAGCTGGGCTGCATGACGTCGACCTCCGACGAGTTAGCCTGACCTTAGTAAGGGGAGGCTAACCTATCGCACAGTCGGCGTCCATCTCGTCGCCGGCGCTCCTCGCCGCTCCTCACCGGGTCTGCTCCAACCAGGACGCGTAGAGCAGGCCGTAGACCGAGCCCGGGTCGCTGACCAGTTCCTCGTGCGGCCCCCGCTGCACGATCCGGCCCCGGTCCACCACGATCACCTCGTCGGCGGCCTGTGCGGTGGAGAGCCGGTGCGCGATCGCCACCGTGGTCCGGCCCCGGGTCACCGCGTCCAGAGTGCGTTGCAGGCGTACCTCGGTGGCCGGGTCGACCGCACTGGTCGCCTCGTCCAGCACCAGCAGGTCCGGGTCGGCCACGTACGCCCGGGCCAGCGCGACCAACTGCCGCTCGCCCACGCTGAGCGCCTCGCCGCGCTCCCCCACCGGCGTCGCCAGCCCGAGCGGCAGCCCCTCCACCCAGTCGCCGAGGCCCAGCTCGGTGAAGGCCAGCGCCAGTTCGTCGTCGGTCAGCTCCGGCCGGCCGAACCGGACGTTCTCCGCCACCGTGGAGTCGAAGAGGAAGCCGTCCTGCGGCACCATCACCACCCTGGAGCGCAGCGAACCGAACCGCACCCGGTCCAGCCGCACCCCGGAGAGCAGCACCGCCCCGCCGGACGGGTCCATCAGCCGGGTCAGCAGCTTCGCGAAGGTGGTCTTGCCGCTGCCGGTCTCGCCCACCACCGCGACCCGGGTCTTGGCCGGGATGTCCACGGTGACGTCGACCAGCACGGGCGGGCCGCCCGGATAGCGGTAGTCGACGCCGGCGAAGCGGATGTCGATCGGCCCGGCCGGCAGGTCGACGCCCTGCTCGCCCGGGTCCGCCACGTCCGGCGCCACGTCGAGTACGTCCAGCACCCGCCGCCAGCCCGCCACCGCATTCTGCGCCTCGTTGAGTACCTCGGTGGCGATCTGCACCGGCTGGATGAAGAGAGTGACCAGGAAGAGGAAGGCGGTGAGTTCGCCGATCCCCAGCGAGCCGTCGACACCCAGCTTGACGCCGAGCACCACCACCCCGGCCAGGGCCAGCCCGGCGGCGATCTCGCCGGTCGAGAAACTGACCACGCTGGTCCGGATGGCCCGCTGCTGGGCCCGGCGCTGCGCGTCGATGGTCCGGTCCAGCCGCTCGGCGGTCCGGCCGGAGACCCCGTACGCCCGGATCACCGGCGCGCCCACCACGCTCTCCGAGACCGCGGCCAGCATCGCGCCGAGCCGCTGCCGGACCACCCCGTACGCGGCGGCGAGCCGCTTCTGGAACACCCGGATCACCACCAGGGCCGGGATGAACGCGCCGAACACCACCAGGGTCAACTGCCAGGAGTAGACCGCCATCACCACGGTGGTCACCATCACCTGACCGAGGTTGACCAAGAGGATCACCCCGCCCCACTGGAGGAACTGGGTGATCTGGTCCACGTCGCTGGTGACCCGGGAGACCAGCGAGCCGCGCCGCTCCGCCTGCTGGTGCAGGGTCGACAGGTCGTGCACGTGCCGGAAGGCCCGCACCCGTACCCCGGCCAGCGCCGTCTCGCTGACCGTGAAGAGCCGGCGCATCATCAGGTAACCGCAGATCGTGGTCACCACCAGCACCGCCGCAGTGGCCGCGACCACGATGCCGACCACCCCGATGTCCGGCCCGCCGGGAGCACGCAGCCCACGGTCGATGCCCTGCTGGATCGCCACCGGTACGGCGGCCCGGCCGACCATCGAGACCAGGGCCAGCCCGAGGGTGCCGGCCAGGCCGGTACGCAGCTCCGGGGAGAGCGCCACCCCTCGCCGGAACGTCCCCCAGGCGCTCTCCGCCCGCTCCGGCACCGCCCCGGCCGTGGTCGTACTCACGCGTCCACCTCTTCGCCTCGCGGGGTCGCCGGATCCTCGTACGACCGCTCCCGTTCCCGCTCCGCCTCGGCCCGCTCGTACGCGGTGACCAGCGCCGCGTACCCGGGTGTGGTACGCAGCAGCGTGGCGTGGGTGCCCCGACCCACCACCCGGCCGTGCTCGACGTAGACCACCTCGTCGGCCAGCGCGATCGTCGCCCGCCGGTACGCCACCACCAGGATCGAGGCCCCCGGTCCCGGCGCGCCGTCGGAGTCGGTCGGCTCCGACCGCCCGCCCCGCAGCGAGGCCAGGATCGCCGCCTCCACCCTCGGGTCGACCGCGCTGGTGGCGTCGTCCAACACCAGCAGCCGGGGCCGGCCGGCCAGCGCCCGGGCCAGGGTGAGCCGCTGCCGCTGGCCGCCGGAGAGCGCCGCTCCGCGCTCCCCGACCAGGGTGTCCAGCGCCTCCGGCAGGGCCGCCACGAAGCCGTCCGCCTCGGCCAGCCGCAGCGCCGCCCAGACGTCGTCGTCGGTGATGCCGTCCCGGCCGAGGGTGATGTTCTCCCGGATGGTGTCGTCGAAGACGAACGGCACCTGGGCGACCAGCGCGGTGTTGCCGGCGAGCGAGGCGGCGGTGAGGGAGCGCACGTCGACCCCGTCCAGGGTCACCGTGCCGGCGTCCGGGTCGACCAGCCGTACCGCGAGGGAGACGATCGTCGACTTGCCGGAGCCGGTCGGCCCGACCAGCGCCACCGTGCGGCCGGCCGGCACGGTGAACGAGACGTCGTGCAACACCGGCACCGGCCCGGGTGCCGGCGGCTCGGCCGGAGCCGGTTCGACGGGAACCGGATCAGCGGAGGCCGGATCGGTCGGCGGTGCCACCCCGGTCGGCCGCGCCGCCGCCTCCGGCTGCTCGGTGGCCAGGCCCGGCTCGGCGGGGGCGGCCGCCGACGGCGGTTCGGCCGGGGCGTACCCGAAGGTGACCCGGTCGAAGACGAGGGTGGCCGGGCGGCCGTCCCGGCGGTCCAGGGTGGTGTCGCCGTACGGCATCTCACCGGTCGCGGTGAGCACGGACTGCAACCGGTCCCAGCCGGCGACGCTGCGCGGCAGTTCGGCGAGGACCCAGCCGATCGCCCGGACCGGAAACGCCAGCACGGTGAAGAGGAACGCCACGCTGATCAGTTCGGTGATGGTGACCGCGCCCTGCTGCAACCGGACCGCGCCGACCAGCAATACGGCCAGGGTGCCGAGGCTGGGCAGGGTCTCCAGCATCGGGTCGAAGACGCCCCGCAGCCGGCCGACCGAGATCAGCGCGTCCCGCAACTCGCCGGCCTGGGCCGCGAACCGGGCCGTCTCCCGGGCCTCCTGGCCCATGGTCTTGACCACCAGCGCCCCGTCGAAGCTCTCGTGCGCGATCGCGCTGACCTGGGCGCGCATCTGCTGAGCCCGGGCCTGCCGGGGTGCCATCCGTCGGGAGTAGACGACGTTCAGGGCGAACAGCGCGGGGAAGATCGCCACGCCGACCAGCGCGAGCACCCAGTCGGTGACGAAGAGCGAACCCATCGCCGCGACCAGCATCACCAGGGTGCCGACCGCGAACGGCAGCGGCGCGATCGGGAACCAGGCCGCCTCGACGTCGGAGTTGGCGTTGGACAGCAGCGTGCCGGTGGCATGCCGGTGGTGCCAGGACAGCGGCAGTTCCAGGTAGCGGCGGGTGATCCGGCGCCGGTAGCTGGCCTGCAACCGGTACTGCATGAATCCGGCGCCGAGCCGGCGGCCGAACATGCCGAGTACCCGGCCGAGGCTGACCGCGAGCAGCGCGGCGGCGCCGAGCAGCACCGCGGCCCGGTCGGCCCGGCCGGTCTCCAGCGACGGCACCACCACGTCGCCGACGACGGCGCCGACCACGTACGCACTGGCGATGATCAACAGGCTGTAGAGGACGCTGCCGCCGACCGCGACCGCGAAGATCCTTGGCTCGTCCCGGACCGCGTAGCCGAGGACCCTGAGCCCCCGGATGAGTATGTCCCGGCTTGTCTTGCCCGCCACGCTGTCCCCCGCCGTAAGCCTCCTGCGTCCAACTCATCCTTACTGATCAGGCGCGGGGATGACGAACCGATTGGCGTGGGTGATACCGACTCGGCCCTGATTGTGTCTGCTGTCACAACCTGGTCCCCGGTGCCGGACCGTGCGCGGGGCGGAGACGGCCGGGCCATGGCGCGCCGGTCGACCGGATCAGCATTTACGATCAAGGCATGCCCCGCTACGCGGACACGGAGCGACAGTCGTTGGCCGATCTCCTCCTGGCGATCGGGCCGGACGCGCCCACGATCATCCCGGAGTGGGCCGCCCGGGACCTCGCCGCACACCTGGTGGTCCGGGAGCGCCGCCCGGACGCGGCGGCCGGCCTGCTGCTCCCGCCGTTGCGGCGGCACGGGGCACGGGTCCAGGCGGCGGTGGCCGGCAAGCCGTACCCGGACCTGGTCGAGCTGGTCCGCCATCCGCCCCGGTGGAGCCCGATGACGCTGCCGCCGGTCGACGAGCTGGCGAACCTGATCGAGTTCTTCGTGCACCACGAGGACGTCCGGCGGGCCCGGCCCGACTGGCAGCCCCGGCAGCTTCCGGCCGGGCAGCAGGCCGCGCTCTGGAAGCGCATCCCGACGATGGCCCGGATGTCGCTGCGCCGGTTTCCGGCCACGTTGCTGGTCCAGGCGCCGGAGCACGGCGAGACGACCACCGGAGCCGGCGGCGAGCAGCTCCGGATGGTCGGGGCGCCCGGCGAGTTGCTGATCTTCCTGTTCGGCCGGCAGCGCGTCGCCCGGGTGCAACTGGTCGGTCCCCCCGCGCTCACCGAGCGGTTGCGGACCGCGAAACTCGGACTCTGACCCACGAGGCGGCCGGACGTGCCGATGCGCGCCTTCGCCCTGGCGTGGCTGACCCGGCCGCCCTTCCCGGAACGGGTCAGCGCGCACGTCGGGCAGATTCGGCCGCAGTCGACCCGGTGGGCCACCGAACTCGGCCTGGTCGGCAGCTCCGCCGCGGCCCGCCGGCTGGACCGGGCGAACGCGGCCGACCTGGCCGGCCGGGCCTGCCCGGACGCCCGACCCGAGCAGCTCCGGCTGCTGGCCGACCTGTTCAGCTGGCTGTTCACCTTCGACGACCGCTGCGACGACGACGGGCTGGGCGACGACCCGGGCCGGCTCGCCCCGGTCGTCGGGCAACTGCTCGACGTACTCGACCTGCGCGGCGGGCCGGCACCGCCCGACTCGGCCACCGTCGCCGGCCCGACCGCCGCCGGCCTGCACGACCTCTGCCGACGGGTACGTGCACACGGCCCGCCCCGGCTGCTGCTCCGGTTCGCCGCCCAGATGCGGGACTACCTGCTGGCACTGCTCTGGGAGGCGGCGAACCGGGAACGGGACCGGGTGCCGGCGGTGGCCGAGTATCTCCAGATGCGCCGGCACACCGCCGGGGTACGTCCCAGCTTCACCCTCACCGACCTGGCGTACGGCGGGCTGGCCGAAGCCATCTGCCAGGCCGACCTGGACGCGTCCCAACTCGACGACCTCGCCGCCGACCTGGTCTGCTGGTGCAACGACGTCTTCTCGTACGCCAAGGAACGCCGGCAGGGCCGGGACGGGCACAACCTGATCGTCGTACTGGCCCGGGAGGCGGGGCGGGAGGAACACGCCGCACTCCTCGACGCGGCCCACCGGTTCAACGCCGGGCTGCGGGCGTACCTGAGGCTGGAGTCCGAACTGCTGGCCGGCGGAGACCCGGACACCCTACGGTTCGTCACCGCCCGCCGAGCCTGGATCCGGGGCAGCTACGACTGGTCACTCGGGGCGGGCCGCTACCGCTGAGCCGGCCCGCCGTGCGGCCGGTGTGCTCAATCGTCGTCGCCGTGCGACTTCCAGGTCGGCACCGGCCTGCCGGCCACGCACTCGACCTCGACCTCGATCCGCCCACCCGAGCCCTGGAAGGTGACCTCGGCGTCGTCGTCCGGGCCACGCTCGACCTCGCCGACCCGGTAGCCCTGGGCCGGGGTCCAGGCGGTCAGCCACACCCGCCGGCCGTCGCACTCGGCCACCACCGTACCCCCGGGGGTGGAGACCAGCCGGCGCGCGTCGTCCGCGCCGGCCGGCGAGCCCGGTGCGGCGGAGGGAGTCGGGGCCACGCTGGCGGTGCCGCCGGACGGCGTCGGACCGCCCGGCGGAACAGCGCCCGGGCCGGACGGCGGCGGGGTGGCGGCCAGTGCCCGGGCCACCTCGTCCGGGCTGCGCACCTCACCCGCCGGCCCGGTCAGCCCGGCACCGATCACCTGTACGGCCGCCAGCCCGGTGCCGGTCGCGACCAGCGCGGCGAGCAGCCAGCCGGCCACGGCGAGCAGGGTACGTCGACGCATGCTCCGATGATGCCCGGCGCCGCGTTAAGGCCGGCGCCGGCGGACCCTAAGGGACCGTTAACGGACCCGTTCCGCCGGCACCGCGCGCTGCCGCTGGGTGTCGGCGGGATGGTCGGCGACGTGGCATACGACCAGTCGGGTCCCGCCGCCACGGCACCGCCGACCGGGTGCCGGTGGGCGTTTCCGGGTTACCGTGCCGGGTGTGGCGCGCCTACTGCTGATCGAGGACGACCCGGCCATCCGCACCCCGCTGCTGCACGCGCTGCGCGACCGGGGGCACGCGGTGGCCGCCGTGCAGTCCGCGATGACCGGGCTGCAACGGGTCCTCGACGACCGGCCCGACCTCGTCGTACTCGACCTCGGGCTGCCCGACCTGGACGGGCTGGAGCTGCTCCGGATGCTCCGCGCGGTGAACAGCACCCCGGTGATCATCGCCACCGCACGGGACGAGGAGGTCGAGATCATCCGGGGGCTGGACGCCGGCGCCGACGACTACGTGGTGAAGCCGTTCACCGCCGCCCAACTCGACGCGCGGATCCGAGCGGTGCTGCGCCGCGGCGCCGGCCCGGCGAACGGCCCGGCGGTGTTGACCGTCGGGGAGCTGCGGGTCGATCCGGCGGCCCGGCAGGCGACCCTGGCCGGCGCACCGCTGGAGCTGACGCCCCGGGAGTTCGACCTGTTGCACCACCTGGCCGCTCGGGCCGGTCGGGTGGTGAGCAAGCGGGAACTGCTGACCGAGGTGTGGCAGCTCCCCTACGGCGGCGCGGACAAGACGGTGGACGTACACCTGTCGTGGCTGCGCCGCAAGCTCGGCGAGACCGCGCAACAGCCCCGATACCTGCACACCGTACGCGGGGTGGGGGTCCGGCTCGACGTACCCGGGACCCCGTCGTGAGGCGCCGGCTGACCCTGCTCGTCGCGGCCACCACCGGCCTGGTGCTGCTGGCCTTCCTGGTCCCGCTCGCGGTGCTGCTGCGCGGGGTCGCCGCCGACCGGGCGGTGGTGGCCGCCACCGCTGACGTACAGGCGCTGGTCCCGCTCGTCGGCACGGCCGGCCAGGACGGGCTGCGGCTCGCCGCCGAGCAGGTCGGAGCCGCGGCCGACCGGCCGGTCACGGTCTTCCTGCCGGACGGCGCGGTGCTCGGCGACGACGCGCCGCTGACGGACGGGGTGGAGCTGGCCGCCCGGGGCGAGAGCCTCACCGTCGCCCGGGAGGACGGCCGGGAGATCCTGGTCGCCGTGCAGGGCCGTCCGGACGGTACGGCGGTGATCCGCACCTTCGTCTCCGCCGACGAGTTGACCCACGGCGTCTACCGCTCCTGGCTGGTGCTGGCCGCGCTCGGGGTGGCGCTGCTGCTGCTCGGCCTCGCCGTCGCCGACCGGCTGGCCCGGTCGCTGACCGCCCCGATCACCGAGCTGTCGGCTGTCTCGCACCGGCTGGCCGGCGCGGAGCTGACCGCCCGGGCCACCCCGTCCGGGCCGGCGGAGCTGCGCGCGGTGGCGGGCGCGCTCAACCACCTCGCCACCCGGATCCAGGAGTTGCTGCGGGACGAACGCGAACAGCTCGCCGACCTGTCGCACCGGCTGCGTACCCCGTTGACCTCGCTGCGGCTGGAGTCCGAGTCGCTGGCCGACCCCGGGGAGGCGGCCCGGATCACCGAACGGGTCGACGCGGTGGAGCGGGCGGTGACCGGACTGATCCGGCAGGCCCGGCGACGGGGCACCGACACCGGTACCGAGCCGGTCTGCGACGCCACGGCGGTGGTCCGGGAGCGGGTCGCGTTCTGGACCGTGCTGGCCGAGGACACCGGACGGTCGCTCGGTCTCGACCTGGCCGACCACCCGCTTCCGGTACGGCTGCCCGCCGACGAGCTGGCGGCGGTGCTGGACGCGCTGCTCGGCAACGTCTTCGCGCACACCCCGGACGGGACCGGCTGCACCGTCGCGCTGGCGCCGCGCCCCGGCGGCGGTGCGCTGCTGACGGTCACCGACAGCGGCCCCGGACTGCCACCGGCCCTGGTGGGCCCCGCCTCGGCCCCGCTCGACCAAGCCGGGCTGGTACGACGTGGGGCGAGTGCCGCCGGCTCCACCGGGCTGGGCCTGGACATCGCCCGCCGGGCGGCCCGGGCCAGCGGCGGCCGGTTCGAGCTGTTTGACGTGGACGGAGGCGGCGCCCGGGTAGCGGTCGTCCTCGGCCCGCCGCTCGCTCCCCGCCGCTCGCCGTCCGGGACGGCATCGAGCTGACCTGGATGTCCTGACCGGGGACATTGGTGGAGATCTGCGCCGGCAGGCTCTCTCTCCGGCAGCTGAGAGTGTGGCCTCCACGAGGCCAAGCGGTCACGCGGCGCGAGGGCTGGAGCTCGACGGCTCGGCACCACCGTCGGGCTGGTTGATCTCAGCCCAAACCACATCGAGGGAAAGGCTGAGGACATCGGCGATCGCCGCGATGGTCGGGAAGGCAGGGGTGGCTACCCGACCAGACTCGATCTTCCGAAGGGTCTCCGGCGAGACACCCGCGTCCAGCGCGGTGTCGAGCATCGAGCGTGCTCCCCTGGCGCGACGCAGCACTGCACCGAGGCGCTGCCCGCGCTCGACCTCTGCGGGAGTGAGCGGCAACCGGACCATGGCTCCGATTCTAGTACCGGGATAGTATGGCCGGGATAGTTATTGGTTGCGCGAGGAAGGCGCCAGATGATCGAGATCCTGAGCCCGACGGAACTGCCACGAGCGAAGGAGACAGGCGCCCTGGTCGCCGACATCTTGCAGACCCTGAAGAGCCGCAGCACCGTCGGCACGAACCTCCTGGACCTCAACCGGTGGGCCCAGGACATGACCGCCGAGGCCGGGGCGCTGTCCTGCTATGTCGACTACGAGCCGTCCTTCGGACGCGGGCCGTTCGGGCACTACATCTGCACGTCGGTCAACGATGCCGTACTGCACGGACTGCCGTACGACTACCCGCTTGCCGACGGCGACCTGCTGTCGCTCGACCTCGCCGTATCCAAGGGCGGAGTCGTCGCGGACTCCGCCATCAGCTTCATCGTGGGCGACTCGAAGCCCTCGGAGAGCGTTGCGATGATCGACGCGACCGAGCGCGCATTGAGCGCGGGGATAGCCGCGGCCGGTCCCGGAGCTCGCATCGGTGACATCTCCCATGCCATCGGCTCGGTCCTCAGTGCGGCGGGGTATTCGATCAACACCGAGTTCGGCGGTCACGGCGTTGGCTCGACGATGCACCAGGACCCGCACATCTCGAACACGGGGCGGCCCGGTCGCGGATACAGATTGCGCCCCGGACTGCTGCTGGCACTGGAGCCGTGGGTCATGGCGGACACCGCCGAGCTCGTCACCGATGCCGATGGCTGGACACTCCGAAGCGCAACAGGCTGCCGGACAGCGCACAGTGAGCACACCATCGCCATCACCAACGACGGAGCCGAAGTTCTCACCTTGCCGAAGCGGGCACAACCGTGAGGTGACAGCCAGCCGGTTCCCCGCTCCCCGCAGGTCACCACCGCATCGTCGCTGAGGTGAAAGGGCTCCCCGGCCCGGCCCGCCGGTGTCGGCCGGGTCGAGGCCCGCCGGTGTCGGCCGGGTCGAGGGTGGTGGCACAGGCCCGGGTCGACTCTTTACCGCGGCTTAGCGTTCGCACAGCGCGCCGCTATCCCGATCCCGGCGAAGCTCTGTCGGGAAATCCGGAACAGGTGTTCCGCGACGATGGAGGAGACTGCGATGCGGCGTAAGACTCTGGTCCTGAGCATCGGCGGCGCGCTGGCGGCGGCCGCCGTCGTGGGCACCGCGATCGGGGCCAGCGCGGCAGAGGGCGAGCGGCAGGGGTTCGGCGCCGTCGCCACCACCGCGCCCGGTGAGCCGACGCCCGGCGCCGACCCGACGGGTACCCCCGGTGCCGGCCCGACCGGCGGTCCGACGACGGCGCCGAGCGGCACGCCGTCGGGCACCCCGACCGGTTCGCCCGCCCCGACCGGCACCGCGCCGGCCGGATCGGTCGATTCGGCGCGGGCGGTCCAGATCGCGCTGGCCAGCGCCGGTGGCGGCCGACTCGAGGAGGTCGAGCGGGAACAGGAACACGGCCGGACGGTGTGGAGCGTCGAGTTCGTCAAGGACGGCTGGGAATTCGAGGTGGACGTGGACGCGGCCACCGGCGAGATCGTCAAGACCGACCGCGACGAGGACGACGACCACGGCGACCGGGACGACGACCGCGACGACGACTGACCGGGGCGGCGGGGCGGCCGGTGTCCGGTCGGCCGTCCCCCGCTGTCCGGAGGTGCTGTTAGCGTTCCCGGCCGTGGAACCTGGAGACGACGCCGACGAGTTCCGGCACCTGGTCGAGGAGTACGTCCGGCGGCACATCGCGCTCGGCGAGCTGCCGTACGACGCGATCGTGGTGGGTGCGGTCGAACACCTGGACGACGAACACGATCCGGTGCGGGTCGAGGCGCTGGCCCGGGAGGTGGCCGCCGCGGAGTTCGCCGCGCACGCCGCCGCGCAGGCCGGCTGGCCGGAGCCGACCGACAGCGATCGGCTCACTCTCGCCTTCCGGGCCCTGGACGCGGCCGGGATCGTCGCGCGGGAGAACTTCACCTGCTGCCAGAACTGCGGCCTCGCGGAGATCGGCGCCGAGGTTGCCGACGGCGAGACGCCGCGCGGGTACGCCTTCTACCACCAGCAGGACGCGGAGCGCGGCGCCGACGGCGAGGCCGTCTGGGTCGCGTACGGGCTCTTCGAGCAGCCGCCGTCGGCGGAGATCGGCGCGGAGGTGGCGGCGGCACTGCGCGAGCGCGACCTGCCGGTGGACTGGGCCGGGGACACCGGAGCCCGGATCCGGATCCCGCTGACCTGGCAGCGGCGCCGTACCGGCCGGCTGGCGGCCTTCCCGCCCCCGGTCGACGACGACGTCACCGTCGAGATCGAGGTCCCCGGCGCCTGGCGCGGGGTGTACGCCCCGACCACCGGACCGGTCTCGGCCACCCGGCTGGCCAGCCTCTACCTGCCCTGGCTGCCCACCGGCACCCGCATCGGCATCACGGTGGACGGCGCTACCCTCACCGTGCGGCGGGACTGGGACACCCTGGTCGGCTCCTTCGCCGACCCCGACCGGCCCGACTCCCGGGTCGACCGGTACTCCGGAATGACCCTGGTCCGGCAGCTCCGCAGCGGCGCCGCCGGAACCGTGCCGGACGGATCCGGCGGCGCGTCCGGGGTCGGCGGCGACGGCGGGCTGGTGGAGGCGACCTGGGAGCATCCGGCGGGGCACGAATACCAGGGCGTGCCGCTCACCGTCCGGGAGAGTGTCGACCTGCTGCGCCGGATGCCGGTCCGCACCGGTGCCTGGGCCTCCTTCCTCGGCCGCTCCGGAGGGATCGTGCAGATGCGGTGGGCGGAGCGGAGGCTCTGGCTGGAGACGCCGGATCCGGAGGCGGGCGCCTCGCTGGGCCGGAACGTGACGATTCCGGAGGCCGAGCGGATGGTCGGCGTACTCGCGGTCGAGGACCGGGTCGCGGTGGCCGAGCTGGGCGACGTGCGTACCGTGCCCTGGGCCTGACCGCCCGGAGGTCCCGGGCGCGGGCGGTCATCCGGCCGGCGGCACCGCCCCGGCCCAGCCCGAGGTCGCGTCGATCAGTGCCCGGCGCCCGGTCGTCGCCCCGGCCGCGGCCGGCGGGCCGGCGACGCAGGCGCCCCGGTGCCCCTCCCGCTCGCCGCACCGGCCGGTGCCGAGCAGCAGCCGGTCGCAGAACACCCGGTACCGCTCGTGTTGCGCGTCCTCGGCCGAGACCGTGACCTCACCGGCGTCGAGTTCCGGCAGGAAGGCCAGCGACTCGGTCAGCCGCGCGGCCAGTTCGGTGGCGGCCTGCAAAGTATGTACGGCAACCGGAAGGTGGATGACGTGGCCCGGCACCGCGTCGCCGCGACCGGGACTTCCCATGACCGGTCCTGCATGACCCATGGTTGATGACCCTCACCCGTGGTTGATGACCTCCGCGCCCTGGTCCGGCGGCGCTTCCGGTCCGGCCGACCTGGGCCGACGCCTCGATAGCTTAGAGACGTACCCGGAAATTTCGGGTTTGCCACTCGGATCCGATCCCGGCGGCCCTCGGAAAGGGCGAGCGGGCGGCGTCGACCCGGTGCAGGGCCGTCGAAGCGGCCCGATCGGTACGGGTAGCCGGACCGATCGGCACTAGCCGAGGCGCGGGGGCACCCAATACTCTCTGGTAACCGCGATTTAACGTGATCACCGTCACGCGACGATATCCCGGAGGCACCCCCCGCCATGGCACTCGACGTCCCCTACCGGTCCATCCCCGACATGTTCCTGAAGCGTGTCTCGGCCACCCCCGACCGGGACGCTTTCGCCCACCCCGCCCCGGACGACTCCGGCCCGGTCTGGCTGAGCTGGGCGCAGGTCGGCCAGCGCGCGAAGGCCATCGCCGCCGGGCTGCGCGGCCTCGGCGTCGGCTCCGAGGACCGGGTGGCGATCCTGGCCAACACCCGGCTCGACTGGGTCCTCGCCGACCTCGGCATCATGTGCGCCGGTGGCGCGACCACCACGGTCTACCCGACCACCGAGCCGGAGGACACGGCCTTCATCATCGCGGACTCCGGCTCCAAGGTGCTGATCGCCGAGAACGCCGAGCAGGCCGCCAAGATCGCCGGAGTGGATCTGCCGGCGCTGACCCACGTCGTACTGATCGACGGGCCCGCCGACCCGGCCGCCACCCCGCCGCAGCTCACCCTCGCCGACCTGGAGGTGCAGGGCGCGCTGGCCCTGGAGAGCGACCCGGATCTGATCGAGCGGGTGGTGGCCGAGATCGACCAGGACCACCTGGCCACCCTGATCTACACCTCCGGCACCACCGGCCGGCCCAAGGGCGTCGAACTGCTGCACGCCGGGTGGTGCTGGGAGGGCGTGGCCCAGGCACAACTGGGGCTGATCAAGGCGGAGGACCTGCAATATCTCTGGCTACCGCTGTCGCACTCGTTCGGCAAGACGCTGATCTGCGGCGTGATCCACGTGGGCATGCCGACCTACGTCGACGGCCGGCTCGACCGGCTGGTCGAGCTGCTCGGCGTGGTCAGGCCGACGCTGATGTGCGGCGCGCCCCGGATCTTCGAGAAGGTCTACAACCGGGCGGTCACCACCGCGCAGACGGCGGGCGGGGCGAAGGCGAAGATCTTCGCCTGGGCGGTGCGGACCGGCAAGCACAAGGTGTCGCTGGAGCAGGCCGGCAAGCCGGTCTCGGCCGGGCTGCGGCTGCGCTACGGGCTCGCCGAGAAGCTGGTCTTCAGCAAGCTCCAGGCCCGGCTGGGTGGCCGGATCCGGGTACTCGTCTCCGGCGCCGCGCCGCTGAGCCAGGAGATCGCGCACTTCTTCGCCGCGGCCGGCCTGCCGATCTCCGAGGGGTACGGGCTGACCGAGACCAGTGCCGGAAACTTCGTCAACCGGCCCGGAGCGCTCAAGATCGGCACGGTCGGCAAGGCCATGGGCGACCTGGAGTGCCGGATCGACTCCGACGGCGAGATCCTGCTCCGGGGCATGCCGGTGATGCGCGGCTACCACAACCTGCCCGCGGAGACCGCCGAAGCGTTCACCCCGGACGGCTTCTTCCGGACCGGTGACATCGGCGAACTCGACGGCGACGGCTTCCTGAAGATCACCGACCGGAAGAAGGACCTGGTCAAGACGTCGGGTGGCAAGTACATCTCGCCGTCGCACATCGAGGGCATCTTCAAGGCACTCTGCCCGTACACCTCACAGGTGGTGGTGATCGGACAGGCCCGCAACTACTGCACCATGCTGGTCACCCTGGACGCCGACGCGATCGCCACCTGGGCCGCCGGTGGTCCCCTCGCCGGCCGCCCGTACGCCGAGATCGTCGGCTCGGCCGAGGTGCGCGCCATGGTCGACGGTTACGTCGCCGAACTGAACCAGAAGCTCAACCGCTGGGAGACGATCAAGAAGGTCACCGTGCTGACCCGCGACCTGACCGTCGAGGACGGCGAGATGACACCGTCGATGAAGATCAAGCGTCGTGCCGTGGAGAGCAGCTTCAAGACGGAGATCGACCAGATGTACCAGGGCACTCTCGCCCAGATCTGAGCCCGTCCGAGATCCGCTCTCTCCCCCCGGGATCGGATCCGGCACTCCACCGGACCGCCGTGCGACCCGCGATCGCCCGGCGGTCCGGTGCTGTCACGGCGGTCTGTCCGGTGCTGTCGCGGATGGCGTCGCCGCGCGGAGCGCTACCTGCTCTGGGCTCGGTTACCACTGGACTAGGTGACATCGGGGCGGCTTCACCGGAGCGTCGCCGGGGTAAGAACAGGGTCAGGTGAACGGCGGGCCGAGTCGGGTGGCCGGTCGTGGCGGTACGCGGGCGGCGAGGGGGTTCCGGTGATGGTGACCACGGTGGCAGCGCACGTGGAGACCGGCGCCTTGGTGATCACCATGGCGGGCCGCTGGAGCGTCGCCCAGGCGTACACGCTGCAGCGGGCAATCTCGCGCTGCGCCGCGCACCACCCGCCGTACGTGGCCGTGGACTGCACCCGGATCGCTCCGGACAAGCTGCTGCCGACCCTGCTGCCGGCGATGGTGATGCTCCGGGAGTCGTGCCGGCGCGGCATCACGGTGCTGGTCTGCGCGCCGGCCTCGGCGCTGACCGTGCTGCTCCGCCGCCTGCCGACCCGCCGGGTCCGGCTCTATCCCCGGCTCTCCGAGGCGCTCGGCCGGGTCCGGCCGTATCCCGTTCCGGCCCGCGCCCGGCAGGCCCACCGCCGGCTGGCGCCGGTGCCCCAGGCGGTGAGCGTGGCGCGCGGACTGGTCCGGGAGTGCTGTGAGCGGTGGCGGCTCTCCGACGTCACCGAGGATGCCCAACTCGTCGCCTCCGAACTCGTGGCGAACGCCGTCGAGCACGCCGGCACCGACATCGACCTCACCCTCTGCCACCACCGGCAGCGGCTGCGGATCGCGGTCGCGGACCGGCACCCCGGCATACCGGCGCTGCCCCGGCGGGCGGCGGCCCCCGATTCGCGGCAGCCGCTGGCCGTACGCGGTCGCGGGCTGGCCATGGTGACCCGGTCGGCCGCGGGCTGGGGCGTACTGCCCGGCACCGATGGCAAGATCGTCTGGGCCAGCCTGGCCGCCACCCCGGCGTCCCGGCTGCGCCTGCCCAGCCTGGTCACCATCCCCCGGGCCGGCTACCCCGCCTGACCGACGAACCGGGCGGCCCGAGACACCGGCGAGGTACCCGCCACGTCCCGGTACGCACCCGCCACGTCGCCGCGCGGCACCGGCCGGTCCCGGGGAGGTGTGTGCCGGATCGGCGGGGTCAGCGAAGTTCGCCGGTGCCGTGGAAGTGGTCGAAGATGGTCTGGTCGACCGGAGAGACCCGGTGCCGGTCGGCATAGCCCAGCCAGACGATCTCGGCGATCTCGCTGGCCGGTCGCAGCACGCCCCGGTAGTCCGCCGCGTAACAGGTCATCCGGACGACCGTACCGGCCGGATGACCGTGTGCCGGCGCCTCGAAAATGCCGGCCGGCGCGGCCGTGCCGGAGAGGATAGCGACGCTGAGCTCCTCCTCGATCTCCCGTACCAGGGCTTCGAGGTCCGTCTCGCCGGGCTCCCGCTTGCCGCCCGGGAGGTAGTAGACGTTCTTGCCGTGCGAGCGGGAGCTGAGGATCCGACCCTTCTCCAGCCGAATCCAGGCGATCTTGTCGATCATCCTCACCCGGCCGATGATCGCAGGCGGCCCGGCGGGACGCCCCGGCAGGGTGCGCCGCCGGTCAGGCGATCACCACGGGCTCCCGCCAGAGCGGGCGTTCCGCCCGGTCGATGTCGTACCGGACCGCCGCGATCCGGCGTACCGCCTCGGTCAGCTCGGCGGCGGGCAGCGTGAACGGCAGCCGGAGGAATCGTTCCAGGGTGCCGTCGAGCCCGAACCGGGGGCCGGGCGCGAGCCGTACCCCGACCTCCTCGGCCGCCCGGGCGAGCGCGCTGGCGATCGGCCCGTCCAGCTCCGCCCAGAGCGTCACCCCGCCCGCCGGAGTACGCACCCGCCAGTTGGGCAGCTCCGCCCGGAGCGCGGCCAGCAGGGCGTCGCGCTGGGCCGCCAGCTCCACCCGGCGGGCCGCCACGATCGTCTCGGCGTCGGCGAGCAGCCGCACCGCGACCAGTTGGTCCAGCACCGGACCGGCCATGTCCACCCCGACCCGGACCGCCGCCAGCCGCTGCACCTGGGGTGCCGAGGCACGGATCCAGCCGATCCGCAGACCGCCCCAGTACGGCTTGCTCATCCCGCCGATGGTGACGACCCGGGAGTGCCGGTCGAAGACGGCCGTCGGCGGGGGCACCTCGGTGCCGTCCAGAGCGAGGTCCACAAAGGACTCGTCGACCACCAGGTCGGTGCCGCTGGCGTGCGCGGTCGCCACCACCCGCTCCCGCAGCTCGGCCGGCATCAGGTGACCAGTGGGATTCTGGAACTCGGGGATCAGGTAGGCGAGCCGGGGACGGGTCTGCCGGAAGCTGCCCAGCAGCAGGTCGGCGTCCCAGCCCGTACCCTCGCCCGCCAGGCCGTGGGTGGCGATCCGGGCGCGGCGGGCGGCGAGCGCGGCGAGCGCGTTGGGATAGGTCGGCGACTCCACGAGTACGCTGCCGCCGGTCGGCAGCGCGAGCCGGAGCACCAGGTCCAGGGCGTGTTGCACCCCGTTGGTCACCATGATCTGCTCGGGACTCGTGGCCAGGCCACGCTCGGTGTACGACCGGGCCACCGCCGCGCGCAGCTCGACGATCCCGGTCGGGTGGTATCCGGCGCCGCCGAGATAGCGCGGCAGGTCCTCGGCGGCGGCCCGGGCGGCCGAGGCGAGTGCCGCCGGGGCGGCCAACGCGGCGCAGCCGAGGTCGATCATGTCCAGGTCGTCCTGCGGGGTCCAGAGTCCCGAACTGGCCACCCGGTGCCCGCCCGGCAGGGTGGTCCAACTGCCTGCGCCCCGGCGGCTGTTCAGGTGCCCGCTCTCCCGCAGTTCCCGGTACGCGGCGGTGACGGTGGTCCGGCTGACTCGCAGCGCCTCGGCCAGCTCCCGCTCGGCCGGCAGTCGTACGCCCAGCGGCAGCCGGCCGTCCGCGAGCAGCCCGCGCACCGCCCCGGCCAGGGCGACGTAGTCGGGGCTGCGGCGGCGGCCCGGCAGTGCGTGCCACTGCCCGAGCATCCGGCCGAGCTGTGCGCCTCGGACGAGGCTGGTCATAGCCACTTCACCTCGATTGGCCCTTCATGGCGACTGGATTGGCCCTCAGAGTGGCATGCATGGCAAAAATTGGCAACCGTGGCGGGATGACCGGGCGCCTGCACGGGCGGCGCGACGGAAAGGGACGGATGACGCGCGACCGAATCGCCCGGCGGCTCGGACAGCTTTACGTCGGCCTGACGCTCTACGGGGTCAGCATGGCGCTGCTGGTCGAGGCGTCCCTCGGGCTCGACCCCTGGGACGTCTTCCACCAGGGGCTGTCCGAACTCACCGGAGCCTCCATCGGCACCGTGACCATCGCCGTCGGTGCCCTGGTGCTACTGCTGTGGATCCCGCTGCGGCAGCGTCCCGGCCTCGGCACGGTGAGCAACGTCGTCGTCATCGGGCTCGCCGTCGACCTCGCGCTGGCCCTGCTGCCGACCGTCGAGGCACTGCCGACCCGGATCGGCTTCCTGGTCGCCGGCATCCTGCTCAACGGGATGGCGACCGGCCTGTACATCGGCGCCCGCCTCGGCCCCGGCCCGCGCGACGGCCTGATGACCGGGTACGTCGCCCGCCGCCCGCACCGGTCGCTCCGGCTGGTCCGTACGGTCATCGAGCTGACCGTACTGGCGATCGGGTTCGCCCTCGGCGGCCAGGTCGGGATCGGCACGGTGGCGTACGCCCTCGCCATCGGCCCGCTGGCGCACGCCTTCATCCCGATGTTCACCGTGCCGCCGCCGTCGCGGCCCGACCCCGGCGACCTGACCCGACCGGTCACCGAGGCCGGTCCCGGCTGACCCGCGACACAGCCGGTCCGGTGCCGGGGAGACAGGTGCCGGCGGACGCACCACGCACGGGCGGAAAAAGATCGTCGATCTGTACCGGATCATCCCTCGTGGAACGAGGGTCGCCCCGGTTCGGCGGAATGAACCGGTGCACAACCGTTCCGTCCGATGGCGCGGCACGGCATCATTTCTCCCATGGGGGATGAGGGATGGCGTTGGTCCGACGCATGGATCTTCGTATCGCTGATCATCGCCGGCGGTGCCGGCCGGCACCGCCGGTCGAGCAGCACCCGCCGGCCGGAAGGCGTCCGGCTCGCCGACGTGCTCTCCACCGCTGACCATCTCAACCGGGCGCTCCCGGCCCGTCACGAGATCGAGGCCGCGGTACGCCGCCTGGTGGGCGCCGGCCTGATCACCGTCTCGGACGGCTGGTTCCGGGTCACCTCGGCCGGCGAGCACCTGTGGCGTACCCGGCCGCACGGTGGTCTCGCCACCACGGTCGAGACGGTGCACGGGGTGCTGACCCGCCGGCACTCCCCCGGCAGCCACGACTGGGAACTCGCCGAGGACGAGCACGCCGCGGCGGTGCAGGAGTACGCCGCCCGGTTCACCCTGCCGATGCCGCGCCGCTCACCGGAGAACGGCGGGTAGTCACCGAGCCGACCTCCGGCCCGCCCGGCCACCACCTGACCACCTCAGGACGATTGCGCAGGCGGGCCAACGGAACAGGCGGGCGCGGGGTCAGCGGACCGGATGCCCGGCGCCACGCAGTGCGTCCTTGACCTCGCCGACGCTCAGCTCACCGAAGTGGAAGACGCTGGCCGCCAGGACCGCGTCGGCGCCGGCCGCCACCGCCGGAGGAAAGTGCGCGACCGCGCCGGCCCCGCCACTGGCCACCACCGGTACGTCCACCACCCGCCGCACCGCGCCGATCAGCTCCAGGTCGAATCCGGCCTTGGTGCCGTCCGCGTCCATCGAGTTGAGCAGGATCTCCCCGGCGCCCAGCTCGGCGGACCGGGCGGCCCAGCCGACCGCGTCGATCCCGGTGCCGCGCCGGCCGCCGTGGGTGGTCACCTCGAACCCGCTCTCGGTGCTGCTGCCGGCGGGGGTACGCCGCACGTCCAGCGAGAGCACCAGCACCTGCCGCCCGAACCGCTCGGCGATCTCGGCGATCAACTCCGGCCGGGCGATCGCGGCGGTGTTCACCCCCACCTTGTCCGCACCGGCCCGGAGCAGGACGTCGACGTCGGCGACCCGGCGTACGCCGCCGCCGACGGTGAGCGGGATGAAGACCGTCTCGGCGGTCCGGCGTACCACGTCGAGCATGGTGCCCCGGTCGTCGGAGGAGGCGGTGACGTCGAGGAAGGTCAGCTCGTCGGCGCCCGCCTCGTCGTAGGCCGCGGCCAACTCGACCGGGTCGCCCGCGTCCCGCAGGTCGACGAAGTTGACCCCCTTGACGACCCGCCCCGCGTCCACGTCCAGACAGGGGATCACCCGTACCGCCACCGTCATGGCCCGAGCCTAGCCGTCGCCACCACGCACGCCGTCACGCCCGCGCCAGCACGGCGAGGGCCTCGGCCACGGTGAACGCCCCGGCGTAGAGCGCCTTGCCGGCGATCACGCCCTCCACCCCGATCGGTTCCAGCGTGGCGAGCGCCCGCAGGTCGTCCAGGGTCGAGACGCCGCCGGAGGCGATCACCGGGGCGTCGGTACGGGCGCAGACCTCGCGCAGCAGGTCGAGGTTGGGCCCGCGCATCGTGCCGTCCTTGGTGATGTCGGTCACCACATACCGCGCCGCGCCTGCCTTGTCGAGCCGCTCCAGCACCTCGAACAGGTCGCCGCCGTCCCGGGTCCAGCCCCGGGCGGACAGGGTACGGCCGCGCACGTCCAGCCCGATCGCCACCCGGTCGCCGTACTCGCCGACGACCCGGTCGCACCATTGCGGGTCCTCCAGGGCGGCGGTGCCGATGTTGACCCGGGCCGCCCCGGTGGCCAGCGCCGCCCGCAGCGACCCGTCGTCCCGGATCCCGCCGGAGAGTTCCACCGAGACGTCGAGCCGGCCGACCACCTCGGCCAGCAGCTCGGCGTTCGAGCCCCGGCCGAACGCGGCGTCGAGGTCGACCAGGTGGATCCAGTCGGCGCCGTCGCGCTGCCAGGCCAGGGCCGCCTCCAGCGGCTCGCCGTAACTGGTCTCACTGCCGGCGGCGCCCTGGACCAGGCGGACCGCCTGGCCGTTCGCGACGTCGACGGCGGGAAGCAGGGTCAGGCTCAACGTGCTCTCCTCGGTTGGCGAAAGAGTGGTGGTCGACCGGCCGACGGGTCGGCGGGAAACGCGGCGGGCCGGGGCGTGGGATCCGCCGGGCCGTCCGGCCGGTACGGCGATCGACGGGTCGGAGGCATCTGCCCGGGCTCAGGTCCGGCGGCCCAGCGCGATCACCACCACCGCCGGCAGCACCAGCAGCAGCAGCGCGATCAGGCCGAGCCGCAGGGCCAGGTCGTCGACGAGCAGCCAGATGCCGATCACCGCCGCCACCGAGAGTACGGCCACCCCGGCCCGCTCACCCCGGCTGCGCCGCGCGAACAACCGCCCGGTACGCCGGTCCGGCAGTCGCGGGGCGAGCCGGCGCAGCAGGGCACGCCGGCGCTGGCGGCGGGCCACCTTCCGGGCCCGGGCGGCGCGTTCCCGTTCCGCCTCGGCCAGCCGGACCGCGCGGCGCCGGGCCCGTTCCTTGCTCACGGGGCGACACCTGACCCGGCACGGCCCACCGGGACGCCCCCGGTCCGGGGCGCGGTCACAGCGTGGCCAGCCAGTTGCGCAGCAGGAGCCGGCCGGCCTCGGCGGACTTCTCCGGATGGAACTGGGCGGCCGACAGCGGCCCGCGCTCCACCGCCGCCACGAACCGTCCACCGTGCTCGGCGGTGGTCGGCAGCGCACCGGCGGCGGCCAGTCCGGCCGCGTCGGTCGGGGCGTAGGAGTGCACGAAATAGAACCGGGCGTCGGCCGGCAGGCCGGCGAAGAGCCGGGACCCGGGCGGCGGTGCGACGGTGTTCCAGCCCATGTGCGGCACCCGCTGGGCGGCCAGCCCGGTCACCCCGCCGGGCAGCAGGCCGAGCCCCTTGGTGACGACGCCGTGCTCCTCGCCGTACTCGAAGAGGACCTGCATGCCGACGCAGATGCCCAGCACCGGGCGGCCCGCCGCGACCCGCTCGGCGATCACCGGACCGGCCCGCAGCGCCTCGATCCCGGCCATGCAGGCCGCGAAGGCGCCGACGCCGGGCACCACCAGACCGTCGGCGGCGGCCGCCGCGTCGAGGTCGTCGGTGACCGTCACCTCGGCGCCGGCCCGGGCCACCGCACGTTGCGCGGAGCGCAGGTTGCCCGAGCCGTAGTCCAGCACCACCACCCGGGGCGGCGCCGGCACCTGGGCGGTCATCCGCCCTCCCCGGGTACGAGCCAGAGCACGCCACCGGCGGTGGCGAGTACGGCCAGCAGGCCGACGATCCAGAGCACCCGCTGCGGGGCACCCTGCCGGTGCAGCGACCAGGCACCACCGATCAGCACACCGCCCAGCGCGAAGAGCACCACCGGCAGGACGGTGTCCATCAGAGCAGCCCCTTGGTGCTCGGCACCGCTCCGGCCGAGCGCGGGTCGACCGCGACCGCCTCGCGCAACGCCCGGGCCACCGCCTTGAACTGCGCCTCCACCACGTGGTGCGCGTCCGGGTGACCGCCCGGCCGGGCGGCCCGGAGCACCGAGACGTGCAGGGTCAGCCGGGCGGACTGGCCGAAGGACTCCCAGATGTGCCGGGTCATGCTGGTCGGATAGACCGGCCCGATGTACGGGGCGAGCGCCGGCTCGTCGTGCACCACGTAGGGCCGACCGGAGAGGTCGACGGCGGCCCGGACCAGCACCTCGTCCATCGGGATGGTGGCGGAACCGTACCGCCGGATGCCGATCTTGTTGCCGAGCGCCTGGTCCAGGGCGGTGCCGAGGGCCAGCGAGGTGTCCTCGATGGTGTGGTGTGCATCGATCTCCAGATCGCCGACCGTGTGCACGGTCAGGTCGAAACCGCCGTGCCGGGCGATCTGGTGGAGCATGTGGTCGTAGAAACCGACCCCGGTGGTGATGTCGGCCTGCCCGGAGCCGTCGAGATCCAACTCGACCAGCACCTTGGTCTCGGCCGTGGTCCGCTCGACCCGGGCGGTTCTGCTCACGGTAGGACCTTTCGCTGTCCGGGGCGGCCGACCGGTTGTCCGGGTCGGCCGGCCTGCTGTTCGGTAACGCATCACGCCGTCCCGGAATCGGTCGGCGCCGGGCCGGTGGCCGCCGGTGGTGTGCCGGAACCGGCCGGGCCGGAGTCGGAGCCGGTCCGCACCGATTCTATGGCGGCGAGGAAGGCGTCGGTCTCCTGCGGCGTGCCGGCGGTGACCCGGAGCCAGCCGGGCAGCCCGACGTCGCGGACCAGCACGCCGTGGTCGAGCAGGGCCCGCCAGGCCACCCGCTGGTCGCCGCCGACCTCGAAGAGCACGAAGTTGGCGTCGCTGTCGGCGACCGGCAGGCCGCGCGACCGTAGGCTGGCCACGATCCGGTCCCGCTGCTCCTTTATCGCCTCGACGGTGCCGAGCAGCAGGTCCCGGTGCGCCAGCGCCGCCCGGGCGGCGGCCTGGGTGAGCGCCGACAGGTGGTAGGGCAGCCGGACGAGCTGCACCGCGTCCACCACCGCCGGATCGGCGGCGAGGTAGCCGAGCCGCCCGCCGGCGAAGCCGAACGCCTTGCTCATGGTCCGGGTCACCACCAGCCGGGGGTGTCCGGGCAGCAGGGCCAACGCGGTCGGGGTGCCGGGGCGGGCGAACTCCGCGTACGCCTCGTCCACCACCACCATCCCGGGCGCCTCGGCCAGTACCGCGTCCAGCACCGCCGGGTCCAGCGCGGTGCCGGTCGGGTTGTTCGGCGAGCAGAGGAAGACCAGGTCCGGCCGGTGCCGGCGGACCTGCGCCACGGCGTCGGCGGCGGTCAGCCCGAAGTCGGCACCCCGGTTGCCGTCCCGCCAGGTCGTGCCGGTGCCGGTGGCCAGCAGCGGATGCATCGAGTACGCCGGGGTGAAGCCGAGCGCCGTCCGCCCCGGCCCGCCGAAGACCTGGAACAGTTGCTGCTGCACCTCGTTGGAGCCGTTCGCCGCCCAGACGTGGCCGGCGCCCAGCCCGTGCCCGAGATAGTCGGCAAGGTCGGCCCGGAGCGCCACCGCGTCCCGGTCGGGATAGCGGTTCAGGTCCCGCAGCTCGGCCGCGACCGCCTTGCCGATCGCCTCCACCACCGGCTCCGGCACCGGGTACGAGTTCTCGTTGGTGTTCAGCCGCACCGGCACGTCGAGCTGCGGTGCTCCGTACGGGCTGCGCCCGCGCAGGTCGTCCCGGATCGGCAGGTCGTCGAGAGAGGTCACGTCGCCGCCCCGTCGGTGCGCTCCGGGAACCGGACCCGGACCGCCTCGCCGTGCGCAGGCAGGTCCTCCACGTTGGCCAGCGCCACCACGTGCCGGGCGGTGTCCCGGAGCGCCGCCTCGTCGTATTCCACGATGTGGATGCCGCGCAGGAAGGACTGCACCGACAGTCCCGAGGAGTGCCGGGCGCAGCCACCGGTCGGCAGCACGTGGTTGGAGCCGGCGCAGTAGTCGCCGAGCGACACCGGCGCGTACGGGCCGACGAAGATCGCCCCGGCGTTGCGTACCCGCATCGCCCAGGCGCGGGCGTCCCGGGTCTGGATCTCCAGGTGCTCGGCGGCGTAGAGGTCGACCACCCGCAGCCCCGCCTCCAGGTCGTCGACCAGCACCGCCCCGCTCTGCGGCCCGCCGAGCGCGGTGCCGATCCGGTCGGCGTGCTTGGCCTGGGGCACCTGACGGCGCAGCTCCCGGTCGACCGCCTCGACCAGTTCCACCGACGGCGTGACCAGCACGCTCGCGGCCAGTGGATCGTGCTCGGCCTGGCTGATCAGGTCGGCCGCCACGTGCACCGGGTCGGCGGTCTCGTCGGCGAGTACGGCGATCTCGGTCGGGCCGGCCTCGGCGTCGATCCCGACCACGCCACGGAGCAGTCGCTTGGCGGCGGTGACCCAGATGTTGCCCGGTCCGGTGATCATGTCGACCGGCTCGCACCGGGTCTGCCCGTCTGCGTCCGTGTCCGACCCGTACGCCAGCATGGCAACCGCCTGGGCGCCGCCGACCGAGTACACCTCGTCGACGCCGAGCAGCGCGCACGCGGCCAGCACCCGGGCGTCGGGCAGGCCGCCGAACTCCTGCTGCGGCGGGCTCGCCACCACCAGCGAGCGGACTCCGGCCGCCTGGGCCGGTACCACGTTCATCACCACGGTCGAGGGATACATGGCGAGGCCGCCGGGGACGTAGAGCCCGACCCGGTCGACCGGGACCCAACGCTCGGTGACGCTGCCGCCCGGGACCACCTGGGTGGTCACGTCGGTCCGCCGCTGGTCGGCGTGCACCCGGCGGGCCCGGTCGATCACCTCGACCAGCGCGGCCCGGACCTCCGGCTCCAGCGTCGACTCGGCCTCGGTGATCGCCTCGACCGGCACCCGGAACCGGTCCAGCCGCAGGCCGTCGAGCCGATGCGTGGCGTCCTGGATCGCCGGGAAACCATGCTCGCGGACCGCCTCCACGATCGGGCGGATCTTCTCCACCGCCACGGAGACATCAAGCTGGGCACGGGGCAGCAGGGCGCGCGGGTCGCGCCAACCACCGCGCAGGTCGATCCGGTTCAACACCCTTGGCAGTCTATTCGGCGCCCACCGACCGGTCCGCGTCCGCCCAGCCGGCGGGACGGTGACCCGGGCCACCCGACGAGACGGCGGGACGATCGGCCCGGCGGGGCGGTTCACCGCCGGTACCGACGGGCTAGGCTCGACCGGTGGACGCGCGGCTGCCGGTGTTTCCGCTCGGGACGGTGCTCTTTCCCGGTCTGGTCCTGCCGTTGCACATTTTCGAGGCGCGCTATCTCGACCTGATGCAGCACCTGCGCGGCCTGCCGGAGGGCACGCCCCGGGAGTTCGGCGTGGTGGCGATCCGCAGCGGCGGGCCGGCGTCGGTCTCCGCCGGCCCCGAGCCGGAGTCCCGCAGCACCGAGGCGGAGCCGCGGTCGGGCCAGCCGGAGCTGACCGACCGGCGCCCGGACGGTCCGCCGGTCACCCTGCACGAGGTCGGCTGCACCGCCGAACTCCGGCAGGTGACCGAGCTGCCGGACGGCCGGCTGGACGTGGTCACCGTCGGCCGGCGGCGGTTCCGGATCGCTCGCGTCGAGGAGGGCTCCGCCCCGTACCTGACCGCCGAGGTGGAGTGGCTGCCCGAGCCGGCCGGACAGGAGCAGCTCGCCGACCTGCTGGCGCCCCGGGTGCTGGCGGTCTTCCGGCGCTACCTCACCCTGGTCCGGGACGATCCGGAGGAGATCTCCGAACAGTTGCCGGACGATCCCACCGTGCTGTCGCACCTGGTGGCCGCGACCGCCGCGCTCACCCTCACCGACCGGCAGCGGCTGCTGGCGATGCCCGACACCGCCGGCCGGCTGAGCGCGGAACTCCGGCTGCTCAATCGCGAGGCGGCTCTGCTGCGTCAGGTACGGGCGGTGCCGGTGCCGCTGACGGAGCTGGCGGTACCGGCAAGTCCCAACTGAGCGGCCCGGGTGCCGGCTCGGCCTCGGGCCGCAGTCCCGGATACCGGGACCAGCCGGCCAGCAGGGTGTAAATCACCGCGGCGCCGAACGCCGGCACCAGCAGGTCCTGGATGGCGGGGATGAACCCGAGCAGCAGGTCGTACTGCCCGCCGTGCAGGTCCGGCGGCTTGCTGAACGTCGCCCCGGGTGGGGCCCCGGCCAGCAGCCGCTCGTAGCCGGACAGGCCGATCTGCCGGCCGAGCTGCCAGGCCAGTACGGCGGCGCCGAGCATGCCGAGCACCACCACCAGCATCCCGACCGGGCCCCGGTGGCGGCGCAACAGCAGCCACATCGCGATCGCGGCCAGCACACCGAGACCGAACCCGAGCACGCTGAACCAGCCGTCGGCGGCGATGAACTCCTCCGGCTGCGGCGCGGCCAGCAGCGCGCCGTCCTCGGTCTGCACCACCGGCACACCCGGCGACACGGCCGACCAGACCAGGCCGAACGGGATTCCCAGCAGGATCAGCACCAGCAACGCACCGACGGCGGCCGCCCCGCCCCGGACCAGTCGGCGGGCCCGGGGACCGGCGACCGGCGGCGCGGCACCGGGCGGGCCTTCCGGAGCCGGCCAGCTTCCGTTCGCGGCGACCGGATCCGATCCAGGCCAGGTCAGCGGGTCCACGGCCGGCACCACCACGGCCGGCGGACCCGGCGTTTCCGGGGCAGATCCGGTCGGCGTGCCACCCGCGCCTGGTCCGGTCGGGATGCCCGGCGCCGCCCCGGCGGGTACGCCGTACGGCGGGTTCGGGGCTGCCGGAGGAGGTGCCGGCGGTACGCCGGGACCCCCGTGGTCGCTGTCGCCGAGCGGGCCGTCGGAAGGGGAGGTTGCCGGACTCACGAGATGATCCTCTCAGGCCGGGCCACCCTCCGGAGGCCCGACCCGGAGGTGGCTCGTGCGGCCACGGCCGGCCGCCCCACCGCGCTGTCCCGGCCGGCGGTCGTCGTCGCGTGGTCCGGGGACTGTCTAGGTGTCCAGGGAGCTGCGGTTTGTCCCGGGATGACGAGGGCGCGGCTCAGCCCGCCACGACACTCAGCCCGCCACGGCGCTCGGCCCGAGCAGTGCTTTGAGGTCGGCCATCAACGCGGTGGTGGGGGCGACCCGGAGCGGGCTGAGCCGCAGCAGGGTGGCCCGGGAGCCGTTGACGAGTTTGACGTGCACCTCGGCCGAGCCGGGATGGCTGGTCAGCACCTCGCGCAGCCGTTCCACCAGCGGCGGCGTGCAGCGGGACGGCGGCAGGGCCAGTACCACGGGCTTGACCTCGTCCGCTGCGGTGATGTCGGGCATCGACAGGTCCATCGCCATCAGCCGGGGCTGGTCGTCACGGCGGTCGACCCGCCCCTTGACCACCACGATCGCGTCCTCGGCGATGTACTGCCCGACCAGTTCGTAGGTGTTCGGGAAGAAGAGCACCTCGACCGCGCCGCCGAGGTCCTCCAGGGTGGCCGAGGCCCAGGCCCGACCCTGCTTGGTGATCCGGCGCTGCACTCCGGAGAGGATGCCGGCCAGGTTGAGCACCTGCCCGTCGGCGACCCCGCCCTCCTCGGCGAGCGCCGCGATGGACATGTCCGCGGCCGCGGCGAGCACGTGCTCGACCCCGAAGAGCGGATGGTCGGAGACGTAGAGGCCGAGCATCTCGCGCTCGAAGGTGAGCAGGTCGGTCTTGTCCCACTCGCCGGCCGGGATCGGCGGGGTCACCACCATGCCGCCACCGGCCCCGCCGTCACCGCCGCCGCCGAACGCGTCGCCGAAGAGGTCGTACTGGCCGACCGCCTCGTTGCGCTTGAGCGCGATGAACGAGTCGATCGCGTCGGTGTGCACGGCGAGCAGCCCCTTGCGGGTGTGCCCGAGCGAGTCGAACGCGCCCGCCTTGATCAGCGATTCGACGGTCTTCTTGTTGCAGGCCACCGCGTCGACCTTGCGCAGGTAGTCGTAGAAGTCGGTGAAGTTGCCCTTCTCCTTGCGGGACCGGCGGATCGACTCGACCACGTTCGCGCCGACGTTGCGGACGGCGGCCAGCCCGAACCGGATGTCGGTGCCGACGGCGGCGAACCGGGCGCTGGACTCGTTGACGTCCGGCGGCAGCACCTTGATGCCCATCCGCCGGCACTCGGCCAGATAGACCGCCGACTTGTCCTTGTCGTCGCCGACGGAGGTGAGCAGCGCGCTCATGTACTCCGCCGGATAGTTCGCCTTCAGGTAGGCGGTCCAGTAGGAGACCACGCCGTATGCGGCGCTGTGCGCCTTGTTGAACGCGTAGTCGGAGAACGGGACCAGGATGTCCCAGAGCGTCTTGATCGCCGCGTCGCTGTAGCCGTTGTCCTTCATGCCGGCGGCGAACGGCGCGAACTCCTTGTCGAGGATCTCCTTCTTCTTCTTGCCCATCGCCCGGCGCAGCAGGTCGGCCTTGCCGAGCGAATAGCCGGCCACCTTCTGGGCGATCGCCATGACCTGCTCCTGGTAGACGATCAGCCCGTAGGTGTCGCCCAGGATCTCTTCCAGGGACTCGGCGAGTTCGGGGTGGATCGGCACCACCGGCTTGCGGTTGTTCTTGCGGTCGGCGTACTCGTTGTGCGCGTTCGCACCCATCGGGCCGGGCCGGTAGAGCGCGCCGACCGCGGAGATGTCCTCGAAGTTGTCCGGCGCCATCGACCGCAGCAGCGCCCGCATCGGACCGCCGTCGAACTGGAACACCCCCAGGGTGTCGCCCCGGCCGAGCAGCGCGTACGTCGCCTTGTCGTCCAGCGGCAGGTCCTCCAGGACCAGGTCCTCGCCCCGGTTCTCCCGGATGGCCTCCAGCGCGTCGTCCATGATGGTCAGGTTGCGCAGGCCCAGGAAGTCCATCTTGAGCAGACCGATGGTCTCGCAGGCACCCATGTCCCACTGGGTGATGATCGAGCCGTCCTGCTCCCGCTTCTGGATCGGCAGCACGTCCACCAGCGGATCCCGGGACAGGATCACCCCGGCCGCGTGCACCCCCCACTGCCGCTTCAGCCCCTCCAGGCCCTTGGCGGTGTCGACGACCTTGCGTACCTCGCCGTCGCCGTCGTAGAGCTGCCGGAACTCGGCCGCCTCCTGGTAACGGGGGTGGCCGGGATCGAAGATGCCGCCGAGCGGGATGTCCTTGCCCATCACCGCCGGGGGCATCGCCTTGGTGATCCGGTCACCCATCGCGAACGGATAACCCAGGACCCGGGCCGCGTCCTTGATCGCCGCCTTGGCCTTGATCGTGCCGTACGTGATGATCTGCGCGACCCGCTCCTCGCCGTACTTCTCGGTGGCGTAACGGATCATGTCGCCGCGCCTACGCTCGTCGAAGTCCATGTCGATGTCGGGCATCGACACACGATCCGGGTTGAGGAACCGCTCGAAGAGCAGACCGTGCGCCATCGGGTCCAGCTCGGTGATGCCGAGCGCGTACGCGATCAGCGCACCCGCCGCCGAACCACGCCCCGGCCCGACCCGGATCCCCTCCCGCTTCGCGTACGCGACCAGGTCGGCCGTGACCAGGAAGTAGCCCGGGAAGCCCATCTTGAGGATCACGTCGAGCTCGTACTCGGCCTGCCGGCGACGGTCCTCCGGCACCCCGCCCGGGAAGCGCCGCTCCAGCCCGCGCATCACCTCCTTGCGCAGGAACGTCTCCTCGGTCTCCCCCGCCGGCACCGGGAACTGCGGCATCAGGTTGCGCGACGCGAACAGCTCGGAGTAGTCGCCGATCCGCTCCGCGATCTCCAACGTGCTGTCGCAGGCCCCGGGCACCTCCGAGTCCCACAGCGCGCGCATCTCGGCCGGCGACTTCAGATAGAAGTCCCGGGCGTCGAACTTGAACCGCTTCGGGTCGGCCAGCGTCGAGCCGGACTGCACGCAGAGCAGCACCTCGTGCGCGTCCGCGTCCTTCTCGTACGTGTAGTGCAGGTCGTTGGTGGCCACCGGCTTCAGGTTGAGCTTCTTGCCCAGCCGGATCAGGTCCTGACGGATCCGGGTCTCGATGTCGAGCCCGTGGTCCATCACCTCCAGGTAGTAGTTCTCCGCCCCGAAGATGTCCCGGAACTCGGCCGCCGACTCGCACGCCTTGTCGAAGTTCCCGATCCGCAGCCAGGTCTGCACCTCGCCCGAGGGGCAGCCGGTGGTGGCGATGATCCCCTTGCCGTACTGGTGCAGCAGCTCGCGGTCGGCCCGCGGCTTGAAGTAGTAACCCTCCAGGCTGGCCCGGGACTGCAACCGGAACAGGTTGCGCAGCCCGTCGGCATCCCCCGCCAGCATGGTCATGTGGGTGTACGCGCCACCACCGGAGACGTCGTTCTCGCCACCGTCCGCCCAACGGACCCGGGTCCGCTCCCGCCGGTCCGTCCCCGGCGTCAGATACATCTCGCTGCCGATGATCGGCTTCACTCCGGCGGCCGTGGCCTGCTTGTGGAAGTCGTACGCGCCGAAGAGGTTGCCGTGGTCGGTCATGGCCAGCGCCGGCATGCCCAGCCGGTCGGTCTCGGCGAACAACTCCTTGAGCCGGGCGGCCCCGTCGAGCATCGAATACTCGGTGTGCACATGCAGGTGCACGAACGAGTCAGACACCCAGGGCCCCCTTCCCTCACGCGGCTGCCGGCCGGCCCGCCGACGAACGGTCGACGGCGGCTGCCGGTCACCCAGCGACGCATCCCCCAAACGGCACCACGCAGCGCCTGGCGAGCGCAGGCCGGACGGCACGATCCGTGCCCCGACGGCAGGGCGCGTACCCCGACGCGCGACCGCCGGCACCCGAGCCTAGTCCCAGGGCCGCGCGGTCTCCAGGCTTGACACCCGTCCGGGCGAGGTGTCCCACATTCCGTCTCCGGGCGTGTGTCGTCCGACCGGTTCGTCCCGGCCGACCGGCGACCGGACACGCCCGGACGGCACGGTGCCGGGTCAGCGGGCGAACGGCTCCAGCATCATCGACGCCGCCTGGAGCCAGGCGTCCCGGGTCTCCTGCGCCAGGTGGGCGTACTCGATCGACGAGCCGGTCTCCAGCGCCGGGTCGTACGGCACCACCGCCACCGCGCGGGTCCGGGTGCCGAAGTGCCGCACCAGGTCGTCGAGCAGCGGAGACCGGCCCGGGGTCGGACAGGAGAGCAGGGTGACCGCGTTGTCCGCCAGCTCGCTCATCCCGATGTCGTGCAGCAGGTCGAGCATCCAGTCGGCGGTGAACGCGGCGTCCTCCCGGGGCACCGTGGTGACCACCAGCTGGTCGGCGGCGCGCAGCACCGTCTGCCAGTTGGAACTCTCCACGTTGTTGCCGGTGTCCACGCAGATCACGTCGTGGGTGCGGCGGAGCAGCTCCAGCACCCGCCGGACGGTGTGCTGGTCGAGGCGCTGGGCGAACCGGGGACTCTCCTCGCCGGCCAGCACGTCGTACGAGCCGTCGGAGGCGTGCCGGAGGTAGTCGTCGAGCCGGTCGATCAGCTGGGTGCTGGACAGCGCCTCGATCTCGATCAAATCGGCGACCAGGTGCCGGATCGTCCGGGCGTGCCGGGCGCTGCCGGCCCGCAGGCCGAGGGTGCCGCGCAGTTCGTTGTCGTCCCAGGCGAGCACGCCACGGCCGCGTACGCTGCCCACCGTCGCGGCGGCCAGCACTGTCGCCGTGGTCTTGTGCACCCCGCCCTTCGGATTGGCGAAGGCGACCACCCGGGGTGAGCCGAGTTCCCGGCGGAGCACGTTGCGGGCGCGTTCCACCTCGGGGTCGGCCGAGCGCTGTTGCCGGCTCGGATAGGACTCGACGCTGGCCCGACGGGCCACCGGGGCGTACCCGACGTCCCCCGCCGGATACCCGGCGGCGGACGGATGCGGCGGTGCCGGGCCGGGTGGCGGGGCCATGGACGGTGCGGCCGGCGGCGCCAGCGAGGCACGCGGCGCCGGAACCGACCGACCGGTGGCGGGGGGCGGCACCGCCCGCTGCGGCAGGGCCGGCGCGGCCCCCGGGTCGGGGCGGCGGGCCGGGGTCGGCGGGCTCGGCAGGGCCGGTCGCGGCGCCGGCACCACCGGCGGCGGAGGCTGGTAGCCGCTGCTGAGCGCCGCGTAGCGGGACTCGCCCGGATAGTCCGGGCCGGCCGGCTCGGGCCGGTAGGGCTCCATCGGCTCGGGCCGGTGGCCGGGGTCGGGCCGGTAGCCGAGGTCGGACCGGTAGCCGCCGGGCGGATGGTCGGGCTCCCGCCGGTCGGCGCCCGACCGGTAGTCCGGGCCGGGCCGGGCGCCCGGCTCGGCGGGAAGACCCGCGCCGGGCCGGTAGCCGGAGTCGGCCGGTCGCCCGGCACCGAAGCCGGGATCGGGCCGGTAGCCGTTCTCCAGCGCGGCGTAGCGGGACTCGCCCGGATGACCGCCCCCGCCGTAGCCGGGCGCGGGCGGATATCCGGGCGTGACCGGGTGGCCGGGAGTAGACGTCCGGGGATCCGCCTCCGGCCTGCCGGGATAACCGTTACCGGCGAACCGGCCGGCGGCGTGGCCGCCCTCGGCGGCCGGTTCGGAGCCGGGTCGTTCGTCGAGAACCTGCTGCTCGTCGGTCCGGCCACCGTGCAGGGCCCGGTCGAGCAGCGCCCGCCAACGCGGCCCTGATTCTGCCGGCCGGCCCCAGCCGGTCTCGGTGCCGTCCACGGCTCGCCCCTCCCAGCACCATCGGTCCCCGCCCTGACAGGCTACGAAGCAAACCCTATTCGGGCCACCTTAGGAGCGCATCCACCGCCGTCGGCGTGCCCGCCGTCGTAGACGTCCATCATGCCGTCCACTGTCATGTTCCGCCGCTCCCCCCGGTGGTGGCCAGGTCGGCCAGGGGTGCCTCGACCGGCGGCCGGTCCGACGGTATCTCGACCGGCGGCGACCCGGCTGGCGGTTCGGGCGGTGGGTCCGGGGTGGCTGGCGGTTCGGTCGCACCCGGATCGCCCGGGCCGGGGGTCGCGACGGCCGGCGGAGCGACGGGCGAATCGGCCGCCGGGCCGGCCGAGGTCGTCGGGACGGCCCGGTCCGGCGCACCTCCGGCGTCCGGCCCGTCGGTACCGTCACCGTCGATCGCCGGCAGGCTCACGTCGGCCGGCGGATGCGCCACGTCCTTCTGCTCGGGCAGCGGCGGTGTGAAGACGGTACGGTCCAGCCGCTGCACCTCCGGCGCCGGGTCCACCGCGCGTACCTCGGGTCGGGCGGCGATCCGCTCCAGCGTGGCCGGTTCGCCCCGCACCACGGCGGCGTAGACGCACGAGCACCGGGCCCGGTAGGCGGTGGCCTCCTCGTCGGCGACCCGGGCACCACTGGAGTAGAACCGGCGCAGCTCCTGCTCCTGCGGCCCGTCGCCGGTGACCCCGGCGGCCCGCTCCTGGTAGTCCCGGGCCTCCCGGTCCTTGCGCGCCGCGACCTCCGACATTCCGCCGACCACGTCGTCCGGGAGGCGCAGGGCCGGGATGCGCACGATCTCGGTCTGGGTGCCGGGGCGCCACAGCCGGGCGAAGACCTCCGAGACACCGATCCCGGTCAGCACCGGGGTCAGCCGGTCCGGCGCCAGGTAGGCCGACATGGTCACCAGGGCGTACGTCGGCCGCGCCGGGTCGGCCGCGCCGGCCGCGACCAGCGACCGCAACTCTCCCCGGGTCGCCTCCAGGTAGCCGGGGATGGACTCGCCCTGCACCACCCCGACCCGGGTGACCTCGCCGACGGTCTGGTCGCCGGCCGGCCGCCGATCGGCCGCCCACACGGCGGTGACCAGTACGGCCGCCGAGCAGAACAGCGCGACCGTGGCCAGCAGCCGCAGCCGCGGCCGGCCGTGCCCGAGCCGGGCCATGCCCCGGGCCAGGGGCGGCAACAGTCGGCTGTCCAACTGTCGCAACAGGTCGCCGAGGCGCACGGACGAACTCCCTCGTCGGGTGATCCCTGCCGGTCGGTCAGTCACGCAGGATGCGGAGTGCAACTTCCAGGTCGTCAGGGTAGTCGCTGACGAACCGGACCTGCTCGGCCGTCCGGGGGTGCGCGAAGGCCAACTCGCGGGCGTGCAGCCACTGCCGGGTGAGCCGGAGCCGGGCCGCCAGGGTGGGATCGGCACCGTATGTCAGATCACCGACACACGGGTGCCGCAGGGTGGAGAGGTGTACCCGGATCTGGTGCGTACGCCCGGTCTCCAGCCGTACGTCGAGCAGGCTGGCCGCCGGAAACGCCTCCAGGGTGTCGTAGTGGGTGATGCTCGGCTTGCCGCCGGCCATCACCGCCCAGCGGTAGTCGTGGGTCGGGTGCCGGTCGATCGGCGCGTCGACCGTGCCGCGCAGCGGGTCCAGGTGGCCCTGCACCACCGCGTGGTAGCGCTTCTCCACCTCGCGTGCCTTGAACGCCCGTTTCAGCAGGCTGTACGCCTGCTCGCTCTTGGCCACCACCATCACACCGGTGGTGCCGACGTCCAGCCGGTGCACGACGCCCTGGCGCTCGGCGGCACCGCTGGTCGCGATGGTGTGCCCGAGCGCGGCCAACCCGCCGATCACCGTCGGCCCGCTCCACCCCGGGCTCGGATGCGCCGCCACCCCGACCGGCTTGTCGACCACCACGATGTCGTCGTCGGAGTAGACCACCCGTAGCCCGGGCACCGTCTCGGAGATGACGGTCGGGGCGGTGGGCGGCGCGGGCAGCACCACCTCCAGCCACGAGCCGGCCGAGACCCGGTCGGACTTGGGCCGGGCGGCACCGTCGACGAGGGCGTCACCGGCCTCGACCAGTGCCGCCGCCACGGTGCGGGAAAGGCCGAAGAGCCGGGACACCGCCTGGTCCAAGCGCATGCCGTCGAGTCCGTCGGGTACCGGCAGGGAGCGGCGGTCGCCGGCGGGCCGCACCGGACCCGCGTCGGAGATTGAGGTCACGACAGGTCCCGTCGCTCGGTCTCGGCCTCGGTCCGGCTCCCGGCCGGCGCGGAATCGGTCGGCGCCCCGGCGGCCCCGGCGGGCTCGGCCGAGGCTCCTGGGACTGTCGGGTGCTCGGTCGACGCCCCGGCGGCTGCCGGGGACCCGGTCGACGCCCCGGCGACCGGCTCGGCTCCGGACCCGTCCCGCCCGGACCCGCGCAACGGCGTGCCCGAACCCGGGTCGGTGCTCTTCGGCCGGGAGCGCAGCCGGGTGCCGTCCCGCTGCCGGCCGCCCAGTTCCAGCAGCACCGCCAGGACGACGCCGCTGACCAGGGCACTGTCCGCCAGGTTGAAGATCGGCCAGACCTGCCCGTACGGGTCGAAGAGGCTGACCATGTCGACGACGTGCCCGACGAAGGGACCGGGGGCCCGGAAGATCCGGTCGGTCAGGTTGCCGAGGGCGCCGCCGAGGACCAGGCCGAGCGAGATGGCCCAGGGCAGCGAGCGCAGCCGGGCCGCCATCCAGCCGATCCAGCCGATCACCCCGGCGGTGACCAGCGGGAAGACCCAGGTGTGGTCGGAGGCGAGACTGAACGCCGCTCCGCTGTTGCGGGTCAGGCTCAGATAGACCGCGCCGCCGAGCAGGCGTACCGGGTCCCGGTCGGTCAGGGCCGCCAGGGCGAGGTGCTTCGTGCCGAGATCGGCGAGCCAGGCCAGTACGGCGGTGGCCAGCAGTACCGTGACGGCCACCCGCCGGGCCCGCCCTGGGGTGGCTCGATCCGGCCCGGACCCGCTCGCCAGAGCCTCGGCGGTCGGCCCGTCGTCGTTGGTCGTCCGCTCGTCGTCGATGTTCAGCAGGAGTCCCTTTCCTCCATTCACCACCCGGTGGGGCTCACCGGCGCTCCTCCAACTGCTTGCACGAGACGCACAGCGTGGCGGAGGGGAACGCGGCGAGCCGCTCCACCGGGATCGGATTGCCGCACCGCTCGCACCAGCCGTAGCTGCCCTCGTCAAGCCGCTCCAGGGCCCGCTCCACCTGGGTGATGCGTTCCAGGATGCTGTTGGCGAGGGAGATCTCCTGCTCCCGCTCGAACGTCTTGGTGCCGGTGTCGGCCTGGTCGTCCCCGGCCGAGTCGGTCAACCGGTCGCGCTGCAGCTCGGTGATCTCGCTCAGCGTCTGATCGTACTCGGCACGGAGTTCGTCCCGGCGGGCCGCCAGTGCGGCGCGGATCTTCTCGGTCTCCGCGGCGCTGCGCGACGTCTTCGGTGCCGACTTGCGGCCGGCGGTCCTGGTCTCTGCTGGCTTAGCCATCGTCGCTCCCTCGGCCGCGGACTCCGCGGCGATCGGCCGTGCCTGGACAGGAACCTCCGACGCTCCCGTGACGGTCCGGCGGGTCCTGCGCGGTGCGGTCGCTCCGGCGGGCGCGACCGGTGGGGTGCTGCCGGCGACGGGATCCACCGTCACCGGGTCCCGGGGGCGCCGGTCGCCGATGCCGCGCGGCGGTGCGGGGCTGCCGGGCGGTGTCGGGCGCGAGCGACGAGCCGGACATTCCGGTTGTCTTGCCTCCGACCCTCGCCCGTCCGACCACGACGTCCCCCAATTGCAAAACGGGCGCGCGGCGGGACGCCGCGCACTCCGGAGGTTGGCAAGAATACGGAACGTACAGACGTCCGACAACATGCCGCACCGATGTTACCGATTTCAACCCGTAATAATCCGCAAACCGGGCAAAAGGAACAATAGCACTATTTGTTGCGATCGTCGCCGTGCTCCCCAAACCACCGGGCCAGCCGACCGCGCCGGTTCACCGCCCGCAGCCGGCGCTCGACCTCGTCCCGGGCCAGGGCGGTGGCCACGATCAACAGGCTGTCACCCACCTTCAGCCGGGTGTCCGGGCCGGGCACGAACCCGACACCGTCCCGGGAGACCAGGGTGACCGAGGCACCCACCGGCAGCCGCAGCTCGTCCAGGTGTACCCCGACCAGCCGGGAGCCCGGCGGGATCTCCAACTGCAACAGGTCGGCCTGCATCCGTTCCAGCGGAGCGGTCTCCACCCGCAGTTCGGTCAGCTCGGCCGGGGCGGCGATGCCCAGCCGGCGGGCCACCGGGCCCAGGGTGCCGGCCTGCACCAGCGTGAAGATCACCACCAGCACGAAGACGGTGTCGAAGAGCTGGACGGCGCCGGGCAACCCCTCGGAGAGCGGGATCGTGGCCAGCACGATCGGCACCGCACCGCGCAGCCCGGCCCAGGACAGGAACGCCTGCTCCCGCGGACCCACCCGGAACCCGGTCACGCTGACCAGTACCGACAGCGGCCGGGCCAGGAAGGTCAGCGCCAGCCCGGCGACCACGGCGGGCAGCAGCGCGTCCTCCAGCCGGCCCGGCACGCTGAGCAGGCCGAGCAGCACGAACAGGCCGATCTGGGCCAGCCAGGCCAGCCCGTCGGCGAAGCCGAGGATCGCCTGCCGGTGCGGCAACCGCGAGTTGCCCAGCACCACCCCGGCGACGTAGACCGCGATGAAGCCGGAGGCGTGCAGCACGGTCGCCACCCCGTACGCCAGCACGGTGAGGCCGACCGCGGCGATCGGATAGAGCCCGGAGGACGGCAGGGCGGCCCGGCGCAGCGTCCACCGCCCGAGCATCCCCACCCCGAAGCCGAGTACGGCGCCGACAGCGAGCTCGTAGCCGACCAGCAGCACCTCGTACCACCAGACGTGGCCGGCCAGCGACGAGGTGGAGAGCAGCACCACCAGCAGTACCACCGGGGCGTCGTTCATCCCCGACTCGGCCTCCAGGGTGGCCACCAGCCGGCGCGGCAGCCGCAGCCAGCGCAGCGTGGCGAAGACCGCCGCCGCGTCGGTGGAGGAGAGCACCGCGCCGTAGAGCAGCGCGAGCCGCCAGTCCAGGCCGAGCAGGGCATGCACCACCACCCCGACCACCGCGATGCTGACCACCACCCCGACGGTGGCCAGCGTGACGGAGATGCCGAGTACCGGTCGCAGCGTGCTCCACCGGGCGGTCAGGCCGCCCTCGGCGATGATCACGATCAGCGCGCAGAAGCCGAGCGCCCGGGTCAGGTCGGCGTCGTCGAACCGGATGCCGAGGCCGGACTCGCCGATCGCCACCCCGATGGCGAGATAGACCAGCAGGCTCGGCACACCGAGCCGGGTCGAGAGCCGGACCGCGCCGACCGCGACGAGGAGTACCGCCGCGCCGATCAGCAGGGCGATGTCGAGCCGGTCGGTCACGGCCGCCGCGCACGGGGCCGGGTGAGCGCTGACCCCTCGTCGGCCTGGACCGCTCGGCGTATCCGCCCCGACTCGCGGCCACGGCAGAGCCCGAGCGGAGGTGGCAGAAGGTTCACCGCACGGGTCCGTCGCGCAGTTGGCGCAACCGCGCGTCGACGTCGGAGTCGGCCCCGTCGACCAGGAAGAGTTTGTCCCGGCTGGCCGCGCCGGTACGCAGGCTGACCGCCGCCGGCCGCAGCCGGAGCGCCTCGGCGAGCGCCCGCCGGGCCGCCTCGGTGGCCCGGCCGTCGGCCGCCGGCGGATGCACGGCGATCACCAGCGCGGGCCCGTACGGGCCGTCGAACCGGCCGCCGACCCGGGCCCGGGACGCGCCGGGCTTGACCCGGACCGCGACGGTCAGCGCTGCGGGCTCGGTCACGGCGGGCACACCGGAACCGTCTGCGCCCCCGACCCGCCGGAAGCCACCGGCGCCCGGCCGTCAGCCTTGGTGCGCATCGGTGAGCAGGGCAGTGTCCGGCTCGCAGCGCCCACACGGGGTGAAGCCGAGCTCCACCGCCTCGCTCACCGGAAGCGGTTCGCTCTCCCGACCGGACAGGTGTGGACAGTCGGCGAGGTGGTAACGCGGCCGGCCGTCGACCACGTACACGTCGTCGAGCAGCGCGGCGACAAGCGCGGCGTCGGCCTCGGAGACCGGCTGGGGTGCCGGCTCGTCCGCCGGGACGTCGTCGTCCGGCTCGCCCTGCCCGACCGGACCGGCCGCGGGCCCCTCCGACGCGCCGGCCGGTTGCCGCCAGCCGGTGTCGTCGTTGTCTGCGCCGGGCCGGGTGGCCTGGGCGGGAACCGTGACCTCGACGGGCTCGGTCAGCACCGACCCGCTCTCGGGGAACGGATCGGCCCCGCCGTTGCCGCTGAGGCGGGGGTCGGTCGGTGCCATCCGGGGGCCGGTCGGTGGCCGGCGACGGCGGGTCTCGCCCGCCTCGCCGCCGCCACGCGCGGCCTGCCCGTCGTCATCGAGCCCGTCCGGGGCGAAGCCGCTGGCCGCGCCCCGCATCCCGGCCGCCTGCCGGGCGCCCACCACCAGCGCGACGGCGGCCAGCAGGCTGACCGCGATCGAGCTGATCAGCAGCCCGCTCGACCCGCTCCCCAGGCCGAGCACCAGCAGCGTGACGGCGGCGAGGATGAGCACCAGACTGCCGACTATCACGGCTCACCCCCGACGCATCGGTTCCGGTTGTCGTACGGCGTCCTGTCGTACGGCGTTGGTCCCCGGCGGGATCAGCGCCCGGTCTCGAGTGCGCCGGAGCGTCCACCCCCGCCGTACGAGTTCGCCAGGCCCGCGGTGGCGAGGCCGGGGGTGCTGCCGCCGGACCGATTGCCGTCGGTCCGGGTCATCTCCACCTCAAGGCCCTGGCCACGCCCGTCGAGGTCGCGCAACTGGCTCTCCAGGTACGCCTTGAGCCGGGTGCGATACTCGCGCTCGAACTGCTTGAGCTCCTCGATGTGCTTCTGCAGCGCGGTGCGCTTGGCGTCCAGGCCGCCCATGGCCTCCTGGTGCCGCTGGCGGGCGTCCCGCTCCAGCGCGTCGGCCTTGGCCCGCGCCTCGCGGGTGACCTCCTCTGCCTTGGTCCGCGCCTCGGAGAGGAGCTGGTCCGCCTCGCGGCGCGCGTCGGAGACGTGGTCGTCCGCCGTGCGCTGCGCCATCATCAGCACCCGGAGAGCCTGCTGCTCCCCGTCGCCGCCGCCGACCGCCGGGCCGCCTTGGGCCCGGACCTGCTCCAGCTCGGCCTGCATCGCCCGGGCGGCCTGTTCGGCCTGGGCCTTGTCCCGCTGCACCCGGTCGAGCTGGGCCTTGACGTCGTTGAGCTCGGCGGCCAGGCGTGGGTCGGGGCCCGGGCCGGCTGGCGCGCCGCCTCGGCCGCCGCGCTCCACCTGGGCGCGCAGTTCGTTGTTCTCTTCGATCAGACGGGCGAGCTCGCGCTCGACCTCGTCCAGAAACGCGTCGACTTCCTCCTCGTCATACCCCCGCTTGCCGATAGGCGGCTTCTTGAAGGCGACGTTGTGCACGTCGGCCGGGGTCAGCGGCATCGAAACTCCTCGGGTCAGTTGCGGCCGCGCGGCACGCCGGTCACCAGGTTGTTCAACTGAAGATCAACGGCCTTAACACGAACTCCATCAGCACGAACAGGATAACCAGGAGCACAAGGGAGGCCAGGTCGATGCTCACGGTACCAATTCGCAATGGAGGGATCACACGCCTCAACGCCTTGAGAGGCGGATCAGTGACGCTCCACACCGACTCCATTCCTGCCGCCGCCCCCCGGCTCGGTTGCCAGCGACGACCGTACTGCAGAACGGCACTTAGGACAAACCGGGCCAAAAGCACCAGGAGGAAGACGTAGAGAATCAGGTAGAGGACCTGAAACAGGATGGGCAGAAACACGGCAGGCGGATCCCTCGGTCGGGCTAGCTCAGGCTGAAAAACCCACCCTCAGCGATCTTGGCCTTGTCCTCCGCGGTGACCTGGACATTAGCCGGTGAGAGTAGGAACACCCGGTTGGTCACGCGCTCGATCGTACCGCGCAGCCCGAACGCCAGACCGGCGGCGAAATCGACCAATCGGCGGGCATCGGCCTCGTCCATCTCGGTGAGGTTGATGATCACCGGAACGCCGTCCCGGAAGTGCTCGCCGATCGTACGGCCCTCACGGTAGGTCGTGACATGCAGCGTCGTGATCTGGTAGCGCTGCTCCGGCTGCTCGGCAGGCACCGGTCGCTCACGCAACTGGGCCTGCGGGGCCAACGCGAGATTGTCCCGGGTCTGGTACGTCAGCGCGGTGGACGGCTCGGCGCTGCTCGGCCGGCTGATCGACCGTACGCTGGATCGCTCCGCGCGCTCAGTCCGCTCCGGACGGTCACCGTCGGCGCGGTCGTGCTCGACGGAGCGGCCGACGTTGCGCTCGGCCAGCCGGGTCCGCTCACCGGCCCGGGGCCGGGGCGGTGGCGCCTCGTCCTGCTCCTCGTCCTCGTCGGCGAACTCGTCGGCGTACCGGCTCTGCCGGTAACGCGACTCGCGGTAGCCACTCTTCTCGTAGCCACCGTCGTCGTAGGCCCGCTCGTCGTCCTCCTCGACGAGGCCGAGCCAGACCCCCGCCTTGCGCAGTGCACCCATCCCGCGCCCCTCCGTCCGCCGTGCGACACACACCCCCCGTGCCGTGCCCCTGTCACGCGCGTGAACACTGCAGTGCCCACCGGCCCGAGACGGCAACCCCCGGCACGACCGTGAAACCGGTCTCACCCCGACCCCCGCCAGTAGGGATGTCGCCTCAAACAACACTGATGTAGTTTGGTGTCCGCTTGTCAGGCTACCGCAGCGTGCTACGCATTCCGAGCAACGCGCTGCCGATCCGCACATGTGTCGCGCCGTGTGCGATCGCCGCCTCCAGGTCACCGCTCATCCCGGCCGACACCGCGACCGCCCCCGGATATTCGGCCCGCAACGCGGCGGCGACCTCGGCCAACGTGACGAAGGCGGGCTCCGGATCCACTCCGAGCGGGGCGACCGCCATCACCCCGCCCAGGCGCAGCCGATCCGACCCGGCCACCGCCGCGGCGACCGCGCCGACCCCCCGGTCCGGGTCGTTCCCCGCGACCAGTGCACCGCCCCGGTCGGTCGCACCGTCCAGGTTGACCTGGACCAGCACGTCCAGCGGACGCTCCCGGTGCCGCCCCGCCGCGTCGGCGAGGGCGCCGGCCAGCCGTACGCTGTCCACCGAGTGCACCAGGTCGGCGTACCGGACCACCGAGCGGGCCTTGTTGCGCTGGAGCTGCCCGACGAAGTGCCAGCGCACCCGGGCACCGGTCGCCGCCACCTCGGCCGCCTTCGGCGCGGCCTCCTGGTCGCGGTTCTCCCCCATGTCGCGTACGCCCAGCTCGGCCAGGAGCGCCACGTCGGAAGCCGGATAGGTCTTGGTCACCGCGACCATGGTCACCTCGGCCGGATCCCGGCCGGCCGCGGCACAGGCGGCGTCGATCCGGGACCGTACCCGGGCCAGGTTGGCCGCGAGTTCGGCCCGGCGCGCGTCGTCCGGCGCCGGGCGGGGTGGTTCGGTCATCTGGCGGCTCAGGAACCGTTCTTGAGGAAGTCCGGCACGTCCACGTCGTCGAAGAGCACCCGACGCGGGGTCTGCGCCGGCGGCGGAGACGCCGGCGGCGAGACCGGCGCGACGGCCGGCGGGGTGACCTTGCGGGCCTGCTCCACCGGCTTGTACGCCGGGGCTCCGCCGTCGAAGCCCGCCGCGATCACCGTCACCCGGACCTCGTCGCCGAGCGCGTCGTCGATCACGGCACCGAAGATGATGTTCGCATCCGGGTGCGCGGCGTCGGTGACCAGTTGCGCCGCGTCGTTGATCTCGAAGAGGCCGAGGTCGGAGCCGCCGGCGATGGAGAGCAGCACGCCCCGGGCACCGTCCATGCTCTGCTCCAGCAGCGGGCTGGAGATGGCCGCCTCGGCCGCCTCCACCGCCCGGTTGTCCCCCCGGGCGCTGCCGATGCCCATCAGCGCGCTGCCCGCGCCACTCATCACGCTCTTGACGTCGGCGAAGTCCAGGTTGATCAGACCCGGCGTGGTGATCAGGTCGGTGATCCCCTGCACACCGGAGAGGAGCACCTGGTCGGCCTGCCGGAAGGCGTCCATCATGCTGATGCCACGGTCGCCGAGCGCGAGCAGCCGGTCGTTCGGGATGACGATCAGGGTGTCGCACTGGTTGCGCAACTCGTCGATGCCGGCCTCGGCCTGCACCTGCCGGCGCTTGCCCTCGAACGAGAACGGCCGGGTCACCACGCCGATGGTGAGCGCGCCCAGCTTGCGGGCGATGTTCGCCACCACGGGCGCGCCGCCGGTACCCGTGCCGCCGCCCTCGCCGCAGGTCACGAAGACCATGTCGGCGCCCTTGAGCACCTCCTCGATCTCGTCGCGGTGGTCCTCGGCGGCGTTCTTGCCGACGTCCGGGTTGGCGCCAGCGCCCAGCCCCCGGGTCAGCTCCCGGCCCACGTCGAGCTTGACGTCGGCGTCACTCATCAGCAGGGCCTGGGCATCGGTGTTGATCGCGATGAACTCGACGCCCTTGAGCCCGACCTCGATCATCCGGTTCACGGCGTTGACGCCGCCGCCGCCGATGCCGACGACCTTGATGACCGCCAGGTAGTTGTGCGGAGGTGTCATCGCCGGTCCCTTTCCTTCGATCTCGGCGGCCGCTACCCCGCCCGGCGATCCGGCCGGAGCGAGGCCGACGACCATTCGGTACGAGAGGCGAAGCGTAACCCTCACCCTCTACTAGAGGCTTACAGTTATGTCAACCATTGATCCTCTCGGGGCAACGTATGCGTACGCGCGGCCGAACCCAAGGACCTGCGCGGCGTGTCGGCACGCCCGCCGACAAACGTCACCGGCGAGCCAGCCGGCCGTCGTGTCGACGCGACCGGCCGGGAGCCGGACGGGACCATCGGAACTTCCGGTCAGCGGATGGTCACCACGTCCGGCGTCCGCACGTCGATGGTGTCCCCCTCGCGCGCCAGCAACGACGTCGCCACCTGGGCCTTGGTCTCACTGCGCGACGCGTCGCCCCAGAGCACCGTACGGCCGCCGCGCAGCTTGACGGTGATCCGGGCCGGACCCTCCACCACCAACTCGACGAGGCGGTCCCGCAACTCCGGGGTCAGGTTGGCGAGCACGGTCAACGCCCCCTTGGTAGCGGCGTCGTCGGGGCCGGGAGTGCCCAGCCGGGCCAGCGGCAGCCCGGCCGGCCGGTCCGACCGGGTCTGGAAGACCACCCCGGCCGCGTCGACCACCAGGAACCGCCGGTTCTGCGGCACCACCGCGACCGGGGTGCGTTCCACCACCTCGACCCGCAGGGTGTGCGGCCACTGTCGGGACACCGTCACCCGGGCCACCGGCGGCAACTCGGCGACCCGGCCCCGGACCGCGTCGAGGTCGACCCGGGCCAGCGGAACGCCCTCGGTCACCCGGGCCGCCTGGCGTACCTGGTCGTCGGTGACCAGGGTGGCGCCGACGACCCGCAGCGTGCGGAAGCCGAAGAGCGGGGTGCCGTACACGATCCCGGCACCGGCCAGGCTGAGCACCAGCACCCCGGCGAGCACCGTCCACGGCAGCGCGGCACGTACCCGGCGCTGCCGGGCCCGGCGGGTGAACCGGCGTACCGACGGCGGCACCGCGTCGGCACCGGCCCGGACCAGCCGCCAGCTCCGGCCCGTGCCCGACCGGCCGGTCCCCGGACGGCCCGCCCCGGAGCGGGCGCCGCCGCCGGCCGGACCGCCCGGGGCGGAGCGGCCGGCGCCACGTCCACCGGCTCCCCGGCCGCCCTGCCCCGGTCCGCCGGAGCGACCACCCGGAGCCGGACCCGCGGACCGGCCCCGGGACGTGCCCGGGCTCATCCGGCGTCGCTGGCTGCCCCGGGACCACGCGGGGTCGCCCCGGCCTCCTGCCCGGCCCCGCCCGCCGTCCCGGTCGGCTGGCCGGTGGCCGGGCCGCCGGCCAGCGCGTCGAGCAGTTCGTCGCCCATCAGCGAGATCGGCGGTGCGCCCATGGTCACTACCACGTCACCCCGGCGGGCCCGGCGGGCCACCTCGGCCGGCACGTCCTCCCAGGAGGGCAGGAAGATCTTCTGCCCGGCCGGCAGGTCGATCGCGTCGGTCAGCGCCGCCCCGCCCTCGCCGGGCGCCCGGACCTCGCCCGGGCCGAAGACCTCCAGCATCACCACCTCGTCGGCGATGGCGAGCGCGGTGGCCAGTTCGGCCTGGAGGTCCCGGGTTCGGTAGACCCGGTACGGCTGAAAGACGACGACCAGCCGACCGTCGCCAGCCACCTCGCGCAGGGTCTTCAGCGCGGCGGTCATCGAGGTCGGGTGGTAGGCGTACTCGTCGTAGACCTGGACGCCGGCCACCACCCCCTTGCGCTCGAACCGGCGGCGTACCCCGGGGAAGGAGGCGAGCGTCGAGGTCACGGAGTCCATCGGCAGGCCGAGCCTGCAGGCGGTGAGCACCGCTGAGGCGCTGTTCAGCCCGATGTGTGCGCCGGGCACCGGCAGCCGGACCTCGCCGAGCGGCTGGCCGTGCAGGGTGGCCAGATAGCGTACGCCGCCGGCCGCCGAGACCACGTCGGTCAGCCGCAGGTCGGCGTCGGGGGCCGTGCCGTAGGTGTACACCGTCCGCCCCTCGGCGCGCAGCGTCTCGGCCATCCGCCGGGTGCCCGGGTCGTCCGCGCAGGTCACCACGAACCCCTCGGGGTCGGTCAGCCGGGCGAAGTCGGCGAACGCCTCCTCCAGGCCGGCGTAGTCGCCGTAGGTGTTGAGGTGGTCCTCGTCGATGTTGGTGATGATCGAGACGTACGGCCGGTAGAGCAGGAAGGACCGGTCGCTCTCGTCGGCCTCGGCGACGAAGTACTCCCCGCTGCCGTGGTGGGCGTTCGAGCCGACCTCGGAAATCTCGCCGCCGATCACGAACGACGGGTCCTGGCCGGCGTGCTGGAGGATCAGCGTCACCATCGAGGTGGTGGTGGTCTTGCCGTGCGTACCGGCGACCGCGATGGTGCGCCGGCCGGTCATCGCGGCGGCCAGCGCCTCCGACCGGTGCAGCACCCGCAGTCCGCGCTCCCGGGCGGCGACCAGCTCCAGGTGGTCCTGCGGGATCGCGGTGGAGTAGACCACCGTGTCGACGCCGTCCAGGTTGGTCGGCGCATGGCTCATGTGGATCGTGCCGCCCAGCGCCCGCAGCCCGGCCAGCGCCGGCCACTCCCGCAGCTCGCTGCCGGAGACCCGGATGCCCCGGGTGAGCAGCAGCCGGGCCAGCCCGCTCATGCCGACCCCGCCGACCCCGATCAGGTGGATGCTGCCCAGGTCTTCGGCGGACAGCGTGCCGACCGGGCTGAACTGCGCGGTGTTCATGACACCAGCCTTCCACTCGGAATCCGTCGGGTCACCGGCTTGCCCAGCTCGACCGCACCCGATCCGGCGACCACCCCGCTACGCAGGCCCGACGCACTCATCGGGCCGACTGTCGATCGCGACTGCGGGGCTCGCAAACCCGGCTCACTCCTCGCGCTCACTGGGCCGACTGTCGATCGCGACTGCGGGGCTCGCAAACCCGGCTCACTCCTCGCGCTCACTGGGCCGACTGTCGATCGCGACTGCGGGGCTCGCAAACCCGGCTCACTCCTCGCGCTCACTGGGCCACCGCCTCGTAGACGAAGTCGAGCAGCGCCTCGTCGCCGTCACGCCGGCCGTACGCGGCCGCGGCGGCACCCATCGCGGCCAGCCGGCGCGGGTCGCGGATCAGCGGGATCAGGGTGTGCTCGACCCAGGCGGCCGTCATCTCGGAGTCGTCAACCAGCAGCCCGCCGCCGGCCTCGACCACCGGCAGGGCGTTGCGCTTCTGCTCCTGGTTGCTGTGCGGGTACGGCACGTAGACGGTGGGCAGCCCGATCGCCGCCACCTCGGCGCAGGTCATCGCGCCGCCCCGGCCGAGCATCAGGTCGGCGGCGGCGTAGCCCAGCTCCATCTGGGAGAGGTACGGCAGAGTCACGTACGGCACCGGCAGGTCGTGCGGGACGTGGACCGGCTCGTTGCGGGCGCCGATCACGTGCAGCACCTGCACGCCGGCGGCGGCGAGCGACTTGGCCGCCCCGGCCACCGCCAGGTTGATCGAGCGGGCGCCCTGTGAACCGCCGGCCACGAAGAGGGTCGGCAGATCCGGGTGCAGGCCGAACTGCCGGCGTGCCGCCGCCCGGTGTGCCACCCGGTCGAGCGTGGTGATGCCGCGCCGCAGCGGCACCCCGACCACCCGGGCGTTGCGCAGCGACTCGGCCTGGGCCGGCTGGTGCGGGAAGCCGACCGCCACGTGCTTGGTGAACTTCATGCCGAGCCGGTTGGCCACCCCAGGCGGCACGTTAACCTCGTGGATCACGATCGGCAGCTCCCGCCGCCACGCCGCCAGGTAGGCGGGTACCGAGACGTAGCCACCGAACCCGATCACGACGTTGGCGCGTACCTCGTCGATCACCTTTCCGGCGGCCCGGGCGGCTTTCCACATCCGGTCCGGCGTACGCATCAGGTTCATGTTGACCGACCGGGGGAGCTGATAGGCCGGGATCTGCCGCAGATCGTAGCCATGCGGCGGAATCAGGTCGTTTTCCAACCCTTTCGGGGTGCCGACGCAGGTGATCCGTACTCCCGGGTCGTGCCGGCGCAGGCAGTCGGCGAACGCCAGCAACGGGTAGATGTGCCCACCCGTGCCTCCTCCCGCTAGCAGCACCGACCGCAGCGGACCCATCAGCGTCTCCTCTCGCTCGCCGTACCGGCGCGCCCTCGCCTTGCCTGGCCACCTGCTGGCCCGGCCTCAGGCTCCCGCCGCCTCCCGGTCCCGGACCCGGACGCGGGCTCCCGGGGGGCCGGCGCGGGTAGCTTCCCACGGCGGCGCGCCGAGGGAAGCGGCGGCAACGGGGCCCAGAGTAGCCGTACCCATCGGGGCGCCGGACGGGCGTGCAGGGCCCGCGCGGCGTCCGGTTCGGCACGGGCGAACGAGGCGAGCATGCCGATCGCGGCGAGGGTCACCACCAGGGCGCTGCCGCCGTCGGAGATGAACGGGAGCGGCAGGCCGGTGATCGGCAGCAGCCCGACCACCCCGCCGATGTTGATCACCGCCTGGCTGACCAGCCAGGCGGTCGCGGCGGTGGCGGCCAGCCGGCGGAACGGATCGGCGACCCGGCGGGCGATCCGCAACCCGGTGTACGCCAGCACCGCGAAGAGGGTCAGCACCACGGCGCAACCCACCACCCCCAGATCCTCGGCCAGGATGGCGAAGATGAAGTCGTTGTGCGCCTCGGGCAGCCAGTTCCACTTCAGGCTGCTCTTGCCCAGCCCGACGCCGAACCAGCCGCCGTTGTCGATCGCGTACCGGGCCTGGAGGTATTGGTAGCAGTCGGTCAGCCCGCACTCGTCCGGCGGTGGCGGGTTGAAGAACATGGTGAGCCGGGCCAGCCGGTAGTTCCTGGCCCCCTCCTCACCGGACCCGGCGCCGATCGACGCGGCGGCGATCAACAGCCCGACCCCGATCAGGCCGAAGACCGAGAGGGTGGCGAAGACCCGCTTGCGGATGCCGGCCGCCCAGAGCAGCCCGACCACCACGGCGAGCAGGCAGAGCATGGTGCCCAGGTCGTTGTAGCCGACCAGCAGGAAGAGCAGGCCGACCACCGGGAAGAGCGGGGTGGTCAACTCCCGCCACCAGCCGAGCGCGGCGCCCTTGCGGGCGATCATGTCCGCACCCCAGAGCACCAGCCCGAACTTCGCCAGCTCGGAGGGCTGCACCTGGATCGGGCCGATGTACAGCCAGAGCAGCCGGGCCTCCAGCGGGCCGAGGACGGCGTCCCGGTCGCCGTTGAGCTTGTCCCACAGGTGCAGCACGTCCAGCACCACCAGCAGCAACGCCGCGACGCCGAGGGTCGGCAGCCCGAGCGCCCGGAAGGTGCGGGCCGGCAGGCGCTGGCAGACCCAGAACGCCACCAGCCCGATCAGCGCGAAGAGTGCCTGCTTGGCGACCATCGCGAAGGCGTTGCCGTCGGCGGCGGACGCCCGGACGCTGGTCGCCGAGAAGACCATTGTCAGCCCGATCAGCAGCAGCAGTCCGGAGCTGGAGATGAGCAGGTAGTAGGAGGCGAGCGGCCGGGCCAGCAGCCCGCGCAGCGCGGCCAGCCCACCGGCCAGGTCGACCCCGGCGGGAGCCAGGTCGACCCCGGCCGGGGCGCCCGGTGGGCGCGCCCCGGCGGGGGCACCCCGGGTGCCGCCCGGCCCGCTCTGCGGGCGTACCCCAAGGGGGCCGTCGCCGTCGGCGGCGTTCTCCGGCCGTCCGGTACCGCTGCGCGGGCGCCCGCCGCCGGTCGGCTCCGGGCGCTCGGTGGCGCCGCCCGGGCGTCCGCCGCCCGCCGGGTCACGCCCGATGTCGTCCGCCGGCCGTCCGCCGGCGGCGGACCGGCCACCGGCCGCCGGTCGACCGCTGGCGCGGGAGCCGGCGGAGCCCGCCGGCCGTCGTGGCTGCTCCCCGGTCACCGCGCCGCCCCCTCGTCCTCCCCCATCCGCCCATCATCGACGCTGGTCCGGCCACCCTGGCGCAGGGTGGCCGGCCGGCGTGTCGGACCGGTACGGCGTGTCCCGGGCCGGGGAGCGGCTCCGGTGCTCGCCGCGGGCGGGTCCGGAGCTGGTCCGCTCCGGGCCGAGGTCGGGCGGCGGCGGCGAGGTCAGGTGACTGGCGAGGGTCAGGTGACGGCGGCGAGGAACTCGCTGTAGAACAGGCCGAGGGCGATCGCCACCCCGATCCCGGCGATGATCCAGAACCGGACGACGATGTTGACCTCGCTCCACCCGGCCAACTCGAAGTGGTGCTGGAGCGGCGACATCCGGAAGACCCGTTTGCCCGTGGTCCGGAACGAGATGATCTGGATGACCACCGACATGGTGATGATCACGAAGAGCCCGCCGAGGATCGGCAGCAACAGCAGGGTCCGGGTGGACATCGCCATCCCAGCGATCAGGCCGCCCAGCCCGAGTGCCCCGGTGTCGCCCATGAAGATCCGGGCCGGCGAGGTGTTCCACCAGAGGAAGCCGACACAGGCCCCGGCCGCCGCCCCGGCGATCAGCGCGATCTCCAGCGGGTCCCGGACGGTGTAGCAGTACGCGCCGCCCTGGACGTAGTCCGGGTCCGCGCACCAGTGCCGGTACTGCCAGAACGCGATCAGGGCGTACGCGGCCAGCACCATCACCGAGGCGCCGGTGGCCAGCCCGTCCAGTCCGTCGGTCAGGTTGACGCCGTTGGTCGCGGCCATCACCACGAAGATAATGATGATCACCGAGGCGACCTTGCCGACCTCCAGCGCGTCGATGTCGCGGATGAAGGAGAGGGTGGTGCTGCCGACCGTCTCGGTGTTGGTCGCCACGCCCGACGCGTCGGTCATGGTGCTCGGGAAGTAGAGGGCGATCACCCCGAAGACTGCACCGACCAGGATCTGGCCGAGCAGCTTGCCCCGCTTGTTCAGCCCGGCGCTGTTCCGCTTGCGCACCTTGAGGAAGTCGTCGATGAACCCGACCGCGCCGGAGAAGACCATCAGCCCGAGCAGCACCAGCGCGGTGATGGTCGGCTCGACCTGAGCGATCTGCTGGTCGGGAAGGGTGGTCAGGGCAACGTGTCCGGCGACGTACGCGATCACCGTGGCGACGATGAAGACCACGCCGCCCATCGTCGGCGTGCCCTTCTTGCCCTGGTGCATCACCGGGCCCTCGGCCCGGATCGGCTGGCCGGCCTTGAGCCGGGTGAACACCTTGATGGCGATTGGCGTGGTGAAGAGCGAGATCAGGAACGCCACACCGATGGCGACGATGACCGCCCTCACGCCGCAACGCCTTCCGCCGCAGCCGACCCGACGACCACGACCAACCCGCTCACCGGGACCCGTTCCCGGGCTCGACGGCCTCGGCGCGCAGCGCGTCGGCCACCTCCCAGGTGCGGTAGCGCGAGCCCTTCACCAGGACGACGTCACCCGGCCGCAACTCGCGGCGCAGCGCCTCGACCGCCGCCGCCTGATCGCTAACCAGCACCGACTCTCCTCCCCAATTCGCCATCGCCACCGCGCCGTCGTGGATCGGCGCGGCCGGCTCGCCGACCACGATCAGCCGGTCGACGCCCAACTCGGCCGCGAGCCGGCCGACCTGCTCGTGCCCGTCCCGCTCGAAATCGCCCAGCTCGGCCATGTAGCCGAGTACCGCGAAGGTGCGCCGCCGCTCGCCCATCCCGGCCAACGCCCGCAGCGCCGCGGACGTCGAGGCGGGGTTGGCGTTGTAGGAGTCGTCGATCACCGTCACCCCGTCGGTGCGGTCGAAGACGTCCATCCGGCGGGTCGAGGGCAGGCCGAGCCGGCCGAGCGCCTCGGCCAGTTCGGCCAGCGGCATGCCGAGCTCCCGGGCCACCGCCGCCGCGGCGAGCGAGTTGCCGACCTGGTGCCGGCCGCTGATCCCGAGCCGGACCGCCGCCCGTCCCTCCGGGGTGACCAGGGTGTAGGACGCCCGCCCGCGATCGTCCAGGCCGACCTCCTCGGCCCGCACCTCGGCATCCGCGGCCTCGCCCACCAGTACGGTCCGGGCGGCGGTGCGGGCTGCCATGGCGCGTACCCGCTCGTCGTCGGCGTTGAGCACGGCGAGCCCGTCGGCCGGCAGCCCCTCCACCAGTTCGCCCTTGGCCTGGGCGATCGCCTCCTGCGAGCCGAACTCGCCGATGTGCGACACACCCACGTTGAGCACCACCGCGATCCGGGGCGGCGCGATCTCGCACAGGTAGCGGACGTGCCCCAGCCCCCGGGCGCCCTTCTCCAGCACCAGGAACCGGGTGTCGGCGTCGGCCTGCAACGCCGTGTACGGGTGCCCCAGCTCGTTGTTGAACGAGCCCGGCGGCGCCACGGTGGGACCGAGCCGGGTGGTGAGCTGGGCGACCAGGTCCTTGGTGGTGGTCTTGCCGGACGACCCGGTCAGCCCGATCACGGTCAGTTCGGGGAGCCGGTCCAGCACCGCCCGGGCCAGCCTGCCGAGCGCGGCCCGGGCGTCGGGGACCAGCACCATCGGCACTCCGTCGACCGGCCGGGAGCCGAGCACGGCGACCGCGCCGCCGGAGGCGACCGCCGCCGCCGCGAAGTCGTGCCCGTCCACCTTCTCGCCGGGGAAGGCCACGAAGAGCCCGCCGGGGCGTACCTTGCGGGAGTCGAACTCGACCGGGCCGGTGACCCGCAACGCCGGATCAGCGGCGACCAGCCGGCCGTCGACCGCGGTGGCCACCTCGGACAAGGTCAGCGGGATCATCGGCGGCCCTCCACCAGGTTGCCGAACCGGGCGGCGAGCGCGGCGGCCAGCTCCACCCGGTCGTCGAACGGGTACGTCCGGCCGGCGATCTCCTGGCCGCGCTCGTGCCCCTTGCCGAGTACCGCGACCACGTCACCGGGCTCGGCGAGCCGGACCGCCTCGTCGATCGCGGCCCGGCGGCCGGCCACCTCCCGCACCCGGCCCGGCCCGCCGTCCCGCTCGGCCCCGCGCCGCACCTCGGCCCGGATCACCCCGGGGTCCTCGCTGCGCGGGTTGTCGTCGGTGACCACCACCAGGTCGGCTCCGGCCGACGCGGCGGCGCCCATCAGCGAACGCTTGCCGTGGTCCCGGTCGCCGCCGGAGCCGAGCACGCAGATCAGCCGGTTGCCGGCGGTGGTCAGGTCGCGCAGCGCGGTCAGCGCGGCCACCACCGCGTCGGGGGTGTGCGCGAAGTCGACCACCCCGCGCACCGGGCCGGGCGCCTCTACCAGCTCCAGCCGGCCGGGAACTCCCGGGCAGCCGGCCACGCCCCGGGCCGCGACCGCCGGCGCGACCCCCGCACCGACCAGCGCGGCGATCGCCAGCAGCGCGTTCGCCACGTTGTGCCGGCCGGGCAGCGCCACCCCCGCCTCGACCGCCACGCCGTCCGGGCCGTACGCGGTGAAGGTCTGGGTGTAGCCGGATTCGCGGACCGCTCCGGCCCGCCAGGTCGCGGCCGGATCACCGGCTGCCGAGTAGGTGACGGTGGCCGGCCGGCGCAGCGGCGCGAGCGCCGGGTCGTCGTGGTTGAGCACCTCGACGTCGCACCGGCCGTCGAAGAGCCGCGCCTTGGCCGCGAAGTAGTCGGCGACGTCGGCGTGGAAGTCCAGGTGGTCGTGGCCGAAGTTGGTGTAGCCGCCGACGGTGAACCGGACCCCGCCGACCCGGCCCATCGCCAGGGCGTGGCTGGAGACCTCCATCGCCACCGCCGTGACTCCGCGTTCCCGGGCCGCCGCGAGCATCGCATGCAGGTCGGTGGCCTCCGGAGTGGTCCGGACGCTCTCCACCACCAGGTCGCCGAGCCGGCACTCCACGGTGCCGATCAGCCCGGTCACGTGCCCGGCGGCCCGCAGCCCCGACTCGATCAGGTAGGTGGTGCTGGTCTTGCCGGCGGTGCCGGTGATGCCGATGACGGTCAGCCCGGCGGTGGGATCGCCGTAGACCGCGCCGGCCAGCTCGCCGAGCACCGCACGCGGCTCCGGCACCACCAGGGCCGGCAGCCCGGCCTCGGCCGCCGCCGGGGCGCCGGCCGGATCGGTGAGTACGGCCACCGCGCCGGCCGCCACCGCCGAGGCCACGAACTCGGCGCCGTGCCGACGGGCGCCCGGGAGCGCCGCGTAGAGGTCGCCGGGGTGGACCTCACCGCTGGCATGGGTCACCCCGGTGACCACCAGGTCGGTGGCGTCCGGAGGCGACTCGGCGGCGACTCGCGCGGCGAGATCGGCGAGCCGGACCGGCGTCACGGCGCGGGGACGGGGATTGCCGGGCACGGCGTCAGACCCTACCCCGTCGGGGGGTCCACCCCGCACAGCCGCCCCGGTGGTTTGCCCGCACCCACCGATGATGTCCCGTTTCGGCAGGTCATCGCGGATAGACGACGAACTTCGGCGGCGCGGTGCCGGTGGCGGGCACCCGATAGTGACGGAGTACGTACTCCATCATCTCCTTGAAGGCCGGTGCGGAGACGTCGCCGCCACCACCGGACGGGGTGTGCGCGAAGACCGCGATGACGTAACGCGGGTCGTCCGCCTGGTCCATCCCGATGAACGAGGCGACCTCGCCGGGGGCGTACCGGCCGTCGACCACCCGGGATCCGGTGCCGGTCTTGCCGGCGACCCGGTAGCCCCTGATCGCCGCCTGGGTGGCGGTGCCGCCGTCGATGGTCACCGGGGCCTCCAGCAGAGTACGCAGGGCGGCGGCGGTCTCCGGCCGCAGCACCTGCCGGGTCTCCGGGGCGGGTACCGGCTTCCGCTTGCCGTCCGGACCGATGATCTCGCGTACCAGGTGGGGCTGGACCCAGGTGCCGTCGTTGGCGATCGCGGCGTACGCGGCGGCCATCTGCAACGGCGTGACGTCGACGCTGTGCCCGATCGGCACCGACCCGTACGTCGAGCCGCTGTATTCCGACGGCTTGAGCACCCGGCCGGACGCCTCGCCGAGCACCCCTTCCCCGGTCGGCCGGCCCAGCCCGAACCGGAGCTGGTATTCGTAGAGCTTCTCCGCGCCGAGCTTGTCGGCGACCCGGATGGTGCCGACGTTGGAGGAGAACCCGAGCATGCCGGCGACGCTGAGCTTGCGGCCCTGCACCGGGTGGGTGTCCCGGAACGGCTGGTCACCCTTGCGGATGCTGGACGGCGTCGGCCAGGCGGTGTTCGGGGTGATCACCCCTTCCTCCAGTCCGGCGCCGAAGACGATGGCCTTGTGCACCGACCCGGGGTCGACCACGAAGCTGGTGGCGGCGTCGTTGCGGTCGCTGGCTTCGTACTTCTTCCAGTCGGCCGCGTCGTAGGTGGGATAGCTCGCCTGGGCCAGCACCTCGCCGGTGCGTACGTCGAGCACCACGGCCGCCCCGGTGGTGCCGTTGACCTCCTGCATCCGCTTGGCGAGGATCCGCTGCACCATGAACTGCAGGTCCCGGTCGATGGTGAGTTGCAGCGAGCTGCCCGGCCGGGCCGGAGTGACCTTGTTGTGGCCGCCCGGGATCTCGGCGGCCAGGTCCCCCTTGCCGACCTCGTACTCCCGCTCGCCGTTCACCCCGCGCAGCAGCCCGTCGTAGCGGGCCTCGATCCCCTCCAGGCCGACCCGGTCCTGGCTGGTGAAGCCGAGCAGGTTGGCGGCCAGGTCGCCGCCGGGGACCTCGCGCCGCTCGTCCCGCCCGGTGCCGATGCCCTTCAGGTTGAGGTTCATGATCTTCTCGGCGGTGCCGACCTCGACGGCCCGGGCCAGGTATTCGAAGTTCGACGGGCGCCCGTCCGGCCGCTTCCGCTTGCGCATCTCCTCGGTCAGCGTGGAGGCGGGGATGCCGAGCAGCGGCGAGAGCGCCGCAGCCGCCGTGGCCGGGTCGTCGACGAGTTCCGGGTCGGCGTAGACGTACCGGGCCTCGACGCTGTGCGCCAGCGCCGCTCCGGTGCGGTCGTAGATGGCTCCCCGGGGGGCCGGCAGGACGACCGTACGCAGCCGGTCACCGACGCCGCCGCCGTCATACTCCGGGGCGTCGACGACCTGGAGCGCGACCAGCCGGATGCCGATGGTGGTGAACATGGCGAGCGCGAGCAGCGTGCCGAGGCGCAGCCGCCGGTGCGGGTCGGCCAGCCGGGGTGGCCGGCGCGGTCGCCGGGCCGGGCGCCGGGCGGGCGCACCGGCTGTCCGGGTCCCGCCACCGGCCGGCTCGGCCGGCCGCCGTCGGGCCGGCTTGGCGACGTCGCCGCCGCCCCGGACCGGGCGCGGGGTGATGGTGCGGCCGGCCCCGGTCGGCACGGTCCGCCGGGCGGTCCGGGCCGCGCCGGCCCGGCCGCCGTCGAGCACCTGCAACGCCGGCCGGAACGGGTCCGCCGACCGTTCGGTCCTGGGGGTACGCCGGGACCGGCCGCCCGGGTCGCCGGAGCCGCCCGCGACTCCGGGCGTACGCCGGAGTTCCGGACTGTCCCGCACGGTCCGGCCGCGCGGGGTGTACGCCCGGGCGTCGGAGATGCCGCCCAGCCCGGAACCGGACCGGCCGCCGGACTCGGCACCGCGTTCGGTGTCCCGACCGGCACGCGACGAGCCGCGCCGGGACACCGAAGCGTCCCGGCGCGGCTCGTCGGACCGCGGCGTCACCGGATCATCCCCCGGCGCCCTGCTGGCTGGTGATCGCCGGTTCGCCACCGGCCGGTTGCGGCACTCCGATCACCCGGCCGTCCGGCAGCCGGATGAAGGCCGGTGGGCCCGAGTCGACCAGGCCCAGTTGGCGGGCCCGGGCGGTGAGGTTGCCCGGCACCTCGGCGTCGGCGATCTTCTGCTTCAGCTCCTGCTCCTGGATGTCCAGCGTGGACTGCTGCTGCTGCAACCGCTCCAGCCGGAACGCGTTCTCGTTGACCTTGCTGTTGACCACCAGGATGCCGAGCATCCCGCCGACCACCAGCACCAGGATCAGCGCCACGAACGAGACCCGGGGTCGGGCCACCGGCAGCGGTGGCGCCACCCGGAGCCGAGAGCGCCGGGCCGGCGTCGCCGGCTCGGGTGCCCCCTCCGGCCGTTCCTCGGAGCTGTCCCAGACCCGCAGCCCCCGGGCGGATTCCGCCGGCTGCTCCCAGTCCCGCTCACGCAGTGCGGCACTGCCCTGGGTCGGATACCGTCGTGCCCCCCGCACCCGGGCCTCCGACGCCGGGTTCGACCGGCCGTCGCCCGCCCGCTGCGCCCGCTGCACCGTGGTCCGGCCCCCCGACCGCGGTGTGCGCTGCTGTGCGCCACGCGCCGCGTCGGGCTGTTCCCGGCGCTCGCGCTTGTTGACGTTCATCTTCCCTCCCCCTGTACTGTCGTGCCGCCGCCGTCGGATGCCGGCCGCGGCATGTCCCGTCGCGCTCCGTCGGACCCGCCCGGTGCCCCCGCACCGGCCGGACCTGTTGCCCCGACGACTCGCCCGGGCCGTTCGCGGACAGCCCGCCTCGTCGTCGTACTCGTTCCGCCGTCCCGCTCGATCCGCTCGGCCGCCCGCAGCCGCACCGATGCGGCCCGCGGGTTGGCCTGGACCTCCGCATCGCCCGGCAGCTCAGCTCCCCTGCTGAGCAGCCGCAGCATCGGTCCGGTACCGGGCAGTTCGACCGGAAGGTCGATCGGCCCGGTGCTCCGGGCACGGCCGGCGAACACCTGCTTGGTGATCCGGTCCTCCAGTGAGTGGTAGGACAGCACCACCGCGCGACCGCCCACGGACAACGCGTCCAGAGCGGCCGGCAGCGCCGTTTCCAGCGCGGCCAGCTCCCGGTTTACCTCGATCCGTAAAGCCTGAAACGTCCTCTTGGCCGGATGTCCCCCGGTACGTCGAGCGGGTGCCGGAATGGACTCCTTGACCAGCTCGGCCAGCCGGGCCGACGAGGTGAGCCGGTTGCGTTCCCGCTCCCGGACGATCGCCGAGGCGATCCGGCCGGCGAACCGCTCCTCGCCGTAGACCCGCAGCACCCGGGCCAGCTCGCCGTGCGAGTAGCTGTTGACGACCTCCTCGGCGGTCGTACCGGCCGACTGGTCCATCCGCATGTCCAGCGGCGCGTCCTGCGCGTAGGCGAACCCGCGATCGGGCGCGTCGAGTTGCAGCGAGGAGACACCCAGGTCGAACAGCACGCCGTCCACCCGGTCGTAACCGAGCCGCTCCAGCACCTCGGCCAGCTCGTCGTAGACCGCGTGTACCAGGTGGATCCGGTCGGCGTACCGGTCGAGCCGGGCCCGCGCGTGTGCCAGTGCCTCGGTGTCCCGGTCGAGTCCGATCAGGACGGTACGCGGATGCGCGGCGAGCACCGCCTCGGCGTGCCCGGCCAGCCCGAGCGTGGTGTCGACGTACACGGTCGTCCGGTCGTCGGCCCGGTCCAGGGCGGGGGCGAGCAGCTCGAGACACCGCTCAAGCAGCACCGGCACATGCGTACCGCGTAGCTCCCCCATGTCGACCCCCAGTGACCCCTGTCTCGTCCGGACGTGCCCGGTATCTGTCGCGCTCGTCGTACCGCCAGATCCCCATCCGCTCTGTTCCTCCGGGCCGACCTTCGGACCGTCGGAGGATCGCGCCTGGCACCGGGGAAGAGGCGCCAGGAACCTCGAGCGGGTGGAGATCTCGCAGTACGTCGGGCGTCGGCACGCGCCGCCCTACAGTCCGCCCGGCAGCACCCCCTCCTCGATGTCGGCGAAGTCCTCTTCGCTCTCCGCGAGGTAGGTCTCCCAGGACCGCTTGTCCCAGATCTCCACCCGGGTGCTCGCCCCGATCACCACCAGCTCCCGATCAAGTGCGGCGTATTCGCGCAGGTGGATCGGGATGGTGACCCGACCCTGCTTGTCCGGGATCTCGTCGTGCGCACTGGCGAAGAAGACCCGGCCGTAGGCCCGGGCCGCCTTGTGCGTCATCGGCTGTTCGCGCAACTGCCCCGCGATCCGCTGGAACTCGGGCATCGGGAAGACGTAGAGGCAGCGCTCCTGCCCTTTCGTGATCACGACACCTCCCGCCAGCTCGTCCCGGAACTTGGCCGGAAGGATCAGCCGGCCCTTGTCGTCCAGGCGCGGGGTGTGCGTGCCGAGAAACACCGGCCCAACCCCCTCGCCCTACCAGCGGCGTTCGCGGCGCCGCTGCCCCCCGGGCCGGCGGGCCTTCCTGGCCCCCCATCGCGCCCCACTCTACTCCACTTCCCTCCACCCGCAACCGGAATCGCCCGGAAAGACCGGCTGTCCCCCAGATGAAACCGCACGTCAGAAGGGGTGGCCGGCGGTGGAGGGAAGTGGGCCCCCCGCCGCGGAGGTCCACTATCCGACACCGGTACGCCGGACGCGCGACGCCCGGATATACACGCTTTTTCCGACTAATCCGGTCGCCCCGACGGTCCCGCCGAAGCGGGGCGGGAGGAAAGTGGAGGAAAAATTCGCTGCGGCGGTCCCACTCCGCCGCGATCGACCGGGCGACGCCCCGCGGCCGGGTGGCGACGGCTCAGGTCAGCTCCGGCCACCGGGCCGCGACGTCCAGGGCGGCCCGGACCGGATCGCCGCCCCACCGGCTGGCGAACGCGTCGATCACCACCCACCCGGCCTGGACCAGCGCGCGGTGCCGGGCGATGTGTGCCGCCGGGCCGGACGGCTGGACGGCACAGTTCAGCCCGACCGCCGACGCACCGGCGCCGACACAGAGGTCCACCGTCCAGCGCCCGACCGGAAAGTGGCGCCGGACCGGCAGCCCGATCCGGGCCAGTTCGACGGCCAACTCGCCCGCCCAGCCGCCCGGCACCGGGCTGCCGGCTCGGACCGGCGCCGGGCCTCGGGCTGCGATCGGCGCCAGGCTGCCGACCCCCGCCGGGCCGCGTGCCGTCGTTGCCGCGGCAGCGGGCCGGGCCTGCCCGCCGCACGACGCGCCACCGCCTGCCCGCCCGGCGGCGGACGTGCCCGGAACGGCGACCGGCTCGCCGCGCGGCTCCGGCGGCAGCGCCGCGTACCGCAGATAGTCGCCGAGCAGGCCGTTCGGCGCGGACTGCGAGGTCAGCACGACCATCCGGCGCCGTGCCCGGGTGATCATCACGTTGAACAGGTTCGGGTCGGTCAGGAACCGGATCCGCCCGGCGGGAACCGGATCGGTCACCGCCAGCGACACCAGTACGGTCTCCGCCTCGCTGCCCTGGAACGAGTGGACGGTGCCGACCCGCAGCCCCAGCCGCTCGATCTCGGTCACCGGAAACTCCGCCACCAGCGCCGACTCCAGCGCGTTGGCCTGGGCCCGGAACGGGGTGATCACGCCGATGCCGACCCGACCCGCCTCGGCCAGCCGGCGTACCTCGGCCACCACCGCCGCCACCTCGGCCCGGTTCACCCCCGCCTCGGTACCCTCCGCCGGCACCGTCCGCACGTCGATCACGTCCGCCGTCTCGTTGCCGGGATGCCGGGTGGCCACCGCGATCCGGTCACCGTAGAAGCGGTGCGCGGAGAACTCGATCAGGTGCGGGGCGCAGCGGTAGTGCTCGTCCAGCCAGGTCACCGGGGCGGCCCCGGCGGCCAGGTCGAAGGCGCTGATCCGGCGTACGTCGACCCGGTTGTCGAGGCCGTGCCGGTGCAGGGTCGCCACCACGTCGACGTCGGCGACGAACGAGACGAACCGCAGTTGCCGAGGATCGCCCACCACCAGCGCCCGACGGGCCCGGGCCAGGACCGGCGCCGCCCGGATCTGGTCGGTGTGCGACGCCTCGTCCAGGATCACCAGGTCGAAGAGCCCGGCGATCGGCGGCAGCAGCTCCTCGACGTCGGTTACCGTGCCGATCCACAGTGGCAGCGCCCGGACCAGGGACTCCCCGCTCAGTTCGGCGAGGAGTTCCCGGCGCCGGTTGCGGCCCGCCCGCAGCGCACCGGCCAGCGCGGCGGCGCTGCGGCGGCCGGCGGAGTCCCATCGCTCCGGGCCACGGCTGCGATGCCGCATCGCGGTGCCCAGCGCCGCCGACAACCGCTGCCGCGCCTGCGCCAGCACCGGCCACAACGGGCCCGGGTCGGCACCGCCGACGGTCGCCAGCCGGGCCGCCGCCATCTCCGCCCGGGCCGCCGCGATCGCGTCGTCGAGCCGGTCCAGCGACACCGTCTCCGCCGCACCGAGCCGGCGGCGCAGCCGGCGGCCCGGTCGCCCCGGCAGCCAGCGCCGCCACCACGTGCCGGCCGAGGCCCGGGCCCGCCCGGCCGCCCGGGCCGCCGCCACCAGGTCGGCACCGGGTTCGAAGGCACCGGGTACGTCGAGTCGCAGCCCGCCGGCCACCGGCGCCCAGCGCTGCACCTCGCTGGCCAGCAGTTCGAGGTCCAGCAGCTCGGTGAGTTGCCCGGTCACCCGTTCGACCTCGGCGGTCGCCTCGGCCACGGCGGCCCGGTCCGCGTCCAGGGTCGCCGCCGTCACCTCAGGCTCGGCGGTCACGTCGAGGGAGGCCGCCAGTGCGGCCCGGCGTTCCGCGTCGCCGAAGAGCACCGGTCGCGGGCCCGGATAGCGCTCCAGCAGTTCGCCGAGCACGTCGGCGGCGTGCGTGGACTGGGTGACGACCAGTACGCTGCCGCCCCGGTCGACCACGTCGAGCGCGGCGGCGACCACGGCGTGGCTCTTCCCGTTGCCCGGTGGGCCGGAGACCACGGTCACCGGCTGGTGCCGGACCCGGCGTACCACCTCGGTCTGGGCCTCGTTCAGCGGCAGCGGCGAGTCGACCGGTCCGGAGTCGGCCGGGGCGGCGGGTGCGTCCGGGGCGGCGGTGCCGTACACCACGGCCAGGGCGGTGGACTCGACGCCGGGCCGGGCGGCCCAGGCGCGCAGCCGGTCACCGAGCGCCAGCCCGGCGACGTCCCGCACGCTGAACAGCACCGCCGAGACGTAGAGCACCGGCGGCCGGGCCGGAAAGCTCGCCCGACCGGTACGCCGGGTCCGGTCGTACCCGTGTATCGGCAGGCCGGCGGCCTGGGCGACGGTACGCAACCAGGCCTCGGCGCCGGTGCTGGCCAGCCACCCGGATCCGCCCAGGCCCGGCGCCACCTCCAGCCGGGCGGCCAGGTCGCGGTCCTCGACCAGCGGAGTGACCTCGAAGTCGCCGGCCGGGACGACCCGGTACCCGCGCAGCGTGCGCTCCAGCCGGACCGGCTCGCTGAGCAGCGGGAAGCGCACCTTCCTGGTCACGCCGTCGGTCTCCACCACCCCGGCGACCAGGCCCCAGCCACGGCGCAGCGTCCGAAGGTCGCGGTGCAGCAGGTCGGCCGCGGCCAGCCGCTCCACCTCGCGGGACGGGCGGCAGGACTGCGGGTCGGCCAGCCAGATCAGCGGTTGGCCGGGACGGGTCACGTCGAGCACCCGCTCGGGTGCGGCCGGGGCGAGGTCGGCGAGGGCCCGCAGCACGGACGCGACGGAGGGGCTCATCGGCAGCCGAGCTTGACATCCTCCCCGCCCTAAAGGACGGGGATTCCCTCCACGCTGCGCGTAGAACACGCGGCGTCCGGGTGGGTTACCGCTTCGCCGCGCGGTGCCACCATCGCTGGTGGTCTGACCCGCGCTCCACGGTCGTTTGAGTTGTCCGCCCGTCCGGCGGCCAACACGTTGCTGGCGGCGTTCACGTCCCGGTCGTGGGCTGCTCCGCAGGGGCAGCCCCACGCTCGGACGTTGAGGGCCATCTTCTCGTGGATACGGCCGCACTGCGAGCACATGCGAGTGGACGGGAAATACCGGTTGGCCGAGCCCTTCTGCTTACGCGAGAGTGCCTGCTGCAACCGCTTGAACTTGCGGGCCGCTCGGCGCAGGAACTTCGGGGCCGCGACCTTCGTGCCATCCGACAGCACCGCGAAGTGGGTCAGGCCCAGGTCGATACCCACCTCGGACTCTGCGGGCGGCAACGGCTCAACCATGGTCCGCACGACGAACGAGGCGAAGTACCGGCCGGCCGCGTCCTTGATGATCGCCACAGACGACGGGTCCGACGGCAGCGAACGCGACCGGCGCACGGCGACGTCTCCGATCTTCGGCAGCCTGAGCTTGCCGTTGTCGAGGACCTTGAACCGGGCATTCTTGGTGAACCGGATCGCCTGCCGGTTGTCCTTGCGTGACCGGAACCTCGGCGGCGCGACCTCGCGGCCCTTGCGCTTGCCCGAGACCGAGGCGAAGAAGTTGCGGTACGCGGTGTTCAGGTCCGCCGGCGCCTGCTGCAACACCACCGCCGACACCTCGCCCAGCCACGCCCGTTCTGGCGTCAGCTTGGCCTGCGTGATGACCCGCTTGGACAGCTCGACGTCCGAGACGTACGGCAAGCCCTGCTCACGGGCCTCCTGCCGGGCGCGCAGCCCGTCGTTGAACACCACTCGAGCGCACCCGAACGCCCGAGCCAGCTCGATCTGCTGGCCGGGCGTCGGATAGACGCGGTGGTTGTAACGAAGCAGCACGTACAACAGAGTACAGCAATGTACGATAATTGCCGTGACCGACTTGAACGAGATCAGTGTGGCCGACCTGCGCAAGAATCTGGCCCAGGTTCTGAACGACACCGCAGTGCAGGGCAAGACCTTCTACGTGACCCGTAACGGCCGCCGGATCGCCGCCGTGGTGCCCGTACCCCTGGCCGAGCAGCACGAGCAGGCGCGAGGTTAGGGCACTGCTCGGGCCTGGCCGCGGCCCGGTGGCGCCGGGTACTTTCGTGCGGCGGTCACCCGCCCGGCGTCGTCCGGTAACCTCGCTCGCGTGACGGACGGGAAGATGCCTCTTCGGGCGAAGGTGGCCAGTTCGGTGTCGCGCACCGCCGCAGCCCTGTCCCGGGCGGCCGGCCGGGGTGACGGCTCGGTGATCGGCGGGTGGATCGGTCTCAAGATCGATCCTGATCTCCTCGCCCATCTGGCGTCCGGCCGGGCCATCGCGCTGGTCTCGGGCACCAACGGCAAGACGACGACCACCCGGCTGACCGCGGCGGCGGTCGGCGTACTCGGCCGGGTGGCGACCAACTCCTTCGGGGCGAACATGCCCACCGGACACACCTCGGCACTGGCCAAGGCCGGCACCACTCCCTACGCCGTGCTCGAGGTCGACGAGCACTACCTGGCCCAGGTGCTGGAGGCGACCGAGCCCCGGGTGGTGGCCCTGCTCAACCTCTCCCGGGACCAGCTCGACCGGGCCAAGGAGGTGGCGATGATGGCCCAGCTCTGGCGGGCCGCGCTGGTCCGGCACCCCTCGGTACGGGTGGTCGCCAACGCCGACGACCCGATGGTGGTCTGGGCGGCGACCCCACCGGCGACCCGCAGCCCGCAGCTGGCCCCGGCACCGGTCACCTGGTTCAGCGCCGGCCAGCGCTGGCACGACGACTCCTGGGTCTGCCCCGAGTGCGGCTCCCCGATCGAGCGGATGGCGGACCAGTGGTGGTGCACCGGCTGCTGGCTGCGCCGGCCGGAGCCGCAGTGGGTGGTCGAGGACGACGGTGTGGTCGACCCCGCCGGTGACTGGCACAAGGTGGTCCTGCAACTGCCCGGCCGGGTCAACCTCGGCAACGCGGCGACCGCGCTGGCGGTGGCGGCCGAGTTCGGCGTACGCCCGACCGACGCGGTGTCCCGGCTCGGCGGGGTCGCCTCGGTCGCCGGCCGGTACGCCCAGGTGGTCAAGGACGGCCGGACGATCCGGCTGCTGCTGGCCAAGAACCCGGCGAGCTGGCTGGAGGCGTTCGACATGGCGGAGGTGGCGCCGACGCTGCTGTCGATCAACGCCCGGGACCCCGACGGGCTGGACACCTCCTGGCTGTTCGACGTCGACTTCGCCCCGCTGCGCGGGCGGCAGGTGCTGATCACCGGCGACCGGGCGTACGACCTGGCCGTCCGGCTGGACATCAACGGCGTACCGTTCCAGCACGTCAGGACCTTCACCGAAGCGATCACGAGCGTCCCGCCAGGCCGGCTTGAAGTCATCGCCAACTACACGGCGTTCCAGGACATCCGAGCGGAGTTGGACCGTGTCAACTGATCCCGCCTACCGCATGCCGGGCCAGGCCGGTGGAGAGAGCAACCTGCGGATCGTCTGGATCTATCCGGACCTGCTCTCCACCTACGGCGACCGGGGCAACATGCTGATCCTGGCCCGCCGGGCCGAACTGCGCGGCCTGCCGGTGGAGTGCATCGAGATCCGCTCCGACCAGCGGCTGCCCACCTCGGCCGACATCTACCTGCTCGGCGGCGGCGAGGATGGCCCGCAGGCGCTGGGCGCGCAGCGGCTGATCGCCGACGGCGGGCTGCGCCGGGCCGCCGAGCAGGGCTCGGTGGTCTTCGCGGTCTGCGCCGGTTACCAACTGCTCGGCGGCTCGTTCTTCGCCAAGGGCGCCAAGTGCGCCGGCCTGGACCTGCTCGACCTGCACTCCGACCGGGGGCCGTCCCGGGCGGTCGGCGAACTCGCCGGTGCCATCGACCCCCGGCTCGGGTTGCCGCCGCTGAGCGGCTTCGAGAACCACGGTGGGCGTACCCACCTGGGCCCCGGGGTGTCGCCGCTGGCCCGGGTCAGCACCGGGGTCGGCAACGACGGCGCCACCGAGGGGGCGTGGCGGGGCAAGCTGCTCGGCACGTATTCGCACGGTCCCGCGCTGGCCCGCAACCCGGCCCTGGCTGACCTGCTGCTGCGCTGGGCGGTCGGGATGCAGCAGCTTCCGCCGCTGGACGACACCTGGTCGGACCGGCTCCGGGCCGAACGCAACGCGGCCCTGGCCGCCGCCCGGCAGTGAGCCTTTACCACCCGAACGTTGCCGCTGCGCCCGCCGGAGCGCGGCGAACCAGAGCGGCGCGAGCGCCTCGACTTTCACCTGCGGCCCCGGCGGACCGCACGGAGAGGTTGAAATAGGTTCATGATTGGACGCGTCCGGCGATTGCTCCGGCAGCGGTCGGTCGCGCGATTCACCGTACTGCTCCTGGTGCTCGGCCTCTTCGGGCTGGCGCTGCTGCTGGTGCCCCGGCCCGAGGTGGCACAACTGCCTCGGCTGGCCGACCGGCTCGGTGCACTCGCACCGGTCGCCGCGATCGGTGGCGGCGCGCTGCTGCTGGTCGCGCTGGTGCCCCGGACCGCGATCACGGTGATCTGGGGAGCGATCTTCGGGCCGCTGCTCGGCGCCGGCTACACGCTGGCCGCTGCCCTGCTCGCCGCCCTCGCCGGCTTCGCGGTCGGCCGGCTGCTCGGTCGGGAGTTCGTCGCGGAACGGGTACGCGGCCGGCTGGCCCGGCTCGACGGATGGTTCGCCCGGCAGAGCATGCTCGGCGTGGTCAGTGTCCGGCTGATCCCGATCGGCGGGTTCGGGCTGATCAGCTACGGCTACGGCACCACCGGCGCGCGGCTGGCACCGTTCCTGCTGGGCAGCGTGCTGGCGGCCACCCCGTCCGCGTTCGGCTACGCCGCGGTGGGCGCTGCGGCGGTCTCGCCGGACGAGGTGAACTGGCTGGCGGTCACCCCGGGCGCGCTGGGTCTGGTCGCCACCGCGGTGCTGGCGCTGCGCTGGTGGCGGGCGGAACGCGCCGCCGGGCAGGGCCGTCGGTCCGGTGGTGCCGCGAACGGCGACCAGCACGTCCTGGCCGACCGCCCGGCCCCGAACCCGGAGTAACCGGTAGCGGAGGGCCGCTCCGACCGGTTGCCGTGCCGACTGCGCATTTCGCGGTATTTGCCCTATAAGGACTGTTCGTCGATAGGCTGATCGCACCACCGTTCTCCTTCAGCGGCAGCCCCCGGAGGACGGATGGCTGCGCCTCACCCCGGGGCCGGGCGATCCCCGGCCCCGGCGGTGGGCGTTCCCGCCGGGCGCGGTACCCCGGGCAGCGATGGTCAGCGAGGTGACGGGTGAAGTCGTACGCCGAGGCAGCCGGTGCGGTGGAGGTCGCCGACACCGCCGTCGTACGCGGCCCGAACGCCACCGTCGTGCGGCTCTCCGTCAACGGCACCATGCGGAACATCCTGGTCGAGCCCCGGGTCAGCCTGCTGGACGCGCTGCGCGACCGGCTCGACCTCACCGGCACCAAGAAGGGCTGCAACCAGGGTGCCTGCGGCGCCTGCACCGTCTGGGTGGACAAACGGCGGGTACTGGCCTGCCTCACCCTGGCGATCACCTGCGAGACCCGCGAGGTCACCACCATCGAGGGGCTGTCCGACGGGGTGGAACTGCACCCGATGCAGCAGGCATTCATCAACCAGGACGCCTTCCAGTGCGGATACTGCACCCCAGGCCAGATCATGTCGGCGGTGGCGTTCCTCGCCGAGGGGCATGCCGCGGACGACGGGCAGATCCGGGAGTGGATGAGCGGCAACATCTGCCGGTGTGCGGCGTACCCGAACATCCGGGCCGCCATCCGGCAGGTCCGGGACGAGGCCGGGACGGGTGGGCCCGATGCGGCCGGTTAGCTACTCCCGGGTGGCCGACGTGGCCACCGCGATCGGGACGGTCGCCGCCGACCCGGGCAGCACCTTCCTGGCCGGCGGCACCACCGAGGTCGACCTGCAACGCATCCACGTCGCCGGGGCGAAGCGGCTGGTGGACATCAACGACCTGCCGCTGCGGCAGGTCGAGGAGCTGCCCGGCGGCGGGGTACGGATCGGCGCCGTCGCCCGGATGAGCGACGTCGCCCAGGCCCTGCCGGTCCGGCGCCGGTTCCCGATGCTCTCCCAGGCCCTGCTGCTCGGCGCCTCCCCGCAACTGCGCAACATGGCCTCGATCGGCGGCAACCTGATGCAACGGACCCGCTGCGGCTACTTCCGGGACGTGGCGGCGCCCTGCAACAAGCGCGAACCGGGTACCGGGTGCAGCGCGATGAACGGGATCAACCGGGGCCACGCGGTCCTCGGCACCAGCGAGTACTGCATCGCCACCCACCCCTCCGACCTGGCCGTCGCGCTGGTCGCGCTGGACGCGGTGGTGTTCACCCAGGGACCGGCCGGGCACCGCCAGATCCCCGCCGACGACTTCTACCTGGCGCCCGGCCAGACCCCGGATCGCGAGCACCCGACCGCGCACGGCGAACTCGTGGTGGCGGTGGAGATCCCGCCGCTGCCGATGGCCAGTACCTCGATCTACCTGAAGGTGCGGGACCGGGAGTCGTACGAGTTCGCGCTCGCCTCGGCGGCGGTCGCCGTCTCGCTGGACGCCGGAGTGGTCACCGACGCACGGCTGGCGCTGGGCGGCGTGGCGACCAAGCCCTGGCGGGCCCGCCGGGCCGAGTCGGTGCTGGTCGGCGCCCCGGCCACCGTCGAGTCGTTCCGGGCGGCGGCCGACGCGGAGCTGGCCGACGCGGTGTCGCACGGAATGAACGCATACAAGATCGAACTAGGCCGGCGCACGATCGTACGGGCGCTGCGTATGGTCACCGGCGACGCCCGGACGGTCAGCGACGACGGGAACCCCCCATGAGCGGAGTGCGCAGATGAGTCCGGTGCTCGGGGCCGCCCTCGACCGGGTGGACGGCCGGGCCAAGGTCACCGGCGCGGCCCGGTACTCCGGCGAACTCAACCTGCCCCACCTCGCCCACGCGGTGCTGGTCGGTGCCCGGGTACCGAGCGGCCGGATCATCGGGATCGACTGCCGGCAGGCCAGCGTCGCGGACGGTGTGCTCGCGGTGCTGACCCATCTCGACCTGCCCCGGGTCGCGGCCCGACCGAAGCTCTTCCCGTCGCTGGCCGGGCTGACCGCGCACGGGCAGAGCTTCTTCCCGATCCAGGACGACGTGGTGCACTACGCCGGCCAGCCGGTCGCGATCGTCGTCGCCGACACCGTCGAGCGGGCCGAGTACGCGGGCAGCCTGGTCCAGGTGACCTACGCCGAGACGCCGTCGGTGACCCTGCTCGACCAGGGGCGCGACCAGGCGTACGAGCCGGAACGGATCTTCGGCGGGCTGGTTCCCGGCCGGAACCCGACCCGGGGCGACCCGGAGACGGCGCTGCGCGACGCCGAGGTGCGCCTCGACCTGACCTACCGGTTCGCGGCCAACCACCAGAACCCGCTGGAGGCGGGGACCACCACGGCGGTCTGGGACGACACCGACCGGCTCACCCTCTACGACTCGACCCAGGGGCCGACCGCGACCCAGCTCAGCGTCGCCGAACTGCTCGGCCTGCCACCCACCCAGGTCCGGGTGGTCAGCCACTACGTCGGCGGCAGTTTCGGGGCCAAGGCGCTGATCTGGCCGCACGTCACCCTCACCGCGCTCGCCGCCCGCCGGGTCGGCCGGCCGGTCCGGCTCACGCTCAGCCGTGACCAGATGTTCCACTCCTGCGGGCACCGGGAGGAGCAGGAGCAGCGGATCCGGGTCGGCGCCGGCCGGGACGGGCGGCTGGTGGCGTTCACCCACGACAAGTTCTCGCTGACCTCGCACTTCGACGACTGGGCCGAGACCTCCCTGGAGTCGGCCGCGATCACGTATGCCGCGCCGAACTACGCCGGCGGCTACCGGCTGGTCCGGGGCAACACCGTCACCCCGACCTTCACCCGTGGCCCCGGCGAGGCGACCGGGATGTTCGCGCTGGAGTCCGCGATGGACGAACTCGCGTACGCCACCGGGATCGACCCGGTCGAGCTGCGGCTGCGCAACCACGCCGACGTCGACCCGGACACCGGCAAGCCGTGGTCGAGCAAGGGGCTGGAGGAGTGCTACCAGCGCGGCGCCGAACTCTTCGGCTGGGCCGACCGCGACCCGACCCCCGGCGCCCGGCGGGACGGCCACCTGCTGATCGGTACCGGCATGGCCACCGCCGCCTATCCGGTGGCCGCCCCGATCAGCCCGCAGCGGGCCCGGGCCCGGATGTACATCGACGGCAGCGCGGTCGTCGAGGCCGGCATCTCCGAGTTCGGCACCGGGGCGCTGACCGCGATGACCCAGGTCGCCGCGGACGGCCTCGGCCTGCCGGTCGATCGGGTACGGTTCCTCGGCGGCACCACCGACCTGCCCAACGTCGCCTCGGCGGTCGGCTCGGCCGGCTCGGGCGCGACCAGTTCGCCGGTACACCTGGCCTGCACCCAGCTCCGCGACCAGCTCGTCGGGCAGGCGGTCGCCGACCAGCACTCGCCGTTGCACGGCACCGACCCCGCCGCAGTGGTGGTCCGGGACGGCCGGATGTGCCTGCGCGACCGGCCCGAGGTCGGCGAGACGTATGCCGAACTGCTCACCCGGAACCACATTCCGGACGTGGAGACGGTGGGTACCTGGATGCCGGTCCTGCCGCCCATGACGGACTACGCGATGCACACCTTCGGGGCCCAGTTCGCCGAGGTGGCCGTCGACGCCGAACTCGGCCTGGTCCGGGTACGCCGGCTGGTCGGCGTCTTCGCCCCGGGCCGGGTACTCAACCGCAAGACCACGCACAGCCAGCTCATGGGCGGGATGCTCTGGGGGCTGGGCCAGGCGCTGCTGGAGGCGACCCGGATGGACCCGCACACCGGGCGCTGGGCCAACGCCAGCCTCGCCGACTACCTGCTCCCGCTCAACGCCGACGCCCCGGACGTCACGGTCGACGTCATCGAGGTACCCGATTCCGTGGTCAACCCGCTCGGCGTGAAGGGCGTCGGCGAGATCGGCATCGTCGGTACCTCGGCCGCGATCGCCAACGCCGTCTACCACGCCACCGGCCGACGGATCCGGCACCTGCCGATCACCCTGGAGGACCTGCTCTGAGGACCGGCCGGAACCGCCGACCGACCGACTGCTCACAGGTCCACTCCGTGCTCGGCCCCGGACGAGGTCGCCGCCGGCCCCGGGCTCCACTCCGTCCTCGGCCCCGGGCGAGGTCGCCGGCTGCTCCGGGCTCCACTCCCTGCTCGGTTCCGGACGAGGTCGCCGCCGGGCTAGTCGCCGAGGGGCAGCCGGGTGCCGAGGCGGGCTCCGGCGGCGTCGACCGGACCGTGGAAGGTGGCGACTCCGCTGCCGCCGTCGAGGTCGAAGGTGGCCCGTTCGAAGCGGCAGCCGGCGAAGCTGGTGGTGCCGTGAAACTGGGTTCCGACGAATTCGGCGTATCCGCCCTCGCCGCCGCTGAAGTCGAGATCGACCAGGGTGGCGCCGCAGAGCCAGAGGTTGGTCTCCGGCCAGTACGGCTCGGCGGCCGGGCGCAGCCGCTCGGCGAGCACCTGTTGGACCTCCCGGCGCAGGTCCAGCTCCTCGGCCTGGGCCGGATCCAGGTCGCCACCGACCAGGAACGGCAGCGGCGCACGCAGATAGGCGCAGAGCGCGTCGACGACACGTTCTCGCAGCTCCGGACGGGTGTCGCCGAGTTCGGCCAGCAGCCGCAGGCCGGCACGCCGGATGTCGGGGTCCGGGTCGGCGAGCTGCCGGGTGTACGGGTGGACGCCCTGGTCCGGCACCAGCCGGCCGGTGCCGGGCTCCGCCGCCCAGCCCAGCGGCCAGTACGTCTCGCCGTATCCGTCCTCGTCGTCCTCGTCCGACCAGTGCGCACCGGTCAGCTCCACGGCGGGTTGGTCCAGGTGCACCCGGGCGGCGAACTCGGCCTCCCGGAAGTCCGCCGCCGCGCCGAACCGGGCCTTGTAGAACCAGGCTGGGCCGGCGAAGCGGGCGCCCCGGAACGAGACCGGGCCGGCGAAGCGCGCCCCGTCGCCGCCCTCCTCCCAGTCCTGGTAGTCCTCGATCAGGACGGCGACCGGCCACTGCGGATCGGTCTCGTTCGGCTCGTCCCAGGGCAGCGGGATGAGCTCCTCGATCGTCTCCCAGGCCGGGTCGTCCTCCCAGAGGGTCTCCTCGCCCCGCCCGAACCAGGCAATGTCGCCGAACTCCGCCCCGACGAACCCGGTCTCGCCCCGGAACCGGGCCCGGCCGAAGACCGCCTCGTCGCCGAAGCGGACACCGTCGAACCGGGCGTCGCCCTCGAAAACCGTACGCGGGAAGAGCGCCTCGCCGTCGAAGCTGGCCCCCTCGAACGACGCCGTGCCGACGAACCGGGTGTCCGCGAACCGCCCCTCGGCCAGCTCGCAACCGCGCAGGTCGAGGTCGACCAGGGTGGTACCGGACAGGTCGAGGCTGATCTCCGGCCACGGCCCGGGGTCGCCGGGGCGGAGCCGGTCGGCGAGCAGGGCGAGGGCAGCCCGCCGCGGGTCGGTCTCTCCGTCGTCGATGGACCCCACGCGCGCCGCCGGACGATCCGCCGGACCGGTGGTCCGCAGGTGTTCGCAGATCGCGTCCGCCACCGGCTGCCGGAGTTCGGGGCGGCCGTCGGCGCGGGCCAGCAGCCGGCGTATCACCGGGAGCCGCTCGGGCGACGGCTCCGCCGCCAGGTCGGCGAGGTCCGCCCGGTGTTCGTCCAGGTCCCGATCCGCCATACCCGCCCGCTCCCCTTCCGCGGCTGCTCCGGCCCACGGTGCTGCTGCACCGGCGGCGCCGGAACGCACCCTAGCCGCAGCGGGCAACTCCGGCCGCCGCCGGCGCCCCCGGCATCGCCGGCAACCGCTCGCCCGCACCGCTCACCTGGACGCCAGATGCCCTACCGATGCCGCGTAACGCCTCTGACGTCCAGGTCCAGCCCGGAACAGGCCGGGACCGGGACGGGCCGGGACCGGAACCCGCCGCCCGGCACCGACGGCGGGTTGCCGACGGGGGTCAGGCGACGACGCTGACCATTCGGCCCGGTACCACGATCACCTTGCGCGGCTCGCGACCGGCCAACTGGTCGGCGACCGCCGCCAGCGCGGCGGACCGGATCGCCTCCTCGGCCGCCTCCGCCGGCACCTCGACCCGCCCCCGGACCTTGCCGTTGACCTGCACCGGGTACGTCACCGTCTCGGCGACCAGCAGGCCCGGGTCGGCCACCGGGAACGGCTCGTACGCCAGCGACTCGGCGTGCCCCAGCCGGTGCCACAGCTCCTCGGCGATGTGCGGGGCGAACGGCGACAGCATCAGCAGCAGCGGCTCGGCCACTTCCCGGGGCGTCGTCTCCAGCCTGGTCAGACCGTTGGTCAGCTCGATCAGTTTGGCGATCGCGGTGTTCATCCGGATGCCGTCCAGATCGCCCCGGACCCCGTCGATGATCCGGTGCAGCAGTCGCCGGGTCTGCTCGTCGGCCGGGGCGTCGGTGACCCGCAGCTCGCCGGTGTGCTCGTCGACGATGGTCCGCCAGACCCGTTGCAGGAACCGGTACGCCCCGATCACCGCCCGGGTCTCCCAGGGCCGGGAGACGTCCAGCGGGCCCATCGACATCTCGTAGACCCGGAAGGTGTCGGCGCCGTACGCCTCGCACATCTCGTCCGGGGTCACCACGTTCCGCAGCGACTTGCCCATCTTGCCGTAGACCCGGGTGACCTGCTGGTCGCCGAAGTAGTACTTCCCGTCGACCTCCTCCACCTCGGCGGCCTCGACGTAGCTGCCCCGGTCGTTCTGGAAGGCGTACGCCTGGATCATGCCCTGGTTGTACAGCCGGCGGTACGGCTCGAAGGACGAGACGTGGCCCAGGTCGTACAGCACCTTGTGCCAGAAGCGGGCGTACAGCAGGTGCAGCACGGCGTGCTCCTGGCCGCCGACGTACAGGTCGACGCCCCCGGGGTCGCCGGGCGACTGCGGGCCCATCCAGTACCGCTCGTTGGCCGGGTCGACGAACCGCTCCGGGTTGGTCGGGTCCAGGTAGCGCAGCTCGTACCAGCAGGAGCCGGCCCACTGCGGCATCACGTTGGTCTCCCGGGTGTACCGCTTCGGCCCGTCGCCCAGGTCCAGCTCGACCTCGACCCAGTCCTTGCGCCGGGACAGCGGGGTCTCCGGGTCGGAGTCGGCGTCGTCCGGGTCGAAGGTGCGCGGCGCGAAGTCGTCCACCTCGGGCAGCTCGACCGGCAGCATCGACTCGGGCAGCGCCACCGGGTTGCCCTGCTCGTCGTAGACGATCGGGAACGGCTCGCCCCAGTAGCGCTGCCGGCTGAACAGCCAGTCCCGCAGCCGGTAGGTGACCGCGCCGGCGCCGTGCCCGTTCGCCTCCAGCCACTCGATGGTCTTCGCCTTGGCGTCGGCGACGAACAGCCCGTTCAGGTCCAGGCCGCCGTCCGGCGCGGCGCTGTTGATCGCCGGCCCCTCCCCGGGGTACGCCTTGCCGTCGAAGTTCTCCGGCGGCTGCACGGTGCGCACGATCGGCAGCTCGAAGACCTCGGCGAACTCCCAGTCCCGCTCGTCCTGCCCGGGCACCGCCATGATCGCGCCGGTGCCGTAGCCGGCCAGCACGTAGTCGGCGATGAAGATCGGGATCTGCGCGCCGTTGACCGGGTTGCTGGCGTACGCCCCGATGAAGACGCCGGTCTTCTCCCGGTTCTCGGCCTGCCGCTCGATGTCGGTCTTGGCGCCGGCCGCCTTCCGGTAGGCGTCCACGGCGGCCCGGGGAGTCGCCTGCCCACCGGTCCAGGCGTCCCTGGTCCCCGCCGGCCAGGCGTCGGCGGCCAGCGACTCGACCAGCGGGTGCTCCGGGGCCAGCACCATGTAGGTGGCCCCGAAGACGGTGTCCGGCCGGGTGGTGAAGACCCGGATCGGCGCGTCGGTGGTCGGGAACTCGATGTGCGCGCCGGTCGACCGGCCGATCCAGTTCCGCTGTTGCAGCTTGATCGGCTCGGGCCAGTCCAGCGCGTCCAGGTCCTCGATCAGCCGGTCACCGTACGCGGTGATCCGCATCATCCACTGCTTCAGGTTGCGCTTGAAGACCGGGAAGTTGCCCCGGTCCGACCGGCCGTCCGGGGTCACCTCCTCGTTGGCCAGCACCGTGCCCAGCCCCGGGCACCAGTTGACCGGCGCCTCGGAGACGTACGCCAGCCGGTGGTCGTCGACGATCCGCCGCCGCTGCGCCGGGGACAGCTCGGACCAGGGGCGGCCCTCCGGGGTGGCCCGGGTGCCGGACTCGAACTCCGCCACCAGCTCGGCGATCGGCCGGGCCTTGGCGGCGGCGGTGTCGTACCAGGAGTTGAAGACCTGCAGGAAGATCCACTGCGTCCAGCGGTAGTAGTCGGTGTCGATGGTCGCCACCGAGCGCCGGTCGTCGTGCCCCAGCCCCAGCCGGCGTAGCTGCGACCGGTAGTAGCCGATGTTCGCCTCGGTGGTGGTCCGGGGGTGGGTGCCGGTCTGCACCGCGTACTGCTCGGCCGGCAGCCCGAAGGCGTCGAAGCCCATCGTGTGCAGTACGTTCCGGCCGGCCATCCGCTGGTAGCGGGCGTAGCAGTCGGTGCCGATGTAGCCCAGCGGGTGCCCGACGTGCAGCCCCGCCCCGGACGGGTACGGGAACATGTCCAGCACGAACAGCTTCTCGGCGTCCGCCCGGGGATGGCCGGGATCGGCCAGCGGCCCGACCGGGTTGGGCGCCCGGAAGGTACCCCGCTCGGCCCACCGGTCCTGCCAGCGGATCTCGATCTCGCCGGCCAGCTCGGCCGTGTACCGGAACGGCGGGATGTCCGCCGTCGGCTCGGCTGCCTCGGTCGTCATGTCGTCTCCTCGCTACGTCCGCCGTCGCTCCGCCCTGGTCGACCGGGCTGGCTGAGCATCAGATTCAGGTTTGTGGGCCGGGTCCGTTCTGCGGGCATAAAAAAGCCCCTCACGCAGGAGGGGTGGCCGTGCTGTCGCTGTCTGTCGCGTCAGCACGGCTCGCTAAGGAGCAGGTAGACCCTGGACATGTGGCCATCGTACCGCGCACCCGGCAGCGCTGTCGCACCCGATACCGGCCCGGAGATCCGACCCGGGCTCTCCCGGTGTGCTCGGCTCTCCCGCCGAATGCGGTTAGCCTGAGTGATGCGGGTGATCCGGTTACTCCGGACGGACGTATTCTCCCGCGAACCATACGGCCGGCCCAGGGACTCTTACTAGGCGGCGGCCGTGACCGACGAGGAGGAGGCCCGTGACTCAACAGACCTGGGACGAACTGGGTGGCACGCTGCCGAGCGACCAGTTCCGTGCCGCCAGCGACGCGATCGTGGCCAACATCGAAGAGGTCATCGAGGGCAAGACCGCGACGGTCCGGCTCGCGCTCGCCGTCCTGCTGGCCGAGGGCCATCTCCTGATCGAGGACGTACCGGGCGTCGGCAAGACCAAGCTGGCCAAGGCGCTCGCCCGGTCGATCGACTGCTCGGTCCGGCGCATACAGTTCACCCCCGACCTGCTGCCCAGCGACGTCACCGGGGTCAGCGTCTACAACCAGGAGACGCACGACTTCGAGTTCAAGCCGGGCGCGGTCTTCGCCAACCTGGTGGTCGGCGACGAGATCAACCGGGCCTCGCCGAAGACCCAGTCCGCGCTGCTGGAGAGCATGGAGGAGCGGCAGGTCACCGTCGACGGCGTCACCTACGAACTCCAGACCCCGTTCATGGTGATCGCCACCCAGAACCCGATCGAGATGGAGGGGACCTATCCACTGCCGGAGGCGCAGCGCGACCGGTTCACCGCCCGGATCGCGATGGGCTACCCCGACCCCGGTGCCGAGCTGGCCATGCTGGACGTGCACGGCGGCCGGGACCCGATCCACGAACTGCGACCGGTATCCGACGCCGCCACCGTCCGGAAGCTGATCGCGACGGTCCGTGACGTGCACGTCGCCGACGCCGTCAAGCAGTACGCTGTCGACCTGGTCACCGCCACCCGGGAAGCCCCCGACCTGCGGCTCGGCGCCTCCCCCCGGGCCACTCTGCAACTGCTGCGCACCGCCCGGGCGGTCGCCGCGCTGGAGGGACGCGACTACGTCCTCCCCGACGACCTCCAGGCGCTGGCCGTGCCGGTGCTCGCGCACCGGATCATCTCCACCGCGGACGCGCAGCTCGCCCGGCGTACCACCGACGCGATCGTCTCCGACCTGGTGCACCGGCTGCCGTTGCCGCACGAGCGGCAGCGCTCGCCGTACGACACCCGGCCGTCGTCCGAGGACGGCACCGGGCGCTCGCAGTACGAGCCGCGGAGGCGGTGACGGTGCGCGAGGCACTGCGCGGCCTCACCACCCGGGGGCGGTCGTTCCTGGCCGCCGCCGTGGCAGCGGCGATCTCCGCGCTGATCCTCGGCGAGAAGGACCTGCTCCGGGTCGCCATCCTGCTCGGCGTACTGCCGCTGCTCGCCGCCCTCTACGTCGGGCGCAGCCGCTACAAGCTCGCCTGCAGCCGCTCGCTGGAGCCGCACCGGGTGCCGGTCGGCGCCAGCTCCCGGGTGGTGCTCCGGTTGCAGAACATGTCCCGGCTGCCGACCGGGACGCTGCTGCTGGAGGACCGGCTGCCGTACGCGCTCGGCAGCCGTCCCCGGGTGGTACTGGAACGCCTCGGCGCGCACCAGGCGAGTTCGGTGGCGTACACGGTCCGGGCCGACGTACGCGGTCGCTACGAGGTGGGTCCGCTGGTGATCCGGCTGACCGACCCGTTCGGGCTCTGCGAGCTGACCCGGGCGTTCCCCAGCGTCGACCCGCTCACCGTCATCCCGCAGGTCACCCCGCTCCCCTCGGTCCGGCTGGCCGGCGAGTACGCGGGCACCGGCGAGAGCCGGGCCCGTTCGGTGGCGGTACACGGCGAGGACGACGCGGCGACCCGGGAGTACCGGCGCGGCGACGACCTGCGCCGGGTGCACTGGAAGTCCACCGCGCGCACCGGTGAGCTGATGGTGCGCCGGGAGGAGCAGCCCTGGGAGAGCCGGGCGACGGTGGTGCTGGACACCCGGGCGTTCGCGCACCGGGGCGAGGGGCCGACCGCCAGCTTCGAGTGGGCGGTGTCGGCGGCGGCCAGCATCGCCGTGCACCTGCGGCAGGCCGGATACAAGCTCCGGCTGGTCAGCGACTCGGGGATCGACGCCAGCGCGAACGACGCCGGTGGCGAGGGTCTGCTGCTGGACTACCTCGCCGACGTCCGGCTCAGCCAGCGCGGCGACGTGGCGACGTTGGTCGAGCGGGTCCGGCAGCGCTCCGACGGCGGGCTGGTCATCGCACTGCTCGGCACGCTGACCACGGCCGAGGCGGACCTGCTGGCTGGGCTGCGCGGCAACGGCGCGACCTGCATCGCGTTCCTGGTGGACAGTTCGACCTGGCTCAACCTGACCCCGCAGGCGCGCGAGGAGGCGAACCACGCGCACGGCGCCGCCGCACTCGGGTTGATGCAGAGCGGCTGGCGGGTGGTCGGGGTCGAACACGGCAGCAAGCTGCCGGCGCTCTGGCCGCAGGCGGCCCGGGGCTCGCAGGGCTTCGCCTGGCGGGCCGTGCTGGCCGAGACGGTCGCCGGCGGAGTGCGATGACCGGTCGCCGGAGACGGGATCGACGAGGCGGATGAGGGCGATGCGATGAACCGGAACGGCAGCACCGGCACCGACGGGAAGATGTGATGAGGGGACGCCGACACCTGGGGTTCGTGGCGGCCGCGGCCACCCTGCTCGCCGCCGCGCCGATGTCCACCATCTACGAGCGGTGGACCTGGCTGATCCAGTGCGCGGTCATCGTCGCGCTGATCGCCGGTACGGCCACCCTGGCCCGCTGGTGGCGGGCACCGGTCTGGGCCCAGGGGCTCGGCATGGTGGCGGCACTGCTGTTCGGGCTGACCTGGATCTTCCCGAGCGGCCAGGAGATGATCTCCCTGCTGCCCACCCCCGGCACCGTGACCCACTTCGGCTCGCTGCTGGCCAACTCCGGCGAGGACATGCGCTCGTACGGCGTACCGGTCCAGGACCTCGACTCGCTGCTCTTCCTGACGGCGCTCGGCGTCGGCGGGGTGGCGATCGTGGTGGACCTGCTCACCGTCGGGATACGCCGTCCCGCCCTGGCCGGGCTGCCGATGCTGGCGATCTACTCGGTGCCGGTGGCGGTACACGTCGACAGCGTCTCGGCGGTGCCGTTCGTGATCGGGGCGGTCGGCTTCCTGTGGCTGCTCGCCGCCGACAACGTGGACCGGGTACGCCACTTCGGACGCCGGTTCACCGGCGACGGCCGGGACGTGGACGTCTGGGAGCCGTCGCCGCTGGCCGCCGCCGGCCGCCGCCTGGCGGTGATCGGTGTCGCGGTGGCCGTACTGCTGCCGCTGGCCGTACCGGGGATGACCTCGGGGCTGCTCAGCCAGTTCAACTCCGGTGGTGGCAGCGGCGATGGCAGCGGCCGGGCCGGCCCCGGCGGATCACCGGGCCGGGTGAACCTCTTCGCCCAGCTCAGCGGTGAGCTGAACCGCTCCGAGCAGCGCGACATGGTGCGGGTGACCACCAGCGACCCCGAGCCGGCATACCTGCGTTTCGCGGTCGCCGACGACTTCGAGCGGACCGGGTTCGGGCCGCGCTCCCCGGAGGGGACTCCGGTGACCCAGGGCCTGCCGGATCCGCGCGAGGTGACCCGAGGAGCCCCGGGCATCACCCACGAGCAGTACAACGCGGACGTCGAGATCCTCGACTTCGCCATGCCGTTCCTGCCGGTCTACACCGCACCGGTGAGTACCCGCCAGATCGACGCGAACTGGCGCTACGACGCGACCATGCAGGTGGTCTACTCGGAACGGGCGTCGTCGCGGAACCGCAGGTACTCCTTCGACTTCGTCCGTTCGGAATACACCCCGAGCGCGCTCGCCGCGGCACCGACCCTGGCGCCGGAGCACGCGTTCCGGAAGCTCTACACCACGGTGGAGCCGGTACGGGAGGTCGAGGAACTCGTCGACCGGCTGACCACCGGCAAGCGGAACGACTACGAGCGGGTCCGGGCGATCTACGACCACTTCTCCCGGAAGAACGGGTTCAGCTACGCCCTGAACACCGAGGGCGGCACCAGCGGGCAGGACATCGTCAACTTCCTCACCAACAAGGTGGGCTTCTGCCAGCAGTACGCCGCCGCGATGACCTGGCTGGTCCGCGAGGCCGGCATCCCGGCCCGGGTGGCCTTCGGCTTCACCAGCGCCAACCGGTCGGGCAACACCTACACCCTGACCAACAACAACCTGCACGCCTGGACCGAGGTCTATTTCACCGGCATCGGCTGGGTCCCGTTCGACGCGACGCCGGCGGCCAGCATCACCGGCTCGCGGCGTTCCCAGTGGGCGCCGGATCCGGACGCACCCGAGCAGACCTCGACCACTCCGGACACCCCGGCCGGCCCGACCACCGACCCGTCGGCCGGCCCGCAGGCGACGGACGGGTCGGACCGCCCGCTCGACGAGGCGTTCGACGGCGCCGCCGGGATCGCCCCGGACAGCGGGCCCAACTGGCCGCTCTGGGTGCTGGCCGGGGCGGTGCTGCTGGTCCTGCTGCTCACCGTGCCCGCCCTCCGGCGGGTGTTGCTCCGGCGGCGCCGCCAGACCCGGGCCGCGGCCGCGGCCAGCACCCTCGCCTCGGTGGCGGCGGACGGGACCGCGGCCCCCGGGGTCGCCCGGGTGGTACTCAGCGACTCCGAGCTGGCCCGGGCCCGGGCCGACGCGCACGCGGCCTGGGACGAGCTGGTCGACACCCTGGTCGATTTCCGGGTCCGGGTGGATCCGGCGGAGACGCCCCGGGCCACGGCCGACCGGCTGGTCCGGGAGGGGCTGACCGCCGGCGGCGCCGACGAGGCGATCCGCCTGCTCGGGCACGCCGAGGAACGCGCCAGGTACGCCCGGGAGCCGCTGCGGCACGGTCCGCTGGGTGAGGCCCTCCGCTCGGTACGCCGGGCGCTGAGCGCCGGAGCCGACCGGCGTACCCGGCTGGTGGCGGCCACCCTGCCGCCGTCGGTGCTGTTCCGCTGGCGATTGGCGGTCATGGATCTGTCGGCCGGGTTCGTCGGGCTGACCGGCCGGCTCCGGGACCGGCTGCTGCGGTGGAGCCCTCGACGGGTGCTCGCCGGACGCCCGTCCCGCTGATCCGAGCCGTACCGGTCGACCCCGACCGGAGGTGTCGCAGGGCCCACCCCGCGAGTCGCGGGGTGGGCCCTGCGGTCTGCCGGATATGCGCCGGCGGAGCGCCTGGTGGATCCGCCGGAAGAGTCCGGCGATCTGCCGGGAGAGTCCGGCGGATGCGCCGGGAAATCGGACCGGTGCGACGTCACCCAGCGAGGTCGTGAGGCGGATCACGGCTAGCCGGCACCCGTGCCGGGGACGCGAACGGCCGGCGGAGACGCACGCCGGCAGCAGTGTGTAGGCATGGAGAAACGCCACTGGTCGCCGGGACAGAACCCGGCGGTACCGTCAGCGGGGCGTGCCCCACGGACGGAAGACGGTCAGCGGTGGCCTTCCGGCCGCTGACGCCACCTCTCCTCGAGTCGGTCGATCAACGACAAGCGTCGCCCGCTGCGGACACGGCGGCTGGTGGTGCCGCCGACCACGTGCAGGTCCGGTGACTGCGCCTTACGCTGCGACAGCATCGCGAACGCGGCCGCACCGAGCATCACCACGAAGCCCGCCACTCCGAGCAGCGGAGTTTTGCTCACCGTGCCGTAGACGACCAATGCTAGGCCAGCGATGATCACGCTGACCGCGACGAGCAGGCGACGCCGCGCGTGGAAACGCGGATCGCTGGCGCGCACAGCCGAGGCGAACTTAGGGTCCTCGGCAAGCGACTGCTCGATCTGCTCGAACAGCCGCTGCTCGTGCTCCGAGAGCGGCACGGCACTCCTCCCCGGTCACGTTGGTCGGTCCGCTCGGACCGACAGACCGTGGCAGCCAACCGGCTGCTTACCCGCCAGTCTACGAGGGGGGTCGCGGGTCGGAAAGCGGGACGACCTATGGCCGCGCCGGATTTTCCGTCCGCCGCAGGTCGCCGTGCCCCAACAGACTCGCTGGGCGCACCATGGAACGCCCGAATCGGGCGGCCGCGGCGTCCGCCGCGGCCTCCGCCTCCCGCCAGCCGTGCTCGGGCGCGCCCAGCGCGAGCTGTCGGGGAGTCTGGTCGCCGTCGCTGAGCCCCTCGACCCGGACGCCGATCAGCCGGATCCGGTCACCCGGGCCGAGAGCGTCGAACAACGCCCAGGCGGTGTCGAACACCTCCCGGGTCACGTCGGTCGGCCCGCCGAGCGTGCGGGACCGGTTGATCGTCCGGAAGTCGGCGAACCGTACCTTGATCGAGACCGTCCGACCGACCTGCCCGGCCCGGCGCAGCCGGACGCCGACCTTCTCGGCGAGCGCCAGCAGAGCCCGCCGGATCGTCTCCGGCTCGGCCAGGTCGGTGTCGAAGGTGACCTCGGCCCCGATCGACTTCTCCGCGTGCTCCGGGCTGACCCGGCGGGGATCCCGCCCGCAGGCCAGCTCGTGCAGGTGGGTCGCGGCCGCGTCGCCCAGGCTGCTCCGGAGCATCCCGACCGGCGCCTCGGCGATGTCCCGGACCGTCCGCAGGCCGAGCCGGCGCAGCGTCTCCGCCGCCCGCTCCCCCACCCCCCAGAGCGCCTCCACCGGCAGCGGATGCAGGAACTCCAGCACCTGGTCGGCCGGCACCACCATCAGCCCGTCCGGCTTGGCCCGGGTGGAACCGAGCTTGGCCACGAACTTGGTAGGCGCCACCCCGACCGAACAGGTCAGGCCCTCCTGCTCGGCGACCCGGGCCCGGATCAGCCGGGCGATCTCGGCCGGCCGGCCGAGCAGCTTGCGCGCCCCGGCCACGTCGAGGAACGCCTCGTCCAGTGAGAGCGGCTCGACCAGCGGGGTCACGTCGCGGAAGATCTCCATCACCGCCCGGGAAGCGGCCGTGACCTGCGCGAAGTCGGGTGGCAGGAAGACCGCCGACGGGCAGAGCGCCCGGGCCCGCATCGTCGGCATCGCACTGCGCACGCCGTATTTCCGGGCCTCGTAGCTGGCCGAACTGACCACGCCGCGCGGGCCGACCCCGCCGACCACGACGGGCCGACCCCGCAGGTCGGGCCGGCGACGGACCTCGACCGCGACGAAGAACGCGTCCATGTCGACGTGCAGGATCGGCGAGCCGGAGTCGTCGGCGTCCGCGCCGAAGCGCGGATCACCGCCGCGTGGCACGGACTGGCTGCGACCCATAGCGGCAGGTTAACCCGGGGGTACGACGCAACCGCGCCGACAATTCCGGTTGGCACCGAACGGGTACGGCTCTCTATCATTGCGGTCCGGCACAGCACCGGACACGCGGGAGGAATCCGATGAAGACGGTGCCACTCGGGCAGACCGGCGAGCGGGTCAGCCAGTTCGCCCTCGGCTGCATGCTGATGGGCACGCTCGCCGACGACGAGTCGTCGTACGCGATCCTCGACCGCTACCTCGATGGCGGCGGCACCTTCCTGGACACGGCGAACTGCTACGCCTGGTGGCCCGGCCCGCCCTTCGTCGGCGGCGAGAGCGAGAGCCTGCTCGGCCGCTGGTTGCACCGCAGCGGACGGCGTGACGAGGTGTTCCTGGCCACCAAGGGCAGCGCCTGGATCCGCGACGTGGACGCGGTGCGGAACAACCCGCACGACCCGCGGGCGGCGAGCCGGCAGTACGAGGGTGCCGGCGGGGACACCCTGCGCCGGGCGCTCGACGACAGCCTGCGCCGGCTCGGCACCGACCACGTGGACCTCTACTACGTGCACGTCGACGACCGGAACACCTCGCTGGAGGAGACCCTGGAGGCCCTGGCCGGGCTGGTCTCGGCCGGCAAGATCCGGTACGTCGGCTGGTCCAACGTCCGGACCTGGCGGCTGGAACGGATCCGGCAGCTCGCCGACCGGTACGGCTGGCCGGCCCCGGTCGCCCTGCAACAGCAGCACTCCTACCTGCGCCCCCGGCCAGGTGCCGACACGCTCTCGATCGTGGACGACGAACAGCTCGACTACCTGCGGGCCAACGACGCGGTGACCCTGGTGGCATACTCGCCGATCCTCAAGGGCAGCTACGACGACCTGGCGAAACGGCGCGACCACCACGTGATGGAGTCGTACCGGGGGCCGGACGCCGAGGCCCGGTTCGCCGCCGTCGCCGAGCTGGCCGCCGAACTCGGGGTCACCGGCAACCAGCTCGTACTGGCCTGGCTGCTGCACCAGCGGGATCCGGAGTTCGTCACGCTGTTCGGCCCGCGCACCCCCGAGCAGTACGCCGCGGCGCTGCCGGCGCTCGACCTCACCCTCATCGACGGGCAGTTGACCCGGCTGGCCGAGGCCGGCGCCTGACTCCAAGCCAGTGTCGCTCCAGGAGCGGCGCCACGCCTTCCGGGTGGAAAGAAATTCGACATCGAACCGTCGAGATCTGCAGTCGGAGCGACACTGACGCCGTCATCGAATGGATCCGGGAGAACCGGCCGACCCAGCGGACCGACGGGAGCTAACCCCGCGGCGACGGTACGACCAGCAGCGGGATCGTCATCTCGGTCGCCGTACACGAGCCGTGGTACGCCACCAGCGTCGTCTCGATCGGGTTGTGCGTCTTCGAGGCGAGTACCACGGTCGGGGTCAGGCAGGCGACCACCACGTCACCGATGCGCGGCAGGTGTGCCTCGGGTACCGGGCCGAACCAACCGGCGGCCACCGCTTCCTCCCGGGTCGCCACCCACGCCTGCTCGCCGAGCACCTCCGACCAGGCGGCCACCACGTCGGCGGTCGCCCCGGCCAGGGTGTGCAGGTAGCGGACCCGGGCCTCGCCGGCCACCACCCGTATCCCGGCCCGCAACCTGGGATCGGTGTCCAGGTCGTACCGCCCCTGCGCCGGGATGTCGAGCTGGCCGTGGTCGGCGGTGACCAGCAGTGCGGCGTCCGGCGGCAGCCCGTCGACCAGCCGGGTCACCAGCGCGTCGACCTCGGCGACCGCCGAGCGCCAGTCGGCGGAGTCGATGCCGCTGAGGTGCCCGTGCCGGTCCACGTCCGGGTGGTAGCCGTAGACCAGGGTCGGGCCGTCCCCGGTGGTGAGCGCCGCGAGCATCTCGGTGGCCAGCGCGTCGACGTCCTCCGCGCCCCGATGCGCCCCGCTCCGGTAGGCCGCCACGCTCAGCCCGGTGTTCGCCAGCGCCGGCCGGCTCACCACGGTCACCGCGACCCCGGCCGCCTCAGCCCGCTGCAACTGCGTCGGCAACGGCTGCCACCGGCGCGGATCGGGATCGTCACCGGAGCCGGCGGCGGGCGCGGGCACCGGGTCTCCGAACGGGGAGCCGGGAAGCTCCGGCCCGGCCGGATCCGCCGGCCCGCCGACGCCGAAGCTGGCCGCGCCGAGCGGGTCGGCCGTACCGGCCAGCTCGACCGTGCCGGCGGAGGACCAGGAGCCGCTGGGGCGGTCACCGCCCACCGGCGAGCCCGGGCCGCCACCGGGGAAGTTCGGGCCGTCGACCGGCGACCTCGGCCAGTCGATGTGCGTGAGCACCCGGTCGGTGCCGGGCACGTTGACCCGGAAGCCGAGCACCCCGTGCGCACCGGGCGCGGCCCCGGTGCCGAGGCTGACCAGGCTGGTCGGGGTGGTGGAGGGGAAACCGCAGGTGAGCGGGCGTCCGAACCGCCCGGTCAGGTCGGTCAGTGCCGGCGCGTGCGGGGCGGCGGTCGGCAACTGGTACCAGCCGAGCCCGTCGACCAGCAGCACCGCGATCCGGCGTACCCCGACCAGTTGGTCGGCCAGCCCGAGCGGGTCGGCCCGGTCATCGGCCCCCGGGTCGCCGGCCGGCACGCCGAGCACCGACAGCGCGCTCGGCAGCACGTCGGCGAGGCTACCGCCGAAGTAGTGCGGCCGGACCAGGTCGAGTGGGCTCGTCATGCCAGACGGCGGGCGAACAGGTGCAACTGGGCGGCGATGTCCCGGTACGGCGGCTGGGCGGAGGCGGCCAACTCCAACTCCAGCAGAGCCGGTGGGTCCGCCTCGGCGGCCACCGCCGGGATGAGGTCGGCGAAGACGCGTACCCCGTGGGTCTGCTCGACCGCCAGCCCGGCGGCCTCCAGCAGCGCGGCTGCGCCGTCGGCGTCGTAACGCCGGCGCAGGGTGTCCCGGGGCCCGGCGTGCCCGTCCGGATCACCGAGCAGCGTGGCGGCGACGTCCAGGTGCCCGTTCATGACCCGGCTCAGCACGGCGGCGGCCCGGTTCGCCACCAGTACGCTCGCCGCGCCGCCGGGGCGCAGCGCGGTGCCGATCGCCCCGACCACCCCGGCCGGATCGTCGACCACCTCCAGTACGGCGTGGCAGAGCACCAGGTCGGCACTGGCCGGCTCGACCAGCCCGGCGAGGGCGTCACCGTCGCCCTGCACCGCGCGTACCCGATCGGCGACCCCGGCCTCGGCGGCCCGCCGGGTCAGCGCGGCGAGCGCGTCGGGGCTGGCGTCGACCACCGTCACCCGGTGGCCGGCCTCGGCCAGCGGCACCGCGAAGCCGCCGGTCCCGCCGCCGACATCGAGCACGGTGAGCGTCCTGCCCTGCTGCCGGGCAAGCTCACGGCGCAGCACGGTCCAGACCACGGCGGTACGCGGGCCGGTCGCCGGGCCGGACGGACGGCTCTGAGTTCGCTCCACCCGACGAGCCTAAGCCACCCGGCCCCAACCTGATCGCCGGCTGCCACGCCGACCGATCGTCAACCCCCGAGCGTCCCGGGTCCGCCGGGCAGCGGTCCGAGCCCGCCCCGGCCCGGCCCGGCATGGGTGTACCCAAAGCGCCCACGGGCTCGCGTTCGGCGGTCCCGCCGGTGCGTCCGGCCCGGGAGAACCGTTTCCGGCCGGGCCGCGTCCTACCTTCACGTGATGGAGGTTGGCGACGAGGAGTTGCTGCACCTCGTCGGTACCGGGGACCGGCGGGCGTTCGAGGTGTTCTACGCCCGACACGCCCCCTGGCTGGCCCTGCGGCTGCGCCGCCGATGCCGGGACCCGGAACTCGTCGCCGATCTGTTGCAGGAGACCTTCCTGGCGGTCTGGCGGGCGGCGGGCACCTATCGCGGCAGCGGTGAGGTGGTGGGCTGGGTCTGGACCATCGCCGCGCACCGCCTCGTCGACGCGAGCCGTCGGGCCCTCGCCCGGCCACGGACCGCCGCCCCGGCCGACGAGACCCTTCTCGCCTGGTCACCGTCGGCAGAGGAGGAGGCCATGCTGGGCACCTACGACGCGAGGCTGGAGCATGCCCTGCACCGGCTGTCGCCCGAGTTGCGGGCGGTGGTGCAGGCGACCGTCCTCGACGGCTTCACGGTGCGGGAGGCCGCGCTGTTGCTGGGGCTGCCGGAGGGAACGATCAAGACCCGGGCCATGCGGGCCCGGCGGGAGCTGCGGGCGGCACTGACGTGAGTACGTTCCACATCCCCGAGGTCGCCCTGCGGGCCTACGCCGAGGACCGGCTCGCCGACGCCGACGCGTGGTCGGTCGAGGCACATCTCGACCGGTGTGAAACCTGCCGGGCCCGGTTGCCGCTGGACGAGCCGATCGGACGGCTCGTCGCCGCGGTCGGCGCGACCCTCGCCGCGCGGCTGCCGGGCCAGGGACGGATCCGCCCGGGTACCCGGGGGCGGCAGGTCGCGGTGCTGCTCGGCGCGGGACCGGCGGCCCGGGTCGGCTGGCTCGGCTCGGTCGTCACCACCCTGGCGCTGGCCGTGGCGATCGAGATCGGTTCACTGCCGGTCCGGCCCTGGACACTCCTGCTGGTCGCGCCGCTGCTGCCGGTGCTCGGCGTTGCCGTCTCCTACGGCCGGCACACCGATCCGCTGCACGAACTGGTCGCCGCCAGCCCCTACGCCGGGCTGCGGATCATCCTGTGGCGGACGCTGTCGGTACTGGCGGTCACCGTTCCGGTCGCGTTCCTCACCGGCGCGGTATCCCGGATCGGTACGCCGGCGATGTGGCTGCTGCCCTGCCTCGGGCTGACCGGTCTGACGCTCGGGCTCGGCTCGCTGATCGAGCCGGCCCGGGCCGGCCTGGCGGTGGCGGCCGGGTGGGCCGTGCTGGTGCTGGTGCCACCCGGAGACGCGTCACCGGTCCCGCCGATCGGCAACGGATGGCTGGTCGCTCCGGCGGCCGTACCGGTCTGGCTGGCCGTCATCGCGGCGGCGGTGGCGTTGCTGCTGGTCCGACAGGGTCGGCTGGGCGGCGAGGTGGCGCCGTGACCCGGCGGCGGCCCGGGGCGGTCGTCGACGACCTGACGCGGGCACCGGCGACGGGAAGCACGTCGGAGACGACGCGTCGTCGGCGCGGGGAAGCACGTCGGAGAGGTGGGGCACGATGACGGTCAGCATCGAGGGCCTGCGGGTCGGCTACGGCAGAAGGGTCGTCCTCGACGGCCTCGACCTGGAGCTGGCGGTGGGCGTACACGGGCTGCTCGGGCCGAACGGGGCCGGTAAGACGACCCTGATGCGGGTACTCGCCACGGTCGCCCGCCCGGACCGTGGCCGGGTACGGCTGCTGGGCCGCGACATCGCGGACCGGACCGCGCTCCGGCAGGTACGCCGGCAACTGGGCTACCTGCCGCAGGCGTTCGGCCACTACCCGCGGTTCACCGTCCGGGAGTTCGTCGAGTACTTCGCCTGGCTGAAGGAGATGCCCCGAACCCGGGTACCGCTCGCGGTCGAGCGGGCGCTGGAACGCGTCGGACTGCTGGACCGGGCCGACGAGCGGATGAAACGCCTGTCGGGCGGCATGCTGCGCCGGGCCGGCATCGCGCAGGCGATCGTCAACGATCCGCGCGTGGTCCTGCTGGACGAACCGACCGCCGGCCTGGACCCGGAGCAGCGGGTCGACTTCCGGACACTCCTGCGGCAGTTGGGCGTCGACGCCTGCGTACTGGTCAGCACCCACCTGGTCGAGGACATCGGTACGGCGTGCGGCCGGGTGAGCCTGATCGAGGGTGGTCGGCTGGTCTTCACCGGCACGCCCGAGGAACTGGCCGCCGCCGGGGTGGACGGCGGCAGCGGCGACACGGCGATCGAGCGCGGTTACACCGCCGTGCTGCGCAGTGCCCGGACGGTGCGCCGGTGAGACGTCCGCTGCGGGTGGAACTGCGCCGAGGTACGGCACCGGGTGCGGCGCTGTTGATGTTCGGTGCCGGCGGGTGGCTGCTGGCCGTACACCCGGAGGACTGGGGCGGTCGGTGGGCCGGCCTCGCCGGATACCTGCGGACGTCGCTGATGGTGCTCTGCGGGCTGATGGTTGCCGCCGGTGCCTGGCAGGCCGGTCGGGAGCGGCGTCGAGGCATGGCCGAGCTACTCGGCTCGACGGCCCGGCCGGGCTGGCAACCGCTGGTGGTGGCCTGGCTGGCGGTCTCGCTCGCCGGCACCGCCGGGCTGCTCACCGCCTTCCTCGGCGCGGCGGTGCTGGTCGGACGGGTCGCCACGTACACGGGCGGCGGATGGTGGTGGACCCTGGCGGTGGGCATCCTCGCGCTCTGCACGGCCGCCGCGTTCGGGGTACTGATCGGGCGGCTCGTCCCGCTGCGGGTGGTCGCCCCCGTCGCCGGCCTCGGCACCTACCTCGGGCTCGCCGTACTCGCCTACTGGGACGCCAGCGGCGTCAGTTGGCTGTCCCCGGTCCATCCCGGCTCCGGCCCCGAGCGGCTGCTGCCGGCCGGAACGCACGCCCTACAGGCCGGTTGGCTGCTGGCGTTGACCGGCACGCTCCTCGCGCTGGCGGCCCGGCTGCGTCGGGTCGCCCTGCTCGCCGGCACCCTCGCCGTCGCCGTGGCGGTGCCGATCGCCACCGGAGCCGGCCCCGGCCGCCTCCGCACCGACCCGGGTGCCGTCGAGCCGACCTGCACCACGGAGGGGCCGCCGGTATGCGTGGCCCGGATCAACGATTTCCTGCTGGACGACCTGACACCGCTCGTCCAGCCGGTGCTGCGCCGGATGGCCGGCATCCCCGGAGCGCCGACCCGGGCGGCGGACGCGGTCCTGCAGGTCGACGGTGAGCCGACCGGTCCGGTGGACGGCACCCTATGGCTGTATCTGGGGAGCCAGCCCACCGCGACCGGCGACGGCCTGGCCAACCTCGACTGGCTCCGCGCCGACCTGCGCCAGGTCGTCACCCCGAACTGCCACCACCGAACTGCCAGACCCGACAGGCGGATCTATCCGACCTTCGACGCCGCCCGGGCGTGGCTGTTCGAGGAACGCCCGGCCCCCGACACCCGCGTCGGGCGGCTCTACGCGCTGTCCCTCCACGACCAGCGCGCCTGGTTCGGCGCGTTCCTCGACGCCGCGCACCGCTGCGACGTTCCGCGCCTGATCGCGCTGGGGGAACTGCCGTGAACGGCCGGCTCCTGCTGTTGCACACCCGGGCCAGGGGCGGCCCGGCATTCCTGCTCGGGGTCGCTGTCGTGGCGCTACTGGCCTGGATCGCCGGGAGTTGGCTCGCCAGCCGGCCCTACTTCGACGGACCCGCCGCCCGGATACCGGTCGTCGCGCTCGCGCCGCTGCTCGCCGTACTGCTGCTCGCGCCCACCCTGGGCGGGGCCGACGAGGAACTGGAGCGCGGCGCCCCGCTGCGCTGGCCCGGCTGGCGAGCCGGCCACCTCCTGCTCGGGGTCGCGTCGATCGGCGCGGCGCTGGCCTTGACCGGGCTGCGCGTACCCGGGGTGTTCGGCGCGTACGCCCTGGTCCGCAACACCCTCGGCTACGCCGGACTGGTCGCCGCCGCCGCGGTGCTCCTCGGCGCCCGCCTGGCCTGGCTGCCCGCGTTCGGGTACGCCTGCGCCGTCTACGCCGCGACCCCCCGGCAGGTCGGCGGGTCCGCCGGCGTGTGGGCCTGGCCGCTACAGCCGTCCAGCGTGACCGCCTCCTGGCTGACGGTCGCCGCGGTCTTCGTCCTGGGCGCGGCCGGCTACCTGCATCGGGGCTGCCGGATCGGCAGCGTTGCCAGGTAGCCCTCTTTCGCACGGCTCAACGGAAGTCGCGGGAGGCGGGGGTGACCGGTGGGGTGATCGCATCGAGGCGGTCGGCGACCAGGTTGGTCACCCCGTCGTGCTTCTCCAGCATTCCCCGCACGACCAGTGCGGTGCTGGTCCGGGCCACCTTCCGGTAGCGCTGCCACAGCCCCGGCGAGCAGGTGATGTTGAGCATGCCGGTCTCGTCCTCCAGGTTGATGAAGGTGACCCCACCAGCGGTGGCCGGGCGCTGCCGGTGCGTGACGATGCCGCCGACCCGGACCCGCTGCCCCGGGTCGAGCCGGGCCAGCCTGGCGATCGGCACCGCGCCGACCGCGTCGAGCTGGGGCCGGACGAACTGGGCCGGGTGGCTCTCCGGGGAGAGCCCGGTGGCCCAGACGTCCGCGACCAGCCGGTCCACCGCGTCCATCCCGGGCAGGGTCGGCGCCTCCGCCCCGGCGATGGTGCCGGGCAGCCGGTCCGGCTTGTCCTGCGCGGCGGCACCGGCCGCCCAGAGCGCGGCCCGCCGGGTCAGCCCGAAGCAGGCGAAGGCGTCCGCGGTGGCCAGCGCCTCCAGGTGCGCGGCGGTCAGCCCGACCCGGCGGGCCAGGTCGGCCATGTCCCGGTACGCCCCGTGCGCGGTCCGCTCCCGCTCGATCTTCTCCGCCAGGTCGTCGCCGAGGGTACGCACCCCGGACAGCCCGAGCCGGACCGCCGGGCCGCCCAGCCCCCACCGGTGCGGCGGCTCGCCGGGCGCGCTCCCCCACCGGGTTTCCGGGGTCGACTCCAGGGTGGCCTTGGCACCGCTGGCGTTGATGTCCGGGCGGCGTACCTCGACGCCGTGCCGGCGGGCGTCGTCGACCAGGGTCTGCGGCGAATAGAAGCCCATCGGCTGGGCGTTCAGCAGCGCGGCCAGGAACGGCGCCGGGTGGTATCGCTTGAGCCAGGAACTGGCGTACACCAGGTAGGCGAAGCTCATCGCGTGGCTCTCCGGGAAGCCGAAGCTGGCGAAGGCGGAGAGCTTGAGATAGACATCGTCGGCGACCTCGCCGGTGATGCCCCGCTCGGCCATCCCGGCGTAGAGCCGGTCCCGGATCTGCGCCATCCGTTCGGCCGAGCGTTTCGAGCCCATGGCCCGGCGCAGCTCGTCGGCGCCACCGGCGTCGAAGCCGGCCAGGTCGATCGCGAGCTGCATCAGCTGCTCCTGGAACAGCGGCACCCCGAGGGTCTTCTCCAGCGCGTTGCGCATCAGCGGATGCGGGAAGGTGACCTCCTCCAGCCCGTTCTTGCGCCGGATGTACGGGTGCACCGAGCCGCCCTGGATCGGGCCGGGCCGGATCAGTGCCACCTCGACCACCAGGTCGTAGAAGCAGGTCGGCTTCAGCCGGGGCAGGGTGGCCATCTGCGCCCGGCTCTCCACCTGGAACACCCCGACCGAGTCGGCCCTTTGCAACATCGCGTAGACCTCGGGGTCGTCCAGGGACATCGAGCTCAGGTCGAGGGTCGACTCGATCATGTCGTACGCGTAGTGCAGCGCGGAGAGCATGCCGAGGCCGAGCAGGTCGAACTTGACCAGCCCGGCGCTGGCGCAGTCGTCCTTGTCCCACTGCAGCACGGTGCGGCCGGGCATCCGCCCCCACTCGACCGGGCACACCTCGATCACCGGCCGGTCGCAGATCACCATCCCGCCGGAGTGGATGCCGAGGTGGCGCGGAAATGTCTGCAACTCGTTGGCGTACGCGATCACGTGCTCGGGGATGTCGTCCACGTCGACCGCCGCCACGCTGCCCCACCGGTCGATCTGCTTGCTCCAGGCGTCCTGCTGGCCGGGTGAGAAGCCGAACGCCTTGGCGATGTCCCGCACCGCCGACCGGGGCCGGTACGAGATGACGTTGGCGACCTGCGCGGTGTGCTCCCGGCCGTACTTGGCGTAGACGTGCTGGATCACCTCCTCCCGGCGGTCGGACTCGATGTCGACGTCGATGTCCGGCGGGCCGTCCCGCTCCGGGGCGAGGAAGCGCTCGAAGAGGAGTTGGTGGCGTACCGCGTCCACGTTGGTGATCCAGAGCGCGTAGCAGACCGCCGAGTTGGCCGCCGAACCCCGGCCCTGGCAGTAGATGTCGTTGTCCCGGCAGAACTTCACGATGTCGTAGACCACCAGGAAGTAGCCGGCGAAGCCGAGCGCCTCGATCATCCCCAGCTCGTGGTCGAGCTGCCGGTACGCCTCCGGGTGCGCGCCGCGCGGGCCGTACCGCCGCAGCGCGCCGTCCATGGTCAGCTCGCGCAGCCAGCTCATCTCGGTGTGCCCGGGCGGCACCGGGTAGTCCGGCAGCCTCGGCGCCACCAGGTTGAGGTCGAAGGCCAGCTCGGCGCCGAACTCGGCGGCCCGGGCCACCGCGCCGGGATAGGCCGCGAACCGGGCCGCCATCTCGGCTCCGCTGCGCAGGTGGGCGGTACCGGCCGCCGGCAGCCAGCCGTCGATCTCGTCCAGGCTGCGCCGGGCGCGTACCGCCGCCAGTGCGGTGGCCAGCCGGCGGCGGGACGGGGTGGCGTAGTGCACGTTGTTGGTGGCCACGGTGGGCAGCCCGGCGGTGGCGGCCAGCTCGACGAGCGCGTCGTTGCGGTCGCCGTCGTACGGGTCGCCGTGGTCGGTCAGCTCCACCGCCACCGTCTCCACCCCGAACAGCCCGGTCAGCCGGTCCAGCTCCCGGGCCGCCGCCTCGACCCCCTCGGTGAGCAGCGCCGCCGGCACCGTCCCCTTCCGGCACCCGGTCAGCACCAGTACGTGGTCCTTCAGCTCCCCGGCGACCTCTTCCAGCTCGCCGTAGACCGGGCGGCCCTTCTCGCCGCCGCGCAGGTGTGCCCGGGCAATGGTGCTGGCCAGCCGGGCGTACCCCTCGGGGCCGTGCGCGAGCACCAGCAGGTGCCGGCCGAGCGGGTCCGGCTCGCCGTTCTGCGGCCCGGGCAGCCCGAGCGACAACTCGGCGCCGAAGATGGTGGGCAGCCGCAGTGCCCGGGCCGCCTCGGCGAACCGCACCACCCCGTAGAACCCGTCGTGGTCGGTCACCGCCAGCGCGGTCAGGCCCAGCCGGGCCGCCTCCTCGGCCAGTTCCTCGGGATGGCTGGCCCCGTCGAGGAAGCTGAAGTTGGTGTGCGCGTGCAGTTCCGCGTACGGCACCGCACCCTCGACCGGGGCAGGCAGCTCGGCCGGGGTGTAGCCGGGGCGCTTGCGGGTCCAGGCCGGGGAGTCTCCGCCGTCGGCGTCGACCGCGAGCGGATCCACCACGCGCAGCCGAGGCTCGCCCGGACCGCCGGGCCGGCCGGAGAGTGCGCGTTCCAGCTCCGACCAGGGCATGTCCGGGTTGTGGAAGCTCACCGCGCCACCCGCCCGGTCACAGCCCGCCCGCTCATGGTCCGCCTAGTCATAGACGGCCTCCACCCACCATCGGCCGCCGGTCAGGGAGAGCAGCAGCGCCGTACCGTCGGTCAGTCCCACCTGGAACCTGGCCCGCCGTCGGGCTTCCGCCGGGGCCCACCAGCGCTCGTCGACCGGCCACGGACCGGCCCAACTGACGATCTCCACCGGCGCTCCGGCCGCGACGGCTCCGGGCCCGTCGGCCGACGGCCGCACCGCCGGAACGACCCCTTCCGGCCGGGCCACCGAAACGGTCGCCTCCGGCCGGGCCGACGGGACGAGCACCTCCAGCCGGGCCGGCGCGGCGCTGATCTCCAGCCGGGCGGTCACCCGGACGAGTTCCCCGCCTGCGTCGTAGACCGCCGCCGGCAGCGGCTCGGGCAGCACGACCGCCGGTGCGGGAGACGGCAACCGGCCGGGCCACGGCGGAGCCGCCGGCCGGCTCGGCACCCGCTCGTCGCCCCAGGGCACCAGCCGGGTCTGGTCGACCGGGGAACGCCCGCCGCCGAGCACCGCGGTCAGCACCGATTCGGGGCCGAGGATGCCCTGCACCCGGCTCAGCGCCCGGTGTGCCCGCTCCCGTTCCGCCCCGGTCTCACCCCACAGCCCCGGTTGCAGGCCGACGTGCGCCAGCACCCCTTCGGGGACCAGGCGCAGCCGGATGATCCCGGCGGTCGGCCGGGGCGGGCCGGCCCGGCCGGAGCCGGGACGCCGGCTGGTCCCGGTCAGCCAGCCGTCGAGCTGCCAGCGCACCCGGTCGGCGATCGCCGCCGCGGTCAGCAGCCCGTCGTGCCGCCAGACCCGGCGCAGCTCCTGGCCGTGCGCGGTGACCGCCTCGATGCCGAGCCGGGTGCAGGCCAGCCCGTGCCCGGCGAGCGTGTCGTGCAGCCGCTCGGCGAGCGTCCGCGCGGCGAACGCCGCCGCGTCGACCCGGTCGAGCGGATCGTCGTACGTCTCGGTCACCGCCAGGTCGGGCGGCGGGCGCCGGACCGCGAGCGGGCGGTGGTCCTGGCCGGCGGCCAGCCGGTGGGCCAGCGTCCCGTCGAACCCGAACCGGGCCAGCACGTCCCCGGCGGGCAGCGCCGCGAAGTCGCCCAGGGTACGCAGCCCGAGCCGGCGCAGCAGGTCGGTCAGCCCCGGCCGGCCCAGCGCCTCGACGGGCAGCTCGGCGAGGAACCCGGCGGTGCCGCCGGGCGGGACGACCCGACCGGACCGGGCCGCCAGCCCGGCGGCGAAGACCCCGTCGGCGATCCCGATCTGGCTCTCCACCTCGCAGCTCTGCGCGACGTGCTCGACGATCCGCTCGGCGGCCTGCTCCTCGCCGCCGAAGTACCGGCTCGGGCCGCGCGCGGCGACCGCGCACGCTCCCGGACGGATCACCTCGACCCCGGCCACCACCTCTTCGACGGCGGCGACCACCGGCTCGAAGGCGCGTACGTCCCGGCCGGGGTCGTGGTCCAGTACGGTCAGCCGGGGGCAGCGGCTCTGCGCCTCCCGCTTGCGCAGACCCCGGCGTATCCCCTCGGCGCGGGCGGAGGCGGAGGCGGCGACGACCCGGTTGGCGTACAGCACCGCGACCGGGGCGGCCGCCGGCACTCCGTCGACGATTTCCGCGGCGATCACCGGCCAGTCGGGGCACCAGAGCAGCATCGTCCGCACCGGCGCCACCGCACACACCTCCCTCGACCAGCAGTTACGCGGATCTTAGAACGTGTGTTCGACTCGGGTTGCCCCTACCCCTCCGCGGTTCTCGACGTGTCCGCCCTGCCGACCACGGTGAGCGAGGCTCGGCGCGCTGCCGCCGCCCCCGACGGTGCCGACGCACGCGCTCGGGTCGACCCGTCGCCGGGCAGCCAGACCCGGATCTCCTTGGGGCGGGCCGCCGCGCCCCGGCCCCGGGCGGAGATCGTCACCTCCCGGCGGCGCAACCTGCCCCGGCCCTGCCCCAGTCCCTCCCAGGCACCCCGGATCACCTGGAGTGTCACGTCGGCACCGGCCCAACGGCCGTACGGGACGAGCACGCTGCCACGTTGCCGGGCCCGGGCGGCCAGTCGGCTGACCACCGAGGCGGAGATCGTGTCGGGCACCGCCGCGACCACGACGTCGACCCCGTCGATCAGCGCGGCGACCACGGTCGCCCACTCCGGGCCGGGATGGGGGACGAGGGCGAGCCGGTCCAGCTCGATGCCAAGGTCGGCGGCGGCCGCCGCACCAAGGGTCGGCACTCCGACCACGGCACACCACGATCCAGTCCGGGACGCCTCGGCGAGCAGTGCCAGCATCAGCGAGGTGCTGCCGCCCCGGGCCGGATGACCGAGACCGACCGCGACAGTGCTGCCCCGGCGCAGTCCTCGGTTGGGCAGCAGTCCGGCCAACTCGGGCAGCACCGGCAGCAGTCGGTGTGCGCCGGCCGGGTCGGAGCCGCTCGCCGGGCGTACCAGCTCCGTCAGGGCGGCGGAACCGACCACCATCCGCCCCGCCATCTCGACCCCTGCCCCCGCGCGTTTCCGTTTGCTGCCTGCGACCCGTCGTACCGTGCGCAGCCTCGGCCGGACCGGTCCTCCGGCCTGCGGACCGGGCGCCCCGGCTGCTACGTCGTGTGCCCTACCGAGCCGTGTGCCCTACCGATCGGTGCGACAGCGGTCAGGCGGCGATCCCGTCGAGGACGGGCTGGTGCGCCACCCCGAGTGCCACCTCGATCACCGCGACGAACTGTTCGGCCGCGCGGAGCAGGTCGTCGGCCTCCCGGGCGCTCACCACCCGGGGGATGCCCGCCTCGGCGGCGGCCCGTTTGGTGGCGCCAGTGGCGAAGTAGTTGGCCCACTCCCCCAGCTCCGGGGCGACGACCACCAGCAGCGCCCAGACACTGGTGACCCGGTTTCGGCGGGTGGGTGCGGGACGGGCCCGGGCGGCGAGCATCGCCGCCGCCGCGCGCAGTGCGGCCAGGTGCGCGGCGGCGTACCGCAGGCCGTCGGGGCGGGTCTCGGCGGCCTCCGCCAGCCCCATCCGGGCGATCGTCAGTAGTTGGGCCGGGGTGCGGTGCGGCAGCACGTGCGACGGCACCGTCGGCGCCTGAGCCTGGCTGGTCGGCATGGGACTGTCTCCTCCGCGTCAACCCATTCACCGGCGTCACCGTTGCCGGCCGGAACGACCACGCTGGTCAGTGCCAGCGCGGCGGCCGAGGGCGACGCACCACGTCGAACTAGCCGGCTGCGGAGGAAGACGCACCGGTGTGTAGCCGGCCGGATGTGGACGCTTCCCCACACCACACCCGGCCGGCCGAACCGGCGGGTTCGTCGTCCGCCGCCCGGGGGTCGTGGGCGGCGAACGACGATCCTGCCTGGTGGGTCCGGACTCGCGGATCCGGATCCCGTGCGGTCCGCGAAACCGCACTCGGGGGTTACGCCGCGAACGCCACCCCCGGCATCAGCCCGAGCATCCGGCCGGCGGGCCGACTCGCATCGAACTCCGCCCAATCGAACACTCGTTCTAACTACTGGAGAGAGTACACCCCGGCACCGACAAAAACGCAAGCGAACGCGATCCGTCGGCGCAGTTGTCGGGCACGGGTCAGCACCAGGTCAGCGTGGAGTTGTTCCGGGTGACGTTCCGGATCACGTTGTTGGCGCCGCCGCAGGGGCTCTGCCGGATGTTGGTGTTGCTCACCGTCAGGTTCTGGAAGGTGATGCCCGAGGAGATCGGGAACTCGCTGCGCGCCGCGATCCGGACCTCGCCACCGCCGGTCACCGTCCCGGACTGCCCGGCGATGGTGACGTTGTAGCAGTTCTCGATCAGGATCGAGTTGTTGCCGGTGTTCGAGATGGTCACCCGGTCGATCACCGCGCCGCCGCTCTCCGAGACGCAGAAGATGCCGCGCCCGCCGCCCCGGGCGATCACGTTGCCGACCCGGATGTTCGTCGGGTAGCTACTGCCCACCCGGCCGTTGCGGTTGGCCATCCGGAACGCCGCGTACCCGGTGCCGGCGCCGGCGTTGTCCGCGTCGACCGTACCGATGGTGGCGTTGATGGTGTCGTTGAGCAGCAGTCCGGACTCGCCGACGCTGCGGGCGGTGACGGTACCGACGGTCAGCCCGTCCACCCCGTACGTCTCCACGCCCTGGCTGCGGGTGCCCTGCACGTACACGTTGTCGATCCGGATGTTGCGGACCTTCACCGCCCGGTCGCCGCCGTGGTTGTCGATCCGCACCCCGAGACCGCCGGAGAGCCGCATGTCGATCTGGCCCAGCGTCAGGTTGTTCACGTTGCGCATGAAGATGCCGTAGAGCGGCGCCCCGGTCAGGTTGAGGTGCTGCACCTCGATGTCGGTGGCGCCCCGGGCGTACACCGGGGCCTGGTCGCCGGAGCCGGAGCCGGTCACGTTGATCGTGCCGCAGACGTCCAGGATCGTGTAGCTCGGCAGCGAGATCCGGGAGTTGGCACTCACCGAACCCGACCCCCGGACGACCACCCGCTGCTTCGAGGTACGCCCCGACGACAGGCTGTTCACCGCGGCCTGCACCGCGGAGCGCATGTCACTGCCGGTGTAGACCGTGCTGCCGCCGTTGCGGGCGGTCCAGGTGCTGCCATTCAGCACCGCCTCGGCGTTGTACGAGCCGCTGCCGCAGTCGGCGAGATCAGAGAGGTCGGCCGCCTTGCCGCTGCGCTGGGAGACGTGGTGGTCGCCGCTGGCCGCTGCCGCGGGCGGCAGCCCGACCGTGGTGCCGGCGCCGACCAGCGTGGTCGTGAGCGCCAGCACCAGGCCGGCTCGCCAGCCGCTTCGTCGTGACCGGCGGTCGGGGCTCCGGTTGGTGGTGGTGAGCGTCATTGGTCCTCCTGAGCTGGGGGAACGGTGGCCGGGAAAGCCCGGTGTCGACGACGGTCCGAAGGGGCCCGCCAGGACAACCACCGGAGCCGGTACGCCGAGGTGACGCGCCGGCAGGACAGGCCGGATCGGAAAGGCCTTTCCCGACGTCGGCAACGTATCGAATCGTTTCAATTAAGTCAACGTCATCGATGGATGAAACCGCCCGGCCGACACGTCGGGGTCGACGTCCTCCCCGACCCGGCCCGTAGTGCGGCCCGGCGTCGAGGGGGACCGGCGTGGTAATGACCAAAAGCTATTCGGCTCCTGACCGGTATCCGGCTACCCTCTCCCGGTGACGACTCGCAGACCTGCCCTCGGCGTGGCCATGGTGCTCTCCTCGGGCGTGCTGTTCGCCGTCAACGGCACCGCCTCCAAGCTGGTACTCCGGGCCGGCATCGAGGCCGCACAGCTCACCCTGATCCGGGCCGCCGGAGCGTTCGCCGGGCTGCTCGCGCTGAGCCTGCTGCTCCGGCCCGGCGCCCGCCGCCTCCGGATCACCCCGGGGCAGCTGCCGCTGCTGGTCGTCTACGGCCTGGCCGGGTTCTTCCTGACCCCGATGCTCTACTTCGTCGCCATCTCCCGGATGCCGGTCGGCATCGCGCTGCTGTTCGAGTACACCGCTCCGCTGCTGGTCGCGCTCTGGGCCCGGTTCGGGCAGCACCAGCGGGTACGCCCCCGGCTCTGGGTCGGGCTGGCGGCGAGCCTCGCCGGACTGGCCTGCGTGGCCGAGGTCTGGGGAGAACTCAAACTGGACGCGCTCGGGGTACTCGCCGGCCTCGGTGCCGCCGTACTGCTGGCCGGCTACTACCTGCTCGGCGCCCGGGGCGTACAGCGGCACGACACGCTCTCCCTGACCACCTGGGCGTTCGGCGCCTCCGCCGTGGCCGGGCTGCTCACCCGGGCGGTCACCGACGGCACCGGTGGCTGGGCACCGCTGGCCGGGACCAGCGGCGGCGTGCCGGTCGCGCTGCTCTGCGGGTACGTCGTCCTGCTCGGCTCCATCCTGCCCTTCCTGCTGGTGGCCGGCGCGTTGCGGCACCTGCCGGCGACCAGTGTCGGCATCCTCGGCATGGTCGAGCCGGTGATCGCCGCCACGGTCGCCTGGATCGTGCTCGGTGCCGGCGAGGCACTCAACGCCGCCCAGTTCGGTGGCGGCCTGCTGGTACTGGCCGGCGTCGCCCTCGCCGAGACGGCCCGGATCGCCAGGACGCCGGCCGACGCCCTGCCCGTTCCCGCCCCCGACGTGGTCGCGGCACCCCGCTGACCCGCCAGCGGTGTACGGAACTGGTCGCGGCACCCCGCTGACCCGCCAGCGGTGTACGGAACGCCGACGGCGAGTTGGTGATGAGCGGCGGCTCGATCCAGTGCCCACCGAACCCCACCGGGCCGGGCGCCGGCTGCGGCGAAGGCTCGGTGTCGGGCCCGGGGCGTACAACTGGCAGCTCCATCAGCCCGCCGACCGGTTCTGGCTGTTCCAGGGCATCGAGACGGGGATCTTCGTCGCTCCCGCCGTACTCCTGGTCTGTCTGGCCGTCCGCCGGATCCGCCGGATCGCCTGACCGGCCCGCCGTCGACCGCCGGAGCGTCCGGGCCGGCGGTCAACGGGAGGCGGGGCGGAGCGCGATCAACAGTGCGGCGCTGGCCGCCGCGCCGAGCAGCAGCCCCGCGACCACGTCGTGCGGATAGTGCACCCCGGCCACCACCCGCAGCGCCGCCACCGCCGCGGCCACCGGCACCGCCACGTAACCGAGCCGGGGGGCCAGCAGGACCAGCCCGGCCGCCAGCCCACCGGCCAGGGTCGAGTGGTTGCTCGGGAACGACCAGTCTCCGACCGGCGGGCAGGACACCCAGGTCACCACGTCGGCGAACGCCCGGCACGGCCGCTCCTGGTCGACGACCAGCTTCACCGCCTCGCTGACCAGGTACGCCAGCACCGTGCCGAGGCCGACCAGGAGCGCGCCGAGCGCGTCGGGGGTACGCCTGCGCCGCCAGCCGAGCCAGCCGACCCGGGTCAGCAGCCCGGCGAGGACCAGCAGGCCACCGGCGGCGGCGTACTCCCCCAGGCCGTGCAGCCAGCCGGGCAGCTCACCGGCGTGTCCGACCATCCCCCGGTACGCCTCGGCGGACGGCCCGTCGGTCACCACCCGCGGCCGCGGATCGCCCAGTCCGCCCGGAGCCAGCAGGGCCATCGCCGCCCCGGCGAGCAGGAGCATCGGCACCACCAGCAGAATCCGCCGCAACACAGTCATAGCGGATCAACGTAGTCGTTCCTTTCCCCCGCCGGCCCTGCCCGAAGGTCATTCATCCGTACGACCTTCGTCAGGTCGACCGACCGGTCGCTCCGTCCGGACCACCCTCGTCAGGTCGACCGACCGGTCGCGACGTCACCGGCGAGGCGGTCGGCCCCGCCGAGGGCGACCCGACACCGGCGACCTGGCCGGCGGGACGTCGCCGACGCCGGGAGGCAGGCACGACACCGGCGACCCGGCAGGCAAGATAGAGCTCATGCAGCCACATCCCAACGTGCAGGCGGTGCAGGACGCGCTGGACAACGCAGGCGGCCGCGATGGCTCCGCCGCGCCGAGCCGGGTCCGGATCCTGCCCGAGGCGGTGCACACCGCGGCCGCCGCAGCGACGGCCCTCGGTGTCGAGGTGGGCCAGATCGCCAACTCGCTGATCTTCGACGCGGGCGGCGATCCCCTGCTGGTGCTCACCTCGGGGGCGCACCGGGTGGACACCGCCCGGGTCGCCGCCGACCTCGGGCTGCCCGCGTTGCGCCGGGCCAGCCCGGAGTTCGTCCGGGAACACACCGGCCAGCCGATCGGTGGAGTCGCCCCGCTCGGGCACCCGAAGCCGATCCGTACCCTGGTCGACACCGCGCTCGCCGACTTTCCGGAGATCTGGGCGGCCGGCGGCGTGCCCCGGGCCGTCTTCCCGACCACCTTCGCCGAGCTGCTGCGGATCACCGCCGGCAGCCCCGCCCAGGTGGCGTGAGCGGACCCGACCGCGACACGACCGGGCACGGCACGCCCGGGCCGCCCGGCAACCCGACCCCGGTACGGCTGGTCACCCTGCACGTCTGGCGGGTACCTCCGCGCGCCCTGCCCCGGGCGCTGACCCGGATGGCCGTCGACCGGCGCCGGCTGCGGGCGCTTCCCGGCGTACGGTTCGGCAAGCTGCTCGGGACCGGGACGGGCACCGGGTTCGGCCCCACCGACGCCGACCTGACCCGTTGGGCCGCGCTGGTCGTCTGGGCCGACCCGGAGCGGGCCGCCGCATTCGACGAGACCCCGGTGGGCCGGGCCTGGCGACGCGTGGCCCTGGCCGGCGCCCGGCTCGACCTGCGACCACTGGCCAGTCGGGGCCGATGGTCCGGAGTCGAACCGTTCGACGTACCCCGGCCCGGAACCGAGCCGTTCGTCGGCGTACCCCGACCCGGAGTCGAGCCCGCCGTCGGCGTACCCCGATCCGGGCGGGACGGCGCAGCGGCGGGCGCCGCACCGGACCGGCCGGTACTGGCGCTCACCCGGGCCCGGTTGCGACCGCTGCGGGCCGGCACCTTCTGGCGGGCCGTCCCGCCCGTCGCGACCGCGCTGCGGGACGCCCCCGGCCTGCTGGCCCGGTTCGGCATCGGCGAGGCGCCGCTCGGCTGGCAGGGCACGGTCAGCGTGTGGCGGAACGCGACGTACCTGCGTCAGTTCGCGTACCGTTCCCCCGAGCACCGCGCGGCCATCGCTCGTACGACCAGCCAACGCTGGTACGCCGAGGAACTGTTCGCGCGGTTCGAGGTGGGGAATCTCGCCGGTGACCCGGCGGTGCTCGGCTGGGTCGGTTCCGGCGGTGCCCCGGAGCCCGACACCGGCCAGGTAGTGAGGAGCGGACGACCATGAGGCTGGTGCCGTGGAAACCGGACGATCTCGCCCGGCGGCTCGACGAGGTGGTGTCGGTCTACGGCGAGGCGATGGGATACCGGGCCGAGTTGCTGGAGGCCCGTCGCGGCTACATCGCGACCCACGTACGCCGGCCGGGGTTCCGCGCCGTCGCCACCCTCAGCACCACCGGTCACCTGGTCGGCTTCGGCTACGGATATCTCTCCGCGCCCGGACAGTGGTGGCACGACCAGGTCTACAACGCGCTCTCCGGCGACGCCCGCAAGACGTGGTTCGAGGACTGCTTCGAGGTGGTCGAACTGCACGTCCGGACCGCCGCCCAGGGGCACCAGCTCGGTGCCCGCCAGCTCCGGGCCCTGCTCGGGATGGCCGAGGGCAGCACGACGCTGCTCTCCACCCCGGAGGCTGACGAGCGGACCTCCCGGGCCTGGCGGCTCTACCGACGGTTCGGCTTCGTCGACGTGTTGCGGGACTTCCGCTTCCCCGGCGACGAGCGGGCCTTCGCGGTGCTGGGCCGGGACCTGCCGCTGCCCCCGCCGGAGCGATGACCGCCGGAGCGACGACCGCCGGAGGGCTTCCTGCCGGCCGGCTGAGCTGGCTGCTGCTCGGCGTACTGGTGCTGGCCCAGATCGGCTATCCGCTGACCGGGGGTGCCGAGCGGGCCCGGCTGACCGTCGCCACGGTCTGTCTCGGCTGGCTGCTGTCGGTGAGCCACGCCCTGCTCACCCGGGGTCCCCGGGTGGCCGTCGGGCTGGTACTGGTCACCACCGGCGGCGGACTGGCGGTCGAGTCGCTCGGCCTGGCCACCGGCGTGCCGTTCGGCGGGTACGCCTACTCCGGCGTGCTGGGCCCGAAGCTGGCCGGGGTACCGCTGGTGATCCCGCTGGCCTGGACCTGGATGGCCTGGCCGGCCTGGCTCGCCGCGGTCCGGCTGACCCGGCCCGGTGCGGCCCGGATCGGGCTGGCCGCGGTGGGGCTGGCCGGCTGGGACCTGTTCCTCGATCCGCAGATGGTCGCCGAGGGCTACTGGAGCTGGCGGGACCCGGATCCGGCCCTGCCGGGGGTACCGGACGTCCCGGTCAGCAACTACCTCGGTTGGCTCCTCGTCGCCGTACTCCTGATGGCGCTGCTCGGGCCGGTCGCCGGCCGGACCGCCGGGCTCGCCGCCGTCCGGGACGCCCCGATGTACGCCCTCTACCTCTGGACCTACGCCGGCAGCATCCTCGCGCACGCGGTCTTCCTCGGCCTGCCCGCCTCGGCCGGCTGGGGTGGGCTGGCCATGGCGGTCGTCGCCGGCCCGCTCGCGGTGCGGCTGGCCCGACGGCGACGGCGGTCCCGCAGCGGCGCCACCGCACCGGCATGACCGGCACGCCGCCCGGCTGGGCACCGACCACCGCCGTCGGACCGCCGGCATGACCGGCACGCCGCCCGGCTGGGCACCGACCACCGCCGTCGGACCGCCGGCATGACCGGCACGCCGCCCGGCTGGGCACCGACCACCGCCGTCGGACCGCCGGCATGACGGGCACGCTGCTGGGCTGGGCGCTGACCGCCGTGGTCGGGCTGCTGACCGGGCACGCCTGGCTCAACGCCACCCGCTGGCTGCGCCGTCCCCCGCCCGGCGCCGCCCGCACCGACCAGCCGGTCGCGGTGCTGCTGCCGGTACGCGACGAGGCGACCCGGGTCGGACCGTGCCTGCGGGCGCTGCTCGCCCAGCGGGGCGTACCCGAGTTGGAGATCGTGGTGCTCGACGACGGGTCGACCGACGGCACCGCCGAGGTGGTCCGGGCGGTCGCGGCCGGCGATCCCCGGGTACGCCTGCTCGGCGGTGCGCCGCCACCGCCCGGCTGGCTCGGCAAGCCGTACGCCTGCCAGCAGCTCGCCGACCGGGCCGACGCGAGGGCGCAGGTGTTGGTCTTCGTGGACGCCGACGTGATGCTCGGCCCGTACGCGGTCGCCGCCGCCGTGCACACGCTCCGGTCGGCCTCGGCGGTGCTGCTCTCCCCGTACCCCCGGATCGTGGCCGGCTCGCCGGGTGAGCGGCTGGTCCAGCCGCTGTTGCAGTGGCTCTGGCTGACCTTCCTGCCGCTGGCGGCGATGGAGCGCTCGCCCCGGCCGAGCCTGGCCGCCGCCGGTGGCCAGTTCATGGTGCTGGACCGGGCCGGCTACCGGCGGGCCGGTGGGCACGCGGCGGTCCGGGACCGGGTGCTGGAGGACATCGAGCTGGCCCGGGCGGTGAAGCGGTCCGGCGGGCGGATCGCGCTGGCCGACGGCTCCCGGCTGGCCGAGTGCCGGATGTACGGCTCCTGGCCGGAGCTGCGGGACGGCTACACCAAGTCGCTCTGGGCCGCGTTCGGGTCGCCGGCCGGCGCCACCGCCGTCGTGCTCCTGCTGCTCCTGCTGTACGCCGTGCCGCCGCTGCTCGCCGTCGGCGCGGCACTGGCCGGCGCGCCGACGGCTGCCCTGGCGGCGCTGCTCGGCTATCTGCTCGGGGTACTCGGACGCCTGGTCAGCGCCCGGGCGACCGGCGGCCGGGGCTGGCCGGACGCATTGACACATCCGTTGTCGGTCGCGGTCCTCGGTTGGCTCACCTTCCGGTCGTACCATCTGCGAAGGCGGGGGCGGCTCACCTGGCGGGGCCGACCGGTGCGCTGATCCGTGGAGGGGACGGTCGGCGCGCCGAGCCGGCGACGGGTACGCACCCGCGCGCCGCTCCGGCCACCGGTACGGCGACGGCGGTTGACCGTGACGAGGGGGCGTACGTGAGTCGGGTGGTCGTCATCGGCGCGGGCGTGGGCGGTTTGGCCGCCGCAGCCCGATTAGCGGCACTCGGTCACGAGGTCGCCGTCTACGAGCGGTCCGATGTGGTCGGTGGCAAACTCGGCCGGTACGTCCGGGAGACGCCGGTCGGGACGTTCCGGTTCGACACCGGTCCCAGCCTGCTCACCCTGCCGCAGGTCTTCGCCGACCTGTTCGAGGCGACCGGCGCCAAACTGGACGAGTACCTCGACCTGATGCCGCTGGACCCGATCGTCCGGCACGTTTTCCCACCGTCGTCGATCGAACCACCGCTGCACGGGCCGGCGGTGGACAGGCCGGCGCCGGGCCGGGCGGGTCCGGGAACGGTGCTCGACTCGTGCGCCGATCCCGAGGTCTTCGCGGCCCGGATCGCCGAGCGGTTCGGCGCGGAGTCCGCCGACGACTGGCGACGGCTGTGGCGCCGCGCCGAGCGGGTCTGGACGGCCTCCTGGCGGGACGTGCTGCGCCGGCCCGTCGACTCCCCCCGGGACCTGGCGAAGCTCTCCTGGCGGCTCGGTGATTTGGCCGCGATCGCCCCCGGTCGGACGCTGCGCGACCTGGGCCGGCGCCACCTGCGCGATCCCCGGCTCCGGATGCTGCTGGACCGGTACGCCACCTACACCGGCGCCGATCCGCGCCGGGCACCGGCCGCGCTCGCCGCCATCCCGTACGCCGAACTGACCTTCGGCGGCTGGTATCCGCGCGGCGGGCTCGGCGCCCTCGCCGACGCGCTGCTCTCCCGCTGCCTCGACCTGGGTGTGGTGGTGGCGACCGGCAGTACCGTCACCGGCATCGACGCGGCCGGCGGTCGGGTGCACGGGGTACGGCTGGCCGGCGCCGTCAACCCGGTACCGGCGGACGTCGTGGTGGCGAACACCGACGCGCTGACCCTCTACCGGGACCTGCTGCCGACCCCGGATCGGCTGGCCCGGCTGACCGACCGCAGCCTGGCCGGCTTCGTACTGCTGCTCGGAGTACGCGGTGAATCCGGGCTGGCCCACCACAACGTCTTCTTTCCGGCCGACTACGACGCCGAGTTCGACGCGGTCTTCGGCGACCCCGGCCGGGGTGTACCGGCCCGCCCGGTGGCCGACCCGACGGTGTTCGTCAGCGTGCCCGACGATCCACTGGTCCGGCCGGCCGGGCACGAGGCATGGTTCGTACTGGTCAACGCGCCCCGGCAGGGACGGACGCTGGGCGGGGTCGACTGGCGCCGGCCGGGGCTGGCGGACGCCTACGCCGACCGGGTCCTCGAAGTCCTCGCCGACCGTGGTGTGGACGTGCGGGACCGGCTGGTCTTCCGCGAGACGCGTACCCCGGACGACCTGGCCAGCACGGCCGGCGCCCCGGGCGGGGCGATCCACGGCAGTGTCGGCGGGCTGCTGCGGCCCGCCAACCGGGGTCCGGCCCGTGGTCTGTTCCTGGTCGGTGGCTCCACCCACCCGGGCGGCGGACTGCCGCTGGTGGCACTCTCCGCGCAGATCGTCGCGGGCGAGATCGGCCGGGCCTGATCGCGACCGTCACTCGCGGCCATCATCCAGGTGGCTCGCCGCCGTCACTCGGGTGGCTCGCGGCGGCTCAGTTCGACTCCGGTCGGCTCGCGGCGGGCCAACTCCTTGCCGGGGACATCGGTGCCGGTCGGCTCCTCCCCGATCGGCTGCCGACCGGAGGATTCCACCCCGACCGGCCGACCGGCAGCCGACGGTTGCCCAACCGGCGCACTACCGCCCGGCCCCCGGCCCGCCGGCTCCTTGCCGGTGTCCAGCGACCGGCGCACCGCCGAGAGCAACTGGACCATGCCGAAGAAGCCGAGCAGCACCCAGATCGCGGTGGCCACGGTGATCGTGCCGGCCGCCAGCTCCGGCATGATCAGATGTGCCACCCCGGCGACCAGCAGTCCCACCACGGCGACGCTGACCCGGCTCGGCCGCTCCCCCACGGTGACGGTGCCGATCTCCTTCATCCCCGCCGAGACCGAACGCGCCCGGGTGTACTCGTGCAACCAGGAGAGCGCTCCGGCGGCCACCACCAGTACACCGGGGGCGCCCACCAGCCAGAAGGCGATCAGCCAGAGGACCTCGCCGACCCGGTCGGCCAGCGAGTCGTAGACGTACCCGAGCCGGGTCGTCCGGCCGGTGACCACGGCAACCGCGCCGTCGATGCTGTCCGCCACGGCGGCGAGCAGCACGAACCCCGCCGCCAGGAGCGGCCCGACCGGCCCCGGCCGGGACTGGCCGACCGCCACCGGTACGCCGATGCAGAGCAGCACCCCGAGCACCGTCACCGCGGTCGGCGACACGTGCAGCCGGGCGAGGAAACAGCCCAGGACGTACGACATCCGCAGCCAGCGGCGCACCGAGGTGGTGGCCATCCGGGGGTCGAAGCCGCCGTGCAGCCGCGCCCATTTGTCGGCGTACTCGTCCCACGTCAACCGGTTGCCCACGCTGGCTCAACCGTCGGACGGCGGCCCAGGTCGCGCCTGCGGGGCCGGATCCGGGTCGACGGCGGGGCCGGCCTGGCGTCGGATGCCGCCGCACGGGCCCGGCACCGGCTCGGGCCGCATCCGTTCAGACTCCGACGCCGGCCTGGAGGCTCTGCCATACCTCGCGGGTCGCGGTCGACCGGTTGAGGGTGATGAAGTGGATGCCGGGCACACCCTCGTCGAGCAGTCGGCGACACATCTCGCTGGCCTGCTGGACGCCGAGCCGGCGGACCGCCTCCGGATCGTCGGCGACCCGCTCGAACTGCGCGGCCAGCGCGGGCGGGAACGGCGCCCCGGAGAGCTGCTGGGAACGCTCGATCGTGCTGAGCTGGGTGACCGGCATGACACCGGGCAGGATCGGGGTGTCGCAGCCGGCCGCCGCCACCCGGTCGCGCAACCGGAGATAGTCGTCGGCGTCGAAGAACATCTGGGTGATCGCGAAGTCGGCCCCGGCCCGGCACTTCTGGATGAAGTACCGGGTGTCGGTGGCGATGTCCGGCGACCGAGGGTGTTTGTACGGGAACGCCGCCACCCCGACGCTGAAGTCGCCCGCCTCGCGGACCAGTCGGACCAGTTCCTCGGCATAGAGTACGCCGGCCGGGTGCTGCACCCACTCGCCCATCGGGTTGCCCGGCGGGTCGCCGCGCACCGCGAGCACGTTCCGCACCCCGGCACCGGCCAGCCGGCCGATCACGTTGCGCAGCTCGGCGACCGAGTGGCTGACCGCGGTCAGATGCGCCATCGGCAGCAGGGTCGTCTCGGTCGCGACCCGCTCAGTCACCGCGACGGTGGTGTCCCGGGTCGTCCCGCCGGCACCATAGGTGATCGAGACGAACGACGGGCGCAGCGACTCCAGCTCGCGGATCGCCTGCCAGAGCAGCCGCTCGCCCTTCTCCGTCTTCGGCGGGAAGAACTCGAACGAGAAGGTCGGCGCGGGACCACGGACGAGGTCCCCGATCGACGGCCGCGAGTCGGGGAGGACAGAGGGAAGACCGAGCGCCACGCCGCGACTCTACCGGTCGGGCCGGCTCGGTCTTGCACCATTCGGTCCCGTTCGGGGTGCGGAGTCCGCTTTTCTTATCCCATCTAAGGATCACCATGGGCGTCGGGAGTCCGACAGGCGGCGAGCAGTCCGCGTACGGCGATCTGCCTGCCGTGGCAGGGCCAGGGATCGGCGCAGGCGCGGCAGACGTTCGGCCCGGCCGGGCCGGAGACCGGGGCCGCCGGCCCGGCCGGCAGCGGACTGTGCTCCCGGTGCAGGCGTACCGCCAGCCGCCAGGCCATCGGCTGCACCACCTCCGGCGGCGGCTCGTCGGGCGGGTTCTCCGGGTCGAACGGCAATTCGGTGTGCACGGCGGCACTCCTCGGCGGTCGATCGAAATCGACGGTCACCGGTGTGCCGGCCGGTGCCTCGGGGAGGCGTACCGGTCGACGGTGGCCGTCGCCTCCGATCGAACAGCGGATCGGGCCGACGGGGAGGAGCCAGCGGGGAGGGGCCAGCGGGGAGGGGCCAGCCCACTGGCCCCGGGGCCAGCACTTTGGCCCCCGGGGCCAGCACGCGTACCGGCTGCGGGGCGGGGAGCTACGGTGCCGGAGTCCTCGCGTACGCCCACGGCCGCCGGTACCGCACCAGGGCCGCCAGCAGTACGACGGTGAGCACCGCCGCACCGCCGTCCGTGACGTACGACGGCAGCAACCCCGGCACGCCGAACCGGTCCCGGGTGGCCTCGAAGACCTCCGGCGGGATCATCACCAGTCCGGCCGCCTGGGTCGCGTTCACGGCCAGCACCGTCCAGAAGACCCAGGCCCGTCCGGTCCTGGCGAGCAGGCCGACGGCGTTGCCGACCAGGTAGACGCAGCCGACGATCCGGAACCCGGTCAGGAAGCCGGGCGCGTCGGCGTGGGCCTGCGCCTCGGTCGAGCCGGCCAGCCGCATCATCTCCTCCATCGCCCGGAGGTCGATGATCACGAAGTTCTGCAGCGCCGTGCCGACCAGAAAGAGAAGCGAGCAGACGAGGGTCAGGTTCTGCACCGGTCGGGTCCACCGAGTCGGTATCCGGCTGCCCCGAGGATCATCGGTCTGACGTACGGAAGCGGACATGCCCTCCGACGCTAGGTCGGTGGCGCGGTGGCGTGATCGGGGATGATCCCCATCCGTCCCTGAACCGCACCCCGAACCGGACCGCAGGCGGGCGTTCAGTCCGTGACCAGGTCAGGGCGGTGCTGCCGGATCCACGCCTCGACATCTGACTTGCGCCAGACCTTCCCCATCACCAGTTCTTGGTACGGCTCGGGAAAGTTGCGGTGGCTGGTAATCACGTGCACTCGCTGTTTGCTGATGCCGCCGAGCATGACACGGATCTCGTGTGCTCCGACAAGCTCAGGCTCCACACCACGGACGCTAGATCGTTGACCCCATCCCTTGACTAAGGTCAACGGCAGAGGGCACCTTAGAGGTATGACTCCGGCCAACCACTCGCCCGTCTTCGACCGCCTGCCACCTCAAATCCATCCACATCCACCGACTCGGCCGCTCTGGCTCTGCCGCACCTGCGCCGCACCGTGGCCATGTCCGATGGCACGCCTGCTCCTCCGGGGCGAATTCGAACTCGCGCCGGCTGCCCTGTCGATCCTCATGGTGGCCGTGCTCCACGAGGCGATGACCGATCTGAACGCGCTGAATCCGAGTAGGGATCCCAATCTGGCCGAGATGTTCGCGAGATTCGTTGCCTGGACCGACCGAGGTCCGCAGTCCCCGACACGGTGAGAAGTCACGACCACGCCACGACCCGAGTTGATGAGATGTCGGGGCAGAACGTCGTACCCAGCCGGTAGGAATTGAGCCGCGCAGGGAGGGCGGTTCGCCGGTCTGGGGTCGTGCGCGGGGGTCAGCAGCAGGTTCGTCAGATCGTCACCCGTCGAAGGACCGCCCATGCCCCGACCCGAACACCACCCGCACGACTCCGCGTCCCGCCGCCGCGCCGGGCCGGGTTCACTCGGCACGTTGCTGACAGAGTTGCGCCTGGCCAGAGGCTGGAGCCAGCTCCGGGTGGCCGAGCAGCTCTGCGCCGCCTCCGGCGTACCGACGGTCAGCCGGCACGAGGTGTCCCGGTGGGAGCGGCAGCAGCGGGTGCCCGGCAAGTTCTGGCTGAACTGGCTGGCGGCCGTACTCGAAGTGCCCGTCGAAGAGCTGGCGGTCGCGGCCGCCGCGAGCCGGCCCACGACGGCCGGCGGCGGAGAGGGCAGAGACGGTGGAAATCCGGGCGTGGTCCGGGCCCGGCAGGAGTTGCTGACCTCCGCGCACGCCTGGCTCACCGATCCGGACGGGCCGGTCGGACCGACGATCACCATCCCGGTCGAACCGATCCGAGCGACCTCGGTCGAACCGACCGGAGTGGTCTCGGTCGAACCGATCCGAGCGGTCTCCGGCGGGCCGGCGTGGATGGATTCGGGCCGGTCGGGAAGGGCTGGCGAGCAGGCGCCCGAGTTGCCCCTCGACGCGGCCGGGGTCGCCGGGGTGCGGCGGCTCGACGACCTAGTGGGCGGAGAGGACCTCCTGTCGTCCCCGGCCGGCCGGCTCACCCTGACGACGGCGCGGTGCGCGACCGGCCGCCCCGGGCGGCAGGCACTGCCGCTGGTCGCCGAGGCGGCGCAGCTCGTCGGCTGGCTGCACACCGACGCGGGCAAGGTCGGTGCCGCACTCCGCGCCTACCGGCTGGCGCTGGCCGCCGCCGCCGGTGCCGGTGACCGGAGCCTCGGCGCGCACATACTCGGCTCGGCGAGCCACCTGCTCAGCGCCTTCGGCGACGCCCGGGGCGGCCTGCTGCTCGCCCGTACCGGATATCTCGGCGCCCGGCGTACCGCCCCGGCCGGGCTGCGGGCGCTGCTGCTGCACCGGATCGCCTTCGGCGCGGCGCGGTGCGGGCGGCACCGGCCCGCGTACGCCGCGCTGCGCGCCGCCGAGCGGGCGGCCGGACGACGCGAGCCGCCCCGGGAACCGGCCTGGCTCTACTGGCTGGACGAGGGCGAATTCGCCGCGATGACCGGCCGCTGCCTTGCCTCGCTACGCCGCCCGCTGCGTGCCGAGCCGCTGCTCCGCGCCGCGCTGACCCGACCTGGACAGCCGAGGACGGCGGCGGTTTACGGCGCCTGGCTGGCCCGCGCCTATCTCGACCTGGGCGAGTGGGAACGGGCCGCTGAGGTGGCGGACGGGGCGCTGCTCGACACCGTACGGTCCGGGTCGGCGCGGGCGGCGGCCGAACTGGCCGGTGTCGGCCGGCGGCTCGCGGCGTACCGGACGGAGCCTGCCGGCCGACGGCACGCGGCGCTGGCGGCAGCCGCCCGTCGCTACCTGCCCGCGGCACCGCCGGCAGCTCTGGCCGGATGACCTCATACGCCCGTCCAGTCGACCGGGGCGGGTCGGACGGCGATGAGCCGTTCCCGGCGTCGCCCGAGGCACGCCGGATGCCCCGAGCCGATGACCGTGAGCCGGTGCCGGACGGCCATGAGCCGATCTTTCAGCCGGCGTGGCGGGGCACGCCCGGCTGATCGTCGGCGGCTCCGCCGCCGGGTACTCATCGATCAACCTCTCTGCCGGAAGGGGTGGGCCGCATCGGCAGCAAGCGGATCGATCATGCTTGCGAGCAGGGCGGACAGTCGGATGAGTCGGTGACGCCGGCCACGGCCCGAAGCTGGTGGCGTAGCCGCACCACACACTCGGATGGTCGATCCACTAGCGTCATGGCGTGACCGCATCCGCCCCCGTCCCACCGGTCGACCGCGCTGGCCTGCGCCGGCGGGTCGACAACTCGTTGGCCCGGTTCCTCGTCAGACAACGTGCCTGGATGACCGGCGTCGACGACGGGCTCGCCACGGTCGCCGACGCGCTGGAGGCGTTCGTGCTCGGTGGCGGCAAGCGACTGCGGCCGGCGTTCGGCTACTGGGGCTACCGGGGGGCGGGCGGGCTCGACTCCGACGAGATCGTCAGCGGCCTGGCCGCACTGGAGTTCGTGCAGGCGAGCGCCCTGATCCACGACGACCTGATGGACCGGTCCGACACGCGGCGCGGCGAGCCGTCGATCCACCGCCGCTTCGCCGCTCAACACCGGGCGGCCGGCTGGGGCGGCGAACCGGACGGGTTCGGCGAGTCCAGCGCCATCCTGCTCGGCGACCTGTGCCTGGTCTGGTCCGACGAGCTGCTGCACGACAGCGGCCTCGACCCGATAGTGGTCAGCCGGGCCCGACCGGTCTTCGACGAGATGCGTGCCGAGGTCACCATCGGGCAGTACCTGGACGTGCTCGCCCAGGCGACCCGGGACGCCTCGGTCGACCGGGCGAGCAAGGTCGCCCGGTACAAGTCCGCGAAATACACCGTCGAGCGACCGCTGCTGTTCGGCGCCGCGCTCGCCGACGCGCCCGCCGAGCTGCGGGCCGCGTATTCGGGGTACGGGCTGCCGCTGGGCGAGGCGTTCCAACTCCGGGACGACGTACTCGGCGTATTCGGCGATCCCGGCCAGACCGGTAAGCCGGCCGGGGACGACCTGCGGGAAGGCAAACGTACCTACCTGGTGGCGGCAGCCCTGGAGGCGACCACCCCGGCCGGACGGGAACTGCTGGACCGCCGGCTCGGCGACCCCGGACTAGACCGGGCCGGCATCGAGGTCCTGCGCGAGATCATCACCAGCAGCGGGGCACTCGACCGCACCGAGCGGCGGATAGCCACGCTCACCGACACCGCGCTGGCGGCGCTGGTCGGCGTCGATCTGGAGGCCGAAGCCCGCGAGGTACTGGTGGACCTCGCCGTCGTGGCTACCCGCCGCAAGGACTGAGCCGACAGGGAAGGACTGAGCCGGCAGGGCACGAAAGCCGCCCCCTCTGCCGTCGCGACCTGCTCTCCTCCACCGGCGCCCGTCGCGACCGGCTCTCCTCCACGTGCCCCCGTCGCGACCGGCTCTCCCCGTGGTGACGGGTTCCGTTCCCCGGTCCTGACCGCCCGTCTTTCCGGCCTCCCGGGCGAAACCGGCCGTCCGGCGTACCGGCGACTGGAGATGCTGGTCTCGTGCGACCCGTCGCAACGCCCGCCCCGGATCGGCCCAGCCGGCTCCGGATGGCAGGGCTCGCCGCCAGTGCGACGCTGGCGGCCAGCGCCTGTGCGGCGGGAGCACTGCCGGCGGGTGCCGCCGAGGCGGCGCCGGTGCCGCCCACCTGGGGATACTGGCTCGGCCTGGGCGGTTGGGTCACCGGGCTGGTGGCGCTGGCGGGCATCTGGTGGCGGCTCGGCGTACGGGTGCGGCGCGAGCCGGCGAGCGTGCCGCTGGGCTGGCTGCTGGGTACCGGGCTGCTCTGGGCGGCTCCGCTGCTGGTCGCGCCCCCCGTCGGGAGCCGGGACGCGTACGCCTACGCCTGCCAGGGCGCACTCTGGCTCGACGGTGTCGACCCGTACTCGGTCGGCGTCCTGCCGGGCGGGTGTGTCTGGTCGGATGCCGTACCCGCGCTGTGGCGGGACACCCCGACCCCGTACGGGCCGCTGGCGGTGGCCCTGGCCGGCGGGGCGGTCGCGGTGGCCCGGGCGGTCACCACGTCCACCGACGGCCAACTGCTGGTCGCGATCGCACTGCTCCGCGCCGAGGCGCTGGCCGGCGTCATACTCGTCGCCGGCTGCCTGCCCCGGCTGGCCCGGGCGGCTGGTGTCGACCCGGTCCACGCCACCTGGCTCGGTCTGGTCTCCCCGCTCGTCCTGGTCCACGCGCTCGGCGGAGCGCACAACGACGCCCTGGTGCTGGGGCTGGTCCTGGCCGCGCTGTCCCTGGCAGCCGGCGGGCCGTCGACCTTCGGCGCCGGGCGGGCCGGCCTCGGCACCGGCGCACTGCTCGGGCTGGCGGTCGCGATCAAGGTCACCGCGATCGTGGCGCTGCCGTTCGCCCTGCTGCTCGCCACCGTCCGGCCCGGTCCCGCCCCGGGCTCTGCCGGCGCCGTCGGCACCGCCTGCATGCCGCATGACGAGCGGGCCAGCGGGGCCGGAAGGCGACCGCCCGCATGGTGGGCACGCTCGCCGGGCGTACTCCTCGATCGCCGGCTGCTCGCGCTGTCGGCCGCCGGAGGGCTGGCCGGTGCGGTCCTGGCGTTCGCCGGGGTGACTCTGGCCACCGGCCTCGACCTCGGCTGGATCTCCGCCCTCTCCGACACCGGCCGGCTGGTGCAGTGGACCTCGGTACCCACCGGGCTGGGCATGGCGGTCGGATATCTGCTGCGGCTCGCCGGACGCCCGGAGGCGGTCGACGACGCGGTGGCGGCGGCCCGACTCCTCGGCCTCGTCGCGCTGGCCGGGACGCTCGCGATCCTGCTGGTCCGGGCCGGGCGGGCCGGCTCGGCACCCGACCCGACCCGCGCCCGCCGTCGACTGGTGACCATCACCGGCCTGGCCTTCACCGCCCTGGCCCTGCTCTCCCCGATCTTCTACCCCTGGTACGGGCTGATCGCCGTCACCGTGCTCGCGGCGGGCCTGTCCGTCCGGCGCCGGGTCCACCGGGTGGCCGTCGCGGTGGTCGTGCTCGGCTTCCTGGTGCTGCCCAGCGGGCTCGGGCTGGCCGTGCTCACCAAGCTGCCCGGTGCCCTCTTCGACGTGGCCCTGCTGCTGGTCCTGGCCGGGGTGGCGTACCGGAACCGGCGGTCCCGGCGACGGGGCTGACGGTCGACCCCGTCAACGGTCTCGGTCAAGCCGAGGCGGAAGTGTTGCCGCTCCCGCTCCAGGGACGGCGGGACCGTTAGCGATCCCCCTCCAGCGGTACCGGGACCGTTAGCGATCCCGCTTTAGCGGTGCCGGGGGCCGACGGTCCGATCGTTTCCGGTCGACCACCCGGAGCAGCGGGGAGCCCTCGCCCGCGGCCGGGGTTCGCTGCACGCCGGCCCGGCCCAGCCGGACCCAGACGGCCAGGGTCAGCAGCACCAGGGCGAAGCCGAACAGCAGGTCCTCCACCGGCGCGTACGCCAGGCGCCAGCCGATGATCTCGTCCGGGGCGTACCGGACGATGCCCCGGCCGGTCAGGATGCCGTTGGAGATCAACTGGAAGAACACGATGATCGGGTACGTGGCCCAGAACACCGGCCGGCGCAGCAGCCGGGTACGCAGCACGAAGAGGTCGGCAAGTACGGCGCCGGCCACCCCCAGCAGGGTGGCCACCGTGTAGCTCACGGCGCCTCGTCGCCGGCCGGCCAGCGCAGCACCGCGCGAACCGCCTCGAAGCCGAGGATGGCACAGCAGGGTACGACGACGAAGAAGAGCAGTTCGTCCAACGGCAGCCCGCCGGGGAGCAGTACCCCGGTGGTCTGCTCCGGGTCGAAGGTCCAGTGCCCGGCGGCTATCGCGGCCAGGTCCCAGAGCGCGAAGAGCACCACCACGGGTAGCAGGGTGAGCAGCAACCGCCGCCACCGCCGCAACACGTTGACCCGCAGGACCGGCTCCAGCCACAGCGCGGCGCCGACGCACCCGGCGAGCACCGCGAGGTAGGCGAATCGCTCCATCCGGCGAGACCCGCCTCAGAAGCCGGTGGCCTGGGCCCGGCGCTTGACCTCGCGGGCCCGGTCGTCACCGAGTGCCGCCGCCGGGGTGCCCGGCAGGGTGTCGTCGGGCAGGTAGAGCCAGCGCAGCGCCGCCTCGTCGTCGTACCCGGCGTCGTGCAGCAGGGTGAGGATGCCCGGCAGGTGCTTGCGTACGGTCCGGTTCGCCACCAGCTCAACCGGAATCACCCGGGTTCCGTCCCGACGGACCGCCAGCAGTTCCCGGTCCCGGATCATCTGGTGCACCTTGCTGATCGACACCTCGAGGCGTTCGGCAACATCCGGGAGGCTCAGCCAGCCGGCCGGCTCGGTCGGCTGCGGGTCGACGGGTGAGGATTCGGTCACCCGCTCACCTTGCCACGCCGCCCCCGGGACCGGACGAACGGCTCCCCGCGAGGCTGGCGCACTCGGCTAGGCTGAACCGGACGACTCAGCCGGAATGAGCCGGACGACACCGGCAAATCCGGCCGAAGCGATCTCCGCCAAGCGCGGAACGGGCGACACGAACTTTTCGCTTCGGCGTCGGCTGTGGCATCCTGTTCTGCCGCCGCCCCCTGGAGACATAGACTGCCTGCCGATGGACATACAGGTCGCCGACACGCTGCTGAACTCGCTGATCGACGGACGCTACCGCATCCGCGGTCGCGTGGCCCGTGGTGGGATGGCGACCGTCTACACCGCCATCGACGAGCGGCTGGACCGTACGGTCGCAATCAAGATCATTCATCCGAACCAGGCGCAGGCCGCGCAGGTGCAGATCGCCGGGTTCCTGGAGCGGTTCACCGACGAGGCCAAGACCATCGCCCGGTTGACCCACCCGAACGTGGTGGCCGTCTACGACCAGGGCACCCATGGCGGCCTGCCCTACCTCGTCATGGAGTACGTCCGGGGCCGGACCCTGCGCGAGATCCTGGCCGAGCGCAAGCGGCTCAACCCGAGCGAGGCGCTCGCGATCCTGGAGCAGATGCTCGCCGCGATCGGCGCCGCGCACCGGGCCGGTCTGGTACACCGGGACGTGAAACCCGAGAACGTGCTGGTCGCCGAGGCGCCGAGCGGTGGCGCGGCCAACCTCGTCGACAGTGTGGTGAAGGTCGCCGACTTCGGGCTCGCCCGGGCGGTCGAGGCGAGTTCCGACACCGAGGGCGGCAACCAGTTGATGGCGACGGTCGCCTACGTGGCACCGGAGCTGGTCACCGAGGGCCGCGCCGACCCGCGTACCGACGTCTACGCCGCCGGGGTCGTGCTCTTCGAGATGCTCACCGGCCGGGTCCCGTACGACGGTGACCGGGCCGTGGACGTCGCCTGGCAGCACGTCGACCGGGACGTACCGCCGCCCTCCGGGCTGGTCCCCGGCCTGCCGCCGGTCCTCGACGAGCTGGTCCGCCGGGCGACTCGGCGTGACCCGGGTGCCCGGCCGACGGACGCGGGCGCGTTCCAGGCCGGGGTCCAGGTGGTCCGGGACGACCTCGGCACCGTCGCCAACGCCAACACGGCGGTACTGCGGCAGATCCCCGCCGTCGACCAGCCGACCATGGCGGTGCAGCAGCCCACCATGGTCGTCTCGTCGGTACGCCCCACCGACCGTCCCGCCTGGGCCCGCCTGCCCGAACAGCCCCGGGAACGCACCACCCCGCACCGCCGCCGCGCGGCGGCCGGCCCGGGTTCCGATCTCCTCGACCGGGTCCGCGAGGTCGGCGGGCGGCTCTTCGCCGGTCGGGCCTCGGTCGTGGTGACCGTGGTCGCGCTCGCCCTGGTCATCGGGATGACCGGCTGGTGGTTCGCGTTCGGCCGCTACACCGAGGCGCCGAACCTGGCCGGGCTGGCCGGGACGGAGGCGCAGGCCCAGGCCGAACGGTCGGGCTTCGTGGTCAAGTACGCGGACCCCCGCTACAGCGAGGACATCGCCAAGGACAAGGTGCTCGCCCAGGATCCCGAGCCGACGAGCCGGATCCAGCGGGGCGGCACGATCACCCTCACCCTGTCCCTCGGTCCGGAGCGCTTCCCGGTGCCGGACGTGGTCGGCAAGACGCTCGACCTGGCCCAGCTCGACCTGGAGAACGCGAACCTGGTCCTGGTCCGCGGCACCGACCGCTACAACGACAACCTGCCGGAGGGTGTGGTGATCGCCACCAGCCCGAAGGTCGGCACCGAGGTCAAGCCCGGTGACAAGATCACGGTCATCGTCAGCAAGGGCAAGGCGCCGATCAGCGTCCCGGTCCTGGTCGGCAAGGACATCAAAGAGGTACGCGACATCGTCAAGGACCTCGGCCTCGAGCTGACCGAGTCGTACAAGGACTCCGACAAGCCCAAGGACCAGGTGATCGCGCAGACGCCGCAGGACGGCGCCGGGGTGGAGAAGAACGCGCAGATCAAGGTCGACGTCAGCAACGGCCCGCCGGCCGTCAACATGCCCCGGGTGGTCGACCTGCCCTGCCAGCAGGCGAAGCAGCTCCTGGAGGGCCAGGGTCTGGCCGTCGCGGTGCAGTTCAACCCGAACGGGACGGTCCGGATCCAGAACCCGAACGAGAACACTCCGGTGCCGCCAGGGACCCAGGTTGTCATCACCTGCTTCTGATCACGCCGCCGGCACCACCGCCGTCCCGAGCAGCACTGCTCCGGGCGGCACCGGCATGTCCGGTTCGCCGGGCGACCGGTCCGGCACCGGGGCGGGCGACCTGCCGGCCCCGAGCCGACCCGTCGGCTCGCACACGCCCACCTCGGGCGGGCTGGCCAGGGCCGCCCTGCCGTACGCCGACGCGATCGGCTCGGAGGTGGTGCAGGTCTACGTCGGCAACTCGCGGGGCTGGGCGCTGCCGCCGGGCGACCCCGGACAGGACGCGGCGTTCCGGGCCGGCTGCTCCGAACGGGGGCTGGTGTCGTACATCCACGCGTCGTTGCTGGTGAACCTCGGCTCACCCACCCCGGCGACCGTGGAGAAGTCGGTGGCGACCCTGGCGCACGCACTGGACCGGGGCGCCGCGATCGGTGCCTCCGGGGTGGTCTTCCACGCCGGCAGCGCGGTCGACGCCGGGCACGCCGAGGCGGCGATGCGACAGGTACGCGAGGCGCTGCTCCCGCTGCTCGACTCGGCCGCGGCCAGCGGCGGGCCGAAGCTGCTGGTGGAGCCGAGCGCCGGTGGCGGTCGTTCGCTGGCCTCCCGGGTCGAGCACCTGGAGCCGTACCTAGCCGCCGTCGGCTGGCACCCGTGGCTCGGCGCCTGCTTCGACACCTGCCACGCCTGGGCGGCCGGGCACGACCTGGCCCGGGAAGGCGGCATGCGCGAGACGCTGGACACGCTGGTCGGGGCGATCGGCGCAGAGCGGCTGTGGCTGGTGCACGCCAACGACTCGCGGGATCTCTGCGGCTCGACCCGGGACCGGCACGAGACCATCGGCAAGGGCAGCATCGGCGAGTCAGCCTTCGCCGAGCTGATGACCCACCCGGCCACCGCCGGAATCCCGGTGGTCGTCGAGACGCCGAGCGAGAACCAGGGACACGCCGACGACATCGCCACCCTCAAACGCTTCCGCCCCTAACCCCACCCCTAACCCCACCCCTAACCCCCTCCCCTCCCCTCCCCTCCACCAACCCCCAGCCCCAAGGTCAACAGGTAACGGGGAAACCCGTCGGGGTCAGGGCCCCGATGATGTTCCCCATTCCGCACCGGCCTGGGCGGGCAGGGGCGGGGCGGGAGGGGGCGGGGCGGGAGGGGGCGGGGCGGGAGGGGGCGGGGCGGGCAGGGGCGGGCGGGCAGGGGCGGGCGGGGCGGGAGGGTTTGGGTGGCGGGTCGGGGCGGCGTAGCGTGGCGGCGGTGGGACAGCGTGTGCGGGGTGTGCTGCTGGTCGGGCTGCTGACCGCGCTCGCGGCGGCCGGCTGCGGCGGCCCGCCGACCGATCCGACCGGCGGCGCGGGCGCGTCGACCACCGGGTCCGGACCGTCGGCCACCCCGTCCGGGCCGACGACGAGCCGGTTCGGCGACCCGCCGAGCACGGCCCCCGCGTTCGTGCACGGCGTCTCCACGGTCACCGCCGCCGACCTCGGCGAGAGCTGGCGACTCGGCTGCCCGGTCGGCCCGGACCAGCTCCGGCGGATCCGGCTCGGCTACTGGGACTTCGGCGGCCGTCCCCAGGTCGGCACGATCGTCGTGCACCGGTCGGTCACCGCCCAGGTGGTCGAGATCTTCGCCACCCTCTACCGGGAACGCTTCCCGATCCGGCGGCTACAGCCGGTCGACGCGTACGGCGGCAGCGACGACCGGTCGATGGCCGACGACAACACCTCCGGCTTCAACTGCCGCAGAGCGGTCTCCACCGGCACAGCAAAGTGGTCCGTGCACGCGTACGGGCAGGCGATCGACGTCAACCCGGTGGAAAACCCGTACCTGATCGACGGCCGTGTGCTGCCACCCGCCGGGGCGGCGTACCGGGACCGCTCCGGTTACCGGCCGGGGATGGCGATCCCGGGTGGCGTACTGGTCGAGGCGTTCGCCGCGGCCGGCTGGCAGTGGGGCGGCGGATGGCGCTCCCCCGACTACCAGCACTTCACCCGCACCGGCGGCTGACCCGCCGACCCCGCACCCGATCCGGCCCCGCGACACCGGCCCCCGGCCCCCAGCCCCCGGCCCCCCGGCCACCGCGGCAACACCAGAAGAGCGACCCGGCCACCGCAACACCGGCCGAGCGACCCGGCCACCGCGACAACACCAGAAGAGCGCCCCAGCCCCCGCAACACCGGCCGAGCGACCCGGCCACCGCAACACGGGCAGAGCAGCTCCGGTCAGCGGCGGAAGATCTCGGTGAGCACCTCGACCGCCCGGTCCACTCCGGCGTCGTCCAGGTCGTGGTGGGTCACCAGCCGGGCGATGCGCGGACCGAGCACCGAGACGAGTACGCCCCGGTCCCGGGCCGCCGCACCCAGCTCGGGAGCGTCGAACCCGCACTTGCTCAGGTCCAGCGGAACGATGTTGGTGCGTACCGGACCGGCCAGTACCCCGAACGGGGCGAGCGCGTCGGCGAGCCGGGCCGCCCGGACGTGGTCGGAGGCGAGCCGCTCGACGTGGTGCCGCAGCGCGTACCGGCCGGCGGCGGCGAGGATTCCCGCCTGGCGCATCCCGCCACCCATCCGCTTGCGGATCACCCGGGCCCGGGCGATCCGTTCCGCGCTGCCGACCACCAGCGAACCGGCCGGCGCGCCGAGCCCCTTGGAGAGGCAGACCGACAGGGTGTCGAACAGCTCGCCGTAGCCGGCCAGCGGCACCCCGTCGGCGACGTGCGCGTGCCAGATCCGGGCGCCGTCGCAGTGCAGCCCGATCCCGGCGTCGTCGGCGACCCGGCGCAGCTCACCGAGGGCGGCCAGCGGGATCACTCCGCCACCGCCCCGGTTGTGGGTCTGCTCGACGGCGATCGCCCGGGTCGGCACCGCGTGGTAGCCGTCCGGCCGGATCATCGCCGCGACCACCTCGGGGTCGACGTCGGCGCCGACCGGCGACCAGGTCCGGGTGGAGACGCCACCGATCGCGGCCGCAGCGCCGATCTCGTACGTCACGACGTGCGCGTCGGCGTCGCAGAGCAGTTCCTCACCGGGTGGCACCAGTAGTTGGATGGCGATCTGGTTGGCCATCGACCCGGTCGGGGCGAAGAGGGCCGCCTCGTGCCCGAAGAGCGCGGCGACCTCGGCTTCGAGGGCGTTGACGGTCGGGTCCTCGCCGTACACGTCGTCGCCGACCTCGGCCGCGGCCATTTCGGCGCGCATTCCCGGGGTGGGTCGGGTGACGGTGTCCGACCGGAGGTCGACCAGGGCCGGGGTGGAGGTGGGGTGGTCAGCCACGAAGCATCTCCGCTACCAGGAAGGCGAGTTCCAGCGACTGCTGGGTGTTGAGCCGGGGATCGCAGGCGGTCTCGTAGCGGTCCGGCAGGTGGATGTCCTCGATCGCCTGCGCGCCGCCGAGGCACTCCGTGACGTCCTCCCCGGTCAGCTCGACGTGCAGGCCGCCCGGGTGGGTCTCCAGCGACCGGTGCACCTCGAAGTAGCCGAGCACCTCGTCGACGATCCGGTCGAAGTGCCGGGTCTTGTAGCCGTTGGACGACTCGTGGGTGTTGCCGTGCATCGGATCGCACTGCCAGACGACCTTGGCACCGGCGGCGGTGACCTTCGCCACGATCGGCGGCAGCACCTCCCGGACCCGGCCGTTGCCCATCCGGCTGATCAGGGTGAGCCGGCCCGGGACGTTCTCCGGGTTCAGCTTCTCGCACAGCTCGATCGCCTGGTCGGGGCTGGTGGTCGGGCCGAGCTTGACGCCGATCGGGTTGGCGATCCGGGAGATGAAGTCCAGGTGGGCCCCGTCGAGCTGCCGGGTGCGCTCGCCGACCCAGAGGAAGTGCCCGGAGAGGCCGTACGCCCGGCCGTCGGAGACCCGGGTCAGCGCCCGGTCGTACTCCAGGGCCAGCGCCTCGTGCGAGCAGTAGAGGGTGACCGTGCGCAGCGCCTCGTCCTCGGTCATCCCGCAGGCCCGGATGAAGGCGAGCGCCCGGTCGATCTCCCGGGCGATGGCCTCGTAGCGCTCGCCGGCCGGGGAGTTCTTGACGAAGCCCTTGTTCCAGTCGTGCACGGCGTGCAGGTCGGCCAGCCCACCGGCGAGGTACGCCCGGAGCATGTTCATCGCGGCGGCCGAGTTCGCGTACGCCCGGATCATGCGCTGCGGGTCGGCGACCCGCGCCTCCGGCAGCGCCTCCAGCGAGTTGATCATGTCGCCCCGGTACGCCGGCAGCCCCAGCGCGTCGGTCGGCTGCGAGCGCGGCTTGGTGTACTGCCCGGCCACCCGGGCCACCTTCACCACCGGCAGCGACGCCCCGTAGGTCAGCACCACCGCCATCTGGAGCAGGGTCCGGGCGTTGGCCAGCAGGTGGCTCTCGGTGTTGTCGGTGAAGGTCTCGGCGCAGTCGCCGCCCTGGAGCAGGAACGCCCGGCCCTCGCAGACCAGCGCCAACCGCTGCCGGAGCTGGTCGACCTCGTAGGGCGCGACGATCGAGGGCACGTTCTGAAGGATCTTGCAGACCCCGTCCACCACCGCCTGGTCCGGCCACGGCGGTGTCTGGGCCCGGGGCAGTTCCCGCCACCGGTCCAGGCCGAGCGCCTCGTCCTCGGCGGAGTCCTCGGTCGGCCGACTGGTCTGCAACGCGGTGTTGCCCACCGCGGGGTAGGTCAACTGGTGCCACTCATGGCGCATGTCAGAAAGCGTACGGCGGGACCCGCACAGTGCCGGGAGCGAGGTACGCCCGTCCGCTTCGTGGGAGCCCGCGAGAGGCGGCCGGCGACGCGGCGCCGATCAGGTCGGCTCGGCTGGGTCGGAAACGCCCGACAGCGATCAGGTCGGCTCGGCTGGGTCGGGAACGTCCGGAGGCGATCACGTCGGCTCGGCTGGGTCGAGGAGGTCCTGAGGCGATCACGTCGGCTCGGTCGGGGAGCCGGACGGGGCCGGGGTGTGGCCGCCGATCGTCTCCTTGGCGATGCACCACTGCCCGTCGGCCCGGGCGACCGTGAAGAGGACCTTGGTCGGGGTGGCCTTGCTGCCGACCTTCACCGTGATCGACGTGCTGACGTCCTGGTCGGCACCGTTGGCCCGGACGTCGGTGATCTTCGCCGCCGAGACCGAGAAGTGCTTGGCGAAGTCGCCGTTCGGGCCGGTGGCCGCCTGGTCGAAGGACTCCCGCAGTGGTTCGCAGAGCTGTTCGCGGCCGTCCGCAACGCTCTTCGCCCTCATCGCGTCCAGATATGCCTGCACCCGCTCCCGCGCCCGGGCCGGGCCCTCGTCAGGAGTGGGGGTGGGCTCGGCGCCCTGCCCGACGAGCCCGTCGAGCGGGCCGCAGCCGGCCAGGCCGAGCGGCACCATCACCAGCACCGCGACCACGCCGACCACCCGCCGCCGTACGCCGACCATCGCGCTCCTTCCACCGAGGGGCTTCCCACCCTAGTCGAGCCACCCCCGACCGACCCGCCCCGACGCCCCGCCGAACCGGCCCGCCCCGACGTCCCGCTGGCCGACCGCCGGCCGACCGCCGGACGGGGTGCCGGCACGGACAGCCGGCCGGCCCCCGGGTCAGACCGGCGCCAGTTCCGGGGTACGGGCGTCGGCCGCGGTGCGCAGCCGGGGGCGGAGCAGGAGGGTGACCAGGAGGGAGAGCGTCGCCATCACGGTCATGGCGGCACCGGCCGGCAGGTACTGGGCGACGGTGCCGGCCAGCGTCGCCGCCACCGCCTGCATGGTCAGCATCCCCGAGGAGTGCAGCCCGAGCGCCTGACCGCGCATCTGTGCCGGGGTCAGGTCCACGAGGCGCTGCTGGAGCAGCACCCCGCCGCCGAATCCGGCCGAGGCGGCGGCGACGGCGAGCGCGGCGACCAGCAGCGGGATCGGCAGGACGAAGAGCAGGTACGGCACCCCGAGCGACAGTTGCAGCGGCGTGACGAGCCGCTGCCGCCACCGGGCCGGGACGAACCGCCCGACGACCGTGTCCCCGGCGAGCATCCCGAGGGCACCGGCCACGAAGAGAATCCCGGCGGATTCCGGGGCGTACGGGATGAAGAGCGCCTCGCAGCCGACGACGAGCCCGTTCGGCAGCCACAGCGCGAGGTAGACGTACCGGCGGGCGGGTGTCACCCAGAGCCGGGTGTTGACCTGCCAGGTCCGGCGGACCGACGGCCGGCCGACCGCCCTCGGCGGGCGGCGGGTGAGGCCGAACCGGGCGACCAGCGCGGCGCTGAGATACAGGCCGGCGCCGATCAGCAGCACCTGGCGTGGGGTGGCGACGGTGAGCAGGGCGCCGCCGAGCGCGAAGCCGCTGATCTGCATGGCCCCGACCGACATGTTCATCACCGACCGGCCGAGCAGGTAGCCGCCGTCGGGCAGGATCTCGCCGAGCAGCCCCCAGCGGACGCCGCCGCCCATCGAGCCGGCCAGCCCCATCAGCCCGATCACCACGAACATGGCCCAGATCGGCATGCCCGGCAGGGCCATCACCAGGGTGCTGGCGCCGAGGAACAGTTTGACGCCCACCAGCGCGGCGCGCGGCGGCACCCGGTCGGCCACCGAGAGCAGGGTGGTGGCACCGACCACCTGGGCGAAGGAGGGGCCGAAGAGGCTGAGCGCGGCGAGCAGTGGTGAGCCGGTGGCGGAGTACACCAGGGTGCCGAGGGCGAGCCCGTTGACGGTGCCCGCCGCGACCTGGGCGGAGATCGCCAGGAAGAGGGGACGGAATTCGGGGACCCGGAACAGCTGCCGATACGTACGCACGGCCAGCAGTCTGGGTGGGCCGCCCGGCGAGCAGATACCTTTTCACCTGGAGACGAAACCGGAGGTGGTCGTGGGGCTCTGGCTGCTCGACGCGGACGTCCTGGCCCGCAGCCGGTTCGCCGTCTCCCCGCTGGTCGAGACCGTCGCGGCGCTCAAGGCGCTGGACGGGCACCCGACGCTCCCCGGTCAGCGGGCCTGGCTCGACGCGCACTCCCCCGCGTACCGGGCCCGGCTGGCCGGCGACCCGTTCAGCGCGGCGTTCGTCCGGGCCGCCTTCCCGCCGCGCTGGCTGCCCGACTTCCTCGGCACGCCGGCCGACTTCCTCGGTGCGTCGGCCGGGGACGCCGAGGCGACGTTCGGCGGTGAACTGCGCCGGATCCGGGAGCTGCCGGCCGGGGTGGCCCGGGCAGACCTGCTGGCCGGGCTGAGCGGGCCGCTCCCCGCCGCACTGCGCGGCGCCGACCTGCCGGAGCGGGTCGCCGAGCTGCTGGAGTGGGTCTGGACCCGCACCCTGCGCCCGGACTGGCCGCGCCGGCAGCGGCTCTTCGAGGCCGACATCGTGTCCCGGACCCACCTGCTCAGTTCGGGCGGTTGGGCGGCCACCCTGGACGGGATGCGCCCGGGGATGCGCTGGTTGGGGCACGGCCGGCTCCAGATCAACACGTACGACCTTCCGCCGCTGGACCTCGGCGACACCGGGCTGCTCTTCGTGCCGAGTACGTCGGCCCGGGGCTGGGTCGGCTCCGACCGTCCGGACCGGCACACCGTGGTCTACCCGTGCCGGGGGATCCTGGCCGATCCGGCCCGGAGCGCCCCGCCGGCAGCGCTCCGCCGGCTGCTCGGCCCGGTCCGGGCGGAGATCCTGACCCGGCTGGAGTCGCCGACCAGCACCACCGGGCTGGTCGCCGCGACCGGACACGGGCTCGGCTCGGTCGGCGGGCACCTGCGGGTACTGCTCGACGCCCAGCTCGTGCACCGGCGCCGCTCGGGCCGGTACGTGCTCTACTTCCGCACCGCCGACGGTGACCGGCTGGTCCGGATCAGCCGGCGGTCCGACGAGCGGACCGCCGGCTGAGTTGCCGGTCGACGGGCCAGCCAGGCGTGCCGGGCGCCGGCCGACGAACGACCCGGCCGGCGCCCGACGCCGGTCCTCAGTCGAGCAGCGCGGTCACCGTGCCGGCGGCGACCGTCCGGCCGCCCTCCCGGACGGCGAAGCCGAGCCCGACGTCCATCGCGATCGGCTTGCCCAGCTCGACCGTGATCGCCACGGTGTCACCGGGGGCCACCTGGGGCAGTTCGCCCAGGTCCACCGCGCCGACCACGTCCGTGGTCCGGAAGTAGAACTGCGGCCGGTAGTTGGCGTGGAACGGCGTACGCCGACCGCCCTCGGCGGTGGTCAGCGCGTAGAGCTGTGCGGTGAACCGGCGGTGCGGCGTGACGCTGCCCGGCAGGGCCACCACCTGCCCCCGCTGCACCTGGTCGCGCTTGACCCCGCGCAGCAGTACGGCCGCGTTGTCCCCGGCCTGTGCCGACTCCAGCGAACGACCGAAGGTCTCCAGCCCGATCGCCACGGTCGACAGGGTCGGGGCGAGCCCGACCACCTCGACCGGGTCACCGGCGCGCAGCGAGCCCCGCTCGACGGCTCCGGTCACCACGGTTCCCCGGCCGGAGATGGTGAGCACGTTCTCGATCGGCATCAGGAACGGCCGGTCGAGTTCGCGCGGCGGCACCGGGACGTACCGGTCGACCGCGTCGAGCAGGTCCGCGATGGACCTGACCCAGGCCGGGTCGCTCTCCAGCGCCCGCAGCGCGGAGACCCGCACCACCGGCACCTCGTCACCGGGGAAGCCGTACTCGCTGACCAGTTCCCGCACCTCCAGCTCGACCAGGTCGAGCAGTTCGGGGTCGGTCACCGCGTCCGCCTTGTTCAGCGCCACCACCAGGTACGGCACGCCGACCCGCTGGGCGAGCAGGACGTGCTCCCGGGTCTGCGGCATCGCGCCGTCGAGCGCCGAGACGACCAGGATCGCCCCGTCCACCTGCGCCGCCCCCGTGATCATGTTCTTCACGTAGTCGGCGTGGCCCGGCATGTCGACGTGCGCGTAGTGCCGGGTGGCGGTCTCGTACTCGACGTGCGCGATGGTGATGGTGATGCCCCGGGCGACCTCTTCCGGCGCCCGGTCGATGCCGTCGAAGGCGACGAACCGGTTGACCGCCGGGTCCCGGTCGGCGAGCACCTTGGTGATCGCGGCGGTCAGCGTGGTCTTGCCGTGGTCGACGTGCCCCATCGTGCCGATGTTGAGATGCGGCTTGGTACGAACGAACTGGCTCTTGGCCATGAGAACTGTCCTCAATGGAGAGAGGGGTTGGCGGGCGACGAGCGCGGGCGGGTGCCAGACCGCGAGAGGGGGAACCGCGCCAGAACCGCGCATCCGGTGCCGAGAAAGGCGGCACCGGGAAACCGGGCCACCCTCCTCCGTGGGTTCTGCTGGTGCGGGAGGAGGGTCAGCTTCGCGCGCCGCTATCCAGCCGGCCGGGCTGGTGCGACGGGGTCGACGCCACGCACACGGCGGCGGGGCCCAGCAGGAGGAACCCTGCGGGCCACACGAAGCCGACCGTGCCGAACATGGCGATCACGCTAGACCGGAACGCCACCGACCGCGACTGATATTCCCGGCGGTAGACCACGCACCTTCCGGGTGGCAGTGGTCCCAGTTCGGCCGGTAGGCACCTACCTCCCTGATGGTGCGCGATCTTCAACTCTCGGCCGTGGCGGTGACGAGGGACACCCTGGCGGAGCGGGCGATCACTTCTCTACGGTCTACTGCGGCGGACTACTGGAAACAATCCTTACCGGAGGACGGGTGCGGGCGGCAGGGGCGTGGCTGCGCGACACGGCCGGTGGACTGCCGGCAGTCTTCTGGTTCCTCTGGTCGGGACTGCTGATCAACCGGGTCGGCGCGTTCGCCATGCTGTTCCTGCCGCTCTACCTCACCGACGCACGCGGGGCCAGCGACGCGCTCGCCGGACTGGTGGTCGGGGCGTACGGGCTCGGCGGGGTGGCCGGGGTCCTGCTCGGCGGGGTACTCGCCGACCGCTGGGGGCGGCGCCGCACCCTGGTCTGGTCGCACCTGGCGGCGTCGGCGCTGATGGCGAGCATGGCGATGGTGGCCAGCCTGCCGGCGATCGCACTGCTCGCCGCGCTGGTCGGGATCGCCCACTCGATGCCGGGCCCGGCCTTCGTCGCCGCGATCGTCGACGTGGTGCCAGCGCCCCGCCGCTCCCGCGCGTTCAACCTCCAGTTCTGGGCGTTCAACCTCGGTATGGCGGGCGCGTCGGCGCTGGCCGGGCTGCTCGCCGAGGCGAGCTATCTAGCGCTGTTCCTGGTCGACGCGGCGGCCACCGTCATCACCACGGTCATCATCGCCTGGAAGGTGCCGGAGACACTGGTCCGGACCGCACCGGAAACGCTGGTCCCGACCGCAGCGGAGACCAGGGGCGGGACCGCGTTGGAGACCCCGGTCCGGACGGCACCGGGAGCCTCGCCGGGTGGCCCGGGAGCGGCACCGGCCCGCCGTGTCGGGCTGCGTACCCCGCTCACCGACCGGATCTTCCTGGCCTTCGTCGCGCTGACCTTCGCGCACGCCGTGATCACCGCGCAGAACTCGACGGTGATGCCGCTGGCGATGCGCGCCGACGGCCTCAGCTCGTCGGCGTACGGGCTGGTGGTGGCGCTGGGCGGGCTGTTCATCGTGATCGGTCAGCTCTTCGTGCCCCGGCTGATCGACGGTCGCCGCAAGCATCGGGTGCTGGCCACCGCGCTGGGCCTGGCCGCCTTCGGGTACGCCGGCCTGGCCGTCGCCGACGGGCTGCCCGGTTACCTGCTGGCGGCGCTGGTCTGGACCGTCGGCGCGATGCTCGCCGCACCGCCGAACGCGGAGATCAACGCCGAACTCGCCCCGCCCCGGCTGCGTGGCCGTTACCAGGCGGTCTTCTTCCTCACCTTCCCGGCCGCGGCCTTCGTCGCCCCGGCGGTCGGTGGGGCGAGCCTTCAGTATCTCGGCGACGGTCACTGGCTGGCGGTCGCCGCGCTCGGCCTGCTCGCGGTCGCCGGCCATCTCCTCGCCGGCCCGCCCCGGGAACGCCGGGTGGCCCGCGTCGCCGCTTCACCCGCCGTGGTCAGCGATCCAGTTCGGCGCTGATCTCGGCGGCGGTGGCCAGGTCGGTGGCGAGCGCCGTGCGCTCGGCGGCGGAGAGTTCCACCGCGTCGACCTCGGAAGCCGAGGGCGGTGTAGAACGGCAGGACGTCGTCCAGGTCTCGACAGGGCAGGGCGGGGATGGCGAGTTCGGTGGACACGAAAACATCGTCCCCTGTTCGGAGTATTACCGGTGGAGCCGTACCCTCCTCCGGTTCTCAGCGCGCGAGCGCCTTCTCCAACTGGGCCTTGGACATGCTCGACCGGCCCTTGATGTTGCGCTTCTTCGCCTCGTTGTAGAGCTGCTCCTTGGTACGCCCCTGCGCGCCGGTGTGCGACCGCTTGCCGCCGCGGTGCCCGGAGGAGACGTCCTTGACCGAGGAGCGGCTGGCGGTCTTCGACTCGCCGGCCCGGGCGCGTTCCTTGTTGACCGTCCGGCCGGCGATCTCCTCGGCGCGCTCGGTCGACTCGCCGCGCTTGCGCGCGCTCTCCTTGATGTGCCTGTACTGGCGTTCCCGCTTCGGACTCGACCCTGCGGGCATGACGGGACTCCTTTCAGGGGGACGACGGTCAGAGGATGGGCTTGCCACCGGTGACCGGGATGATCGCGCCGGAGATGTAGCTGGCCTCGTCCGAGGCGAGCAGCACGTACGCCGGGGCGACCTCCTTCGGCTGGCCGGGGCGGCCGAGCGGGGTGTTCTTGCCGAACTTCTCGACCTGCTCCGGCGGCATGGTGGACGGGATCAGCGGGGTCCAGATCGGGCCGGGCGCGACGCCGTTCACCCGGATTCCCCGCTCCCCGAGCATCTGGGCGAGCCCAGCGGTGAAGTTCGCGATCGCGCCCTTGGTGGTCGCGTACGGCAGCAGCGTCGGGCGCGGCGTGTCGTAGTTGATCGAACTGGTGTTGATGATCGACGCCTTCTCGCCGAGGTGCGGCAGCGCCGCCTGGACCAGCCGGAACATCGCCGTGATGTTGACGTCGAAGGTGTGTTGCCACTCCTCGTCGGTCACCTCTTCGAGGCTCTCGTGCGTCATCTGGTAAGCGGCGTTGTTCACCAGTACGTCGATCCGGCCGAACTCCTCGACCGCCCGGTCCACCACCGCGCGGCACACCGCCGGCTCGCCGACGTCCCCGGCGACGAGTACCGCCTGCCGGCCCTCGTCCTCGACCAGCTTCGCGGTCTCCCGGGCGTCCTCATGCTCGCTCAGGTACGAGATCAGCACGTCGGCGCCCTCCCTCGCGTACGCGAGGGCGACCGCCCGACCGATGCCGCTGTCCCCGCCGGTGATCACCGCTTTCTTGCCCGCCAGTCGGCCGGAGCCCCGGTAGGAGTCCTCGCCGTGGTCGGGCTTGGAATGCATCTCCTGGAGGGTGCCGGGTGGCTGCTGCTGCGGTTCGGACTGCTGATCCTCGGGCATCGGGTCGCTCCTCGGGTTCGTCGCTCCTCAGGTTCAGGGACGCGGGCCGGGAGGGACGGAGCCTTTCCCGGCCGTCGGTGGCAAATGTCCCCATACCCGGCAGGTGGTAAACCCGTGGACCTGGCCTGGCCAGACCGGTCGGCTTCAGCCGCCCGTCACGTCGCCTCTGCCGCCCGTCGCGGTCGCCTCTGCCGCCCGTCACGGTGGCCTCACCCGTCCGTCAGGTGGTGGCGTGCTGCCGCGCGAACGCCTCGATCGCGTCCAGGTCGGCCGGGCGGAGTCCGCGCCCCGGGTCAGGTGCGATCAGCAGGGCGACACCCCGGGCGACCGCCCGGTCCAGGGTCCGGTCGCCGGCCGGGATCGCCTCGTCGTCGGTCCAGACGAGGGTACGGCCGGCCGCCAGCACCGCGTGTGCGGCGGCCAGCTTGACCGGCCAGCCCAGCTCACCGGTCGGCACCGGATCGCAGACGAGGGCCCGTCGGAGCACCGGCAGCCGCCACAGCCGCTCCAACACGTCCGCCTCCGGGCACCACGTGCTGCACCAGCGCACCTCCACCGCCCCGGACTCGTGCAGGGTACGGATCCGGTCGACGAGCGCACCGGCCCAGCGCAGCGGGTACTCGCACCGGTCGGCCTGGGACCAGACGTCGGCCCGGCGGGCCGCCCGGACCCACCCCGGCCGGCGGGCGTTGAGCACACCGTCGACGTCCAGCAGCCAGACCGGCGGCAGATCCGGTACGACCGGCAGGTCCAGCTCGCTGTCCATGTTGCCTCCGATGATCGGTCCTCATTGTGGACGCCGCCCGCCAACCCGGCGCCAGCCCCGCGAAATCGACCGGCCCGCAAAGGACGACCGGCCTCCCGACAGACCGGCCCGCAAAGGACGACCGGCTCGGCCCGGCAGGGCAGCGGTCGGCAACGGGACAGTCCGGCGGACCGTCGCCGGGTTACCGTCGGAGATTGTGCTGCGGGTGTCGGTGGTCGGAAACTCGGGCTCGGGCAAGAGCACCCTGGCCCGGGCACTGGCGGCCCGGCTCCGGGTGCCGTACGTCGAGCTTGACTCCATCCACCACCAGCCGAACTGGCAACCGCTGCCCGCCACCGAGTTGCGGGCCCGGGTCGACACGGTGACCGCGAACGGCGGCTGGGTGGTGGACGGCAACTACTCGGCGGTCCGGGACCTCGTGTGGCGCCGCGCCGACACCGTCGTCTGGGTCGATCCGGACCGGCACACGGTGATGCGTCAGGTCGTCTGGCGCACCCTGCGCCGGGCGGGACTCCGGGCCGAGCTGTGGAACGGCAACCGGGAACGCTGGGGCAACTTCTTCGCCACCACCCCGGACGAGTCGGTGATCGTGTGGGCCTGGCAGCGGCATTCGGTCTACCGGGCGCGCTATCTCGCGGCCTCTGCCGACCCGGCCTGGAGTCACCTGACGTTCGTGCGGATCAACTCCCGTGCGGCCGCCCGCCGGCTGGTCGCCGAGGCGACCGGGCCGGAGTCCTGAACGGCCAACGGTCCCGAAATCATCCGGTCCGCAGCCGGTCGGCGATGGCGGCGGCGATCTCCTCGCGCCGGTCGGCTGTCAGCCACTCACTCTGAGGGCGGGTGAGGTAGTGGAAAACCCGTGGCCCACGGTGTTCCGGGGGAAGGTCCGGCATCCGGGGTACGAGGTGGAAGTGCACGTGCCCGAAGCCCTCCGCCTCGGCGAACTGCATCACGTACGTCTTCGTGCAGCGTACGGCGCTGTGCAGGGCGGTGCTGAGCCGGTGGACCAGCGGGCCCAGCTCGGCAGCCTCGGCAGGGGCCAGCTCCGCGATCGAGGTGACGTGCCGCCGGGGCAGCAGGACCAGCCAGCCAGGCAGGCTGGAGTTGAACGCGTGCGCCGTACGCCAGTGGTCGGTAGGTGCAGCCGCTCGGCGAACGACGCGGTGGCGAGGTTGGTCTCCTAACGGCAGGAGTAGCAGTCGCCGGTCATCGCTCCATCGAACCTTTCTCAGCCACCCGACTCACCAGTCATCGATCCACTTTGACAGGTCGAAGACATGCTGTTCTCGACCTGGCCCGCCGGACCGTACCGTCGGCGCGGACGGCGACGAGGCGACCGGGGCCGGTTGCCCGGTCCCGGCGACTCAACGGGTGCGGGACGCTCAGGTGTTGGGGACCTCGACATCGACCGGCATGCCGTAGTTGGAGAACTCGATGGTGCTTGGGATCTTCCCATTCCTCATGCGGACGGCCTCCGAGGTCCCCGAGACCGTCGGGCGGTAGGTCACCGAGCTGACCTTGCCCGAGCGCACCTCGACGGTCCCGCTCACGGTCAAGTTCGACCGCGAGCCGGTGCGCGGGCGTACCTGCGTCGGGGCCGGCGTCACGCGCGGGAGCTCGTACTGGAACGTGTACGTCTCGACCCCGCCAGTGCTTCCGGTCTTGTCCACGGTGCCCGCCTCGGCCAGGGCGTTCAGTATCTCGGCGGGGTCAGTGGTCACGCCGTCCGGCAGTGGCCCGAACCCGATAGGCGCAGAATCCGTCTCTTTCCGCACGTCGACCGTCTTACCGTCGACGATACGGATCGTATAGGTGTGGTCGCCGACGACCCGGCGTTCAAAGCGATTGCCGTGTTGGTTGACCATAGCCACGAAGCCCCGCTTACCCACCGGGTCGTAGGCGCCTTCGTAGAGCGGCCGGACGCGGTCGTTCTCCTGGTCCCACACCTTGAAGGCGAAACTGGTCCGTCCGGTTGCCCGTGCAGCCGCTGCAAGTTGCAGCTTCGGCAGTTGCTCCGCCACCGTCGTGCCGCCACCACCCTCACCCGGACCCGCCTCGCCGACCAGCCCGGCGAGGGTCGCGCCCACCGCCACCACTGCGACTGCCGCCGTGGCCACCGCGACGCGTACCGCCGGCCGTGGCAACCACCGCCGCCATGCCCCGGCGCCAGCCGCCCGACCTGCCCCGATCAGGCTGGCCGATGCCATCGCCGCCGTCAGCCGCGTCTCCGCGCTCGCCAGTTGCGCGGGACCTGGAACGGGAATATCTGCCCGCATTGCTCGCAACTCCCTCATCTCATCCATTGGGCTCCCCCTCTTCGACGGTCATGGGATTGACTCCGCCAAGCGCTTTGCGCAACGTGCCGCGAGCCCGGCTGATCCGGGACCGGACGGTGCCGACCGGCACCCCGATAGCTGCTGCGACCTCCTCGTAGGTCAGTTCCGCCCAGGCAAACAGCAGCAGCGCGTCCCGGTGCCCACGGGGCAACCGGGCGAGGGCGGCCGCCAACTGCCGGCCTGTCGCACTCGCGCTCACCCGGGCGTCGCTACGTTCGGCGAACGCCTCCAGCACGGGGTCGACACCGCTCCGCTCGGTCGCCCGGAGCTGCCTCAACTCCGTACGTCGGAACCGTCCCATCCGGTTGGTGGCGATCCCGTAGAGCCACGGCCGGGCATCCGGTCGGGTGGAGTCGTAGCGGTGCCGTTGCCGGAACGCTTCCAGAAACGTGTCGGCCAGCACGTCCTCGGCGGCCTCCGGACCGATCCGGCGTCCGAGGTAACGCAGGAGCACGGCGGCGTGCCGGCGAAACAGGACGGCGAAGACCTCCGGATCGTCGTGCGACCTCCGGATAACCACAGCGTCGGTGGGCTCCTCGGCCTCGGCGACACCGGAGAGATCCCGTGGCGGTGCCCAGTTCTGTCCGATCACGTTGTCTCGGCCTCTCCACGATTTCCCTGACACCCGTTATTGCCGGCCGCCGCGCGGCCGGTTCCCGTCCGGCGCGAGAGCGTTCTGGGCACGTTCTCTCCGGCGCGGCACGATCCGCTGACGTCCAAATGCGGAGCGGCGAGGAGCGGGACTATGGCAGGAACGGAGCGAAGTGCGCGGCCACCAGCTCGGCGACCCCTTCCGCATCCCGGCTGCCGTCGACCTCGACTACCCGGATGCCGAGCCGGCGGGCGCCGCGTACGGCGTCCTCGGCGAGCAGGCGGTCCCGCTGGATCCGGTTGCGCTGCCCGAGTTCGGGGTCGCTGACCTGGTGGCCGAGCCGACCGGCCCGGGGCAGCTCGGCGAGCTGCCGCTGCCGGAACTCCTCGGTCGGCACCATCACCACCATCTGCCGGGTCGATCCGCTGACCGGCGCGACCAGATCGGGACGCAGCCCCCAGCCCTCGGCGAGGACGGGTCGGGGCGAGGCGAGCGCCCGTAGGTCGTCCTGCACCCACTCGAACCGCTCCGCGAACTCCACCAGCACCTGCCGGGCCATCTCCTCCGGCGTCGTACGGACCCAGACCGCCTCCCAGTCGGGTTCGGCCGGCTCGCCGCGCCGGATCCGGCGTACGACCCGGCGGTCGTTGTGGCCGCGCGCGTCGTGGTAGTCGTAGTGGTAGTGCGTCAGGCCGTACCGCTCGGCGAGGATTCCGGCCACCGTCGACTTGCCGGCCCACTGACCGCCGCCGATCCAGAGCGCCCGGCGCAGGGTACTGAAAGGGTCCCATGGCATGCCCAGAATCGTGAGCGCGTCACGGGCCGAATTCCAGTCTTGTATTTGGATATCCGCCCTGGTCAACTGAGGGTAGGGGTCGTGCCGGAGCGTCGCCGTGGGCGACGCGGGTCAGTGGCGGGACCGACCGGGTAGCCAGCCGAGGAAGCGCTCGCTGAGCACCGTCGCCGCCGGAGCGCCGCCCGGGTTGAGCGCGTGCAGATCGCGGTACGCCTCGGCGAGCGACGAGCCGAGACGGACGCAGAGCGCGACCCGGGTGTCCGGGTACTCCCGGACCAGGCTGAGCCGGGCGGCGGCGCACGGCCAGGGTTGCCCGTCGGTGCGACACAGCCAGAGTGGCCGCAGCGGCGTGTGGGGGCCGACCGGCGACTCCGGGTCCGTCATCTCCACGCCCCGGTGCCGGCGCGGCCACGCCGCCACTCCCCCAGCGTGCCGCGACTGCCGTCGACCAGCGCCGGCAGCGTCCGGTGGGTCGGGTACTCCGCGTTCCAGCGGGGGTGCTGGTTGCGCCCGCGCGGCGGTGTCGACGGCCGGGACGGTGACGGGTCGAGTGTCGGCGGGACGGTCGGCAGCGCGAGTTGGGGCGGCAGGTCGGGTGCCGGGACCGTCTGCGGCAGCAGGACCGAGAGTCCCCGGTACGGGCACGACGACCACCGCCGTCCGCACCGGCACCACAACCACAACCACAGTCGGCGCCAGTCGGGTCGGTGCCGGAAAACGAGTGGGACGGGCCGGATCGGACGTGATTTCCGCATCGTGTCTCCTTCCGAGTTGGAAGGGGGCCATCTCAATACGGGGGGAAGTGAGATGGCCCCCGCAGGTTCCGCCCGGCCGGTCACCATGCCATTTTAATTCCGAGCGGTTCCGCTAGTGACAGTCTGCTGTGGAGTGCACTACGGTCGATACGTGCTCGCGGCATCTGTGCAGGTCAGAACGGCAGGCGAGCGATTTTGTGGAACGCAACTTCGGCAGTGAGCAGAGGTGGGATTATCGATGGGACTAGTCACGGAATACGTCCTCGCCGAGCTTAGGCTGTTTCGCCCTGAGCAGCGACTCAGTCAGGAGGAGTTCGGGCGCAAGATCGGCTATTCCGGATCACACGTCAGCTCGGTGGAAACCGGCCAGCGTCCGCCGACCGACGAATACGTGGAAAAGATCGACCAGGCTTTCCAGACCGGCGGCACGTTCAGCCGGATGCTCAAGAAGCTCGCCAAGCTGGACAGCACCCCGGCCTGGCTCCGCGACTGGATCGAGTTCGAGCGCCTCGCCCGCTTGCTCCGCTGGTACGAGCCGGCCTTCGTCCCCGGCCTGCTCCAGACCGAGTCGTACGCCCGAGCGACCATGGCCGGCATGCACCTGATGCCTGAGCAGGTCGAACAGCGGGCTCAGAGTCGGCTGGAACGGCAAGCCGTGCTCACGGCCGAGACGCCCGCGCAGTTCGTCTTCGTGATTGACGCGATGGTCCTTCGACGGCCTGTGCGCGGGGAGCCAGGCGTGATGGTGCAGCAGCTTCAGCACCTGGCAACCCTGGCGGAGCTGCCGCACGTCCAGATCCTCGTGGTGCCGAAAGAGGTCGGGATCTACCCTGGGCTTCAAGGAGGGTTCATCCTGGCGACGCTGCCGGACCAAGTCTGTGGTGGCGCATCTTGACCACCAAGTGCGAGCCCAGATCGTCGATCGGGCCGAGGAACTTGCCACCCTCCAGGGGACCTGGGAGACGATCCGCAGCGAAGCATTCCCAAGGATGCAATCGCTCGAACTGATCAGGGAGGCGACGAAGGAATGGACATGACCGGCGCCAACTGGCGCAAGTCGACCCGCTCCGGCTCGAACGGCGGGTCCTGCGTGGAAGTGGCGGACAACCTGCCCGGCATCGTGCTCGTACGCGACACCAAAGACCGCGACGGCGGCACCCTCACCTTCGGACCGGCCCACTGGCGCGCGTTCGTCAGCCTCGCCAAGCAGCTCGGCCCGACTGCCTGACCACGCCCGGACCAGGCCCCGGCGACGATGCCGGGGCCTGGTGGTGGTTCGGGACCACTGACGCGGTTTCCGCGACTCGTCCCGCCCTTGACGTGCCGGAACTCCTGTTGCCGGTGCCGGCGGTGTACCGACCCGATCACTGCCCGCCGCCCAGGATCGGCCCATGATCGCTGACCTGGAGTGTGTGGTGCTGGACTGCCCTCGTCCGGCGGAACTTGCCGAGTTCCAGTGCGGCAAGCGCACTGAGTACATCAGGTGGTGCTCGCGCTCGACGACCGTGCACGGGCGGGCCACGGAGTCACCGATCCGTGGTGGATGTGGTGGCCGCCACGGATGCCCGTGTCCGGTTCCCGGCGACAGTCTCGACGTATCGACACCGACACGTCTAGGAGGCTCCGATGAGCACCATCACCAGCAACACCCGTACCCGGATCACGCCTCGCAGCTTGCTGTGGGTTCCGCAGAGCCTGCTCGGCCTGAGCATCGCCGGAGGCGGTCTCAGCAAGCTCGCCGGCCATCCGTCGATGGTGACCATGTTCGACGACATCGGCGCGGGGCAGTGGTTCCGGTACGTCGTCGGCGCGCTCGAGCTTGCCGGCGGGATCGGCCTGCTCGTTCCCCGGCTCGCCGCCCTGGCGGCGTTCTGCCTGGCGGGCCTGCTCGTCGGCGCCGCCTTCACCAGCGCGGTGGTGCTCGACGCAAGCCCACTGACTGCGATCGGGCATCTGGTGGTGGCCGCGCTCATCGCCTGGTTCCGCCGTCGTGACCTGGCCGTCCTGAGGGGCACGGGTCGAGCCCGCGGTTGAGACGCCAGCCGGTCTGGTCTGACGGGAACAACCGTCGTCGGCAGCCGGTCGGGTCCTGTTCGGATTCGGTCGGGATCCCGCCGGACAACCGGCCGGCGCCGGACAGTGAGGCGCAGGCGGGCCGCCGCCCATGCCGGTGGCACCGCCGCGTCCCACTCTCGCGTTCCCGGTTGGAGGAAGCATGCTCAGCGCTGGACTACCCTCGTTCGACTCGGACGACGACCCCGCCAGACCACGCCTCGGCAGGACGGTCAGCCGGCCCGGCGGGCTCGGAGATCTGCTGCACCGGTCGCGACCCGTGCGGCGCGGGGGGCACGGGACGAACAGCGTCCTGCGGGGCCTCGCCGTCGCGATGGCCCTGGTGGTCGCGTCGATCGTGATGACCGCGCCCACCCCGGCGTACGCGGACACCAACCGCAGAGAGCTCGTGAGTGGCTACGGCAGCCTTCGCGCCGACGTGATGTGGGCTTCCACGGCGACACATCAGGGTGTCTTCCTCTGGCCGGACAACACCAGCGCCTCGCAGGAGTTCGACCTGCTCGACAGCGGGGGCGGCTTCTTCCGGATCAGGGCTCGGCACTCCGGTCAGTGCCTGATGCTCGACTGGCGTGCCGGGTTCTACGCCAACGGCACGCCGATCATCCAGTACCCGCACTGTTCCGCCGGCTACGCCCCGGGCGAGTGGTTCACCCAGGAGGTCTTCCACAGGCCCTGTACGGGTCAGTGCTTCGGCTCCTGGTTCGTACTCATCAAGAACCGCCACACCGGCATGTGCCTGGACGCTGCCGCGCCGTCCGGGCGGCCCGCCGAGCAGGCGGTGTTGCAGCAGTGGGACTGCATCTCGGCCACCACCGACTGGAACGCCTTCAACCAGATGTGGAAGATCTACGATCCCACTCCAGTGATCATCGGCTAGCACGGCGGCGGCGATCGACCGGTGACGGTGGCGACCGGGCCGATCACCCGATCGGCGCCGACGGTGGGGCAGCCGGAACCCGGCTGCCCCACCCGCCCTTCTCAGTCGACGACCGGTGGCGCGGTCTTCGCCGCCTCCCGCAGCGCCGCCGCCGCGCTGGCGTACGGGTTGTAGGTGTACGACCGGGACAGGCTGCCCGGGATCGTGAAGTACTCGGCCGCCAGCTTCGCCGAGTCGGTGGCGATCTCGCCCCGGCCCGGCAGGTCGTTGCCGTCGTCCCAGCCCCACGGCGCGTTCGCCGAGTTGGTCGAGCAGGAATAGGTGCCGACGCCACAGTCACCGGAGTTGTCCCCGGCGAAGGTGCCGAGGTTGGCGAAGAGGCTTGCGTTGGCCCGCTGCGCCCAGAGCCCACCGGAGGCGAAGATGTCCACGAGCTTGTAGCGGACGTCCCGGTCGTTGCCGTTGCTCGGCGTCTCGGCCACCGTCGACGGGTAGTAGACGATGCCGTCCCCGTTGATGTTGTACTGCGGGTACGCCTTCAGCCCGTGCCCCTGTGCCTCCTGCGCGGTCACCGGATGCGGGAACGAGTCGTGCGGCGACGACTGCATCTGCAACGTGCCGTCGACGTTCTCCCGCCCGCCGGTCCAGGTGCTCCCGGCCGGGGTGTAGGAGTAGAAGTCACTGTGCGCCACGCTCACCGCCCCGCGCAGCACCCCGTAGTCCGAGCCGTCCCGCTCGACGGCGAACATGACGCCCTCGCCGTCGTTCTCGTGCTCGGTCTCGAAGAACGGGTGGTCGGTCCAGTCCCGGGGGTGGAAGAACAGGTACGTGATGTACCAGTGCGTGCTGGTCTCCAGCACCGAGTAGTACGCCTGGGCGGCGAACGAGGCGCCGGGCTGCCCCGCGCTGTCCCAGTTGTTCCGCCCGCTCAGGTCACCGTCGAAGTCGACCCCGGTGATGTAGTCGGACCGGCCGCCGAGCGCGTGGCTGCCGGTCGCGTCGACGTCCTGGTAGTGGATCGGGGCCCAACGCAGCGCCAGTTCCGCCCGGCTCACCGCCGCGCTGGCCGGTGCCGGCGCCGCCAGCCCCACGGCCACCAGCGCCGGCACCAGTACGGCCGCCGCCAGGGTTCTCCCGGCGGTCCTGAACCGATCAGGCATGTGTCCTCCCACGGTCGAGTTTGGATAGACCGCGGGCAATCTACGTGATCGACGTCGGCCGGCACATGTCCAACTGGAGACGAGCGATTTGAGCGCAGTCGACGGATTGGCTGCACCGCAACGCCGACCGGCGGCCCAGCCGTCGCCGGGCCGCCGGCACGCCCGCCCGGCGAAGTGCCCGGCCGACCGGCGTCACTCGTTGTGCAGCAGCTCGACGATCGGCAGTCGGGCCGCAGAGCGGGCCGGCAGCAACGCCCCCAGCATCGCGATCGCCGCCCCCGGCCAGCGCCAGTACGCCGGTCAGGACAGCGGGCGGACGATGTCCCGGGCGTGGTCGACGACCGCCGCGCCGACCACGGTCGCCTCGACCGGCAGCACCTCCAGGCAGCGCCGCACCGCCGCCGCCATCAGGGTGTTCGGCACCCGCATCGACAGGGTGCAGTGCGGCACCCAGCGGCCGGGGCGGTACAGCTCGCTGACCGGCACGTCGGCCCAGGTCAGCCGCTCGTGCACCATCGCCTGGTGGGCCAGCAGTTCCGGGGTGGGAGTCGGGCCGAGCCAGAGCACCCGGCCGACGAACTGGCCGGCGTACTGGAAGGAGAGCCGCAGTGGCGCGGCCACCACCGTCCCGGCCATCGCCTCGGCGACCTGTTCCGGATCGAGCCGGGCAGCGACGGCGAGGGAGACGTGTGGGCGGTGCCGCTGACCGAGCAACGAGCGGAGGCTCTGCACACCCTCGGATTCCAGGGCGTCCCAGAGCACTCGGATCCGTCGGGTGGCATCGGTGTCGAGATACAACTCCAGGGCGGCGACCACCCGAACACCCTAGGGGCCGGGCGTTCGCTTGCCCGCAGCTATCTCCGGACCGGTCCCGGGCGAGCGGCGGGAGCACCGGCGCCGCCGCCGACCGTGGACCGCGCCCCGGTGTCGCGGCCGGGAGCCGACCGCTCCGGAGCCGGATGCTCCGGAGCCGGCCGGGCCGGGCGGTTGGCGCGGGGCGAGAAGCGTGGCCGCGTACGTTCGACGGCCGGTGCGGGCCGCCGGGCGGGAGCACCGGCCGCCCGGGACGGACGTCCCGGGTTCGGCAGGTCGGCGGCGGGCGGTACCCGTCGCTCGCGGCGGCCAGCGGTGCTGGCGGCCGGAGTGCCGGCGTGCGACGGTGGGGCTTGCCTGCGACGCAGCACGAACCAGACCACCAGGCCGCCGAGTGCGGCGCCCATCAGCACCGCCAGCACGAGGCGTACGGTCCCGGTGAAGACGACCTGCCCGACCGCGGTGCCCAGCACCCAGCGCGTCACCCAACCCGTGGGCCCCGAATTTCCCCACTCGCCAGTGTTCGGCCCCGTCGGCATCGCCCCTCCGCCCGTCACGCGCGGTGTCGCGTCTCACCACCGTGCCCGGCCAGGACAACGGTGTCGCGTCTCACCACCGTGCCCGGCGGGACAACGGGAGAACCATCAGGGTGGTCCCCTTGGCACCATGTGAAAAGGATTCGGTCCTGATGGTGTCGCCGTTGCGGTACCGGAGCATTCCGGTCTCCGGTCGAGCGTTCCGGGCGAGCGGGGGCTGACTCCGTGTCCCGCCGGAGTCGGCCCCCGCCACCCGCCCTCCGGAAAGGTCGCCCGGCGGGTCCGGCTGCCTACCGCAGCCCGTTGGCGACCGCCGTGATGAGTTCACCGTTGCTGGTGTCGCCGGAGAGTTCCCAGAAGAAGGCGCCGCCCAGCCCTTGGCCCTTGGCGTACGACATCTTGCCGCCGATGGTGGCCGGGGTGTCGTAGCTCCACCAGTTGCTGCCGCACTTCGCGTACGCCGTGCCGGCGATGGTGCCGGTGGCCGGGCAGGTGTTCTTGAGTACCTTGTAGTCCTCGATGCCCGCCTCGTAGGTGCCCGGTGCCGCCCCGGTGGCCGTACCGCCCGGGGTGGCCTGGGTGACCCCGGTCCAGCCCCGCCCGTAGAAGCCGATGCCGAGCAGCAGCTTGCTGGCCGGGACGCCCTTGCTCTTGAGCTTCTGGATCGCCGCGTCGGACCAGAAGCCCTGCTGCGGAATCCCGGCGTACGAGGTCAGCGGCGAGTGCGGGGCCGTGGGGCCCTGCGCGGCGAAGGCGCCGAAGTAGTCGTACGTCATCGGCATCAGCCAGTTGAGGTTGTTGATCGCACCGGCGTAGTCGGCCGCGTCGATCTTGCCGCCGTTGCTGCCGTCCGCAGTGATCGCGGCGGTGACCAGGTTCGACGAGCCGAACCGGCCACGCAGCGCGGAGATCAGGTTCTTGAACGAGTTCGGGCCGCTGGCGTCACAGGTCAGGCCGCAGGCGTTCGGGTACTCCCAGTCGATGTCGATGCCGTCGAAGACGTCGGCCCAGCGCGGGTCCTCGACCAGGTTGTAGCAGGACTCGGCGAACGCGGCCGGGTTCTGCGCGGCCTGGGTGAAGCCGCCGGACCAGGTCCAGCCGCCGAACGACCAGATCACCTTCAGGTGCGGGTACATCCGCTTGAGCTTGCGGAGCTGGTTGAAGCTGCCGCGCAGCGCGCCCGCGTCCCAGGTGTCGGCGACCCCGTCCACGCTCTCCGCCGCCGAGTACGCCCGGTCGTAGTCGGCGTAGCTGTCGCCGATGGTGCACCGGCCGCCGGTGGTGTTGCCGAAGGCGTACAGGATGTGGGTCAGCTTGGCGGCCGAGCCGCTGGTGTGGATGTTCTTGACGTGGTACGCCCGCTGGTAGACGCCCCACTGGGCGAAGTAGCCGACCACCTTCTGCGCGCCCGGGTTCGGCGGCGGGGTGGTGGTCGGCGGCGGGGTGGTCGGGGTGGGGGTCGGACTCACGGTCGGCCGGGGCGTGGTGGGGGTCGGGTTGGGAGTGCCGCCACCGCCGCAGGCGCCGCCGTTGACGGTGCAGTTCGCCGGGGCCCGGTAGCCGCCGCTGCCGATGTAACCCCAGGTCGCCGAGGCGCCCGGAGCCAGGGCGCCGGCCCAGCTCTTCTGTACCGCCACGTAGCGGTTGCCGCTGCGGGTGACGTCGGCGTCCCAGGAACTGCTGATGGTGGTACCGGCCGGCAGGTCGAACTCGACCCGCCAGGTGGCGACCGGCGCGTCGGTGCCGTTGGTGACGGTGACCCTGACCTCGTGGCCGGAGCCCCAGTCGGAGGTGGCGGCGAAGCTGGTGGTCAGGCTGCCGGCGCCGAGGGCCGCGGTGATCGGGACCACGGCGACGGCCACCGTGGCCGCGACGCCGGCCCACAGCGCCCGGCGGATGGATCTCCTCATGGTGGCGTCTCCCTTATTGATAGGAAACTTTCCAGATAGTGAGGCGACGCTACTCAGCGGTTCACCGCTTCGTCAAGATGTCCATGTTTCGATTCGGTGCGCGGGGACCGGGGGCGCCGCCAGGGGAACGGGTTGGGCGACCGGTGACCGCGCGACGGTCGACGCGCGCTCGGCCCGACGGTCGACGCGCGCTCGGCCCGACGGTCGACGGGGCGGCCACGGGCAAGTGGGCGGGAAGTCGATCCTGTGGACGTCGGCGCCCGGTAGCCTCTGGGCCATGACCGAGCGGAAAGTGAATGCCAGTCGGGCACGGCGAGCGGGACGCGGCGACGAAGGTCGCGGGGACATCCGGTGAGCGTCTTCGACGTCCAGATCGGAGCGCTGACCGACGACGGGTTCGTCGGCCTGGAGCAGTTCCGGGGCAACGCCATGCTGGTGGTCAACCTCGCCTCCAAGTGCGGGCTGACCCCGCAGTACGTCGGGCTACAGACCCTGCACCAGAGGTACGCGGACCGCGGGTTGACCGTGCTCGGCGTACCCAGCAACCAGTTCGCCGACCAGGAGCCGGGCACCCCGGCCGAGATCGCCGAATTCGCCCGCTCCACCTTCGGGGCGACCTTCCCGATGACCGAGAAGATCGACGTGAACGGCCCCGGCCGGCACCCGCTCTACGCCGCGCTGGTCGACACGGCGGATCCCGGTGGACACTCCGGCGACATCCGGTGGAACTTCGAGAAGTTCCTGGTCGGCCCGGACGGCACCGCAGTCGCCCGGTTCGCGCCGCAGGTCGAGCCGGAGTCGCCGGAAATCACCGCCGCCATCGAACGGATACTGCCGAGGTAGCGGACCGCTAGAGCCAGCCGCGTTCGTGGGCCTGCCAGCCGAGTTGGAGTCGGGAGCGGGAGTTGGTGCGCTCCATCAGCACCTGCACCCGGCGTACGACGGTGCGACGGCTGATCCCGAGCCGGGCGCCGGCCGCCTCGTCGGTCAGGCCCGCCACCAGCAGCGACAGTAGGTGCCGGTCCTCGGCGGTGATGCCCACCGCCGTCGACACCTGCTCGGGCCCGGCCGCCGACAGCGGTGTCGCCTGGGTCCACAGCGTCTCGAAGAGCGCGACCAGGGCGTCCAGCAGCCCGCACGGGTGCACCAGCAGCGCGGCGTTGTGCGCCGACGCGGTCCAGGCCAGCGGCAGCAGCGCCAGGGTGCGGTCCGCGACCGCGAGCTTGGTGGGGAGCCCGACGGCGAGCCGGGCCAGTTCACCCGCGCGGATGTGCGCGGCCACGCTGGCCGCGAACTCGGGGTCGTCCAGCGCGCTGCTGTCGTAGACCGCCCGGTAGGTCACCCCGGCGGCCTCCCGGTCGAGCTGGGTGGTGTTCACCGAGGTCGGGATCGCGTACGGAGGCGCCACCAGCACCCGCATCTCCTGCCGCGCGCTGCGCTGCACCCGTTCGAAGGCCCGGCCGACCGCCGCCCGCCCCGACACGATCTCGATCAGCTCTTCGGTACGCCGGTTGCTCGCCCGCCCCTGCGCCTCGGCGGCGAGCCGGTGCGCCGCCTCCCGGGTCAGTTCCAGCTCCGCGTACCTGCGCCGGATCAGTTGTTCGACGGCGAGATCGGGCGGCACGGGTACGACCCGGTCGGCGGGTGGCGGGGTGCGGTGCACGAAGCCCTCGCGTTCGAGTACGCCGACCACCCGGCGTACCCGGGTCTCCGACAGCCCGAGCCGGTCCGCGAGGTCGACCAGCCGGGCGCCGCCCTGCCGGATCAGCGCCAGATACGCCGACTCCTCCACCGCGCTCAGCCCGGCGAACTTCAGCACGGCCGAACCTCCTGGCGCATCTAGGTCATGGCGCAGTTGCGCTCACTCCGGATCCTTTACCGACCTGGTGACGGAGTGTGACGCTGCCCGATGATCTAGCAGCACGTCAAGGGAGCTTTCGTGGTCAAGTCACCACGTACGGTCGTCGCGTTCGCGGTCACCGTCGCCATCCTGGCCGCCGGAGCCCCACCGGCCGCCGCCGGGCCGTACGGTGGCGCAGTCGCGCCAGCGGTCCCCTCCGGACCGGCGGCGGCGCACACCGTCACCCTGGTCACCGGGGACGTCGTCCGGCTCAGCACCTTTGCGGACGGTCGGCAGGTCGCCGAGGTGGACGACCGGGGCCCCCGGAAGGGGCTCGGCTTCCAGCTCTCCGAACGCGACGGTGACCTGCACGTCACACCGTACGAGGCGCTCCCGCTGGTCACCGCCGGGCGGGTCGACCCGGCCCTGTTCAACGTCACCGACCTGGTGGCCGAGGGCTACTCCGACGAGGCCCGGTCCACCCTGCCGCTGCTGCTCACCGGCGCCCCCGCCGGACCTGGGCTGCGGGCCGCCGCACCGGCGACCCCGGACGGCGCCACCCGGCACCGCGAACTGCCCAGCATCGGGGCGATCGCGGTCGGCACGGAGAAGTCCCGGGCCGTCGACTTCTGGTCCGCCGTGACCGGCGGTGCCGGCAACCGGTCGACGGCCGGCCCGACGGCGGCCGGGGCCGGCACCCTGGCGAGCGGGTTCGGCAGGCTGTGGCTGGACCGACGGGTCAGCGCCGACCTGGCCGAGAGCGTGCCGCAGATCGGCGCACCGCAGGCGTGGCGGTCCGGGTACGACGGCCGGGGCGTGAAGGTCGCCGTCCTGGACAGCGGCTACGACCCCAGCCACCCCGACCTCGCCGGCCGGGTCAGCGCGGCGGCCAGCTTCACCGGTACCCCCGAGACCACCGACCGGGTCGGGCACGGCACCCACGTCGCCGCCACCATCGCGGGCGCCGGCACCACCGTCGACCGGCGTACCGCCGGCACAGGTTCCGGCGGAAGCGGGCCGGGCGGCAAGGGAGTCGCACCCGGTGCCCGGCTGCTGATCGGCAAGGTCCTCGACGACCACGGGTCCGGAGACCTCTCCGGGGTGATCGCCGGCATGGAGTGGGCGGTGCGCCAGGGCGCCCGGGTGGTCAACCTCAGCCTCGGCGGCCCGGCCGCCGAGGGACCGGACCCGGTCACCGAGGCGCTCGACGCACTCTCCGCCAGCTCCGGCGCGCTCTTCGTGGTCAGCGCCGGAAACGCCGGCCCCGGCCGGCAGACGGTCAGCACGCCGGGCACGGCAGACCGGGCACTGACCGTGGGCGCGGTCGACGGCCGGGACCGGATCGCCGACTTCTCCAGCCGTGGCCCGCGACTCGGCGACGGTGCGGTCAAGCCGGAGATCACCGCCCCCGGGGTCGGCATCGTGGCGGCCCGCGCCGCCGGGACCACCCTCGGCGAGGTGGTCGACGCGGGCCACACCTCGATGTCCGGCACCTCGATGGCCGCCCCGCACGTCGCCGGGGCGGCGGCACTGCTCGCCCAGCGGCATCCGGACTGGCGGGCCGACCAGCTCAAGGCGGCCCTGGTCAGCAGCGCCGTCGAGAACCGGGACACCCCGGTCTGGGCCCAGGGCGCCGGCCGGGTGGACGTCGCCGAGGCCCTGGACCAGCCGGTCACCGTCGACACCGCGACGCTCGCCCTGGGCCGGGTCCCGGCCGGTACGCCGGCCCGGAGCGCCACCGTCGGCTTCACGAACCCCGGTCGCCGGCCGGTCACCCTCACCCTCTCCGCCGAGGCCCGCGACCTCGGCGCCGACCAGCGGCGGGCGGTGATCGGCGTCTCGCCGGCCCGACTGACCGTACCGGCCGGCGGGCGGGCCAGCGCGGTCGTCCGGCTCGACCCGGCCCGTACCGCCCCGAACCTGTACGCCGGGGTGCTGACCGCCCGGGGCGGCGGCACCGAGCTGCGTACCCCGATCGGGTTCCACGTCGTGCCGCCGACCCGGACGCTGACCATCGAGGCGGTGGACCGCCAGGGTCGGCCGCCGGCCGACTTCTACAGCCGGTCCCAGCTTTTCAACCTGGACACCGGCGAGGAGCACTGGGCGCACTTCGTCGGCGGGCGGCCCGCCACCGTCGAACTGCCGGCCGGGCGCTACGCCGTGACGACCTGGGTGTTCGGCCTGTCGGAGTCGGGCTTTGCCGAGGACGCCACGATGCTCGCCGAGCCGGAGCTGACCGTCGAGGCGGACCGGACGCTGCGGCAGGACGCCCGGAGCGGTCGGGAGATCCGGATCGACACCCCGGACCGGAGCACCGCCGCGCAGGCCGCGCTGGTCTGGCAGCGGGGTACGGCGGCGGCCACACTGCTCTCCGGCGAGTCGTTCAACCTGGACACCATCCGCCGGGTGTACGCGGCGCCGACCCGACCGGTGTCGACCGGCACCTTCCAGTTCTTCAGCCGGTGGGACCTGGCCGCGCCGACGCTCACCGCCGCGGTGACCGGCCCGGACGGCTTCCCGGTGCCGGAGCCACGGGCGGTCGAGGGCGCACCACTGCTGGACGGCCGGAGCAGCGCCCGGCTGGTCGACGGCGGCGACGGTACCCCTGCCGAACTGGCGAGGGCCGGTGCCCGGGACGCGGTGGTGCTGATCCGGCTCGACCAGGGCGGCGCGGAGGATCCCGGCGTCGCACAGTTGCGGGCGGCCGGTGCGGCCGGTGCCCGGGCGGCCCTGCTGGCCGGGCCGACGCCGGGCTACCACTACGCCAACGGGTACGGCTCTACGGTGCCGGCATACCGGGTGGACGCGGGCGTGGCGCAGCGGCTCCGGGAACGGCTGGCGGCCGGGCCGGCAACGATCGCACTCGACGCCGTCGCCCGGTCGCCGTACCGCTACGACCTGCTGCTGACGGAGCCGGGCCGGGTGCCGGAGGACCTGCACTACCGCGGTACCGAACTCGCGCTGGCCACGGTGGAGTCCGAGTTCCACCAGCACGCGCCGGAGATGGTCGCCCGGGAGACCAGGGCCGGCTATCCGGACGGGGTGTCGACCGGGTTCGGCTTCAGCCGGACCATCACCGCCGCGCACCGGCGTACCGACCGCGTCAGCACCCGGGGCGTCGCCTGGCGGAGCAGCGGCATCCTGGAGGCGTACCAGGTCGGCAACCCGCAGGGGCAGATGTGGGGGCCGCTGCGGGCCTACCGGGCCGGCGAGCGGGTCCGGGAGGTGTGGTTCCCAGCCCTGACCCGGCCCGCCGTGCCGGCGACGGTGACTCCGGACCACGCGTACGGGCTGCCGGTGAACCGGGCGTACGACGCGATCCGGGTCGCCGTCCCGCAGTACGCCGACGGCGCCGCCACCGCGTACGGCTGGGTCGACGGCCGCTCCGACCGCAGCGAGCTGACCCTGAGCCGGGACGGCAGGGTACTCGGCCGGAGCAGCGCCTCGTCCGCCCAGTTCACCGTGCCGGGCGGCACCGGTCGCTATCAGCTCCGGCTCGACGTCGCCCGGGACTCGTTCCCCGGCCGTCCCTGGTGGACCACCTCCACCGCCACCTCGACGACCTGGACGTTCCGCTCCGGGCGACCGCACGGCGACCGGCCGGTGGTGCTGCCGCTGCCCCAGCTCGGCTACGACATCGAGACAGACCTGGCCAACACGGTCCGGGCCGACCGGCCGTACCGGCTGGTGCTGCGCCCCGGCTACCAGCCCGGGGCGACCGGACCCGGCCGGTTCACGGTGCGGGTCGCGGTCTCGTACGACGACGGGGCGCACTGGCGGGACGCGACCACCCGGGGCGGCCGGGAGATACTGGCGACCCTGCCGGCGGCCCCCACCGGGGCGCAGTTCGGCACCCTCCGGGTGACCGCCGTCGACCGGGACGGCAACGGTGTCGAACAGACCGTCGTCCGGGCCTGGCGGGTGACCGGTCTGACCTGAGCCGCGGGTCTGCGACGCTGGATGGATGCGAGCGTCGGTCGGCCGGGAGTGCCGGGTTCTGGTGCACAGCCCCGTGCTGTGGTGCGGTCCGGTGCTGCTGGTCGCCGCCGCCGTGCTGCTGATGCCGGTCAACGCGGGCTACCACGACTTCTGGGTCAACTACGACCCGCAGGGCGACGACCAGCTCCTGGCCCGCTACCACACCGACGGTGTGCAGACCGCCACCTCCGGGTTCCTGGTCGGGCACCTGCTGGCGCTGCTGCTCGGTGCCGCGCTGGTGCTGGCCGACTACGCGCCGGCCCGACTTGCCGGTCCGGTGCCCGACCCTCGGCGGGTACTGCCCGGCAAGCTGACCGTGGCCGTCGGTGCGGGTCTGCTACTGGCCCTGCTCAACGCGGCGGTGAGTATCCCGCTGGCCGCCTCCGGCCTCGGCACGCCGCCGAGCCGGGCCCGGGTCGAGGCGGCCGGGCTCTCCTTCGACCCCGACCTGCTGGCCGATTCCGGGGTACGCCTGACCATCGCCGTCGGGCTCGCGATGTTTCCGCTGCTCGCCGCGGTCGGGGTGGGGCTGGGCGCGCTGGTCGGCACCTGGTCGAGGCTCTTCGCCGTACTGGTGCTCTGGGGGCTGGCGTCGATCGTGGTCGGCGGCGCGGTCAGCCTCTCCGCCCCGCGCCCGCCGGCCCTGGTGTTCGGGCTGTTGCTGGCGGCGTTGCCGATCAGCGGCCACGTCGCCATCGGCTGGGGCGCCCTCGCCGGGTCTCCGGTCGGCAGCGGCGAGGTGCCGACCGGGTATCCCGAACTGGCCGCCGTCGCCGCCCTGGCCGGCGGCCTCGGCTATGCGTCGTTCGGCTACCGGCTCGGCGCGGCGCTGCTCCGCCGCCGCCTCGCCGAACGGCAGCTCACCCGTCCGGGGCATTGACCCGGTCCGACCAGGCCCGGACGGTCGCCTTGGCGTTGCGTAACGATTGGGTCACTTAGTGTGGCAGGCTTGCTCCTCCCCCGGGTGCTCGGGACCCTGTCCCCGGCGCGCCCGGCCCCGCCGAACATCCACTCGCGACCACCGCCGGCCGGACGGACCGTGGGTGCGACATTCCGGGCCGCCGGGCCGATAACCTGCCGGCCACATCCCAGGAGGCGTGATGGAGCACCTCGATCGACCTGTCCAGACCGTGCGGCGGATCGTCGCGGCGGCCGCCGCCCTCGGCCTCGGCCTCGGCCTGTCCACCGCGGCCGCCAGTCCGGCCTGCGCCACTGCCACCGTCGGATACGTCCGGCTGGCCCACCTGTCGCCGGACACGCCCGCCGTCGACGTCTACCTCGGCCCGGCCAGCAGCTCGACCGAACCGCAGGTGTTCAAGGCGGTCGGGTACGGCGTGCTGTCGCCGTACCTGCCGCTGCCGACCGGGCCGTACGCCGTCGCGATGCGCCGGGCCGGCGCGCCGGCCAGCGACGCGCCGGTACTCACCACCGCCGTCTCGGTGAAGTCCGGCGAGGCGTACACGGTCGCCGGGGTCGGCCGGTACGCCGAACTCGGCCTGAAGGTGCTCGACGACGACCTGAGGGCACCCGCCGAGGGCCGGGCCAAGGTACGGGTGGTGCAGGCGTCGGTACGGGCACCCGTGATCGACGTCGCGGTGGCCGACGGGCCGAGCATCGCCGACGCCGTACCCTTCGCCACCACCACGCCGTACCACCAGGTCGAGCCGGGGCGGTCGACGCTGCGGCTGTCGGCGACCGGAGCGAAGGCGACCACGGCCGACGTGTCGCTGCGGGACGGGACGGTCTACTCGCTGCTGGTGCTGGACGCGAAGGCGGGCGGGTTGACCACCGAACTGCGCGTCGACGCGCGCGGCGGAGTGGTGGTGCCGAACGGCGGGGTGGACACCGGGGCCGGTGGCACGGCCGGGCCGGACGATCCGGCGTACCCGCTCGGGCTGGCCTCGGTCGGCGCGCTCGGCGTGGTCGTCGTCGCGGCGGCCGCCAGGTCCGCGCTGCGGCGCCGCCGGCACCCGTGACGGCGGCCCGGGCCGTGCCCGGCGGCGTCAACCTGCTGCTCTGCGCGGTCCTCGGGGCGAGCCTCGGCGTCGCGCTGACCGCCGACGCGCCGGCACCGCGCCCGACGGCGCTGCCGGGACCGGTCGAGCTGCCGGGGCCGGTCGCACCGCCGGGGCCGGTCGAACCGCCGGGATCGGTCCTGCCGCCCGGGACGGTCGCACTGCCGGGGCCGGCCGGGGGGCCGGGCTGCCCGGACGGCTGCCCCGGCACCCCGGCCGGCGCCACCCGCCGGGCACCCAGCGGAGCACCGACCCGGGTACGCATCCCGCGGATCCGGGTCGACGCCGCCCTGACCCGGCTCCGGCTGGACCGGTCCGGCCGGCTCGGCACCCCCCGCGACTTCGCCGAGGCCGGCTGGTACGCCGCCGGCACCGCACCCGGGGACGTCGGGCCGGCGGTGCTGGCCGGGCACGTCGACTCGACCACCGGACCGGCGGTCTTCGCCCGGCTCTCCGAGCTGCGCCCGGGCGACCGGGTCGAGGTGCGGCGCGGCGACCGGTGGATCCCGTTCCGGGTGACCGGGACCAGCCGGCACGCCAAGGAGGCGTTTCCGACCTACGCCGTCTACGGACCCACCCCCGGCCCGGAACTGCGGCTGATCACCTGTGGCGGCGCCTTCGACCGGCCCAGCCGGCACTACCGGGACAACCTGGTGGTCTTCGCCGTCGCCGAAGCGCCGGTGGTGATCCCCGGGTCGGCCGCCGGCTGACCCGCCCTACGACCGCCGGCCGAGTCCGGGCCACGACCGCCGGCTGAGGCCGGTGGGGGGTCAGATCGGGCGCCGCCCCGAGAAGCCGCACTCCACCCGGTGGTACCACCTCAGGTCGCTGTCCCCCTCCAGCCAGCACCAGAGCACCGGCCGGCGGTCCCGCTCGCCGGGAAAGTCGAGCAGTACCGGGGCGAAGCCCTTGACCTGGATGTCGTGCCCGGTCAGCTCCTCCAGGATGCCGAAGATCCGCGCCTCCAGCCCCTTGACCTCGGCCAGCCCGCCGAGCGGGCTCGTTCCCCGGTCGGTCAGGTCGGCCCGCATCTCGGCCAGGTCGGCGCGGAGCACAATCAGCTCGTCGATCCGTGGGCGCAGTGTCGCGATCAGGTGACGTGCCTGGGCAAGGGTGAACACGCGCACAGTATGGGGCACCCGGACCCGGATCGGACCGGACGTACGGCTCAGTCGTTCTGCGCCGCGATCTCCCGCGCCCGGTCCCGGGCCGCCTCCAGCGCGGCCAGCAGCGCCGCGCGTACGCCGTGGTTCTCCAGCTCCCGGATCGCCGAAATGGTGGTACCGGCCGGCGAGGTGACCGCCTCGCGCAGCTTCACCGGGTGCTCGCCGGAGTCGCGCAGCATCACCGCCGAGCCGATGGCGGTCTGCACGATCAGCTCGTGCGCCACCTGGCGGGGCAGCCCGAGCAGGATCCCGGCGTCGATCATCGCCTCGACCAGCAGGTAGAAGTAGGCCGGGCCGGAGCCGGAGAGCGCGGTCACCGCGTCCTGCTGGGATTCCGGCACCCGGATGGTCGCGCCCAGCGGCCGGAACATCTCCTCGGCGAGTGCCAGGTGCGCGGCGGTGGCGTGCACCCCGGCGGAGATCGCCGTCATCGCCTGGTCGACCAGGGCGGGTGTGTTGGTCATCACCCGGATCACCGGGGTGCCCTCGGGCAGCCGCCGGGCGAAGAAGTTCGTCGGCAGCCCCGCGCAGAGCGACACGACGAGCTTGTCGGCCGGCACCTTCGGGCCGATCTCGTCGAGCAGCGCGTCGGCGTCCTGCGGCTTGACCGACACCGCGAGGACGTCCGCCTCGGCGACCGCCGTCGGGTTGTCCACCACCCGTACGCCGTACCGGGTGGCGATCTCCTCGGCGCGGCTCTGCCGCCGGGTGGTCGCCAGCAGCCGGTCGACCGGCCAGCCCGCCCGGAGCAGCCCGGAGAGCATCAGTTCACCGATCTTGCCGGTGCCGATCACGGCAACGGTGTGCGCTCCCGGCGCCATCGCTCCTCCTCAGGTGGAAGCCGTCAAGCCATCGCGGGCAGCCGTCAGGCCATCGCGGGCAGCCGTCAGGCCATCGCGGGCAGCCGTCAGGCCATCGCGGGCAGGCGGCCACTCGGGCTGGGGGTGGCCGGCCGCAGCCGGCGGAGAGATCGAGCCCGGCCTCCCCGGGCCGGGTGCGGCGGCCACCCCACCACCACGAGTCGTCAGCTACCGAAGAAGACCTCGGCCTCGGTGTAGCGGTCCAGCGGCACGGTCTTCAGCTCCCGGGTCGCCTCGGCCAGTGGAACCCGGACGATGTCGGTGCCCTGCATGGCGACCATCTTGCCCCAGTCGCCCTCGTTGACGGCGTCGATCGCCTGCAGGCCCAGCCGGGTCGCGAGCACCCGGTCGAACGCGGTCGGGGTGCCGCCGCGCTGGATGTGCCCGAGTACGACCGTCCGGGCCTCCTTGCCGGTCTTCGCCTCCAACTGCTCGGCGAGCCACTGCCCGATGCCGCCGAGCCGGACGTGCCCGAAGGCGTCCAGTTCCTGGTTGTGCAGCACCATCTGACCGTCGAGCGGCTGGGCGCCCTCGGCGACCACCACGATCGGGGCGTACTGCTTCTGGAAGCGCTTCTCGACGTAGGTCGCGACCTGGTCGACGTCGAACTGCCGCTCGGGCAGCAGGATCACGTTCGCGCCACCGGCCAGACCGGCGTGCAGGGCGATCCAGCCGGCGTGCCGGCCCATCACCTCGACGACCAGGGTGCGGTGGTGGCTCTCGGCGGTGGTGTGCAGCCGGTCGATCGCCTCCATCGCGATGTTCACCGCGGTGTCGAACCCGAAGGTGTAGTCGGTGGCCCCCAGGTCGTTGTCGATCGTCTTCGGCACGCCGACCACCTGGACGCCGAGCTCGTGCAGCTTGGTGGCGACGCCGAGGGTGTCCTCGCCGCCGATCGCCACCAGCGCGTCCACGCCCTGCTGCGCCAGGTTGGTCTTGATCTGCTCGACCCCGCCCTCGATCTTGAAGGGGTTGGTCCGGGAGGAGCCGAGGATGGTGCCACCGCGCGGCAGGATGCCCCGCACCTCCGCGATGCCGAGCGGCTTGGTCAGCCCCTCCAGGGGGCCGCGCCAACCGTCACGGAACCCGACGAATTCGTGGTCGTAGCTGGCGACGCCCTTACGCACCACCGCTCGGATCACCGCGTTCAGACCCGGGCAGTCACCACCACCGGTGAGCACGCCGATACGCATGATCTGCTTCTCCTCCAGGAGCTTCGAGTGAGCCCGTCAAGCCCCAGGGTGAAAGTCAGGTCAGACCGTCGGCGTCGTTGCCGGCCCGGGGCGGGCCGTCATTGCGCACTGTAGTCGCCCGCCTGGGCCCGGACCACCGCGCCCCGGTCAGCGTCGGCGTGGCTGAACCGATGATGTCTTCGGGGTGAACGGAGTGCTCGCCCGCTCGGTACGTCGCCTCGGGAGGAGCGGACGGAGCGATAACCATGATCATCCGCCGAGCCGCCCGGTCCGGTACGGATGATCACGAGCCTCGTTCAGCCGGTTCGTCGCGGGACGATCACGAGCCGGTTCAGGACCGCGCCGGCCGGGCGTGCATCGCCTGCCAGCGGGCGAGGTTGTGCCGGGCGTCGACCAGCGCGTCGTGCCGGTCGGACGCGGCGTCCGGCAGCGGCGGGCTACCCCGGTCCTCCCAGCGCTGGCGCAGCTCCTTGGTGAACCGGGGGATCTCCCGGGGCAGTGCCGGCATGGCTCCCCAGAGCTGGGCGAGCGCCACGTGGTCGTACGCCGCGTACCAGGCCCAGAGCTCCAGCTTCTCCCCCGGCCGGTCCCGGACCGGCTCGATCAGGAACTCGTAGAGATCGTCCCGGATCCGCTCCCGGGAACGCCACGCCCCGTCGCCGGGCGAGGGCAGCTTGTCCAGGACGTGCCGGCGTACCCACGGCACCGCCCGGGAGTCGTCGAACTCGGTGGAGACCGCGTAGAACTCGCGACCGTACTCGTCGACGACACCGATTGACACGAGGTCGACGAGCCGGCCGTCCTCGATGAACTCGCAGTCGTAGAAATAGCGGTAGACCATCGCCGCCATCCTCGCCCATCCGTCCCGCCGTACGGGAATCGGGGGTGGATTTCCACCATTCGGCGCCGACGCGCCCGGCGGGGCTACCAGACGGGGCGGGTCGGCGTGGTGATCCCGAGGTGTCGGCGGATCACCACGCCCTCCCTGCCGGCCCGGCCGGCGCCCCCACGCCGGTCGGCACCCGGGTCCGCCGCGGCCGCCCAGCGGGACTGGCTCGCCCTCCGGCCGGTCGCGGCTCCCCCGCCCCCACGTATCCGCCACGCCCCCGTACGGTCCCCACCCAGTAGCGGATCTGACGTCAGAATGCCCGCTGGTCAGCGGCAGAACTGTCACAGAAGTGATTTGAGGGGTGTACAGCAAGCGACACGACCGTCATGATCTGATGTGTACCGCTACCGGACCCTACCGGTATCAGTTTCACCTTGCTTCTCCGGTCGGTTGCGGGTCGGCCGAGAGCAAAACTGGGATATTTACCGGGGAGGGGTTGAGCCGTGGAGGTTCGCCTGCCTGAGCCGGGCGACGCCCTCACCGGCGTCGACATGTTCGCCGGCCTGGAGCCCGAGGTGCGCCAACGGGTGATCGCCGCGGCGGTGCCCCGCACCTACCGCAAGGGACAACTGCTGTTCGTCGAGAACGATCCCGGCGAGTCCCTGATCGTGCTGCGTCGGGGAGCGGTCGCGGTGTTCCGCACCGCACCGACCGGCGAGCGCGCGGTGCTCAACGTCATCCGCCCGCCGGACGTACTCGGCGAGGTGTCCCTGCTGGACGCCTCCACCCGGTCGGCGTCCGCCGAGGCCATCGAGGACTGCACCGCCCTGGCGCTGTCCCGTGGCGCGTTCATGGAGCTGGTGCACTCCAACCCGCGCATCCTCGACGCGGTGATGCGGTCGCTGGGCGGGCTGATCCGCCGGCTGACCGAGCAGAACGCCGACCACGTCTTCCTCGACCTGCCGGGTCGGGTCGCCAAGACGCTGGTCCGGCTGGCCGGCGAGAGCCAGGCTCCCATGATCACCATCGAGCTCAACCAGAGCCAGCTCGCCGAGATGGCCGGCGGCTCGCGGCAGAGCGTCAACCAGGCCATCGGGTCGTTCGCCAGCCGGGGCTGGCTGCGTACCGAGGGGCGGCGGATCGTGGTGACCGACGTCGCGGCACTGCGCCGCCGCGCCGGCATGGCCGAGCGCTGACCCGGCCGCCGGCCGACGGCACCGGGCAAGCCCCGGCAGCCACCGGCAGCACCGTCGTCGCCGCGCACCGTCGACAGTGAACCCTCCCGGCCGCCCCTGGCGGTGAGCCCTCCCGACCTCCCCGGGCGGTGAAGCTTTCCGGCCTCCCCTGGCGGTCCGACGCGGCCGCGGGTATCGGTCGGGTGGCCGAACGCCGCGCTGTCCAGTTGAAACGTTCGGTGTCCGGCCGGCGGGAGCGGCCGGCGTTCCGGACGAGAGCAACGGCCGGCGTTCCGGACCGGAAAGCGACGGCGGGCGTTCCGGAGACCGACAACGGTTTCCGGAACGCCCGGTAAGGTGCTGGGCTCCGCGCCGATCAGGTCGCCCCGGGCCAGTTGGTCGTGTCCCGGCTGCCACTGCGGGTCGCCCCCGGCCAGTCGGGATTCTCTCCGCCGACGATCCCGGCGGCCTGGAGCTTCGCCAGGGTGGCGGCGTCCACGTCGATCATGTCCCCCGAGGAGTGGCCGACGCCGTCACCGTCGGTCCATTCCTTTTCCAGTCGGACGTACACCATTGCCCATCTCCCTGATAATCGTCGATCGGTAGGCGCCAATGACTGTATCTTGGATCACTATGGGTGGGACTGTCCGCTAGCTAACAGCCCGGTTCCCGACACCGGGCCGGACGCTGATACTCGGCGGTGGCGAACTCCCGCGCGCGACCGCCAGCGGCTCGCCGGAGCCTCCGGCCGGCGGCCACGGCCGGGCGGCAGCACCGGAGGTGGCCAGCACGTCCCTTCGACACGTAGGAGGACGGCATCTCCGCTACCTGCACCAGATGCGGCCGGATCGCCGCCGCCGGCGACCGTTACTGCGGCGGCTGCGGCACCGAGCTGACCCCAACCTGTCCGCAGTGTGACCAGCCACTCGCCGCCGATGCCGCGTTCTGCACCGCCTGCGGCAAGCCCCGGCCCACCCAGCCCGGCCGGCCAGCCCCGATGTCGCAGGAGGACCGGCGGCGGGTCAGCGTGCTCTTCGTCGACCTCATCGACTTCACCCCGTACGTCGAGCGGGCCGATCCGGAACTGGTCCGGGGCATGCAGACCGCCTTCTTCTCGGCGGCCCGCCGGGTCATCGGCCAGTACGGCGGGGTGGTGGAGAAGTACATCGGCGACGCCGTGATGGCGCTGTTCGGGGCGCCGGTGGCGACCGAGACCGACCCGCTGCGCTGCGTACGCGCGGGTCTGGAGTTGCAGCGGGTGCTGACCCGGTTCACCCCGACCGGCGCCGACCACCTGCGGTTCCGGGTGGGGGTGGCGACCGGTGAGGCGCTGGTGGACGTGGCCGCCGCCCGGGACGGCGGTCAGGCCATCGTGGCCGGTGACGTGGTGAACACGGCGTCCCGGATGCAGTCGGTGGCGCCGCCGGGCGGCGTACTGGTCTGCGGCACCACCTACGCACTGACCCGGGACGCAATCCGCTACTCCGAGCAGGCGCCGGTGACTCTGCGGGGGCGCTCCTCGCCGACCGAGGTGTGGTTGGCGGTGGCTCCGGTGGACCGGCAGCCACCGGACCAGGAGCCGGACACCACCCCGCTGATCGACCGGGAGCACGAGCTGGGGCTGCTGGTCAACGCGCTGCACCGGTCCATTCGGGACCGTCTGCCGCAGATGGTGACGGTGCTCGGGCACGCCGGCATCGGCAAGAGCCGGCTGGTGCGGGAGTTGTTCCGGCACACCGAGCGGTTGACCGACGAGCCGTTGACCTGGCGGGTCGGCCGCTGCCGGCCGTTCGGCGAGAACGTCACGTTCGCCGCACTGGCCGACATCGTCAAGGCCGAGGCGGGAATCCTGGACACCGATCCGGCGCCGGTCGCCACCCGCCGGCTGGAGTCGGCGCTGGTCGAGCTGGTCGGTCAGGGGCCGGCGGACCGGTTGATGGACGCGCTGCGCCCGGTGGTCGGGCTGCCGGGGCCGACGCTGCCGGCCGAGGAGTCCGAGTCGGCCTGGCGGCGGTTCCTGGTCGCGCTCGCCGCCCGCCAGCCGACCGTACTCGTCTTCGAGGACCTGCACTGGGCCGACGAGGCGATGCTGAACTTCGTCGAGCTGCTCGGGGCGTACGCGCAGAACGTGCCGCTGCTGCTGCTCTGCACCGCCCGCCCCGAGCTGGTCAACCGGGAGCCGAGCTGGGCCGGCACCATAACCGGCTCGATGAGTGTGACCCTGCCGCCGTTGCGGGACACCGGCATCGCCTCGCTCTACGGGCACATCTTCGGCCAGGCGGCCTTCTCGACCGACACGCTCAGCCCGCTGGTCGAGGTCGCCGACGGCAACCCGCTCTACGCACACGAGTACGTCCGGATGCTCATCGAACAGGGCGCGCTGCGCCAGTCCGGCCGGGGCTGGTCGCTGGAGAAGCAGCACGACCTGGCGATGCCGGACAGCGTGCACTCGGTGATCGCCAACCGGGTGGACCTGCTGGACGGTCCCGACCGGATGGTGCTGCTGGCCGCCTCGGTGGTCGGCATGCAGTTCTGGCCGGGCGCGGTCGCGGCGGCGCTCGGCCAGCCGGTCGAGTCGGTGGAGCGGGCGCTGCGCCGGCTGGAGCAGCGGGACTTCGTGCACGAGCAGGCCACCTCGGCGATGGCCGGCCAGCCGGAGTTCCGGTTCCGGCACGTGCTGGTCCGGGACGTCTGCTATCAGCGGCTGCCCCGGACCGAGCGGGTCGCCCGGCACGACCGGACGGCGGACTGGCTGGACGGCATGTCGCGGGGCCGGGACACCGACCTGGCCGAGGTGCTGGCCCACCACCGCTGGGCGGCGCACGAGATCGCGCACACCCTCGGGGTGGACACCGAGCGGTACGCTCCGCCGGCCCGGGAGGCGCTGCACCGGGCGGCCCGCCGGGCGTACGCGCTGCACGCGCTGGACGCGGCGGCCAGCCACGCCGGCCGGGCGCTCGGGCTGGCCGACGACAGCGACCCGGTCGGCCGGCTGCAACTGGAGCTGCTGCTCACCGAGATCTCCTACTTCCGGGACGGCACCGCCTTCCTGGCCGGCGGCGGCACCGACCAACTGCACGCCCTCGCGGACCGGCTCTTCGCGTACGACGAACCCGGCGGGGCCGCCCGGGCCTGGACGCTGCTCGGCAAGGCCGCCTGGCTGCGGGCCGACCGGGCCGAGGCACTGTCCTGTCTGGACCGGGCCGTCGAGCTGTTCGACGCGCTGCCGGACACCGCGCAGAAGGCGGACGCCTACGCCGAGCTGGGCCGGCTGCACATGCTCAACTACGAACGCGACCCTGCGGTGGCCGCGGCGGGCGCGGCGGCCGACATCGCCGAGCGGCTCGGCCTGGTCGAGACCCAGACCGACGCCCGGATCACCGTGGCGACCGCCCGTTACCAGTCCGGCGACCGGGCCGGGCTCGACGAGCTGCACACCATCCTGCGGTTCTGCCAGGACCACCAGCTCGTCGTGCTGCCCCGGGTGGTGCGCAACCTATCGCACGTGATGCGGGAGGAGGGCGACTGGATCCGCGCCGACGAACTGGTCGCGTCCTGCCCGGCGCTGGCCGAGGCCGAGGCGCTGTCGACCGGCGGCTCGGCGGAGGCGGTGCGCGCGTACTACGAGGGTGACGTCGGGCGGCTGCTGACCGTCGCCGACGGTTTCGTGGACACCCCGGCCGGTCGCTGGGACATGCAGGTCCGCGGAATGCGGGCGTACCTGCGGGTGCTGCGCGACGAGCCGGTGCCGGGCGGGACGCCCGCCGGCCGTCCCGGGGTGGCCGCCCCGGACGACGTGACGGACGCGCTGGAGACCGCCGGGCGCAGCGGCTTCCACCGGTTGCACTGGAACATGCTGGGCCTGGGCGCGCTGTGCCGGGCCCTACAGGGGCGTACCGGGCAGGCGGCGGAGCTGCTCGACGAGCTGGCCGAGTCGTGGGCGACCGTGCCGGCCCTGGCCAGCGGGGAGTGGATTCCAGCCGCCTCGTACGCCGCCGCGCTCACCGGCCGGGACTCGGCGGTACGCGTCCGGGAGATGCTGGACGCGGTCACCCACTCCACGCTCTGGGTGGAGGCGGCGGTGCGTACCGTGACAGCCGCACTGGCCGGCGCGGACGGTGACCATGCCCGGGCCGGGCAGCTCTACATCGCGGCGGCCGAGAGCTACGCGCGGATCCCGGACCTCACCGACCGGATGCTCGGGCTGGCGCTCGCCGCCGGTGAGCTGGCGCTGGCCGGTGACGACTCGGCCGCCGAGGTGGCGCTGGCCGAGGTACGCGCCTTCGCGCTGCGCAACCGGGTGCCCGGCCTGCTCCGGGTCGGCCACGGTCCACCGGCCCAGAGCGCCAGCACCCCGATGCTCGCCTCCTGAGCTGCCGGCCGCCGCTGCCCCGGATCGGGCTCAGGCGGCCAGCGAGTCGGTGGGCGACTCCGCGGCCACCGCGCCGGCCGTCGCCTTGAGCTGCTGGTTCTTGATCTTCTGAGCGTAGATGTCGACGTACTCCCGGCCGGAGAGTTCCATCAGCTCGTACATGATCTCGTCGGTGATCGCCCGCTCGACGAACCGGTCGCCGGACATCCCGGCGTAGCGGGAGAAGTCGAGCGGACGGCCGAACCTGATTTTCACCCGCTTGATCTTCGGCAGCAGCTTCCCGGGCGGCTGGATCTCGTCGGCGTTGAGCATCACCACCGGGACGACCGGGGCACCGCTGTCCAGCGCGAGCCGGGCCACCCCGGTCTTGCCGCGATAGAGCCGACCGTCCGGCGAGCGGGTGCCCTCCGGGTAGATCCCGGCGAGGTTGCCGGCCCGCAGCACCTTGAGCTGGGTGTCCAGCGCGGCCTGCGCGGCCCGCCCGCCGGTGCGGTCCACCGGGATGGTGCCGGTACCCACGAAGAACATCTTCACCAGCCGGCCCTTCAGCCCCTTGCCGGTGAAGTATTCGGCCTTCGCCACGAACGTCACTTTTCGCTTGACCATCAGCGGCATGAAGATCGAATCGGAGAACGACAGGTGGTTGCTGGCGATGATCGCCGGACCGGAGTCGGGTACGTTCTCCCTCCCCTCGACCTGTGGCCGAAAGATCAGCTTCAGCCAGGGCCCGAGGATGAGGTACTTCATCAGCCCGTACAGCACCAGTGTCCTTCCCGAGAGTCCCGCGCGTCCCCACGTCGGCCGCCGACCGGGCACCGACACGGGTACGCGTCGAGCCGGGCGTCGATGGCCGCGGGCGGGAACTGTCGGCAAGAAGCCTACGAAGCGGGTACGCCGCGCCACAACGCACTCCCGCAACCCGTGCCCGCCGTGTCACGATTCATTGCACGGCACATGCGGCGCAGCGGCGGTCGGCAACACGGCCGCGCGCGCCACGGGCCGGTAGGGAGGGTGTCGGGGTGTCAGCGGGTGGCGCCCGCCGGGGACGGCGGGACAACGGGCTGGAGGCGACGGAATACGCCGTCGCCGGCGACGTGGACCCGCGGCTGGGCGAGCACCTGCTCGACGTGCTGGCGGCGGGCGGCATCGCCGCCTACCTGCAACCCTCGGCCGACCTCAATCCGGTGACCCGGACCACCACCGTGCCGCCCCGCCCGGTGGACCGGCTCTATGTCGACCGCAGTTTCCTGGCCACCGCCCGGGACTACCTGACCCAACTCGCCGACGAGGACCCGCCGGGCCAGCCCCCGGCACCCCGCCCCGACCCTGACCCGGACGTGGAGGCGGAGTGGGCCCGGATCGTCGCCGGCTACCACACCGAGGTCGCGGCGGAGGGCCGGTCCTGGCCGGCCGCCGAGGACCTCGCGGTCGGCGAGCCGACCGACCGGGCCGCCGGGACGACGACCACCCGCCCGGGAGCCGACCTGCCGGGGCCGGCCGATCCGGGCGTACGCCGGCTGCCGTCCGCCACCGACATCTCCGGGATCTCGGTCGGCGGCCGGGCCGACGACCCCTCGCTGCTGGACGGGCTGGACACCTTCGGCGCTGACCTGCCGGACGACCCGGAGGAACGCTACGTCCCGCCGCCACCGCCGCCGCTGCCCCGGCTCTCGAAATACGCGGTCGTCGGGGTGCTGGCCATCGTCGCCGGCTTCGCGCTCTTCCTCTTCCCGCACCTGCTCCCGATCGACCGGGGCCTGGTCACCATGCTCGGCTTCGCCGGCATCCTCACCGGTTTCGTGACGCTGATCTGGCGGCTCCGGCCCGGCAACGAGGAGGACGACGACCCCGACGACGGAGCGGTGGTCTGAGCCCTGCCGTCCAGATCGCGAGATTCATCACCCCGTGGAGGCGAGGCGTAACACTCGCGTAATTTCCCGTCAGTAGGAATACTGCTGTAAGTTACCTTCCCCTCACGACTACCCCGATCGCTCCTATTCGCGGTGGTCGCCTCGCCCGGAACGAGGTGCCCGATTGCGACAGAGTTCCCTCGTGGTGGTGGCCAACCGGCTGCCCGTCGACGACAGCGTGGCGCCGGACGGCGCCTGTGAATGGCGCCGCAGCCCTGGTGGGCTGGTCAGCGCATTGCACCCCCTGCTCCAACACACCCCGGCGACCTGGGTGGGCTGGGCCGGCGGTACCGGTCCCGCCCCCCTGCTCGCCGACATCGACGGCGTACGCATGCACACGGTGGCACTCGCCGCCAACGACGTACGGGACCACTACGAGGGCTTCGCGAACTCGACGCTCTGGCCGCTCTACCACGACGCGGTGGAGCAGCCGGTCTACCACCGCCGCTGGTGGGAGGCGTACCAGCGGGTCAACCAGCGGTTCGCCGAGGCCGCCGCGGAGGCCGCCGAGCCGGGCGCCGTGGTCTGGGTGCAGGACTACCACCTGCAACTCGTACCCGGCCTGCTCCGGGCGATCCGCCCCGACCTGCGGATCGGCTTCTTCATGCACGTGCCGTTCCCGCCGCCGGAGCTGTTCATGCAGCTTCCCCGCCGCGCCGAACTGCTGCTCGGGATGCTCGGCGCCGACCTGGTCGGCTTCCAGCGCCCGCAGGCGGCGCACAACTTCGCCCAGCTCGCCACGAAGGTGCTGGGGTTGGCCGCCACCGACCGGCGGATCGCCGTGGACGACCGGGTGGTGCGGATCGGCGCGTTCCCGGTCTCCATCGACATGGCCGAGATGGAGGCGCTGGCCGGCCGCCCGGACGTGGTCGCCCGGGCCGCCCGGATCCGGCGGGACCTCGGAGATCCCCAGCACATGCTGCTCAGCGTCGACCGGATGGACTACACCAAGGGCATCGAGCAGCGGTTGAAGGCCTACAGCGAGTTGCTCGCCACCGGGCACGTCAAGGTGCGGGACACCGTGATGGTGCAGGTCGCGGTGCCGAGCCGGGAGCGGGTCGAGCAGTACCAGATCCTCCGGGATCGGGTCGAGCGCGAGGTCGGCCGGATCAACGGCGAGTTCGGCCGGGTCGGTGAGCCGGCGATCCACTACCTCACCCAGCCGTTCGACCGGGCGGAACTCGCCGCGCTCTACCGGGCCGCCGACATCATGGCGGTGACCCCGCTGCGGGACGGGATGAACCTGGTCGCCAAGGAATATGTCGCGGCCCGGGTCGACAACGGCGGTGCGCTGCTGCTCAGCGAGTTCGCCGGTGCCGCTGCGGAGTTCCCGGAGGCGTTCCTGGTCAACCCGCACGACCTGGAGGGTCTCAAGCTGACCCTGATGCACGCGCTCCAGGCCATCCCGGCCGACCTGACCGCCCGGATGAGCGCGATGCGCGAGCAGCTCCGGGTGAACGACATCCAGGCCTGGGCCCGCTCCTATCTGACCGCGCTCGACCAGACCGGGCACCTCGTCCAACGGCTCACCCCCACCTGACCGGCGATGATGATCCGGGAGCGTTCGGCCCGCCATGGCGAGCTCAACGCTCCCGGATCATGTGCGGGTCAGCCGCGCGGCGGTGGGGTTCAGCCGGCGGGGTCTTTGTCGAGCCAGTCGAGGATCGCGTCGATCGGCTCCCGCCACCGGGCGTCCAGCATCATGTCGTGCCCCATGCCGGGAAAGAGCAACGGAGCGACACCGTACCGGCCGGCCGCCCGGGTCAGCGCCGACGGCGGCACCACCCGGTCGTCCGGGCTGCCGACCACCAGCATCGGCGGCCTGCCCACCGCCGGCTCGACCGGTCGCTGCCGGAGCAACTGCCACTGTGCCCGGGCCGAGGCCCGGCCGAGTCGCGCGGCGTATTCCCGGGCCGCCGCGTCCGGCAGCTCGCGGCTGAACAACTGACGGTGGTGCAGCCGCAGCCGGCCGCCGAAGACCGCCGGCAGCGTACCGGCGAGGTTGCGGCGCAGCGCGGCACCCAGCGTGCCCCAGCCGCCGAAGACCGGCGCGATCAGCACGCCGGCCCGGGCCGGGTAGCGGGCCAGCGCGTGTGCCACCACGAGCGCGCCGGCACCGTGCCCGACCAGCACCGCCTGCCGCTCCAGGCTGGTGGCCACCTGGACCACGTCGTGCGCGTACGCCCGCAGCGTCGCCTTCGGCGCCGGGCCGCTGCCGCCGTGCCCGCGCAGGCTGACCGCGTGCGCCGGGAACGCCCTCGACGCGGCGTGTTCGAGCCAGTGCTCGGCGAACGCCCAGGCCCCGTGCCCGAACCCGGGTACGAAGAGCAGCGGCGGCTTGCCCTCCGGCGCCTCCGGCGTGGCGGCGCGTACCTCCCGGAACACCGCCGGCACCGGACGGGTCCAGTCCCGCACCCGTACGACCCGGGTCTTCACGCCGCCACCTCCAGTTCGTCCAGGGTGCGCTGCAACACGCGCAGATAGTCGATGTGCCCGATCTCGAACCAGTGCCGGGTGCTCTCCTTCACCTTGGCGGAGTGCCACCGGGTGCCGGCCTCGGCGTCGACCCGGGCGGCGAAGGAGCGGGCCCGTTCCGGCGCGGTCTCGCGCAGCCGGAGCCAGCGGGCGATCACCACCGCCTGCCAGTGCACCAGCGGCAGCAGGCCGGAGTCCGGCTGGAGCAGGCCGGCCACGGCCAGCGTCGGATGCCGCCGGGGGAAGGCGTTGAGATAGAGGGAGGGTCGGCCCGACGCGTCCGTGCCGAGCAGCTCGGGCGCCAGGAACTCGAAGCGCGGCAGGTAACCGGTGGCGAAGACCACCAGGTCCGGCTCGATCTCCTGCCCGTCGACCAGGGTCACGCTGTTGCGGCGGAACCGGCCGACGTCCGGCACGGGCGTGATCGAGCCGTGCCCGAGCTGGTAGACGAGGTGGCTGTTGACGATCGGATGGGTCTCGAAGACCCGGTGGTCGGGGCGGGGCAGCCCGAACCGGGTGAGGTCGCCGACGGTCAGCTTCAGCACCCGGTGGAACAGCCACTGCCGCAGCCGCAGCGGCAGCCGGTATGGCGCCAGTGAGTCGTTGACCTGGTCGGCCGGGCGGCCGAAGGCGTACTTCGGGGCGTACCAGTAGCCGCGCCGGGTGGAGTGCCAGCACTTGGCCGCCTGCTGGCCGGCCTCGACCGCGATGTCGCAGCCGGTGTTGCCGGCCCCGACCACCAGTACCCGCTTGCCGCGTACCTGGGTGGCGTCCTTGTACGCCGACGCGTGGATCACCTTGCCCCGGAACTCGTCCAGCCCCTCGTACGCCGGCATCTTCGGTGCCCAGTTGTGCCCGTTGGCCACCACCACGGCGGCGTACCGGGAGGTGCGCTCGGCTCCGTAGCCGCCGGTGCTGCGGGTGGTGACGTCCCACCGGTCCCCGTCGGCCGGCTCGACCCGGACGACCTCGGTGCCGAACCAGATGTGCGGCCGCAGGTCGAAGTGGTCGGCGTAGTGCTCCAGATAGGACAGTAGCTGGCTGTGGTGCGGATAGTCCGGCCAGCCGTCCGGCATCGGGAAGTCGGGATATTCGGTCAGCGGGCGGGACGAGATGAGGTGGGTGCTGGCGTAGACCGGGCTGCGGTCGTGCCGCCAGTTCCAGGCCCCGCCGACCCCGGTCTCCCGTTCGTAGCAGTCGACGCCGAAGCCGTACTCCTTCAGGTTCTTTATCGCGGTGAGGCCGCTGGCCCCGGCGCCGATCACGCAGACGGTGCCGTCCCGGTCGTAGACCGGGCGTCCGTCCCGCCAGAGGGTCGCGCCCGGGTCGTTGCTCTCCTGGTCACTGAAGGTGGACACCGAAGAATCTCCTTTTGTCCGGCACGAGTGCCGACGTGCGGGGGAATCCTCTCGGCTGCCGTCGCCTTTTGTCCAGCCCAACGCGCGCCGTTGTGCGGGGAGCACGACCGGATCTGGTGTCGGCCGCGATTGCTCCGCTCGACGGTTCTGCCGCTGACAGCGTGGGCTGCTCACTACTCAGCAGGGATACGGTCACGTAACGATCCAGAGCGAGGGCTCAGGTCACCGGACGGTGCACGGGCGTGTGCCCTGGCACACTCGGCACCGTGTTGCCCACCATCACGTTGCGGAACGCCGGCACCGCCGCCATCGTGGTCGGACTGCTCGTCGCCGTCCTCACCCTCGGCACCAGCACCGACCGTCCGTTCGTCCTGGCCCTGCTCCTCGTGCTCGTCGGCACCGGCCTACGGCTGGAGGCCGCCATCCGGGCGCGGAACGTACGCCCCCATGACGCCGACCGCTGACCCGAGGTGAGGATTCAGCCGGCGGCCGGCAGCAGCAGGTCGGCGCGGATCGGGAAGTGGTCGCTGGCCCGCCGGGTCTGCTCGGTGTCCACCACGTCGTAGCCGAGCACGCTGATCCGGGGGTCGACGAAGAGCGCGTCGATCCGGTCGCGCGGTTGCCGGCAGGGATAGGTGAACCGGGACCCGCCGCCGGCCACCACGGCCGCGTCGGTCAGCCCGTCGGCCACGGTACGCCAGGCGCCGCCGCCCGAGTTCTCGTTGAGGTCCGCCCCGACCACCACCGGCAGCCGCGTCGCGGCCAGCTCCTGCTTGAAGAGGTACGCCTGGCCGGGGCGCTCGGTCGGGTCGGTGGAGAGGTGCGAGCCGGCCAGAGTGAACCGGGAGGCGCCGATCCCGCAGTCGGCGAAGACCGCACCGCGCATGTGCCGGCCCGGCGTCAGCGGAAACTGCCGGCACCAGCTCTGGTAGACCCGGACCCGGAGGCTGGTCAGCAGCAGGTTGCCGAGGGCCGGCAGGCCGCCGCCCGCGACCACCAGATCGAGCCGGTCGGCCAGGGTCGCGCACTTGTGCCGCCAGCGGAACCGGCGCGGCGCCTCCTGCACGATCACCACGTCCGGCTCCATCGACCGGACCGCCTCGGCCAGCGCGTCGACGTCGTCGCGCTGCCCGTGCACGTTGTAGGAGAGCACCCGAAGGCGCACCGGTGACGCCTCCGCGCCGGAGGACTGCTGCTGACCCACGCCGTACCCCTTGCTCTGCTGTTCCCCGGCCCGCATGCCGGCCCGGCTAGCGGCGCCGGGCCAGGTCGGCGGCGCCGACCATGCCGGCCGAGTTGCCCAGCTCAGCGGGGCGGATCTCGGCCACCGGAATCTTGGCACGCGCGGCGAGAGCGTCCATGAAGGACCGACGGGTCGGGCCCATCAGCAGGTCACCGGCCTCCACCACACCGCCCCCGACCACCAGCACCTGAGGATCGAGGATCTGCGCCATGTCGGCCAGCCCGATGCCGAGCCAGTGCCCGATCTGCGCGAAGGCGGTGCCGGAGACCGGGTCGCCGGAGCGGGCGGCGGCGGTCACCATCGGGCCGCTGATCGCGTCAACGTCGCCGCCGGCCAGGTCGAGCAGGATGGTGGCCCGGGCCGGCTCCTGCCGGGCACCGGCCCGGGCGAACCTGACCAGGGCGTTGCCGCTGGCGTACTGCTCGATGCAGCCGAGCCGGCCGCAGCCGCAGACGTGGCCGTCCGGCACCGAGAGCATGTGCCCGAGTTCGGCGGCGATGCCGTGCGCGCCGCGCAGCAGCTCCCCGCCGAGCACGATGCCGCCGCCCACTCCGGTACCGATGGTGAACAGCACCATCGAGTCGTCGGCGTCCCGGGCCGCCCCGTACCGGAACTCGGCCCAGGCGGCGACGTTGGCGTCGTTCTCCACGATCACCGGCAGCCCGACGGCGTTGCCGACGAAGTCGCGCAGCGGTTCGTCCCGCCAGGCGATGTTCGGGGCGAACAGCACCGTCGACCGGTCGGCGTCGATCCAGCCGGCGGCCCCGATCCCGACGGCGTCCACCTCGTGCTCGGCCGCCAACTCCTTGACGACCTCGACGATCACGTCGCGGGTCCTGGCGACGTCGTCCGCGGGAGTGTCCCGGCGTATCCGCGCCCGCACCTCACCGTCGACGTCGACGACCCCGGCGGCCACCTTGGTACCCCCGACGTCGACTCCGATGGTCAGCGTCACCGAGCCGCTCCCCTCTGCCACACCGCACCTCGCGGTCACTGTCCCGCCACTGCCGCCGTACCGTGCCGTTCCCACCCGGCGACCGGCGGACCCGTCCCGGCGGTCAGCCGTCCTCGCCGGGCGCGGCGTGCTCGCCGGAACCGGTGGCGACCGGTCCCTCCGGGGTCCGCGACGCGGGTACCGGTGGTCGTCCGGTGGCCGGTGACGCGGCGGGCCGGGCCTGCTCCGCCCCGGCCGGGGTCGCCCGGTCCGGACCGGCGGTCGTCCCGGTCTCCCGGGTTCCGGCCTCGGCACGGGTGGCGGCCGCCCAGACGTCGTCCGGCTCGTCCGCCGGCCACGAATCATGCCTGGTACTGGTCGCTTCGCGCCATACGGTGTCGCGCCACGGGCCCGGTACGTCGGCCGACCGGGTCTCAGCCGCGTCAGCCGACCGGGTCTCAGCCGCGTCGGCCGACCGGGTCCCGGGCGTCTCGGTGGTGGTGGCGCGAGTGGCGGCCGCCCAGTTGTCCCCGGTCGGGGCGTCCTCGGCCGACGGGCCTCCGGTACGGGACCCGCCGGAACGGCGCCCGGTGGGGCCGGTGACCGAGGAGAGGGCGCGCAGCAGACTGGCCACGCCGGCCGCGAAGTCACCGGCCCCGGTGGCCAGCCGCTCGGCGAGTTCCGGACTCGGATCGCGGAGTGCGGCGATCGACCGGCAGACCGGGCAGACACAGCACTCGGAATCACCGGTGGCGAACCCGGCCCCGAACGACGCTCCGGCCCTGGCTCGGTCCGGCTGCGGCGGCACCTCGCCGGCCGGCGGCCCGGTGTGGTCGGTACGCGGCGGCCCGTCCTCGTCAGATGGCGCCGCGTCGTCGGTAGCCGGCGTCGGGTCCTCGACACGCAGACCGGTGTCGTCGGTAGCCGGCGGCCGGTCCTCGACACGCGGGCCCGTGTCGTCAGTAGCCGGCCGATCCTCGGTAGCCGGCGTCGTGTCGTCGGCAGGTGGCGCGCCGGCTACCGGCCCGGGTTCCGCCGTCGCGCCGTGCGGTCGGGCCGTCCGGGGCGGGTCGGCAGGGGGCGGCGCTGGACCGTCCGTCGGCGGCGTACCGGGGGTGGCCGCTCCCGGCCGGCTCGGTCGGGGCACCACCCCGGTCTGATCCAGTACGTCGGAGATCACCTGGCCGAGCGGGCCGAAGGCGCCCGCCCGGTCCCGGGCCTCCGACGCGGCCGACCGGGCCATCGCGAGCGCGGCGGCGACCAGCCGCTCGGCCTCCTCCCGGGCGGAACCCGGATCGGGCGCTCTCCCGTACGAACCACTGTCTCCCATGATCGGCTCCTCTACGCCCGCCCCGCTCCGGGCGAGGCCCGCCCCGCTCCGGGGAGGCCGGCATCCCGCCCGGTGCGGTCACCGCACTCCGGACGGCCGTCCCGCCCGGACCGTCACCGCGTTCCGTCAAGAGTTTCCACCCGCCGCTTGAGCTGCGTCAGCGCGGCATCCATGATCATCTTCTCGGCCTTGCGCCGGAACATCCCCAGCATGCCGACCGACAGCTCGACCTCCAGGGTGTAGGTCACCGTCGAGGTGCCGTCCCCGTTGTCCCCGATGTCGTACGACCCGTTCTGGACCTTCTGCATCCGCGAGGGCTCCACCAGGTGCCACTCGATCCGCGAGATGTCCTCGGCGTACTCGTACGCCAGGGTGTACTCGTCGGTCATCACCGAGGCGTCCAGTACGAACCGGACCCGGGCCGGGTAGCCGTCCTCGTACTCCTCGACCACCTCGACCCGCTTGACCGCGTCGGCCCACTCCGGATAGCGCGGGAAGTCGCAGATCACCGCTGTCACCTCAGACGGCGGCGCGGCGATGACGATGGACTGGGTGGAGGAATCCGCCATGCCCGGCAGGCTACCTCGCAGCGGGGTGACTCCGGCTGAGCACCTCGACCCATTCATGCCCGCTCGACCCACCTGGCCGGGCAGTCCCGTTCGGTCGAAGGTAGGTTGCGGGTAGTCCGACCGGCCGAGCTGGCCGGGTCGATACGAGCACGAGGGAGTGCACGTGCGCGAGTTCTCGGTTCCCCCAGCGGTCACGGTCGGGGACGCGGCCAACCTCACCGACCCGGTCTGGGACAACGCCGAGGAGACCCCGGACAGCGTGCAGTTCGTCCGGCGGGCCGTCGACGCCGCCGGCGGGCAGGACGGCTGGACCGACGTGACCTGCCGACAGTTCCGCGACGAGGTGGTCACGGTGGCCCGCGGCCTGATCGCCGCCGGGATCAACCCCGGTGACCGGGTCGGCCTGATGAGCCGCACCCGGTACGAGTGGACCCTGATCGACTACGCGATCTGGGCGGCCGGCGGGGTGACCGTGCCGATCTACGACACCTCCAGCCCGGAGCAGATCGCCTGGATCCTCTCCGACTCCGGAGCGGTGGCCTGCGTGCTGGAGACCAACGGGCACGCGATGGCACTGGCCGGGGTCCGGGACCAACTGCCGAAGCTGGAGCAGGTCTGGCAGATCGAGGTCGGCGGCATCGACGAACTGGTGGCGCTCGGCGGGCGGATCGATCCGGCCGAGGTGGACGTGCGGCGTCAGGCGGTCAACGCGGCCGACCTCGCCACCATCATCTACACCAGTGGCACCACCGGACGCCCCAAGGGCTGCGTACTGACCCACCGGAACCTGCTCTCCGACATCTGCAACGCCATCCCGGTCCTGCCGAACCTCTTCAACGAGGGCGCCTCGACACTGCTCTTCCTGCCGCTGGCCCACTCGTTCGCCCGGCTGATCCAGATCGGCACGGTCCGGGCCCGGGCCACCGTGGCGCACAGCGCCGACGTGAAGAACCTGGTCGACGAGCTGAAGGAGTTCAAGCCCAGCTTCGTGCTCTCGGTGCCCCGGGTCTTCGAGAAGGTCTACACCGGCGCGGTACAGAAGGCGACCGACGAGGGCAAGGGAAAGATCTTCGCCAGCGCCGAACAGGTGGCGATCGCGTACAGCCAGGCCCTGGACACCCCGTCCGGACCAAGCCTCGGCCTGCGGCTGCGGCACCGGGTCTTCGACCGGCTGGTCTACCGCAAGCTCCGGGCCGCGCTCGGCGGGCGCTGCCAGAACGCGATCTCCGGCGGAGCCCCGCTCGGCGCCCGGCTCGGGCACTTCTTCCGGGGCGTCGGGGTGCTGGTCTACGAGGGGTACGGCCTGACCGAGACCTCCCCGGCGGTGGCGGTGAACCTGCCCGGCGCCATCCGGATCGGCACCGTCGGCCGGCCCCTGCCCGGGGTGACGATCCGGATCGCCGACGACGGCGAGATCCTGATCAGGGGTGACGTGGTCTTCCAGGGCTACTGGAACAACCCCGAGGCGACCGCCGAGGTGCTCACCCCCGACGGCTGGTTCCACAGCGGCGACCTGGGCGAACTCGACAACGACGGCTACCTCTGCATCACCGGGCGGAAGAAGGAGATCATCGTCACGGCGAACGGCAAGAACGTCGCCCCGGCCGTGCTGGAGGACCGGATCCGGGCGCACCGGCTGGTCAGCCAGTGCATGGTGGTCGGCGACCGACGGCCCTTCGTCGCCGCGCTGGTCACGGTGGACGAGGAGGCGCTGCCGGGCTGGCTGCGTGAGCACGGCCGCCCGGACGGCACTCCAATCGGGGAACTCCGGGACGACCCGGAACTGCGCGCCGAGATCCAGACCGCCGTGGACGAGGCGAACCAGGCGGTCTCCCGGGCCGAGTCGATCAGGCAGTTCCGGATCCTGCCCCGGGACTTCACGGAGACGACCGGCGAGTTGACCCCGTCGATGAAGGTCAAGCGGAGCGTCGTGGAGCAGACATACTCGGCGGAAATCGCCGAGATATACGGCAACTGACTACCATCCGTCAGGTGCCCGCCTCGACCTCCGGCCTTCCCCGCCCGCACCCGCTCGCGGCGGCGGCGCGGGTCGTCATGCTCGCGCTCGTCGCGGTCCTCACGCTGATCGCCACCCGGGAGCCGGGCCAACTCCGCTGGGTCGCCCTGCTCGCCGTCGCCGGCATCCCGGCGGTGGTCGCCCCCCGGCACCGGGTGCTGGCCCCGCTGGGCCGGTTCGCCGAGGTCGTCCTGGTGGGGCTGGCCGCCGGCCAGGTCGCCGCGGCGGCGAACATCGGTACCCCGATGCCCGGGGTCGGAGCGTCGGCGATCCTGCCCTACCTCGCCGTACCACTCACCGTGGCGGCCCTGCAACGGCGGATCCGGGAGGGCATCTGGCTGATCGTGGCCGCCGCGCTGACGCTGCTGGTCAGCGGCGTCTTCACCGCCAGCGACGGCGGGCCGCAGATCGGCCAGGTCGGCTACCTGACCGTGGCGGCCCAGTGGATGATCCTGGCCGCGCTCGGGCTCTTCGCGGCGGGTTCGCTGCAACGGATCATCCAGGCCCGTGGCGAGCCCCGGCCGCAGCCGTACACCGAGGCGACCCGGCTACTGACCCAGTTGCGCAGCGTCGCTCGACAACTACCTGGAGCCACCCTTGATCCGGGCAGCATCTCCGAGCACCTGATCGAGGAGTTGCGCGGGGTCACCCGGGCGGACCGGGCGGCGGTGCTCTCGGCCAGCGGCGGCGGCCGGCTGGTCGTACTCGCCCAGGCCGGGGTGGACCGGGTCGACTGGGAGACGACGCTGGACGCCGATTCGGCAATCGCCGACGCCTGGGCCAGTCAGCAGCCCCAGACGGCACACCGGTCACAGGCCCGCTCGCACTCCGGCGGTGAGGTGTCGGCGCTGGTCGTACCGCTGGTCGCCGGGGTCCGGACGGTCGGCCTGGTCACCCTGGAGGCCGACATCGCGGGCGCCTACCCGCCACCGGTGGTGGCCCAGGTGACCGGACTGACCCGCCCGGCGGCGCTCCGGCTGGAGGCGGCACTGCTCTTCGACGAGGTACGGTCGCTGGCCACCAACGAGGAGCGGCAGCGACTGGCCCGGGAGATCCACGACGGGGTGGCCCAGGAACTGGTGATGGTCGGCTACGGCATCGACAACGCCCTGGCCAGCCTCCCGGAGGAGGCCAAGGAGACCGGCGAGGAGCTGCGTACGCTGCGCGGCGAGGTGACCCGGGTCATCACCGAGTTGCGGCTGAGCCTGTTCGAGCTGCGCAGCGAGGTCGACCGGCACGGCGGGCTCGCCGCCGCCATCGCCGAGTACGCCCGCACCGTCGGCGCCTCCGCCGGTCTGCGGGTGCACTACACGCTCGACGAGTCCACCGCGCGGTTGCCGGCGGCCACCGAGGCGGAGTTGCTGCGCATCGCGCAGGAGGCGATCACCAACGCTCGGAAGCACGCCGGAGCGTCGAATCTTTGGGTCACCTGTGCCATCGACCCCCCATTCGCCCAGATTGAAGTGTCGGATGATGGTCAGGGCATCGCTGACCAGCGGCCCGATGGCAGGTATGGTCTTGCGATCATGGCGGAGAGGGCGGAACGTATCCGGGGCCGGCTAGAGATCAGTCCGCGACACCCCAGCGGCACGACGGTGGCAGTGGTGCTCGGAACCTCGCCCCGGCGCGATAACGTGCGCGATAGCGTCACCGCATCAGAAGGGGAGTAACCCGAGCATGACCACCAGCCCCACGCCGACCACTCGGACCAAGGTCCTGCTCGTCGACGATCACGACCTGATCCGTAAGGGCCTGCGGCACGCGTTCGAGCGGGACCGGCAGTTCGAGGTCGTCGGCGAGGCCGCCACCGCAGCCGAGGGGGTCCGCCAGGCCGGCGCCCTGCAACCCGATGTAGTGATCATGGATCTCCGCCTTCCCGACGGCAGCGGGCTGGAGGCGACCCGGGCGCTGCGCAAGTCCAGCGCCACCATGGGAATCGTGGTGCTCACCATGTACGCGGGCGACGACCAGCTCTTCGGCGCCCTCGAAGCCGGTGCGAGCGCCTTCGTACCCAAGACCGCCCCCGCCGACGAGGTCGTCGCCGCCGCCCGGCACGCAGCCTCCTCACCGAGCGCGTTCACCGCCGCCGATCTGGCCGAGGCGATGAAGCGCCGACTCGCCCCGTCCGGCCCGCAGCTCTCGCCCCGGGAGGGGCAGGTGCTGCGCCTGCTGGCCGACGGGATGAGCGTCGCCGGCATCGCCAAGCAGCTCTTCGTCAGCGAGTCGACGGCCAAGACGCACATCTCCAAGCTCTACGAGAAGCTCGGCGCGGCCAACCGGGCCCAAGCCCTGATGACCGCGCTCCGGCTGGGCCTGCTCGAAGCGCCGGACGCCCCGAAGTTCTGACCGTTGGCCGGTGGGGTCGCCGGGCCAGACACCAGCGCCGTGGTCGCCGGTGTCCCGGTAGACGGCGACCCGCCCGCCACCAGGCCACCCCGCCTACCGCCATCGACCCCGAATCCGTGCCACAGAGGGCCCACACGTGCGCGTTCGCCGCAAACGTCCTCCTGACATCTCCGGCCACCTCCGCCACAACGCAGCACGGGCAACCGGCGGGGATGCCCGTAGACCAGGGTCAGTTCGACGGGTTGGGTACCCGGGCCGGGATCGCCCGGCCGGTCATCCGGCGGAACGCCAGGTAGATCTCGCAGCCAAGGCAGAGCCCGAACGCCCCGTTGAGGAAGGCGGCGGCCAGCGCCAGGCACGACACGACCAACCCGAGCCAGGTGGCGCCGGAAAGATAGCCTGCGGCGGCCACCAGCATGAAGCCCAACCCGAGGAGTTGGGCGAAGCGTACCGGCGCCACGGGTTCCAGCTCGGCGGGACGGGCCAACCGGGACGCCACGACGGCCCGGAACAACAGGCCGTACGGGCTGCGGCGCGGGTCGACGGCGGCGATCGCGAACACCACCGCCTGAGCCAGGGCCAGCCAACCGGAACCGGTGAGCAGGACGACGACCAGGACGAGCGTGGTGACGACCGCGGCGAAGCGCGGTCCGCGGGGGTCAAGCAACATGTTCACCTCGGTGGGCAGGGGCGGCGCCTGGTCGTCGGTCACGGCGCTCGTCGGACGGGTACGCGGGGTTGCCGCTGGGTCGTGAGGGCTGGTCAGTGCCGAAGGCGGGCGGGCGGACGGCCGGAGCCGAGAAGCCGGCGCCGGTCCGGTAGGGCCGGCCGAACCCTCCCGGCGGCCCGCCCGGTCATGACGGTCCCCGGTCGAGCAGCGGCGCCACCGCCGCGAGGACCTGAGCCCGGGCAGGCACTCCGGCGGCACGCTGGACGATCCGCCCGTCGGCGTCGACCACCAGCACGGTGGGGGTACGCCAGATGCCCAGTGCCCGCACCGCCGGCAACTGGCTCGCCGCGTCGACCTCCACGTGCCGCACCCCGTCGAGGGTGCCGGTGACGTCGGCCAGGACCCGCCGGGTGGCCTGACACGGCGCGCAGAACGCTGACGAGAACTGGAGCAGGGTGGCGGGAGCGCCCGGCCGGACCCCGAGCGCGGCCAGCAGTCCGGGGTCGACCGGCAGCCCACCGACGAGGCCGGAGCCGTCGCGACCGGCGGGACCCGCTGGCGGGGCACCGTCGAGAAGGGCGCCCGACCGGCGCGCGGAGCCGGCCCGATCCGACCGGCTGGCCGGCGACTGCCGCCGGAGTCGCCCGTCACGGCGGCGGCGCCACAGGCCGAAGCCGGTGGCCAGCAGCAAGGTGGCCACCACCGCGACGGAACCGCTCAGTGCGGCGTTCTGCACGACTACAGACTGCCACGCCGAGGCGTCGATGACCATCGTTGTGATGTCACCTGTTCCCGGCCAGGTCCACCGCCGACGGTGCCGCCGCCCGGGCCGACCTCGCCGCCCGCCCCGCCGGTCGTCCTCCGTCCACGTGATCGCCGTCCCACGCTAGGTGCGGTCCGACGCCTCCTGCGGAGGGTCGAGCGTCGGGGTGAGCACGGAATCGCCGACGGTGCGGCGGGGCGCCACCCGGCTCACCCCGGAGCTGGCTGGCCGGGGCCGGATCCCGGCCGGCCGGTCAGCAGCTCCGTCATCCGCCGCGCCTGCCGCTCCCAGCGCCACTCCCGCTCCACCCAGGCTCGGCCGGCAGCACCCATCCGGCGGGCCAGCTCGAGGTCGGCGAGCAGCGCCGCCACCCGGTCGGCGAGCTGGCCGACATCCCGGCCGTCGACGACGTACCCGGTCTCGCCCTCCCGGACGGCGTCCGGTGCGCCGCCGGAGTTGCCGGCCACCACCGGCAGTCCGGTCGCGGACGCCTCCAGATAGACGATGCCCAGGCCCTCCACGTCCAGCCCGGCGTTGCGGGTCCGGCACGGCATCGCGTAGACGTCTCCGGCCGCGTAGTGGGCCGGCAGTTCGACGGTCGGCACCGAGCCGGTGAAGACCACGTCGCCGGCGACTCCGGCCCGGCGGGCGAGCCTCTCCAGCGCCGCCCGGTAGGGCCCACCGCCGACCACCAGCAGCGTCGCCCCCGGCACCCGGCGACGGATCTCCGGCAGCGCACGGATCAGCGCGTCCTGGCCCTTGCGCGGCACCAGCCGGGAGACGCAGACCACCACCGGCCGGCCGGCGAGGCCGTGCCGGGCGCGAACCTCGGACCCGTCCACGTCCGGGTGGTAGACGTCCACGTCCACCCCGGGAGCCAGCCGGCGCAGCTCGGTGCGACCACGCAGCACCCGGTCCAGCCGGACCCGCGTGTATTCCCCCAGGTAAGTGGTGACGTCGACGCCGTCACCGATCCGGCGCAGCGCCGCGCGGGCACCCGGCAGCGCCGCCCAGCCGACCTCGTGACCGTGCGTCTGGGCCACCGCCCGGCCGATTCCGGCCCGGCGGCGCAGCCCGGCGGCGAGCAGCCCCAGCGGGGCCGCCGCGCCGAACCAGACGGTGTCGCAGTCGTACGCCCGGGCCAGCTCCGCCGCCCGCCGCGCGACGTGCCGGGTCGGCAACAGCACCCCGGTCGGTTCCCGGACCACCTCGAACGGCTGGTCGGCGTCGAACTTGTCGGCACCCTGCCAGGTGGAGGCGTAGACCACGACCGATCCGGCCGGTTGCCGGACCGCGAGGCCGTGCACGAAGGACTGGATCCCACCGGGACGCGGCGGAAAGTCGTTGGTCACGAGCAGGGTCCTGGTCAACCGCCGGCTCCTCGGGCGTACGCGCGGGCCGCAGCCATGCGCTCCACTGTGGATGGATGGCTGGCCCGGTAGAGGTACTCCCACCGGGGCGGATCGGGGTCGGCGAGGTTGACGCTGGACAACCGCCGCTGCATCGCCTCGAAGGAGGCCGGGTCACCGGTCAGTGCCAGGGCGTGCGCGTCGGCCCGCGCCTCGACCTGCCGGGAGACCCATGCCTGCGCCGGCGCCGCCACCAGACCGGCCACCGTGACCAGGGCGAGCAGCAGCGGAAACGCCCGTGGCTCGGCCACCGAGTCGACTCCGGCGGCCCGCAGCAGCGCACCGGACGAGCCGAGCAGATAGAGCGCGACGACCGCCGCCGCCGCGCCGAGCGCACCGGTGAGGGTACCGGTCAGCACGTCCCGGTCCTTGGCATGGCCCAACTCGTGCGCGACCACGCTGGCCACCTCGGCGGGCGGCGCCTCGCGCAGCAGGGTGTCGTAGACGACGATCCGCCGGGTCGGACCGAACCCGGAGACGTACGCGTTGACCGCCCGGGTCCGCCGCGAGGCGTCCGCGACCAGCACGTCCTTCACCGGTACGCCGTCGGCGTCGGCCAGCGCCATCAACTCGGTGCGCAGCGGTCCCGGCTCCATCGGGGTGAACCGGTTGAAGATCGGCTCCACCAGCACCGGCAGTATGAAGGAGAGGAGCGTGACCAGCACCGCCGCGCCAGCCGCCCCGAACGCCCACCACCAACTCGGGGCCAGTCGGGTCACCGCGTAGAAGCCGAGCAGCGCCACCGCGCCGATCACGGCGCTGACCGCGTACGACTTGAGCAGATCGACCGTCCACCCGCCCCAGCCCTGGGTGGAGAGTCCGTAGCGGGCCACCACCGCGTGCCGCCAGGCGGCGAACGGCAGGGTCACCAGGTCGGCCACCAGTACCACGGCCAAGCCGCCCAGCACGGCCTGGGCGATCCAGTTGTCGCCGAAGGGGCGCCCGACCAGTGCGATCAGCTTCGCGCCGAGCGGGGTGAGACCGAGCAACAGGGCGACCACCAGCCCGACGGCCAGCGCGCCGTAGCCCCCCGGGCGCAGCGCCGCGGCGAAGGCACGCCCCCGGGCCACGTCGGCCGGATCCAACTCGTCCAGCGCGGCGAGCTGGTCGGCGCGGGGCGCGGGCGGGCGGTGCCACGGCACCAGCAGCGCGGTGGCGGCGACGAGCAGCACCACGAGGGCGACGAGGGTCAACCCGGCCCAGGCACGCGGCGTCATGCCGTCGTCCGTACCCGCTCGGTCATCCGGTCCGCCCTTCGCCAGCCCGATCGCGCGGCCAATCCTATGCCGGGCCGCCCGGCGGATCCTCTGGTGGCCGGAATACCCGACCCGTCTGCGCCAACGCCGGTTCGGACTACACGACCGTCTGCGTCTGCGTCGGGTCGGCGTCGGCGCTACCCGACCCGTCGGGCCGAGGCTGGGTCGGGGTCGGGGTCGGGGTCGGGGTCGGCGCTACCCGACCCGTCGAGCTCGGGGCGCGTCGGGTTAGGGTCGGTCTGTCTACGCGACCCGTCGGCGTCGGCGCCGGTTGGCGAGCCGCGTCGGCGCCGAGACCGGTGCGTCCAGGATCTCGACGTCGAAGCCGGCTCGGGTGAAGACCTCGATCGCGTGCATCTCGTCGGCGGTCAGCGCGGCCTGCCCCGGTGGCTGGTCCAGCAGGGCACTCACCAGGCACCCGGAACAGGCCGCACCCCGGAGCGTGCAACTGTCGCAGTCGATGAGCATCTGCTCACTCCTCAAAGCAGCGGGAGACGGCGGTTGTCGTGACGTGGCCACCGTCCGTGACATCCACGCTAGAACAGGGGTACGACAAAACCTCCGTTGCCGCCCAACGCCCCCATCCGGATGATCAACGGACAAAGGGGCGGCCGGGTTGGCGGACACGCTGAGCCGCAAGGGGCTGATCAGGAGCGGGCGAGCCGGCGGAGCAGGGAATCCGCGCCAAGCGGATAGGCGCCGTGCCGGCGTACCCCGTCGGCGACCTCGCGGTCGGAGGAGACCACCACGATGGGCCGGCCGGCCGGCTCGGCCCGAACCAGCCGGCGGATCAGGTCGTCGGCGGTCTCGCCCTTCCGGGAGAACAGCACCCGTACGCCGCGCGGCGCGGGCGGCAGCCCGTGCATCCGCTCGGCGCCGTCGAAGACGACCGTCACCTCGTCACCGGTCTGTGCCGCGATGCCGCCCAGCCCTGTAATCAGACGCTTGCGCTGCTGCTCCAGGGACATCTCGCCGAAGCCGCGCTTGGTGACGTTGTAGCCGTCGACCACCAGGTGCGCCCGGGGCAGGGCCAACAACTCGTCCAGCCGGGCCGGATCGTCGGCGTCCAGCGCCCGGGCCGAGTTGGCCGCGGCCGGACGCTCGGCGAACGCGTCGGCGATGTAGTCGGCCGGCAACCGGTCGGCGGGATCGAGGGCGAGTTCCCGGCGCAGCCCGACGGCGGCCCGGCCGATCGTCTCCAGCAGCAGCCAGAGCCGGGCGTCGTCGACCGAGCGGGCCTCCTTGGCGGTCTGCCGGACCGCACCTGCGGCCGCCTCGGCCTCGGCCAGCCGGGCCCGTACCCGGCGCAGCTCCGCCTCGTGGTCGGCCGCCGCCCGGCTGGCCCGGCCCTTCTCGGTGGCGAGCATCTCGGCCGCCCGCCGCTGCCCGGCCTGGGTCTCCCGCAGTGTCCGGCCCAGCACCCGGTTCTCCTCGCGGAGCTGGCCCAACTCCTCCCGGAGCCGGGCCACCTCGTCGCGCAGCTTGTCGGCCTCCACCTTCGCCACCGCACGGTCGTGCTCGGCCCGGGTGGCCCGCTGTTCGGCCTCGCGGACGAGCTCGGCGACGACCGCGCTGTCCGCCTCGGCCCGGACCGCCGCACCGGCGTCCTCGACCAGGTGGCGCCAGCCCGGCGGCCGGGTCAGGTAGGCGAGCGCGGCGACCTCCACCGGGTCGGCGGCGGCCGGACTACCCCCGGAGACCACCACGGAGCCGAGTTCGCCGGCCTCGGAGAGCACCCGGCTGGCCACCCGCTGCCGGAACAGCGGATCGGCGGCGAGCTGGGTGGCGATCGGTCCGCCGCCGAGCCGGGCCCGCCGGTTCGGCGCGAACTTGGCGACCCGGCGCAGCGGCGGCGGAAGTTCGTCGGTGGGCAGCGTCGGCAGCGCGGCGGCGGCCAGGCTGACGATCCGGGCCCGGACCGGCTCCGGCAGCGTCGGCTCCGGCTCCCGATCGGCGGGCTCCCGATCACCCGGCTCGCGGTCGGCCGGCTCCCCATCACCCGGCTCGCGGTCGGCCGGCTCGCGGTCGCCCGCCGCACCGCCGACCGGCCCGCTCCCGGTCGGATCGGCGTCCGCCGCCTCACGGTCGGCCGAGTCGCCGTCAGCCGGGTCGATACCGGCCGGGTCGATACCGGCCGGGTCGATACCGGCCGAGCCGCCGTCGGCCAGGTCGGTGCCGGCCAGGTCGCCGCCGATCGGGTACGGGCCGGCCGGCTCCGTCAGTCGGTCGTCGGGCGGTCCGGTTTCGCCGCCGGTGGAGTCGGGCGGGGTATCGGTGCGCGGCGTGGGCATGCCCTCCGACTCGTCGGCACCGGCTAAGGCCGGACGCGGCTCGTCGGTGCCGCCGTCCCGCCCGGGATCGCCAGCACGCTCGGAGCGCGCGGGCTGCGCCGTCTCCTCACGGAGGCGGTCGTCGGGCGGTTCGGCGCGGGGCATGCCGCAAGTCTCCCACCGACACCCTACCGATCGCCCAACACCTCAGATGATCTCGCCCCGTCGGCCCCCGGTAACGAGTGGTACGGATGATGCGGAAGTGTCGTACGTGCCGCCTACCCTGCCCGCCGTGGTCCCACCTCAATATGTCCAGGGCACGCTGGACGGTCTTCCGGACGGCACTCCCGGCGCGGACGGCTGGCCCGACGAGGCGACGTCGCTGCGCCAGACCACCTTCGTGGTGCTCGACCTGGAGACCACCGGGGGCGCCCCGGACGGCGGCGGGATCACCGAGATCGGCGCGGTCAAGGTGCGCGGCGGCGAGGAGCTGGGCGTGCTGGCCACCCTGGTCAACCCGGGTGAACCGATCCCGCCGTTCATCACCGTACTGACCGGGATCACCCAGGCGATGCTGCTGCCGGCCCCGCCGGTCGAGGAGGTGCTGCCCAGCCTGCTGGAGTTCCTCCGGGGTGCGGTGCTGGTCGCGCACAACGCCCCGTACGACGTGGGTTTCCTCAAGGCCGCCTGCGCCCGGCACGGCTACACCTGGCCGAACCCCCGGGTGCTGGACACGGCGGCGCTGGCCCGTCGGGTGCTCACCCGGGACGAGGTACCCAACCGAAAGCTCGGCACCCTGGCGGCCTACTTCCGCACCCCGCACCAGCCGAGCCACCGGGCGCTGGCCGACGCCAAGGCCACCGTGGACGTGCTGCACGGGCTGATCGCCCGGCTCGGCGGGCACCGGGTGGAGACCCTCGGCGAGGCGATCGAGTTCGCCAGGGCGGTCACCCCGATCCAGCGCCGCAAGCGGCACCTGGCCGAGGGGCTGCCCAGGGTGCCCGGGGTCTACATCTTCCGGGCCGCCGACGACCGGCCGCTCTACGTCGGCACCTCCGGCGACATCGCCACCCGGGTACGCAGTTACTTCACCGCCGCCGAGAAGCGGGCCCGGATCTCGGAGATGCTGGCCGCCGCCGAGCGGGTCGAGGCGGTCGAGTGCGCCCATCCGCTGGAGGCCGAGGTGCGCGAGCTGCGGCTGATCGCGGCGCACGCCCCGCCGTACAATCGCCGGTCGAAGTTTCCGGAGCGGGTGGTCTGGCTCAAGTTGACCTCTGAGCCGTACCCGCGCCTGTCCCTGGTCCGGTCGCTGGGGCCGGACGACGCGGCCTATCTCGGCCCGTTCAGCTCCCGCCGCTCGGCCGAGTTGGCCGCGGCCGGGGTACACGACGCGGTGCCGCTGCGCCAGTGCACCCCTCGGCTCTCGGTCCGGACCACCAGCCCGGCCTGCGCCCTGGCCGAGCTGGGTCGCTGCCCGGCGCCGTGCGAGCACCGGATCTCGGTCGACGAGTACGCGCACCGCGCGGTCGAGCCGGTCCGTTCCGCCCTGACCGACGACCCGCAGGTCCTGATCGACGCGCTGCTGGCCCGGATCGGGGTGCTCTCCGACGCCCGGCGCTACGAAGAGGCGGCCGTGGTGCGGAGCCGGCTGGCAGCGGTGCTCCGGGCAACCGTCCGGATGCAACGGCTGGTCGGGCTGACCAGGATCGGCGAGCTGGCCGCCGCCCGGCGGGCCGGCGACGGCGGTTGGGAGATCGCGGTGATCCGGCACGGCCGGCTGGCCGGGGCCGGCACCGCCGCGCCGGGCGTGCCGCCCCGGGGAGTGCTCGACCTGGTCCTGGCCACCGCCGAGACGGTGCTGCCCGGGCACGGTCCGGTTCCGAACGCCTCGGCCGAGGAGTCCGAACGCATCTTGTCCTGGTTGGAGCGACCCGACACGCGGCTGGTCGAGACGTCCACCGGTTGGGCCTCTCCGGCCAGGGGCGCAGGGCGGTTCCGTGACCTGCTGGTCCGGGCCGAGGCGGCGGCGTCCCGACAACTCCCGACCGAACGCACATAAGCAAGTGACCGATCGGACGACCTTCACTCCTTTAGGCTGTTAGAGAAGTGCAGTCCTGCCCGATTTCGGGGCTTGCGTTCGCACCGGCATCCGGCGTGCCCGTCGGCACCGGACGCGGCGGTGAGTGAGGGGGTGGCTCCGCGTGAACCTCGAAGCCGGTCACGGCGCTGCCTTCGGAAGCGCCCGCCCGACGGAGATCACGCTGAGCAGACGGCTGCGCTCGTTGCTGTCCTGGCCGTCCGCTGAGGACGACCCGGTGACCCAGCTGGTCCGGGCGCACCGCAGTGTGCACCCCAGCGCCGACGTCGGAGTGCTGCGCCGCAGCTACGCCATTGCCGAGAGCATGCACCGGGGGCAGTTCCGCAAGAGCGGCGAGCCGTACATCACCCATCCGCTGGCGGTGGCGCAGATCTGTGCCGAGTTGGGGATGGACACTGTCACCCTGGTCGCCGCGCTGTTGCACGACACCGTGGAGGACACCCGCTACACCCTCCAGGCGCTCACAGGTGACTTCGGACGCGAGGTGGCACACCTGGTTGACGGGGTGACCAAGTTCGACAAGGCGTTCTACGGCAAGGCCGCCGAGGCCGAGACGATCCGCAAAATGATCATCGCCGCGGGCAAGGACGTCCGGGTGCTGATCATCAAGCTCGCGGACCGGCTGCACAACATGCGTACCCTCGACGCCCGCTCGCTCGCCTCCCGGGCCCGGATCGCCCGAGCCACCCAGGAGGTGCTGGTCCCGCTCTGCGACCGGCTCGGCATCCAGGCGCTCAAGCGCGACCTGGACGACGTGGTACTGCGCCACCTCGAACCCGAGGCGTACGCCCGGATCGACGAGTACGTCAGGAGCCGGCCGGACTGGGCCGGTTATCTCGACGACGTGGTGGGCCAGGCCAAGGTGGTGCTCCGGCGTGACAAGATCGTCTCCACCGTCCGGCGCAGGGACCGGCACTACTACTCGATCTGGAAGGACACCGTCGCCCGGGACCAGACCACCCCGTTCGACCTGCCTCGGATCGCGATCGTGGTGGACGGGCCGGACACCGACTGCTACGCCGCGCTCGGCTCGATCCACGGGCTCTGGCGGCCGGTCGCCGGGCGGTTCAAGGACTACATCGCCGCGCCGAAGAACAACCTCTACAAGTCCCTGCACACCACCGTGATCGGGCCGAACGAGCGGACCGTCGAGGTACTGATCCGGACCAAGATCATGGACCAGTCCGCCGAGTACGGCATCGCCGCCGACTTCCGCTTCCCCAAGCCGGGGGTGAACGCCGCGGGCAGCGCCGAACAGCTCGACTGGTTGCAGCGGGTGCTCAACTGGGAACGGGACACCGCCGACCCGGCGCAGTTCCTCCAGTCGCTGCGCTGCGACCTCGCCGAGGCCCAGATCCAGGTCTTCGCCGAGGGTCGGCAGATCGTCCTGCCGGCCGGTTCCACCCCGGTCGACCTGGCGTACGAGCTGGGCCCGCACCGGGGCGACCACTGCCTCGCCGCGAAGATCAACGGCCGGCTCGCCCCGCTCTCGTCGGAACTGGACGAGGGCGACGTGGTCGAGATCTTCAGCGAGACCGACGCGCAGGGCGAGTTCGACCTGGCGGTCGCCCCGCCGGGGCCGCGCAAGGAGTGGCTCGGCTTCGTCAAGTCGCCACAGGCGCAGATGCAGATCAACCGCTGGTTCGCCGACCACCAGGAGCCGGCGATCTCGATCTCCGACAAGGTCCGGCTGGGCCGGGCCACCATCGGGCTGACGCTGCGCAAGCACGACCGGGGGCTCGCCAACGACCTGCCGCTGCGCCGGCTGGCCGAGGAGCAGGGCTATCCCGACCTGGAAACACTGCTGGTCGCGGTGGTCGACCGGACGGTCGAGCCGGACGCCGTGGTCGAGCAGCTGATCGCGATGGTGGACCACCAGGAGTGAACCGGTGTGCCCCGGGTCACCCGCCGGGCCCGTACGCCATCTAGCCTGGTCCGGTGATCCCCCGCCGCTCGTCGACGCGCGCCGTCGGCTACAAGATCTTCTACCGTCTGCCCCTCGGGGTGCGCCGCAGGTTGGTCCGACTGGCGGTGCCGAAGTACATCGTCGGCGCGGTCACCCTGGTCTACGACGCCGAGGCGGCGGCGCCGGGCCGGATCCTGCTGCTGCGCCAGCCGCCGGGCCGGAAGTGGACCCTGCCGGCCGGGCTGCTCCAGCGCCGCGAGACCCCGTTGGTCGGCGCCGCCCGGGAACTGCACGAGGAGACCGGCATCAAGCTGCCGTTGCCGGAGTTCCAGCCGGCCGTGCCGAACGCGGTGGTACACCTCAAGGGCTGGGTCGACATGGTCTTCGAGGCACGCGTCCCGGCCTCGACCACCGAACTGGTGGTCGACGGCGCCGAGGTGTTCGAGGCCGCCTGGCACCGACTCGACGGGCTGCCCCCGCTCAGTACCGCGACCGCCCGGCTGCTCGCCCACTACGGGATCGGCCCTCTCGCCGAGACCGACCCGGCCGGCGCCCCGCCACCATCGTGACCACGGCTTCCGGCCCGGCACCGCAGCCCGGCCCGGCGCGGATCGTCGCCAGCGCGCTACCGGTCGGCGTCGAGGTCTGCGCCGTGGTGCTGGCCGCCGGGGAGGGCCGTCGGCTGCTCCCGCTCACCGCACACCTGCCGAAGGCGCTCTGTCCGGTGGGGAACGTGCCGCTGCTGGACCGGGCGCTCGACCGGGTGTCGGCGCTCGGCCTCGACACCCCGGCGACGGTGGCGGTGAACGCCTGCTACCTCGGTGACCAGGTGGTACGGCACGTTGGCGGCCGGGCCGCGCTCTCGGTCGAGCCCGGTGACCCGCTCGGCACCTCCGGCGGGGTGGCGAACCTGCGCAACTGGATCGACGGCCGGGGCGTACTCGTCGGAAACGCCGACGCCTATCTGGCCGCTCCCGGCACGCCACCCGGGCCGGACATCGCCGCGCTGCTCGCCGACTGGGACGGCACGACGGTACGGCTGCTCGGCCAGCCGGTCGACGGGCCGCCCCGCCCCGGCGACTTCGGCCGGTACCGGTTCGCCGGCTTCTCGTTGCTGCCCTGGGCCCGGGTACGCGACCTGCCGGTCGAGCCGACCGAACTGGTACGCACCGTGTGGCGCCCCGCCGAGGTAGCCGGCGAACTGGAGGTGGTCGAGTTCTCCGGCCGGTACCTCGACACCGGCACGCCGGCCGACTACCTGGCGGCGAACCTGCACGCGGCGGGTGGCGGCAGCCTGGTCGACCCGACCGCCGAGGTGACCGGCGAACTCCGGGCGGCGGTGGTCGGCGCCGGTGCCGTGGTCCGGGGCACCCTGCACCGTTGCGTGGTCTGGCCCGGCGGCCTGGTCCGGGCCGACGAGCACCTGACCGACGCGGTACGGGCCGGCGCCGGTTTGACCGTCCCGGCGCCGGCCGTCCGCACGTCGGGCCGGTAGCCGCCGCCCGTCGGGCGAAGCTCTAGCATGGGCGGGCAGCCGTGACACGGCACCCGATCGCCGCCCGGCGCGGGCTGCGCCAGCGAGCACGTCGACGAGAGGAGTCCCCCGGTGATCACCGCGATCGTCCTGATCGACTGCGCCACCGACTCGATCCCCGAGGTGGCCGAGACGCTGGCCGCGGTGCCCGGCGTCAGCGAGGTCTACTCGGTCGCCGGTCACGTCGACCTGATCGCGATCGTCCGGGTACGCGAGTTCGAGCAGATCGCCGAGGTGATCGCCGGACGGATCTCGAAGGTCCCGGGCGTGGTCGGCACCGAGTCGCACATCGCCTTCCGGGCGTACTCCCAGCACGACCTGGAGGAGGCGTTCGCGATCGGCCTCCCCGACCCGGACTGACCCCGCACCCTCCGACCCGGTCCGGCGTCCGGGTGCCGCTCGCCCCGCGGGCTGCCCTGGACGACGCACTGGGCTGAACGGCGGCTACCTGCCGGTAACGTAAGCCGATACGCTCGCCGGATGACCGCCACGCGGGACCAGCACCCGATTCCGGACCACGAGGAGTCCTTCGTCGACCGCGGCGACGACCGGATCGTCCTGCGCAGCTATCCGGACCCGGTCGGCGCGCCGGACGCGCCGGTCGTGCTGGTCTGGCCGGCGATGGGGGTGCGGGCCAGCTATTACGCGCCGTTCGCCGCCGCGCTCCGGACCGCCGGATTCGCCGTGGTCGTGGCCGACCTGCGGGGCACCGGCGACAGCACCCCGGCACCGAGCCGCGCCTCCCGGTACGGCTACGCGGATCTGGCCGGTGACGTCGGCGCGGTACTGGAGAGCCTGAAGCCGCGGCTCGACGGCCGGACCCGGATCCTGCTCGGCCACTCGCTCGGCGGGCAGGCCGCACTGCTGCACCTGGCGCTCGATCCCGCGGCGCAGGTCGACGGGTTGGCCCTGGTCGCGGTCGGGCTGCCGTACTGGCGGGCCTATCCGGGCCGCCGGCGCCTCGGCACCCTCGCCGGCACCCAGTTCATCCACGGCTGCACGGTCGCCCTCGGCCGCTGGCCCGGCTGGGGCTTCGGCGGCCGGCAGGCGCGCGGGGTGATCCGGGACTGGGCGTACACCGCCCGGACGGGGCGGTTTCCCCGGCTCGACGGGGTGGACGTCGAGGCCGCCGTGCGGGAGGTGCGTACCCCGGTGCTGGCGGTCAGCGTCGACCACGACCAGTACACGCCGCACGAGACCCTCGACTACCTCTGCGACAAGCTGGTCGCCGCGCCGATCCGGCGTACCCGTTACACGGTCGCCGAGAGCGGCACCCGACTCGACCACTTCACCTGGGTACGCGCGTCCGCGCCGATCGCCGCCCGGGTGGCGGCGTTCGCCTCGGAGCTGCCGCCCCGGTAGGTCCGCCCCCTCCCGGGGGGCCGGAAATACCGCCGGGTGTGCCGACGGGTCCTCCGGGCGTCAGTGACCGGAGGACCCGTCATGCCACCACATCGCGGTGGTGGACTAGCTGATGGTCGGGCTCGGCGTTACCGTTCCGCCCGGCGTCGGAGCGCCGGAGCTGATTCCCGGACTCGGTGCCACCGTGGTGCCACCCGGGATCGGGATGCCCAGACTCTGGGCCACCGCCACCAACTGGTTGTGGTGCGCCTGGAGCACCGGAGCCGCCTGCTGCGCCACCTGCTTGGCCGACGGGTCGGAACCCTGGGTCAACTCGGCCTGTACCAGCTGCATCGCCTGGGTGTGTGCGGTCAGCTGGGCAGTGACCCACTGCGTGTCGAAGTCCGCACCAGTGACGTTTTGCAACTGATTGATCACCGCCTGCTGCTCGCTCGTCACCTTGTTCGGCAGCGTGAGGTGAGCCGCCGAGGCGACGCTCTGCACCTTCTGGTCGAGCTGGGTGTGATCCGTCACGAACCGACCGCCGAGGTCCTTGACCTCCTGGCTCGCCCCCTTCTGCTTGGCCAGGTTGCCGGTCGCGATCTCCGCGAGGTTCACCTGGTGGATCGACTGCAGGAACTGCCTGTCCTGCGCCGACAGCGAAGCGGACGGCGTGGCCGACGGCGTCCCCGACGGTGCGGCGGCGGCGCTGTACGCGGCACCCGCCGGTACGAGGCCGAGCACCGCCATCGAGACGAGCACGCCCAAGCGTTTGACGACCAACATGTTTGTTCCCCCCTCCGTCGTTGAACTTCGGGGATACCCGGTTGACCCGAGCACACGCGGACCGACGGCAGCCGGAATCGGCCGGGTCCGGCACGATCCCGCCCGACGGACGCAGCCACCCGACCCGGCGCCCGTTTGCCCAACGCCCCGCCGGGTACCCCGCACCCGGCCGTGTCCGCGGCCGCCGGACCCGGCGAGGATCAGGCCACAGCGGCTACGACTCCTCGGCCCTGGCGGCCTTGGCGACCTCGACCCAGGCGTCGAGGGTGCGGGCGGCGGCGCCGGAGTCGATCGACTCGACAGCCCGGACCAGCCCGTCCCGCATCGCCGGCAGCAGCCCACCGGCAAACCCGCCGTTGGCCGCGAGGGCGGTGGCGGCGTTGACCAGTACCGCGTCCCGGACCGGGCCACGCTCGCCGGCCAGCAGCCGGCGGGTCACGTCGGCGTTGAAGGCGGCGTCACCGCCGCGCAGGTCGCCGGGGGCCGAGCGAGGCAGGTCGAGGTCGGCGGCGTCGGCCACGGTCTCGGTGACCCGGCCCTGGTCCGCGATCCACAGCCGGGTCGGCGCGCCCGTGCTGAACTCGTCGAGCCCGTCCTCGCCGCGCATCACCAGCACCGAGTCGCCGCGCCGGGCGAAGACCTCGGCCACCACCGGAGCCATCCGGGGGTCGAAACACCCCACCGCGCCGGACCGGGGCCGGGCCGGGTTGGTCAGCGGGCCGAGGAAGTTGAAAACCGTCGGCACGCCCATCTCGCGGCGGGGCACCGCGGTGTGCCGCATCCCGGGGTGGAACCGGGCGGCGAAGCAGAACCCGATGCCGACCTCGGTCACGCACCGGGCCACCCCGGCCGGCCCCAGGTCGAGCGGCACCCCGAGGAATTCGAGCAGGTCGGCGGCGCCGCACGAGGAGGAGGCGGCCCGGTTGCCGTGCTTGACGACGCGTACCCCGGCGCCGGCCACCACCATCGCGGTCATGGTGGAGATGTTGACGGTGTGCGCGCGGTCTCCGCCGGTGCCGACCACGTCCACGGCGTCGGCCCGGAGCGGTTCCGGCAGCTCCACCAGGGTCGCCCGGCCCAGCATCGCCTCGACCAGGCCGGCCAGCTCGGCCGGGGTCTCCCCCTTGGCCCGCAGCGCCGTGGCGAACCCGGCGATCTGGACCGGGGTCGCCGACCCCGACATGATCTCCCCCATCGCCCACGCGGTGTCGGCGGTGGAGAGCTCCTCGGCGCGCAGCAGCGCGGCGAGCAGGTTGGGCCAGGTCCGTTCCCCCATGCGGGCCTCCCGGGCGGGGCGGGTGGTTGGCGGTGTGTGGTGGTGCGGTCCCCCGGAGCCCTAGGAGCGTGCGCTCGCCCCGTTGGCGCGGGCGCGGAGCAGGCCGGCCACGGTCTGGCCGGTGGTCACCGGGTCGAGCGGGTGCACCAGGGTGGCGTCGACCTGGGCGTACGCCGCGAGCCAGCGGTCGGCCGCCCGGGCGATCACCACGCAGGTCGGCGGGGCGTCGTCCCGGTCGTCCTTGATCTGCCGGGCGATGCCGAGCCCACCGGACGGGGTCGCCTCGCCGTCGAGCAGCAGCAGGTCGATCTCGTAGTCGTCAACCAGCCGGATGCACTCGTCGTAGCTGGCCGCGTCGACGAACTCGACGGTCAGGTCGGCCGCCGGCCGGGTGCCGACGGCGAGCCGCATCCGGTCCCGGACCTCCGGGTCGTCGCTGTAGAGCAGGACGGTGTACTGACGATCGCTCATCGCTCGCTGGGCTCCCACCTCGTAGCTGCCCGCCGATCGTACCGGTCGGCTCCGCGGCCCGACCGGGCCGCCCGGCTCCCGGGGCCGGCACCGCCCGAATCCCGGGAAATCGGGTACGCCGGCGCCGCACCCGGCCCGGCCCGTTACACCGCGCTGCCGGCGGCCCGATCCCGGGCCTCCTGGCGGTCCAGTTCCCGGTCCACCCGACGGGCCTCCCGCTCGGACTGCCGCACCCACTGCACCACCAGTACGGCGAGCATGGTGACGCTGACGAACTCGCCGCCGGCCCAGAGGACCCCGCCGGCGACCTCCTGGTCGTTCCACGGGTCGGACCAGGCCAGCCCGAGCGACGGGTACCAGTCGCCGCCGAAGAGGGTGGTGCTCTGCATCACCGTGAGCCCGAGCACGGTGTGGAACGGCACCGAGAGCACCATCAGCAGCGCCCGGGCCGGGTACGGCCAGCGGCCCGGCAGCGGGTCGAGCCCGACCAGCGGCCAGAAGAAGAGGCAGCCGGTGAGGATGAAGTGCGCGTGCACCAGCTCGTGGCCGAACGAGTTCTCCAGGGTCCAGCGGTAGAGCCCGGAGAAGTACAGCACGAACGGGTTGACCACGAAGACCGCGTAGGCGAAGAGCGGGAAGGAGAGCACCTTCGCCACCCGGCTGTGCAGCACCGCGAGGAGTCGCCGCCGGGGCGCCTTGCCGAGGGTACGCAGCGCCAGCGTCACCGGGGCGCCGAGGGCGAGGAAGATCGGCGCGACCATCGACAGCACCATGTGCTGGACCATGTGCACCGACAGCAGGGTGGTGTCGTACGCGCCCAGCCCGCTCAGCGTCACCGAGGCGATCCCGCCGAGTCCCGGCCCGAGGAACAGCACCGTACGCAGCACCGGCCAGGAGTGGCCGCGCACCCGCAGCCGGTGTACGCCGTACAGGTAGCAGGCGGCGGCCAGCACCAGGCCGACGGCGAGCCAGTTGTTCAGGGTGGCCTCGGTGAAGATGGCGGAGACGGTGAACGGCGCCGTCTCGGCGCCCCCACCGGCGAGAACGGCCGGTGCCGGGAGCACGACCGAGGCGGATCCGGGATCGAGGTGCAGCACGTTTTCAGGCTAGGCCAGACGAACCGGGCGAGGGCCGTCACCCCGTCCGACGAGGCAGTTAGGCCACCCCGACGATGGCCGATGCCGATCAGGGGCAATAATGACCGCGTGACTGCGGCCTCAGCCATTGACAAGAGCCGGATCCACTCGCTGACCCGACCCAACATGGTCAGCGTCGGGACGATCGTGTGGCTCTCGAGCGAACTCATGTTCTTCGCGGCGTTGTTCGCGATGTACTTCTCCATCCGGGCGGCGGCGCCCGAGCAGTGGGAGAAGCACACCGAGGTGCTGCAAATCCCGTACGCGACGACGTTCACGGTGATCCTGGTGCTCTCCTCGGTCACCTGCCAGATCGGCGTCTTCGCGGCCGAGCGGGGTGACGTGCACGCGCTGCGCCGCTGGTTCACGATCACGTTCGTGATGGGCCTGGTCTTCGTCCTCGGCCAGCTCAACGAGTACCGCAACCTGGTGCACGAGGGCGTGAAGATCAACGCGGACGGGTACGGCTCGGTCTTCTACCTGACCACCGGCTTCCACGCGCTGCACGTGACCGGCGGTCTGGTCGCCTTCGTCATCTTCATGATCCGGACAACCATGGGCCGGTTCACCCCGGCGCAGGCGACCTCGGCGATCGTCGTCTCCTACTACTGGCACTTCGTCGACGTGGTCTGGATCGCGCTCTACGGCATGATCTACTGGCTTCAGTGATCTTGGAGCTGTCACGTTCCGCCCCGTTGCCCCGTCCCTGAGACAAGGTCGAGAAAACCGTTAAGGACACAGGCCATGACTTCTGACACCCCCGGCGGCGACCGCTCCCGCGGGCTGCTCTCGCGGCTTCGCCGCGCGCGGTCGAGGCCGCGCGGCAAGGCCCGCCGTCGACTGGGCGCCGCGGTCCGGCTGCTGGCCGCACTCACCCTGGCCGGCGGCGCCTACACCGTCTTCGCTCCGGGCCTCTCGGCGCAGGACACCCCGCAGCTCACCTCGGCGGCACAGGAGGGCAAGGCACTCTTCGACACGAGCTGCGTGAGCTGCCACGGCCGCAACGCGCAGGGCGTCGAGGGGCGTGGGCCGAGCCTGATCGGCGTCGGCGCCGCCTCGGTGGAGTTCCAGGTGAGCACCGGTCGGATGCCGCTGGCCCGGCAGGAGGCCCAGGCCGAGGAGAAGCCGCCGGTCTTCAACGACGAGCAGACCACCCAGCTCGCGCAGTACGTGCAGGAACTCGGCGGCGGGCCGCAGCTCCCCGAGGGGAACAACCTGCACCGCGACGGGGACGTGGCCGAGGGCGGCCGGCTGTTCCGGATCAACTGTTCCTCCTGCCACACCTTCGGCGGTGGCGGCGGTGCGCTCTCCTCCGGAAAGTTCGCCCCGAACCTGCGGGACGCCAGCGACCGGCAGATCTACGCCGCGATGCTGACCGGACCGCAGAACATGCCGGTCTTCGGTGACAACCAGCTACGGCCGGAGCAGAAGGCCGACATCATCGCGTACGTCCAGCAGACGCTGGCTGAGGACCGCGACCCGGGTGGACTGAACCTGGGCCGGCTCGGCCCGGCCTCCGAGGGTGTGGCGATCTTCCTGGTCGGCATGGTCGCGCTGGTCTTCGCCGCGCTGTGGATTGCGGGGAAGTCATGAGCGAGCGAATCAGCAAGTTCAGTGCGGACGAGCCTCATGGCGAGCCGGAGCAAAGCGGAGGGTCGGCATGAGCACGCGCACCGACGGACACACCTCCGGCACCAGCCGCCCGATCGACGTGAACGACCCGCAGGTCTCCCGGTTCGACATCGTCCGGGAGGGCGCCCGGCGCGACGACATCGAGATCGTCCACTACGAGGCGCAGTTCCCGGTCCCCGGCACCAAGGCCGAGCGCCGGCTCACCCGGACCATCGCCGGGATGTTCCTGCTGGTCGGGCTCTTCGCCACCGCGTTTGTGGTGGCGTACGTCTGGTGGCCCTGGCAGTACAAGCCGGGCACCGGCGCCGGCAAGCTCTACACCCCGGTCCTCGGCCTGACCCTGGGCCTGGCCCTGCTGCTGGTCGGCATCGGCATCCTGGCCTGGGGCAAGAAGCTGATGCCGAAGGAGGTGTCGATCCAGGATCGGCACATCGAGCCGGCCAGTGACGAGGACCGCAAGATCACCGGTAGCACGCTGGTCTACATGGCCGACGAGCTGGGCGTACGCCGCCGGCCGCTGCTGGGCGTCTCCCTGCTCGCCGGTCTGGCCCCGGTGGGCGCGGTCGCCGCGGCACCGCTGATCGGTGGCCTGATCGAGCAGCCGCACAAGAACAACCAGTACTTCACCACCGGTTGGAAGCCGCAGGACGGCAAGCGGATCCACCTGACCCACCACGACGGCACCCCGGTACGCCCGGAGGACGTCAGTCCCGGCGGTCAGATCACCGTCTTCCCCGGCATCGAGGGCGGCGCGACCAACAAGCACGCCGACTCCCCGGTCCTGCTGATCCACCTGCGGGAGAGCGACGCGACCGAGGCGAAGGCGGCGAACGACCGGGACGGCAAGCAGGACTTCATGTGGGGTAACTACATCGCCTACTCGAAGATCTGCACCCACGCCGGCTGCCCGGCCAGCCTCTACGAGCAGCAGACGAACCGGCTGCTCTGCCCGTGCCACCAGTCCCAGTTCCTGATCACCGACAACGCCCGCCCGATCTTCGGACCCGCGAGCCGGCGGCTTCCTCAGCTTCCCCTGGCCGTTGAGGAAGGCTTCTTCGTCGCGCAGTCCGACTTCACCGAGACCGTCGGGCCCGACTTCTGGGAGCGGCCATGAAGCGTCGTAGGTTCGATCTGGCAACCGTGCCGGGCAAGGCGGCCCGGGAGGTCGACGACCGGCTCCAGGTGAACACCCCGCTGCGGGCCGTGCTCAACAAGGTCTTCCCGGACCACTGGTCGTTCCTGCTGGGCGAGATCGCGCTCTTCTCGTTCATCGTGCTGCTGCTGACCGGCGTCTACCTGACGCTGTTCTTCGAGCCGTCGCTGCGCGAGGTGACGTACGACGGCAGCTACCGGCCGTTGCAGGGCACCCACATGTCCGCCGCCTACGCCACCTCCCTGGACATCTCGTTCGACGTGCGCGGCGGCCTGGTCATGCGGCAGATGCACCACTGGGCGGCGCTGCTCTTCATGGCGTCGATCATCGTGCACATGATGCGGATCTTCTTCACCGGAGCGTTCCGCAAGCCGCGCGAGCTGAACTGGATGATCGGCTACCTGCTCTTCTGGGTGGGCTTCCTGGCCGGCTTCACCGGTTACTCGCTGCCGGACGACGGCCTCTCCGGCACGGGTCTGCGGATCGCCTCCGCAATCATGCTCTCCATCCCGGTGGTCGGCACCTGGGTCACCACGGCGATCTTCGCCGGGGAGTTCCCGGGCGAGATCATCATCAGCCGCTTCTTCATCGCCCACGTGCTGCTGATCCCGGCCCTGCTGGTGGGTCTGATCACCGCGCACCTCGGACTGGTCTTCAAGCAGAAGCACACCCAGTGGCCCGGCCCCGGCCGGACCAACTCGAACGTGGTCGGCGAGCGGTTCTTCCCGCGCTACGTGCTCAAGCAGGGCGGCTTCTTCATGGTCGTCTTCGGGGTGATCGCGCTGCTCGGCGGGCTCGCCCAGATCAACCCGATCTGGCTCTTCGGCCCGTACGAGGCCGGCGTGGTCTCCGCGGCCAGCCAGCCCGACTGGTACGTGATGTTCCTGGACGGGTCGACCCGGCTGATGCCGCCGTGGGAGATCAACCTCCCGATCGGCGACGGCTACGTCATCCCGCCGCTGTTCTGGCCCACCGTGGTGCTGCCCGGCATCCTGACCATGGTGCCGCTGTTCTATCCGTTCATCGAGGCACGGCTGAACAAGGACCGGGAGACCCACAACCTGCTCCAGCGCCCGCGTGACGTGCCCGGCCGGACTGCCCTCGGTGCGATGGCGGTGTCGTTCTGGCTGGTGCTGACGCTCTCCGGCGCCAACGACGTGATCGCGGAGAAGTTCTGGATCAGCCTGAACGCGATGACCTGGGCGGGCCGGATCGGGTTGATCGTCGTACCGCCGCTGGCGTACTACCTCACCTACCGGATCTGCCTCGGGCTCCAGCAGCACGACCGGGAGGTGCTGGCGCACGGCGTCGAGACCGGCATCATCCGCCGGCTCCCGAACGGGCAGTTCGTGGAGGTGCACCAGCCGCTCGGCCAGACCGACGAGCACGGACACGGCGAGCTGGAGTACGTCGGCTGGGTCGTACCGAAGAAGATGAACCGGCTGGGCGCGCTGGGCCCGGCGATCCGGGGCTTCTTCTACCCGATCGAGAAGCCGGCCGAGGCGCCGGTCTCGCCCGGGCATCCGCCGGTCGAGCCGCGCCCCGAGCGCCAGGAGATCGGCAGCGGCAGCGGTAGCAGCCGCTGAGCGAAACGCACCAGGTGGCGCCCGCCGGAGTTTCCGGCGGGCGCCATTCTCGTTTCCAGGACGATCGATCGCCACGCCCGTAGCCGGGACCCGGGTGTCACCGAGGGCCCGGAGCGGTCCCGGACCTGCTCGACGGCTGGCTGGGCCAGCCCATCCTCCGCCGACGACGGCCAGCGGGCGGTAGACGGTCTTCGCCGCCCACCACCCCCGATCGCTGACCGACCCGCTGGCCGCGCCCTCCGCCACCTGACGGCCTGGAGCGGGCCGTCGCCTTGCGGCCGCACCTCCGGCGGCCTGGAGCGGGCCGTGGCCGGCCGGCTCGACCGGGCACGACCGGGCACGACCGGGCACGACCGAGCAGCCAGGCACGACCGAGCAGCCAGGCACGACCGAGCAGGCCGGGCAGGCCGGGCCGAAGAGCTGGCGTCGGTGCCGGAACCCGGAGGCGGAGGCCGGCAACCTGCTCGCCCTCGCCACGGTCTCGCCGACGCGTCATGGCGGGCTGCGCAGCGCGTCGGCCGCCCGGGCCCGTGCTTCTCGGGTACCACCCGGACCAGATCTTCGCCACACGGCCCGCTCAGCACGGCTGACGGGTACCAAACGACGGCGACCCGCAGCCCCCGAAGGGCCACGGGTCGCCGGAGAGGCTGGCGGCGCCGGTCAGTGCTCCGCGGTACGCCGGGTGCCGGAGTAGTACTCGAAGAGCAGCCCGCAGGCGCCGAAGATCACCGCGACCATGCCGGTGGCGATCAGCCACCACTGCCAGAACACCAGGCCCAGGCCGGCGATGGTGGCGGCGAGGGCCAGCCCGAAGGGCCAGTAGCTGCCCGGGCTGAAGAAGCCGACCTCACCCGCGCCGTCCGAGATCTCGGCATCCGGCCGGTCCTCGGGGCGCGGGTCGATCCGCCGCGACACAAACCAGAAGAAGCCGCCGCACATCGCGGTGAGCAGGAACGACAGCGCCAGCGCGACCGTACCGATCCACTCCACCCGCCCGTCCACGCCGGACGTCCACAGCCCGTAGACGACCGCCGCGAGGGCGAGGAAGATCGAGACGACGCCGAACAGCTTCCACTCGGTCTTCATCTGGCCGCTCCTCAGCTTCCCGCGCTCGCGTTACCGAAGTTGTTGACGTCCCGCCGGGTCTCGAACGGCCGGGTGGTCTGGGCGAGCGGGGGCTCGCCGATGGCGACCAGGGCGTCCTGGGTCGACTGGCCGGCCCGCTTCGCCTCGATGAACCGGTCGTACTCGTCCGGCGAGACGACCCGCAGCTCGAAGTTCATCATCGAGTGGTACGTGCCGCACAGCTCGGCGCAGCGGCCGACGTACGCGCCCTCGGTGTCGAGGCTGGTGACCTCGAAGACGTTGCGTACGTTGCCGGGGAAGACGTCCCGCTTGAACAGCAGCTCCGGCACCCAGAACGAGTGGATGACGTCCCTGCTGGTCTCCTCGAACCGGATGCTCCGGCCGGTCGGCAGCACCAGGATCGGGATCACCTCGGTGGTGCCCAGGGTCGAGGCCACCGTGTTGGCGCCCTCGCCCGGCTTGTCCCGGTAGTTGAACTGCCAGTTCCACTTGAACGCAACCACCTCGACGGTCACGTCCGGGTTGCTGGTGACCTTGTTCACCCCGGTCTGCACGATCGCCGTGTAGTAGAAGAGCACGGCGACGACCAGGATCGGCGCGATGGTGTAGAGGAACTCCATCGGCATGTTGAACCGGGTCTGCACCGGCAGCGCCTCGCCCCGCTTGCGGTAGCGGATGACGCACCAGAAGATCAGGCCCCAGACGAAGATGCCGACCGCCAGGGCCGCGATCGTCGAGCCGATCCAGAGGTCGTACATGCGGTGGGACTCGGGGCTGATGCCACCCTGCGGCCAGCCGAACCCGTCGAACGTCCTGCCGACGTCACAACCGGTCAGCAGGGCGAGCAGCGCGGCGCCACCGGCTCCGAGCCCGGCCAGCCGGCCCACCGACGGGCGCGGGCCGCGCCCTCGGGCGTCCCGGGGACTGTTCTGCCGTACGGCCGACGGCCGTACCTCCGAACCCCTTGCGACCACCTGGTCCTGCCTCCCTAGCGCGCCGCGGCGTCCGGATTGTCGACACCGGCGGCAAAGGCGTCACCGACGGTCGCAGATTACTCGACCTGCGTAGGCTGGACGGCCTTGGGGTCCGCGTCCCCACTCTGCCGGGGGATCTTGCCCGATCCCCCGGCGCGCTACGGTTTCCTGGTGAGCGAGCCTCCGGCGTACTTCGACGCGGCCTCCGCGGCACCGTTACACCCGGTAGCCCGGCAGGCGATGCTCGCCGCGCTGGAGGACGGCTGGGCCGATCCGGCCCGGCTCTACGCGCCGGCCCGCCGGGCCCGCCAACTCCTGGACGCGGCCCGGGCGGCCACCGCCGAGGTGCTCGGGGTACGCCCCGACGAGCTCTCCTTCACCCCCAGCGGTACGGCGGCGGCGCACGCCGCGGTGCTCGGCGGGCTGGCTGGGCGGCGCCGGGCGGGCGGCACGCTGGTGCACTCGGCGATCGAGCACTCCGCGGTGCTGCACGCGGCGGAACGGCACGTGGCCGCCGGCGGTACCGCCACCCCGATACCGGTGGACCGGGCCGGGCGGCTCGATCTCGACGCCTGGTCGTCGGCGGTGGCCGGCCCTGGAGTGGCGCTCGCCACCCTGATCAGCGCCAGCCACGAGGTGGGTACGGTGCAGCCGGTGGCCGAGGCGGCGCGGGCCTGCGCGGCGGCCGGGGTACCGCTGCACGTCGACGCCGCCCAGTCGGTGGGCCGGCTGCCGGTGCCGGAGGGCTGGTCGATGCTCTCGGCCAGCGCGCACAAGTGGGGCGGCCCGCCCGGGGTGGGGCTGCTGGTGGTCCGCAAGGGCACCCGCTGGGAGTCGCCGTATCCGGCCGACGAGCGGGAAGCGGGTCGTACCCCCGGGGTGGGAAACCTGCCGGCGATCGTGGCGGCGGCGGCCGCGCTGCGGGCGGTGCACGCGGAGGCTGCGGCCGAGGCCGCCCGGCTCGGCCCGCTGGTCGACCGGATCCGCGCCACCGTGGCGACGACGGTGCCCGACGTGGAGGTGGTCGGCGACCCGGTACGCCGGCTGCCGCACCTGGTCACCTTCTCCTGCCTCTACCTGGACGGCGAGGCGCTGCTGCACGCCCTGGACCGGCGCGGCTTCGCGGTCTCGTCGGGATCGTCCTGCACCTCGTCCACGCTGCGCCCGTCGCATGTACTGGAGGCGATGGGAGTGCTGTCGCACGGCAACGTGCGGATCTCGCTGCACCGGGAGAGCACCGAGGCGGAGGTCGACCGGTTCCTCGCCGAACTGCCGGGGATCGTGGCCGGGCTGCGCGCCGAGGCCGGCGTGGTCGGACTCTGAGACCGCTCCGGCGGGCCGGTTGGCCCGGCGCGGCCCGGCGTCGGACAATCGCCGGAAGGCCGACGGCAGCGGTCGCCGGCAGTTCGGGCGACCGCTGCCGGGTAGGCCGAGGGGATCGGAAGGGGCGTACTCAAGTGCCGGGAGGTCAGCGGTGAACGGGCCGGACGAGGTCGTCGACTGTCTCGGCCAGCGCTGCCCGTTGCCGGTCATCGCGGCGGCCCGGCGACTGCCCCAGCTGCCGGTCGGCGGCGTGCTCCGGGTACTCGCCGACGACCCGGCCGCGGCGATCGACATTCCGGCCTGGTGCCGGATGCGGGGGCAGGAACTGGTCGACACCCCGACCGTCGACGGCTCCCCCGCGTACGACATCCGCCGCGCCCACTGACCGGAGGCCGGCGGCGCGGGTGACGCCCCGCGCCGCCGTACCCGCCGGGTGACCCGGCGACGTCTCAGCCCAGGTGCTGCCGGACCTCTTCAGCGGCCTGGTCGCCGTACGACTCGGCGAGGCGCTTGACGAAGAGGTCGCCCCGGACCTCGTATTCCTGGGTGCCGATTGTCTCCAGCACCAGCGTGGCGAGGAGCGAGCCGATCTGGGCGGACCGTTCCAGGCTCAGGCCCCAGGAGAGGCCGGCGAAGAATCCGGCCCGGAAGCCGTCGCCCACCCCGGTCGGGTCGGCGGCCTGCAACTCGCGGGCGATCGGCACGTGGATCCGGTCGATCTCCCGGCCGTCGATCTCCACGCCCTCCTTGCCCAGCGTGGTAACCCGGATCTTGACCCGGTCCAGCAACTGGTCGTCGGTCAGCCCGGCCTTGCTCTGCAGCAGCGACTTCTCGTAGTCGTTCGTCAGCAGGTAGTCGGCGCCGTCGATCAGACCGAGCACGTCGGAGCCGTCCATCCGGGCGAGCTGCTGCGACGGGTCGGCGGCGAAAGCGTACCCCCGCTGGCGGCACTCGTCGGAGTGCCGCAGCATCGCGTCCGGGTCGTTGGCGCTGACCAGCACCAGGTCGAGCCCGCCGACCCGGTCGGCGACCGGGGCCAGCTCGATGTTGCGGGCCTCGCTCATCGCCCCGGCGTAGAAGGACGCGATCTGGCACATCTCGGTGTCAGTGGTGCAGACGAACCGCGCCGTGTGGGCCACCTCGCTGATGTGCACGGAGGCGCAGTCGACGCCGTGCCGCTCCAGCCAGGACCGGTAGTCGTCGAAGTCGGCGCCGACCGCACCGAGCAGCACCGGCCGCAGGCCGAGCTGCGCCATCCCGAAGGCGATGTTGGCGGCGACCCCGCCCCGCCGGAGCACCAACTCGTCGACGAGGAAAGAGAGCGAGACCTTGTGCAGCTGGTCGGCGATGAACTGATCGGCGAACCGGCCCGGGAAGTGCATCAGATGGTCGGTGGCGATCGAGCCGGTGACGGCGATCTTCATGTCGGGCCCTCGGAGTTGAGACGGAAATGCGGCCGGGTCAGCCTACCGGTCCGTCGTCCGCCATGTCCCCGATCGATCGGGTACCAGCTAACTGGGCGTCATCCGCAGCTCGCCGCCCGGCAACCTCGGGCCGCCGCGACGCGGGCCGGCCGGGCGGGGCCGCGAGGCCGTCTCGGATTTCACCGGGTGCCCGGGGCCCGGCCCGCCCCGACCGGGACGTCCTTGGGACGCCGAAGACGGCAAAGTGCTCTGGCAACTGTCTGGCCCGACCGCGTCGACGTCGCCGGGACGATCCGGGACGCCGAACGGGCCGCTCCGGCGCGGCGGCGTGACGGACTCTCCGGGTAAACGTCACGCCGCCCGCACGGGGCGACCCGCTCAGGCATTCAGTATCTAACGGCAGATCGGGCCGTACCGGGTAAAACCGGGACAAAGCACCGATCAGTGGAACGAATCTCCGCAGGCGCACGAGTTCTGCGCGTTCGGGTTGTCGATGGTGAAGCCCTGGGCGTCGATCCGGTCGGCGAAGTCGATGGTGGCACCGGTGAGGTACGGCGCGCTCATCCGGTCGACGACGACCTCGACGCCGCCGAAGCCGCTGACCACGTCACCGTCGAGCGAGCGCTCGTCGAAGAAGAGCTGGTAACGCAGGCCCGAGCAGCCACCCGGCTGCACTGCGACCCGCAGCCGCAGGTCGTCGCGGCCCTCCTGCTCGATCAGGGCCTTCACCTTCTGCGCCGCGACGTCGGTCAGGACGACGGTGCTCGGAGCGGTTGCCGCGGTCGACTCAGTCTGCGCTGGCGTTGTCACGATGAAAGTCTCCCCTGCGCCGGTGCGATGTTTATCCGTACTGGCCAACGCTAGCCGGCTGGCCGGTGATTCCCAATGCGCGTACAAAATCGATTCTAGGCGGATGCGACGCAGGTCACCCAGGCTCGGGTGGAACCCGCCCCGGTGTGCCGGATCGTCCCGGCCGCCCCGACGAATGTGACGAACACCCCAATGCGTCCCGCCGGCCGGCTCCGCGTCACCGGCCCGGTCCCGCCGCGGCAGGGCCCGGTCGGGACCGGCGACCGCCCGATCAGCGGCTCCACTGCCCGGCCAGCCGGGCCGCCAGCGCCCGCAGGCCCTCCGCCGGCCGGCTCATCGCCCGCTCGACGCCACCGTGCGGCTCCCCGCCGAAGTGATCGACCAGGCTGTGCGTCTCGGTCACCCCGGCCGCCGCCGACTCCCGCCGCCCGGCGCTGACCCGACCGGCCAGCACCACGCAGGGCACCCCCCGGTCCCGGGCCGCCCCGGCCACCCCGGCAACCACCTTGCCGCGCAGCGACTGGTGGTCGAAGGAACCCTCCCCGGTGATCACCAGGTCGGCCTCGTCGTAGGCGGCGTCCAGCCCGGTCATCCGGGTGACCAGGTCGATGCCGGACTCGCACCGGCCGCCCAGGGCAAGCAGCGCCGCACCGAGCCCGCCGGCCGCGCCGGCACCGGGCAGCCCGGCCAGCCCGGGTGGGCAACCGGGCAGGTCGCGCTCCAGCACCTCGGCGAACCGCCGCAGCGCGTCGTCGAGCAGGAGTACGTCCTCCCTGGTCGCACCCTTCTGCGGGCCGAAGACGTTGGACGCGCCGGTCAGCCCGGTCAGCGGGTTGTCGACGTCGGTCGCCGCGACCAGCTCCATCCCGCGCGTCTGGGGCCGTCCGGTCAGCCCGGCGACAGCGAGCAGCGCGGCTCCGCCGTACGGGAGGGCCTGTCCTGCGGCGTCCACCGGTACGGCGTTCAGCGCGGCCAGCAACCCCGCGCCCGCGTCGTTCACGGCCGAGCCGCCCAGCCCGACGACGGCGCGCCGGGCCCCGGCCTCGGCGGCGGTGCCGAGCAGCGCGCCGAGGCCGTACGAGGTGGCCCGCCTCGGGTCACGCTCGTGCGGGGCGAGCAGGTGCAGGCCGCACGCCTGGGCGCTCTCCACGTACGCCGTACCGCCGTCGGCGGTGAGCAGGATCTCCCCGTCGACCGGCCGGCCCAGCGGGTCGACGGTGCGGACCGGCACCCGGCGACCGGGCAGGGCGGCGGCGAGCACCTCGACGAAGCCCGGCCCGCCGTCGGAGAGCGGCCGCAGCACCAGGTCGTCACCGGGGGCCACCTCCCGCCACCCGTCCCGGACCGCCTCGGCCACCTCGGAGGCGGAGAGGGTCCCGGCGAACTTGTCCGGACAGATCAGGATCCGCATGGGTCACGAGTGTGGCAGCCCACATCGGTGCGGCCGGAAAGCGGTCCCCGCTGTGAAAACATGGGGTACGTGACTTCGACGTGGGTAGAGCCGTCCAGCACCGCAACCGCCCTGCTGCTGCTCGGCCGGGGCGCCGACCCGGCCAGCGAGCGCGGGGTGGACTGTCCCGGTGAGCTGCCGCCGCCGAGCGACCCGAACCTGGTCGCCCGGGCCAGGGCGGCGAAGGCGGCGCTCGGTGACCGGGTGTTCGTGCTCGGCCACCACTACCAGCGCGACGAGGTCATCCAGTTCGCCGACGTGACCGGCGACTCGTTCAAGCTCGCCCGCGAGGCGGCGGCCCGGCCGGACGCGGAATACATCGTCTTCTGCGGCGTGCACTTCATGGCCGAGAGCGCGGACATCCTCACCACCGACGCCCAGCGGGTGGTGCTGCCCGACCTGGCCGCCGGCTGCTCGATGGCGGACATGGCGGCCCTGCCGCAGGTCGAGGCCGCCTGGGAGGCGCTGGACGAGCTGGGTGTCGCCGGCTCGACAGTGCCGGTGACCTACATGAACTCGTCCGCCGACATCAAGGGCTTCGTCGGGCGCAACGGCGGGGTGGTCTGCACCTCGTCCAACGCGGAGCGGGCGCTGCGCTGGGCGTTCGAGCGCGGCCAGCGGGTGCTCTTCCTCCCCGACCAGCACCTGGGCCGGAACACGGCGGTGCTGAAGATGGGCCTGGACGCCGACGACTGCGTGCTCTACGACCCGCACAAGCCGGGCGGTGGGCTGACCGCCAAGCAGCTCCGGGAAGCCAAGATGATCCTGTGGCGGGGGCACTGCTCGGTGCACGGCCGGTTCACCCGCAGCAGCGTGGACGAGGTCCGGATGCGGGTGCCCGGGGTGAACGTGCTGGTCCACCCCGAGTGCCGGTACGACGTGGTGACCGCGGCCGACTACGTCGGCTCGACGGAGTACATCATCAACGCCATCGAGGCGGCGCCGGCCGGTTCGGCCTGGGCGGTCGGCACCGAGCTGAACCTGGTCCGCCGGCTGGCCAACGCCCACCCGGACAAGCAGGTCATGTTCCTGGACCGGACCGTCTGCTACTGCTCCACGATGAACCGGATCGACCTGCCACACCTGGTCTGGTCGCTGGAGGAGCTGGTCGCCGGCCGGGTGCCGAACCAGATCACCGTGCACCGGGACACGGCGCACCACGCCCGGGTGGCGCTGGACCAGATGCTGGCCCTGCCGTAGCGGACGCAGGCAACTACCGAGGGTAATCGCCGGGGTACGAATTCCTGCCGCTGTCCCCGTTTCGTGCCATCCGTCGCGCTGTGACCGCTCCTTTTCCGTAACCGAGCGCTATGCTGCCCGGGGCCGTGACAGAGTCCGGGCCGGAGGGCGTGACCGCGCCGTGCCGGCCGGGCCACGGGGCGACGGCTGTGTGGACCGGATGGTTCACCCTCGCGGACAGCATCGACGTAGAGCAGCATCGACCCGCTGGAGGTTGCGTTGACCGACGACGTCCTGGTCGTACACGGAGGTACGCCCCTTTCCGGGCAGATCCGAGTGCGCGGCGCGAAGAATCTCGTCTCCAAGGCGATGGTCGCCGCCCTGCTCGGCGACGAGCCGAGCCGGCTCTTCGACGTGCCGCGGATCCGCGACGTCGAGGTGGTCCGTGGCCTGCTCGAACTGCACGGCGTGAAGGTCACCGACGGCGCCGACGACGGCGAACTGGTCTTCGACCCGGCCAACGTCGAGAGCGCCAGCACGGACGAGATCAATGTGCACGCCGGGTCGAGCCGGATCCCGATCCTGTTCTGCGGTCCGCTGCTGCACCGGCTCGGCCACGCTTTCATCCCCGATCTGGGCGGCTGCCACATCGGCCCCCGGCCGATCGACTTCCACATCCAGGCGCTGCGGCAGTTCGGCGCGGTGGTGGACAAGACGCCGGAGGGGATGCACCTGACCGCCCCGTCCGGCCTGCACGGCACCAAGTTCGAGCTGCCGTACCCGAGCGTGGGCGCCACCGAGCAGGTGCTGCTGACCGCGGTGCTCGCCGAGGGCGTCACCGAGCTGCGCAACGCGGCCGTCGAGCCGGAGATCATCGACCTGATCTGCGTACTCCAGAAAATGGGCGCGATCATCAAGGTGCACACCGACCGGGTGATCGAGGTGCAGGGCGTGGCCCGGCTGGGCGGTTACACCCACCGGCCGATCCCGGACCGGATCGAGGCGGCGAGCTGGGCCGCCGCCGCGCTGGCCACCGGTGGCCGGGTGGAGGTGCTCGGCGCCGAGCAGACCGACATGATGACCTTCCTCAACGTGTTCCGCTCGGTCGGCGGGGCGTACGAGGTCACCGACACCCGGCCGCCCCGGGCCGGTCAGCCGGGCCAGGAGGGCGGGATCCGGTTCTGGCACCCCGGCGGCGAGCTGCGGGCGGTGGCGCTGGAGACCGACGTGCACCCGGGTTTCATGACCGACTGGCAGCAGCCGCTGGTGGTGGCGCTCACCCAGGCCCGGGGCCTGTCGATCGTGCACGAGACCGTGTACGAGCAGCGGCTCGGCTACACCGAGGCGCTGAACAAGATGGGCGCCACCATCCAGGTCTACCGGGACTGCCTCGGCGGTACGCCCTGCCGGTTCGGCCGCCGCAACTTCAAGCACTCCGCGGTGATCGCCGGGCCGTCGAAGCTGCACGCCGCCGACCTGGTGATCCCCGACCTGCGGGCCGGGTTCAGCCACCTGATCGCCGCGCTGGCGGCCGAGGGCACCTCGCGGGTCTACGGGGTGGATTTGATCAACCGGGGCTACGAGGACTTCGAGGCCAAACTCGCCGACCTCGGCGCGCACGTCGAGCGCCCGTAACCGGCGCACGGGGGGACCGTGGGGGCGTACGCGGAGACCCGTGGGGGTGGACGCGGGCGCCGGTAGCCGGCGGACCGGATGCCGGGTGAGACCCTGCTCACCCGGCATCCGGGCGGCAGCGGCCGGCGGCAGGCGTACCGCGAGGTGCGGGGCGGGTCGCGGGTTGGCTACCCTTGCCCCGTGCCGTCGCTGTTTCGCCGCAAGCCCACCGACCTCGTCGAGGACGCCACCGCTCAGGTGACCCCCGACGAGGAGTCCGCGCCCGCCCGTCCCCGGGGCTACACCCCGAGCAAGAAGGAGCTGGGCAAGGAGACTCCGAAGCGCCCGAGCGCCGGTCGGCGGGTGGCCGGCGACGCGAAGCCGCTCACCAAGCAGGAGGCCCGGGAGCGGCGCCGGCAGTTGCGGGCCGAGTCGGCCGCCGAGTTCCGCCGGGAGGGCGGTCCCCGGGACCGGGCTCCCGAGCGCGGGCTGGCCCGCGACGTGGTGGACTCCCGGCGTACGGTCGGGACCTGGTTCTTCGGCGGCGCCCTGGTGGTGCTGATCGGTTCGGCCAACACCATGCCTCCGGAGGTGCGGTTCGCCTCCAACCTGCTCTGGGGCCTGCTGGCCATCGCCCTGGTGGTCGACTCGGTCTTGATCTCGCGCAAGATCAAGAAGCTGGTCCGGCAGCGGTTCCCCAAGACCGACCAACGAATGGGCTCGCTTTACGTCTACGCGATCATGCGCTCCATCACGTTCCGCCGGATGCGTGCCCCGGTCCCCCGGGTCAACCTCGGCGACGCGATCTGAGCCTCGGCACGACGTCGGCGCCCAGCGGACAGTCGATCTGCAGGCATCGGATCGACGGGCAGACGATCTTGCGGGCTGAGGGCGTCGGCTTGCGGGCTGAGGGCCGCCGGATCGACGGACAGACGATCTTGCGGGCGCCGGATCGACGGACACGACCTGCCGCAGCCGGGCCTGGAGCCATCTCTCGCGGTCGTCGCCGGCCAGCCGGAGCATCGCCTCGGCCCGACCGGTCACGGGACGCCGAGCAGGCGGAGCAGGGCCGCCGTACCGGCCGCCGCGACCACCACCGCGACGAACGGGGCGCGGCGCCAGGCCAGCACGGCGCCGACGAGTACCCCGGCCGGGCGGGCGAACCCGGCGAACGCGCCGGCCTCGGTCAGCGCTGCCGTCACCGCCAGCGCCGCGAGCAGGGTCGCGGCCGCGATCGGCAGCAGCCGGCTCACCCCGTCGGGCAGAGCCAGCCGGTCCCGTAGCACCACTCCGGCGAGCCGGAGGGCGTACGTGCCGACGGCCAGGGCCAGGATCACCGCGATCAGCATCCGCGCTCCCCGGATCGACGGGCCGGTGCCTCCTGCTCCACGGGACCAGGTCGACGGGCCGGTGCCGGCGACCCGTGCTCGGCCGGGTCGGTCAGCACGGCCGCTCCCGGGGTCGCCGGGGCAGCAGCAGTACGGCCAGGCCGGCCAGGGCCAGCAGCACCGGCAGGCCGGCCGGCAGCACGGGGGTGACCAGCAGCGCGATCGCCGCGCCGGCCAGGGCCGCCCGACGGGTCTGCGGGTCGCGCAGCGCGGGCAGCAGCAGGGCGAGCAGCCCGGCCGGAAACGCGGCGTCCAGCCCCAGCCGGAGCGGGTCGCCGACCCGGCTGGCCAGTAGCACCCCGAGCAGGGTACCGGCGTTCCAGGCCAGGAAGAGCATGGTCCCGGCCAGCCAGAACGCCCGGCGTCGGCCGGCCCGGTCGGGTTGGGCCAGCGCGAACGCGGTGACCTCGTCGGTCATCAGGTGGCTGCCGACCAGCCGGTGCCGCCAGCGCCGCCCGAGGACGTCCCCGAGGGCCAGCCCGAACGGCAGGTGCCGGGCGTTGAGCAGCAGTCCGGCGAAGACCGCCGCGACGGGGCTGCCGGCCGCGATCAGCCCGACCGCGATGAACTGGGCACCGCCGGCGTACAGCAGCGTGGACATCGCGACGATCGCCGGGACCGGGAGGCCGGCCGCGAGTGCCACGGCGCCGAAGGAGGCGCCGATCGCCACCATCGCGACGGCAATCGCGCCGATGTCGCGGAGCAGGGCCCGGACCGGCACCGGTTCGGGTGTCGGCGTTCGGTCTGCCGTACGCATGGTTCAGAATAATGAACACCTACGACACGTTCGTCAACCCGAACGGATGGACCGATGGACCGAACGCAATCCCGTTCCGACGGCTCCCCGGTGCCCGCCATCGCCGCCGCGCTGCGCCGGGAACGGGAACGCGCCGGCATCTCGCTGGCCGAACTCGCCCGCCGGGCCGGGATCGCCAAGTCGACCCTGTCCCAACTCGAGGCCGGCAACGGAAACCCCAGCGTCGAGACGGTCTGGGCGCTCGGGGTCGCCCTCGGCGTACCGTTCAGCCGGCTGGTCGAGCAGCCCCCGCCGGCGGTACGGGTGATCCGGGCCGGGCACGGTCCCGGCCTGCGCTCGCAGCAGGCCGAGTTCACCGGCACCCTGCTGGCGGCCGGCGCGCCGCAGGTACGCCGGGACATCTACCTGATCGAACTCGAACCGGGCCAGGTACGCGACGCCGAGCCGCACATCCCGAGCAGCGTGGAGCATCTGGTGGTGGCCGCCGGCCGGCTGCGTACCGGCCCGGCGGCCGACCCGGTCGAACTCGGCCCGGGCGACTACGTCACGTTTCCGGGCGACGTCCCGCACCGCTACGAGGCGCTCGCCCCCGGCACCTTCGCCGTACTCGTGATGGAGCACCCCTGACACCTGGCGTGATGGAGCACCCCTGACACCAGGTCAGTGCCCGCCGGTGTCGACCGGGGCGGGCGCCCGGTAGAGCCGGGCGACGACGTCCTCGATGTCCGGCTCCACGATGGCGATGTCCCGCAGCGCGGCGACCCGGGCCAGCCCGGCCACCACGTCGGAGGCGGTCGCCGACTCGCAGGCGAAGACCAGCCGCCGCCCGTCGGCCTCGGCCCGCAGCAGCGGCGCACCGGGCAGCACCGGCGGCTCGGCCAGTGGCTCGTCGAGGTCGGCGACCACCTGCCGGCGCGAGCCGTACCGCGAGTGCAGCGCCTCGATCGACCCGTCGTGCACCACCCGGCCGTGGTCGATCACCACCAGCCGCCGGCAGAGCCGCTCGATGTCGGCCAGGTCGTGTGTGGTCAGCACCAGGGTGGTGTCGCCGACCGCGCCGAGTTCGGCCAGGAAGGACCGGACCGCCTGCCGGCTCACCACGTCGAGCCCGATCGTCGGCTCGTCCAGGAAGAGCACCTCCGGCCCGTGCAACAGCGCGGCGGTCAACTCGCCCCGCATCCGCTGCCCGAGCGAGAGCTGCCGCACCGGGACGTCCAGGAACCCGTCCAGGTCGAGTTCCACCCGGCAGCGGCGCAGCCGGGCGGCGTGCTCGGCCGCAGGCACCCGGTAGACGTGCCGGAGCAGGTCGAAGGAGTCCCGCAGCGGCAGGTCCCACCAGAGCTGCGAGCGCTGCCCGAAGACCACCCCGATGCGCAGCGCCAACCGGGTGCGCTGGGCCACCGGCAGCAGGCCGCAGACGCGTACCTGGCCGGACGAGGGGCTCAGCACCCCGGTCAGCATCTTGAGCGTGGTCGACTTGCCGGCGCCGTTCGGCCCGATGTAGCCGACCATCTCGCCGCGCCGGACCGTGAGGTCGATCCCGTCGACCGCGCCCACCACCCGCTTCACCCGGCGGAACCGGCCGGCCCGGACCCGTACCACGAACTCCTTGCGCAGTTCGCGGGCCTCGATCACCGGAGCGTCCGGCAGGGTCGCGGTCACGAGCCGGTGCTCCGGTAGTGGCGCACCCCGAGCCGCCAGGCCGCGGCGGCGAGCGCGGCGGCCGGCAGCGCGACGCCCGGCGCGGCCCACCCCACCCAGGCTGGCAGGCCGAGCGGGTCGGCCCGGCCGAGCAGCGCCAGTGCCGGGTAGTAGGCCACGAAACCGAACCCCATCCCGTACGCGAAGGCCGCTCGGAACCAGCCACTATAGACAGTCATCGGGTACGTGGTGAAGTCCCGGCCGCCGTAGGTGAACGCCGCGCCCACCTCGCCGGAGTCGATCCACCAGAAGGACAGTGACGCGGTGGCCACGAAGATCGCGGCGAAGAAGACCGCCCCGGTCAGCGGGGCCAGCACGGCCAGCGCCACCCGGCCCGGCGTCCACGCCAGATCGGCGGTGACCAGCGCGACCACCAGCACGCCCGCCCCGAAGACGGCCCGGGACGCCTTGCGCAGCGGCAGGTCCATCAGCAGCAGTTGGGGCAGCGCCCCGAGCGGACGGACCAGTACCGCGTCCAGCAGCCCGGTCCGGACGTACTGGCGCAGCGCCTCCACGTTGCCGACCGCGAGATCGGCGGTGGCGAAGGCGGCCGACGAGAGGCCCACCATCACCATCGCCTCGGTCCGGTCGAAGCCACCCAGTTCCCGAGTGACCCGGAACAGCACCAGCACGGTGAGCACGTCGAGCGCGGTGGCGCCGACATTGCTGACCAGGTCGACCACGAACGAGGTGCGGTACGACGCCTGCGACCGGGCCTGCCCGCGCAGCAGCGCCAGATAGGCCGGCGCACGCCGCAGCCGGTACGTCCACTCAGCCACCCTGCACCACCAGCCGGTGCTCGGCCCGACGCTGAACCGTACGGCAGATCAGCAGGACCAGAGCGGCCCAGAGCAGTTGTACGGCCACCATCCCGGCCTGGATCACCGCACCGTCCCGCTCGACGAGTACGTCCAGCGGGGTCTGCAACAGGCTCGGGAACGGGGTGGCCAGCCAGAGCGGCACGGCGATCCAGTCCGGCAGGAACCGCAGCGGGAAGTAGAGCCCGGCCAGTACGCCGGAGCCGAGGGTCCAGAGGATCATCGCGCCGCGCGCGTCGTGCAGCCAGTACGCGGTCGCGTTCACCAGGAACCGGCAGCCGAAGCAGATCACCACCGCCAGCCCGACGGAGAACAGGAAGAGCGGCACCGTCTGCCAACGGGTCGGCAACGCCAGGTCGAAGAAGAGCAGCCCGGTGACGACCGGCGGGAGGAAGCGGGTCAGCAGGGCGTACCCGGCCCGGCCGAGGTCGGTGGCGAGGTAGCTGACCACCGGGGGCACCGGGCGGAGCAGGTCGCTGGCGACCTCGCCGGTGCGGATCCGGTCGGCCAGTTCGGTCCATCGCCAGAGCAGTACCACGGCGAGCAGGCCCTGCCCGACCCAGACGAAGGTGGCCAACTGGGCCTGGCTGTAGCCGCCCGCGACGCCACCGGCGCCGGTGGCGACGGCAAGCAGGACGTAGCAACGCAGGAAGCCGAAGACGGTGTTGGTGAAGGCGCCGGCAAGAGTAGCTTGCCGGTAGGTAGAGTACCGACGAAACCCTGATCCGGTTATCGCAGCAAATGTCCGGAACCATGGGATGATGTTTCGGCTGATGGGTGGTGCCACAGTGGCGGTGACCGAGCCCACGCCGTTACCCTCCTTCCGCGACCACGCTGCACCGAGCCGGGTGACTTTACCCGGAACGCCCGGCTGCCCAGCGAGATTTTTCGACGAGGTGACACCCCGTGAGTGAGCGACGCGAGCCGGCTTTCCCGGCCGCGTCGCGCGCGGTTCGGCGTACCGCTCGCGGCATCGGGTCCCGAGACGGTCGAGACAGCGGCGTACGGCTCGGAGTACCGGTATGAGTGGTCGAGACAGCGGCGTACGGCTCGGAGTACCGGTATGAGTGGTCGAGACAGCGGCGTACGGCTCGGAGTACCGGTATGAGTGGTCGATACTCCGGCCGCTGGGGAGAGGCCGCCGAACCGTCCTGGGTGGTCGAGCCGACGGCGGAGTGGGAGCCGCAGTTCCCCGGCCAGCGTTATCCCGGAGACATCGGCCACCAGCGGCGACGCCGGCCGGCCGGCGGGGCACCGGTGCCGACCGGGCGGGCCAAGGTACCGCCGCCGGGCAGCCGTCCCGGCGAGCCGGAGCCGTTCGGCCGTCCCGAGCCGGTGTCGAACGGACGCCCCGACGCACCGCCGAACGGGCGCCCGGAGGCGCTGCCGGGCAGCCGTCCGGAGGCGCTGCCGGGCAGCCGTCGCGAGGCGCGGCCGAGCGGGCGTCCCGGGCAACCGGCCGGCGCGCACCCGGCGGCCCGGGCGGACGGGCCGCCGCGCGAGACGCGTACCGGACGGCTCGACCGCTGGGACAGCCGATCCCCCGGCTGGAACTCGCCGCCCGACTCCCGGGACGACGGCCCGGACTCCTGGGACCAACCGTCGAACGGACGCGGCCGGCCACCGGTCGAGCATCGCACCGGCGGTTCGGTGCCGGTCGGCCGGGACGACCGGCGGCCGCCCGGTGCCGGCGAGCCCGGACCGCGCGGAGGTCGCGGCGAGAGCGGGTTCGCCGGTGGCCGGGCCGCGTCGCAGCACGATCCGCACCGCTCCGGCGACGACCGGCCGGGGCGCTCGGCCGGGGCACCGGAGCGGCGCGGACGGTGGCTCACCGGGCCGGCGTCCGAGGAGACCCAGCCGCTGCCGGACCGGCGCCCGACGCCCACCGACGGCCGGCCCGGACCTCGGGACGGCCGGGGCCGGGTCGGGCCGGGTGGACGTCCGGCGATGCCGGCGGCGTTCGACGGTTCCGCCGGACCGGAACGGGGCGTTCCAGGACAGGACCGAACCGCCGGTTGGGCGGCCCGATCCGGCGGCCAGCCGCATCCGGGGAGCCGCGAGGTACCCCCGGGCCGCACCCCGCCCCGGGCCCGGCCCGACCGCCCCGGCTCCGAGCCTCCGGTCCGGCGCCCCGCCGCAGGACCGTCCGGTGCACCCAGTTGGCCAGCCCAGCGCGGCCCGGGCCAGGAGCCGCGCGAGGGCCGGCGCTTCCCCGATCTGGGTTCCGGCCGCCCACCGGTACACGACCCGCGCGGCACCGATCCGGGCACCCGGCCGGGCCCGGTGCCCCGGGGCGACCGGGTCGGGCCGACTCCGCCCGGCGTCGACCGGCCCGCCGCCGAGCTGGCACCGGGATACGGGCGACCGGACCGGACGCCGGTCTCGGGTGCCGACCGGGTCCCACCGCGCACCGGCCGGCCGGACGCCGCACCGGTCCGCCCGGACCGGGTCGCCGAGTACCCCGCCGTCGCCGCCGGACCGGCGAGCCCGACCGACCGGGTCGGCCCGACCGCACCACCCCGGACCGGAGAACCACCCCGGACCGGAGAACCACCCAGGACCGGGGAGCCGGCCCGGGCCGCCGAACAGCCTCGTCCGGTCGAGCCCGCCCGGCGGATCGAGCCGGCTCACCCGGTCGAGCCGGTACGCCGGGTCGAGCAGTCCCGGCCGATCGAGCCCCGCCCGATCGACGCCGGCCGCCCGGTGGAACCACCCCGTCCCGTCGAACCACCGCGCCCCGTCGAGTCGACCCGGCCGGTGGAGCCACCCCGTCCCGTCGAGCCACCCCGTCCCGTCGAGGCAACCCGGCCCGTCGAGGCAACCCGCCCGGTCGAACGCCCCCGACCGGTCGAGCCGCAGCGCCCCGCCGAGCCACCCCGGCCGGTGGAGGCGGCCCGGCCCGCCGAGGCACCGCGCCCGGTCGGGCCGCCCCGACCCGTGGAGCCAGCCCGGCCCGCCGACCCGACCCGGCCCGCCGACCCGACCCGGCCCGCCGACCCGACCCGGCCGGCCGAGGCGCCCCGCACGGTCGACCCGCTCCGGCAGGTCGAGCCGGGGCCGTGGCTCACGCCGCCCCCGGCCGAGCCGGCCGGCCCGGTCGAGCCGGCGGCCTCGGCGGAGCCGCCGCGCGAACGGACGGCGGGCTGGCTGACCCCGGCCACACCGTCGGATCCGGCTCCCCAGCCGCCCCGACAGCCGTCCGCCGACGAGACCGGCCAGCGCCCGCCGGTCACGCCACCCCCGACCACGGGCCTGCGGCTGGAATTCCTGTCGGCGCCGACGCCCGCCGGCACCCCGTCCCCGACCACGCCCGCCGAGTCGACCACGCCCGCCAGCCCGCCCCCGGGGTCAGCGGTCGGGACGGACACCGGCGGGCCGGTCGAACCAGCCGCCGCCACCGAGGTGGCGGGTACCGTCATCGAACCCGCCTCGCCCGTCCCCTCGTCCGGTCCTCCGATCGAACCGGCCGACGCCGGGCCCGTGCCGGAGACCGGACGGGCCACCGATCCGAGTGAGACTTCCGTACCCCCCATGCCAAAGACCGGACCTGTCGCGGACCACACCACAGTCGGACCGCTCACCGATGCCGCCCTGGCGGCCCCCTCCCCCACCGAGCCCGGCACCGACGCGGCCTCGGCCGCCGACGACAGCGCCGGCACAGCGGACCAGCCGCGCGACGGCGACCCGGAGCTGACGGTCGACGCCGGGGCACCGGCGGGCGACCCGGCACCCGACGGCGCGCCGCCCCCGGACGACGCCCCGAAGAACGGGCCGGCGGAGACCGCGCCGCCGGTCCCGGCGGCCGCTACCGGCCCGCCGGGCCTGGCACCCAGGTCCGGCCCGCCGGCCACGGCACCGACCTCCGGACCCCCGGTGGCCGCCTCGGCGTCCGGAGCGCCGGCCGCCGCACCCACCTCCGGGCCGCCGGCCACCGCGCCCACCTCCGGACCCCCACTGGCCACCTCGCCGCCGGGCTCGCCGGTCGTCGAGGCCAGCCCCGACACCGTGCTGCCGACCGGGCCGGCGGCCGGGGCGGCGACCGCGCTGAGCGCGCCCACCATGCTCACCCCGATCATCCGACCGGGCGGAAAACGAGGGCCGGCCGAGCCGGAACCCGCCGACGTCACGCCGGAGCCCGCGGCCACCGACCCGGAACAGGTGCTGGCGTCGTACGAGTGGCGGTTCCACCACGAGACCCTGCGGGAGCTGGTCGAAGATCCCGAGTCGCTGCGGGCGATCCGGGACCGGTTGACGGAGAAGCTCGAACCGGCGAAGGACAACGGCACCCGGGCCCGGCTGCTGAGCCTGCGGGCGGTGGTCTCCCGCATCCTCGGCGACCTCGGCAAGGCGCTCTCCGACGGCAAGCTGGCGCTGGCACACGCGGAGGCGACCGGCCAGTTGCGGCGGATCGCGATCGCGCAGGCCCGGCTGGCGCACGTACTGCAGTGGCGGGGGGACTTCGCCGAGGCGGACCGGCTCTTCGAGGAGGCGAACTCCTCCGAGCTGCCGGACCGGCTGCGGGCCACCATGCACGAGCACGCCGGACGGTCCTGCTACGACCAGGGCCGCTACATGGAGGCCTGCAACCACTTCGAGAAGGCGCTGGAGTTGCGCAAGGTCGAGGACCCGGACCTGATCGCCCGGACCGAACTCGCGCTCGACGCCGTCTTCAACAAGGTCGCACAGAACGGCTGGGGCCCGTACCCGCGCGACCGGGACGAGATCCTCCAGGTGCACCGGCCACCGGTGCCGAAGTTCAGCGAGAAGGTGCAGCGCTGGGGGTACGCCGACCCCGACGGCCAGCTCGCGATCGCGCCGAGCTACGCCGACGTGCAGCCGTTCCGGGACGGGGTGGCCTGGGTACGCCGGCCTGAGACCCGCACCTGGGAGCTGATCGACGAAACCGGTGAGCTGCTGATCGAGGCGTCGACCGGATATCTCGGCGTCGGATCCTTCTCCGACGGGCTGGCCTGGGTGTCCCGGGACGGCACCGGCGGCTGGATCGCGATCGACAAGTCCAACAAGGTGGTCATCCCGGCCGGCTTCGAGGACGTACGCCCGTTCCGGCGCGGTGTCGCCGCCGTCCGGCGGGGCGGCTGGGGCGCGGTCGACCGGACCGGCAAGGTGGTGCTGCCGACCCGCTACACCGGCTTCACCACCGCGCTCACCGACGGCCGGTACGTCGACGGGTTCACCGACGAGGGGCTGGCGATCGTCGACGCGGGTGGGCGCAAGGGCGTGGTGGACCGGTCCGGACAGGTACTGGTCACGCCGGCCCACCCGGCGCTGGTGATCCACCCGGTCGCGTTCCTGATCGGCAACGGCACCGGGCAGTGGGGGGCGCTGGACCGCCGGGGCGAGCCGCTGATCGACGCGGTGCACCCGAGCCGGAACGACGTGATGGAGGAGATCGACCGGCTGCTCGCCGACACCAAGCCCGTGCTGTGATCTGGGTACCTCGCCCGGTCGCCCAACCTGATCCACTCCGGGTACGAGGACTAGGGTCAGAGGTATGGAATTCCGACACCTTGGCCGCTCGGGCCTGCTGATCAGCGAGATCTCGTACGGAAACTGGATCACCCACGGCTCCCAGATCGAGGAGGAGGCCGCGCTGGACTGCGTACGCGCGGCTCTGGACGTCGGCATCACCACCTTCGACACCGCCGACGTGTACGCCGGCACCAAGGCGGAGGCGGTGCTGGGCCGGGCCCTGAAGGGCGAGCGCCGGGAGGGTCTGGAGATCCTCACCAAGGTCTACTGGCCGACCGGCCCGGGCCGGAACGACCGGGGCCTGTCCCGCAAGCACATCATGGAGTCGATCAACGGCTCGCTGCGCCGGCTCCAGACCGACTACGTCGACCTCTACCAGGCGCACCGGTACGACTACTCCACGCCGCTGGAGGAGACGATGGAGGCGTTCGCCGACGTCGTGCACTCCGGCAAGGCGCACTACATCGGCGTCTCGGAGTGGAAGGCGTCCGAGATCCGGGCCGCGCACGAGCTGGCCCGGGAGCTGAAGATCCAGCTCGTCTCGAACCAGCCGCAGTACTCCATGCTGTGGCGGGTCATCGAGGGCGAGGTCGTGCCGACCAGCCAGGAACTCGGCGTCAGCCAGATCGTCTTCTCGCCGATCGCCCAGGGCGTGCTGACCGGCAAGTACCTGCCCGGCCAGGAGCCGCCGGCCGGTTCCCGGGCGACCGACACCTCCGGCGGGGCGGGCTTCATCGCCCGGTTCATGTCCGACGAGGTGCTGACCCGGGTGCAGCGGCTCAGGCCGCTCGCCGAGCAGGCCGGCCTCAGCATGGCCCAGCTCGCGGTCGCCTGGGTGCTGCAGAACCCGAACGTCTCCTCGGCGATCATCGGCGCCTCCCGCCCGGAGCAGGTGCAGGACAACGTCAAGGCGGCCGGCGTGAAGCTCGACGCCGAGCTGCTCAAGGCGATCGACGAGATCGTCGACCCGATCATCGAGCGGGACCCGGCCAAGACGCAGAGCCCGGCCCAGCGGCCGTGACCGTGCGGCGGTCCTGACCCCGGCAGGTGTGCCGAAGGCCCCCGCCCGACACGCGTCGACCTGGCACGCGCCGTGCGGGGGCCTTCCGGGTACCGTCCGGGGTCAGCCCTGCCAGAAGCGGATCAGGCGCAGGCCCTCGGCGTAGAGGAATTCGGGCAGGCCGATCTGGTCGCCGACCGCGAAGACCCCGCCGAAGAACCAGCCGCCGACCCGCGGGTTCCAGAGCAGGGCGAAGAGCAGGATGAAGCCGTACGGCGCCATCAGGTCGTAGCCGCGCCGCCACTGCGGGTTCAACCACGGCTGGAGGACGTTACCGCCGTCCAGGCCCGGTACCGGCAGCAGGTTGAGGATGCTCGCGGTGAGCTGGAGGAAGGCGAGCAGCGCGACCCCGGACCAGAACTCCGGCCGAGCGAAGACGTCCACCCCGATCGCGAACGGCACGACCAGCAGCAGCGCGAACAGCACGTTGGTGGCCGGACCGGCCAGGCTGACCAGCGAGTGCCGGAGCCGGCCGGGGATCTCGTGCCGGTCCACCCAGACAGCCCCGCCCGGCAGGCCGATGCCGCCGAGCAGCACCACCACCACGGGCAGGATGATCGACAGCAGCGGGTGGCTGTATTTCAGCGGGTTCAGGGTCAGGTAGCCGCGGTGCGCCACTCCCCGGTCACCGGCCCGGTACGCCACCACGGCGTGCGCGTACTCGTGCAGGCAGAGCGAGACCAGCCAGCCCGAGACGACGAAGAGGAAGACGTCGAGCCGGACGTTGCCGAACCCGTTCCACGCCATCGCGCCGCTGGTCACGAAGAGCGCGACCAGGGCCAGGAAGATCGGGCTGGGCCGGAACGCCTCCGCCGGCACGCCGAGGACCAGCCGGTCCCGGCCGCGTTGGTCGAAGTTCATCCCGGTCACTCGGCCGCGGGCAGCAGGCTCATCCGGTACTCCACCCGGTCGTCCTCGACCAGCAGCACCGAGGCGACACCCGCGGCGGCGAGTTCACGCCAGGTCTGGCCGATCCAGGACTCGGCGTCGGCCTGGCTGCTGAACGCCTCGGCCGGTCCGTTCACCGGATCGCCGTCCGCGCCCTCGTACCGCCAGCTCCACGGCATGTCGCGTCTCCCCTCGCCGATCTTCCGCGCCGACAAACCCCCGCCAGCCTAGTCGGCCGGCCGGTGCCAGCCGGCCAGAGCGGTCCGGAGCGATTCCACACCCCTGTACCTCGCCGCGAGCTGTCCAGCCAAGCGCTCTAAGGTACGGGCATGTCCGTAGACGGGTGGAGCAGGCTCCTGGTGCTGGGCGGGATCCGCTCCGGCAAATCCGAGTTCGCCGAGTCGCTGCTGAAGGACGTACCGGTTGTCCGTTATGTCGCCACCGCCGCGCCCGGCCCGGACGACCCGGACTGGACGGCCCGGATCGACGCCCACCGGATCCGCCGGCCGGCGGGCTGGACGACCGAGGAGGCCAACACCGACCCGTCCCGGCTGGCCGAAGTGATCACCGGCGCCGGTCCGGACGACACGCTGCTCGTCGACGACCTCGGCGGCTGGGTGACCGTGCTGCTCGACCCGGCGCACCAGCCAGCCGACGACGTCGCCACCATCGGAGAACTCGGCACCGCGATCCGGAACTGCCCGGCCCGGCTGGTACTGGTCAGCCCCGAGGTGGGGCTCTCGACGGTGCCGGTCACCCCGCTCGGGCGGGCCTTCGCCGACGCGCTCGGCACCACCAACCAGGCGGCCGCGGACGCCTGCGACGCGGTGGTGCTGGTGATCGCCGGGCAACCGGCCTGGCTGAAGGCCGGCGCGGACCAGTCGCCGACGGTCCCGGCCGGCGCCGGCCAGCCCGGCGTACCGGCGCAGGTCGACCGGGCCGGCGCCGACCGGACCGTCCCGGCCACCTCGGCCTGGACCGACGTGCTGGGCGCGGTGCCGCAGGTACTCCGCCCGACCGTGATCCCGGCACCGGCGGCCGAACCCGCACCGGCGACGGCGACCGGGACCGGGACCGGCTGGACCGCGCCGACCATGGCACTGCCGATGGTCGCCACCGGTCTGGTCATCCAGCCCGGGATGGACCTGCCGATGCCGGACGAATACGCCGGCCCCGCCGCCGTCGACCGGCTCGGCACGCTCGACCTGCCCGGCAGCGGCCTCGGCCACCTGGACCGGGTGGTCTCGTTCGCCGCCGCCACCCAGGGGACGTCGACGCCGGAGCCCTGGCGCTCGGTACGGGTGCTGCTGCTGCACGGCGACCACTCCGGCGGCGCCGCCGCGGGCGCGGTGGCCGGCGAGTCCGCCCGCCGCGCCGAGCAGGCCCGGCAGGGCAGCGGGCCGATCGCCCGGCTGGCCGCCGAGGCCGGCGCCACCCTCCAGGTGGTCGAGGCACCGCTGTCCCGGCCGATCGAGGAGGGCCCGGCGCTGACCGCCGACGAGGTCGAGGCGGCCCTGCGCTACGGCTGGCGGCTCGCCGAGGAGGCGGTGGACGCGGGGGTGGACCTGCTGATCCTCGCCGCCTGTGGTGCCGGTACCGAGGCCGCCGCGGCAGCCGTACTGGCCGCCACGGCCGGCGCCGAACCCGCGGCGGTGCTCGGCCGGGTGGTGACGCTCGGCGGGCGGGTGGACGACGCGGCGTGGATGCAGCGCTGCGCGGCGGTCCGGGACGCGATGCACCGGACCCGGCGCAGCCCCCGGGACGCCAAGGACGTACTCGCCGAACTCGGTGGCGGCGACCTCGCGATCGCCACCGGCATCCTGCTCGGCGCGACGGCCCGGCGTACCCCGGTGCTGCTGGACGGGCCGGTCGGGGTGGCGGCGGGCCTGGTCAGCCGGGACCTCGCCGGCCAGGCCCGGCACTGGTGCCTGCTGCCGGACCACGGCGACCACCCGACGGTGAAGCTCGGCGCCGACGTGCTCGACCTGAGCCCGTTGCTGGACCTGCGACTCGGCCTCGGCGAGGGTGGCGCCGCGCTGGCCGCGCTGCCGCTGCTGCGCGCCGCGCTGACCCTCGCCGGCACCCTCCCGGTGCATCCGAGCCTGGCGAGCGGCGAGTCAACCGAGCCGGCGGGCACCGACCGGACCGATCCGGCGCGCGACGACTCGCTCCCGCCGGTGCCGGACCCGGCCGAACCGTGGACCCCGGAACCGGCGGCCGACCGCCCCGGGCGGGACGACGACACCCCGGACGACGACCAGGAGTTCATCGAGCCGCCACCGGCCGGCCCCGGCCCGACCGCGGTACCGGACGACACCACCGGGCAGCCGGCGACGGACACGCCGCTGCCGGAACAGGCATCGACGGAGGCGCCACTGCCCGGGCAGCCGGCCACCGGCACCGGGGCGGCCGACGACCGGGACGGCGGGCGTCGGGACGGCGCCACCGTGCCACCGGGTGTCTGAGGGCCGGTTCGCAGCCGGCGGCCGGCTGGCGCTCACCACCTTCACCGTCGCGCCGGTGCGGGCCGGTCGGGTCGACCGCGCCACCGCCGGTACGGCGATGACCCTGGCCCCGCTGGTCGGCGCACTGCTCGGGGTACTCCTCGCCGGGGTGCTCGGCGGGCTGGGCGCGCTCGCCCCGCCGCTGGTCGCCGGTGTGGTGACCGTGGCGGCGGCGGCACTGCTGACCCGGGGGCTGCACCTGGACGGGCTGGCCGACACCGTGGACGCGCTCGGCTCGTACCGCTCCGGGGAAGCCGCGCTGCGGATCATGCGGCAGCCGGACGTCGGCCCGTTCGGGGTGACCGCGCTGCTGCTCGTACTCCTGCTCCAGGCCGCCTCGTTCGCGGCGCTGGCGGCCCGGCCGTGGACCGCGCTGCTCGCGGCGCTGGCCGCCGGTGCCGCGACCGGCCGGCTGGCGGTGAGCTGGGCCTGCCGGCGCGGGGTCCCGGCGGCCCGCCCGGAAGGGCTCGGCGCGCTGGTCGCCGGCACCGTCGGCCCGGCCGCGCTGGTCGGGCTCTCGGCCGGGGTGGCGCTGCTCGCCGTGCCGGCGGTGCCGGACCGCCCCTGGCAGGGCCCGCTCGCGGTCGCCGTGGCGCTGGCCGGCACGCTGCTGCTGGTCCGGCACGTGGTACGCCGGCTCGGCGGCATCACCGGCGACGTGCTCGGCGCGGGCGTCGAACTCGGCAGCACGCTGTTCTACCTCGGTGTCGTGCTGACCGGCTGACCGGGCAGGCGTTCGCGGGTAGCGTTCGCGAAAAGGACACCAGCACGAGTACCAGGCCAACAGGCGGTCGAGCGGGGGACGTAATGCTCATCACGGACGATTTCCTGCCCGTGCCGGTCCCGGAGTCGTTGACCGCGACCTACCTGGTGCCCACCACCGGCCAGGTCGACCCGGCCCCGGCCGAGGCGGTGGCGGCGCTCGGCGGCCGGCTCTCCGGGCCGGTGCACGACCTCGCCCGGCAGATGCTGGACAGCCCGCTCATGACGGTCGACACCCGGCCGATCGCCGAGTTCCCGCACCTGCCGCCGGACCTGCTCACCGCGTTCGGGGCCACCGACACCCAACTGGCCCGGCTGGACGCCGCCACCGACCTGGTGGTGGTGCAGGCCAGCTACCGGCCCGGCTGGCCGCCCGCGCACGAGTGGGCCGCCCGTACGGTCGCCTGCGCCATCGCCGAGTCCCTCGGCACCGACGTGGTCGACGTCTTCGCGTTGCAGTTCCTCGACCCGGCCACCGCGCTGCGCTCGCTGCCGGACGCCGAGGGCCGGGTACGCCTGATCGACTGGGTCCTGGTGCCATACTCGTCGGACGACGGCGGGCTCTGGTTCACTACCAAGGGACTGCGCCGGTTCGGGCTGCTGGAGTTGCAGGCGCAGGGGGTGCCGACGCACCTGACCCGGGCCTGGGGCGCGGTGATGACCGGGGTGGCCCGGCGACTGCTCCGGGCCTGGACCGACGGGCTCACCGACAGCGAGGTGCCGGCCTTCGTCCAGTTGCCGGTGGTCACCTCGGTCACCGGGCACGACATCGCGGTGGCGTACGGCAACCCGCAGCAGCACGACACCACCGGCCCGGCGACGCTGCGGCTGGAACTCGACCCGGCCACCGACCCGGACGCCGACTCGTTCCTGACCCTGCTGCCCCCGTCCGGCCATCCCGGCCCGGCCGGGCGGTACTTCGCGGCGGTCTGCGCCGCCCTGTTCGGTGCCGCCGCCCAGTCCGACGTCCGGTACGCCCGGCCGGACGACGCGATGGCCCGGGCGATCGCCACCGCCCGGGACGGGCTGCCCGGCATCCGGGAGCGTTTCCTCGCCGGCACCCTGCCGGACGGGGTGCAGTTGCTGGTCAAGTACGCCCTGCCGAATGACGAGGGGCCGGAGTTCGTCTGGGCCGGGGTCACCTCGTGGGCGACCCCGGAACGGATCGTCGGGGCCAGCGCCAGCGACGCCACGGCCGATCCGGCGGTCCGGGTCGGCCAGCCCGTCGTGGTGGACGCCGTCGACGTGGTCGACTGGGCCCTGCTGGACGGCAGCGGGGTGATCGAGGGCGGCTGGACCCAGGCCGTCCTGGACGCCGGCGACCGCTCCCAACGCTGACCGCCGCTCACCCGTCCCCCACCCCTTCGCCGGGTCGGGGAGTCCCGACGGGGTCCGCACCCCGCTGAGACTCCCCGATTGTCGACCGGTGGGGGGTTACTTCACGGAGGGTTGGACGAAGGGGGGGCGGACGAGCCGCATCGTGGCGCGGCGGCCCCGGACGTCGACCTCGACCTCGTCGTCCTGGCCCAGCCCGGCGGCGCTGTCCAGCAGGGCGAGGGCGATGCCGGCCTTCCGGGTCGGCGAGAAGGTGCCGCTGGTGACCGTGCCGACGACCGCCCCGTCCCGGGAGAGCACCGTCATGCCCGGCCGGGGGATGCCCCGGTCCAGCGCCAGCAGCCCCCACAGGGTGCGGCGCGGCCCGGCCGCCTTCTCGGCGAGCAGCGCGTCCCGCCCCCAGAACGCCGGCTTGTCCCAGCCGACCGCCCAGCCCGCCCGGGCCTGCACCGGGGTGATCTCCGGGGAGAGGTCCTGGCCGTGCAGCGGGTAGCCCATCTCGGTCCGCAGGGTGTCCCGGGCACCGAGCCCGCAGGCGCGGATCCCGTACGGCTCGCCGGCCGCCAGCAGCGCGTCCCAGACCGTGGTCGCCGCCTCGGCCGGGATCACCAGCTCGTACCCGTGCTCGCCGGTGTAACCGGTCCGGCAGACCACCAGCGACACCAGGTCGCCGTCCGGGGTGGCCGCCCCGGCGGTGGAGAAGCCGAGTTCGGCGGCGGAGAAACTCATGTAGCCGTGCCCGGTCGGCAGTCCGAGGGTGCCGAGCAGCTCGGCCGAGCGCGGCCCCTGCACCGCCAGCACCGCGTACGCCTCGTGCTCGTTCGTCACGGTGATCCCGGCCGGGGCGGCGGCGCGGAGCCGGCGTACCACCTCGGCGGTGTTCGCGGCGTTCGGGATCAGGAAGACGTGCTCGGGACCGTGCAGATAGGCGATGATGTCGTCCACCACCCCGCCGGTCGCCTCGTCGCAGCAGAGGGTGTACTGCGCCCGTCCCGGCCCGATCCGGCCCAGGTCGTTGCTGAGGCAGGCGTTGACGAAGTCGGCCGCCCCCGGGCCGGTGATCCGGGCCTTGCCCAGGTGGGAGACGTCGAACACACCCACACCGGTACGCACCGCGGTGTGCTCGCGGAGGACTCCGCCGCCGGCGTACTCCAGCGGCATGGACCAGCCGCCGAAGGCGGCGAACTTGGCGCCGAGCGCGGCGTGCCGCTCGTGCAGCGGCGACTGGCGGAGTGCGTCGGCGGGAGGTTCCGGGGTCTCGCCGGTCACCTGCGTCGGGTCGGTCATGGGTCGCAACCTACCTGCGATCCGGCTGATGGTTAGCATCGGCGGGACCCGTCCGGCGGACCGTCGGCGGGACAGCCCATTCGTCCGGCGGGTAGGTTGCGCCGGAGACCACTTCGCCGGCCGCAACCAGGCGGCCGGCCACGTCCGTCCGGAGCCGCGCAGTGACATCGCCCAGCACCAGCCTCAGCCTGGTCGACACCGACCCCGCCGAACTCGCCGTCGACGCCATCGTCATCGGGTTGCACAGCCAGACGGTGGACGAACCGGGTCCCGCCGCGGGCTTCGCCGGGACCCTGCTCCTCGCGACCGGCGCGGAGAGCATCGCCGCGGCGTTCGACGGCCGGCTGACGGAGACCCTGGCGCTGCTGGGCGCCACCGGCAGCCCGGGTGAGGTGATCAAGCTGGCCACCCTGGGCACCGTCACGGCGCCGCTGGTCGCCGCCGTCGGGCTGGGCCCCGAGCCGACCGGGGCGGCCCCGGCACCGGAGACCCTGCGCCGGGCGGCCGCCGCGGCGGTCCGGATGCTGGCCGGCGCCGAGCGGGTCGCGCTGACCCTTCCGCTGCCCGACGACGAGGACGGCCCCGCCGCGCTGCGCGCCACCGCCGAGGGTGCGCTGCTCGGCGCGTACCGGTTCGCCGGCTACAAGACCCGGCCGCAGCCGACCCGCCGCCCGCCGGTGGCCGCGATCGCGGTGCACGTGCCGGACGCCGGTGACGACCGGGCCCGGGCGGAGATCACCCGGGCCGGTGTGGTGGCCCGAGCGGTGACCCGGACCCGGGACTGGGTGAACACGGCGCCGAACGAGCTGCGCCCGCCGTCCTTCGCCGACTCGGTGGCCGCAGCCGCCCGGGAGGCGGGGCTCGGCGTGGAGGTCCTCGACGAGCAGGCGCTGGCCGACGGCGGCTACGGCGGCATCCTGGCCGTCGGGCTCGGCTCGGCGGCGCCGCCCCGGTTGGTGAAGCTCAGCTACGACCCGGCCGGCGACGGCCCGGCGAAGCGGCTCGCGCTGGTCGGCAAGGGCATCACCTTCGACACCGGCGGCGTCTCGATCAAGCCGGCCCAGGGCATGTGGGAGATGAAGTCCGACATGGCCGGCGCGGCGGCGGTCGCCGCCACCATGCTGGCGGTCGCCGAGCTGAAGCCGGCGGTGGCGGTGACCGGGTACCTGCCGATGGCCGAGAACATGCCGTCGGCGACCGCGTACCGGCCGGGCGACGTGGTGACCATGTACAACGGCAAGCGGGTCGAGGTGCTGAACACCGACGCCGAGGGCCGGATGGTGCTCGGCGACGCGATGGCCCGGGCCTGCGAGGACGGCTGCGACTACCTGATCGAGACCTCCACGCTGACCGGCGGCCAGGTGGTGGCGCTCGGCAAGCGGGTGGCCGGGGTGATGGGCAGCACCGAGCTGTGCCAGCGGGTCCAGCAGGCCGGTGACGCGGCCGGCGAGCCGACCTGGCCGATGCCGCTGCCGGACGACGTCCGAAAGGGAATGGACTCCGAGGTCGCGGACATCTCCCAGGTCAACGCGACGATGGACCGGGCCGGCCACATGCTCCAGGGCGGCGTCTTCCTGCGCGAGTTCGTCGCCGAGGAGGTGCCGTGGGCGCACATCGACATCGCCGGGCCGAGCTACCACGCGGGCGAGCCGACCGGGTACTGGACCAAGGGCGGCACCGGGGTGCCGGTGCGTACCCTGCTGGAGCTGGTCGACGACATCGCCGCCAACGACTGAACCTTTGTCAGCCTGAACCGCGCGGCGCTCACACACTGCGTCCGGCCCTGCGGTTCGGCGGACCGCAGGGGAGGTGGAAAAGATTCACTGATCCGGGGCCGCCACCGGCCCCGCTGTGCGGGGCCGGTGGCGCCGGTCAGCCGGTGGTCCGTTTGCGGCGCTCGTTGAAGTCGCGCATCCGCTGCGGATAGCCGACCAGCCGGACGTCGTAGACCGGGATCGCCATCTTGTGCGCGAACCGTCGGGCGCCGTCCGGGCCGTCGATCCGGCGCCGGGTCCATTCCCCGTCGTGCGCGATCAGCATGACGGTGGTCTCGGTCACGGTGGTCCGGGGCTCGATGAACGCCTCGACGCCACGCCTCGACCGGACAAACTGTTCAAGGTGGTCAAGATCCGCACGGCTGGCAGGACGATCACCCGCCGTGACAACCGCCTTCTTGCGTCGGCGAAACCAGGCCAACCCGACCCTCTCCTCCCCGGCACGCCGCCCTGCGGCGACAGTGGCGACTTCCGGCAAGCGTACGTCCCGACGACGTGTCCTTGGGCACCTCGGTACGCGGCCCGCTTCCACTAGTGACAAGATGACCGAGGTGGGCGCTCCCCGGTCCCAACTGGCAGTCCGGAGAAAGTCCACGCCCCGCCGGCCGGAGAACCCCGACCGGGGGTGGCGGTATGCCCGGTTGACCGGCATCACCCTCGTAGCAGCGACGCGACCTGGGAGTTAACTGTGAGCGAGCCGAACGGCGGAACGTTCGATGTCGTCATCCTCGGGGGTGGCAGCGGCGGGTACGCGGCGGCGCTACGCGCCGCCCAACTGGACCTCTCGGTCGCGATGATCGAGAAGGGCAAGGTCGGCGGCACCTGCCTGCACAACGGCTGCATCCCCACGAAGGCGCTGCTGCACGCGGCCGAGATCGCCGACCAGACCCGCGAGTCCGAACAGTTCGGCGTCAAGGCCGAGCTGGTCGGCATCGACATGGCCGGCGTCAACTCGTACAAGGACGGCGTGATCTCGCGGCTCTACAAGGGCCTGCAGGGGCTGATCAAGGGCGCCAAGATCACCCTGGTCGAGGGCGAGGGCAGGCTCGTCTCCGCCGACACCGTCGAGGCGAACGGGGCCCGCTACACCGGCCGCAACGTCATCCTGGCCACCGGCTCGTACGCCCGGTCCCTGCCCGGTCTGGAAATCGACGGCGAGCGGGTGATCACCAGCGACCACGCGCTGACCCTGGACCGGGTGCCGACCTCGGCGATCGTGCTCGGCGGCGGCGTGATCGGCGTCGAGTTCGCCAGCGTCTGGAAGTCCTTCGGCGTCGACGTCACGATCATCGAGGCGCTGCCCCGGCTGGTGGCGGCCGAGGACGAGGAGTCGTCCAAGGCGCTGGAGCGGGCGTTCCGCAAGCGCGGCATCGGGTTCAAGACCGGCAAGCGGTTCGAAAAGGTGGAGCACACCGAGAAGGGCGTCAAGGTCACGATCGAGGGCGGCGAGACCGTCGAGGCCGAACTGCTGCTGGTCGCGGTCGGCCGTGGCCCGAACACCGCCAACCTCGGTTACGAGGAGCAGGGCGTCAAGCTCGACCGGGGCTTCGTGCTCACCGACGAGCGGCTGCGCACGGGCGTGCCGAACGTCTACGCGGTCGGCGACATCGTGCCCGGCCTCCAGCTCGCGCACCGCGGTTTCCAGCAGGGCATCTTCGTGGCCGAGGAGATCGCCGGCCGCAACCCCGCGGTGATCGACGAGAACGGCATCCCCCGGGTCACCTACTCCGACCCGGAGCTGGCCTCGGTCGGGCTCACCGAGGCCCGGGCCAAGGAGCAGTACGGCGCCGACAAGGTGAAGACCTACAACTACAACCTCGGCGGCAACGGCAAGAGCCAGATTCTCAAGACCGCCGGCTTCGTCAAGCTGGTCCGGGTCGACGACGGTCCCGTGGTCGGCCTGCACATGGTGGGAGCCCGGGTCGGCGAGCTGGTCGGCGAGGCGCAGCTCATCTTCAACTGGGAGGCGTACCCGGCCGAGGTGGCGCAGCTCATCCACGCCCACCCCACCCAGAGCGAGGCGCTCGGCGAGGCCCACCTGGCCCTGGCCGGCAAGCCACTGCACGCACACGCCTGACCACAGAATCTCCGCGCCCGCCCGGCACCAACCGGGCCAGGATCGCACAGGCCACGAAGGAGTCTTGAAAGATGCCGGTATCGGTCACCATGCCCCGGCTGGGCGAGAGCGTCACTGAGGGCACCGTCACCCGGTGGCTGAAGCAGGAGGGCGACCGCGTCGAGGTCGACGAGCCCCTGCTCGAGGTTTCCACCGACAAGGTCGACACCGAGATCCCCTCCCCGGCGGCCGGCGTGCTGGCCCGGATCGTGGTGAGCGAGGACGAGACCGCCGAGGTCGGCAGCGAGCTTGCGGTGATCGACGGCGACGGCGAGGCGGGCGGCGAGGCCCGGCCGGCCCAGCCGGAGCCGGCCGAGGCCGAGCCGGCTCCGGCCACCCCGTCGGCCGAGGCGGCGGAGCCGGCCGGCCAGCAGGAGCAGGCCGAGCAGCCCGAGCCGGAGACGGTACCGGCGCAGACCGCGCCGGCCGGCGACTCGGGCACCGTCCTCAAGATGCCGGCGCTGGGCGAGAGCGTCACCGAGGGCACCGTGACCCGCTGGCTGAAGGAGATCGGCGACACCGTCGAAGCCGACGAGCCGCTGGTCGAGGTCTCCACCGACAAGGTGGACACCGAGATCCCCTCCCCGGTCGCCGGCACCCTGCTGGAGATCCGGGTCAGCCAGGACGAGACCGCGCCGGTCGGCGCCGACCTGGCGGTGATCGGTGCTGCCGGGGGCGCCGCCCCGGCCGCCGAGCCGGCGAAGCCCGCCCCGGAGGCCGCGAAGCCGGCTCCCGAGCCCGCCAAGCCGGCGGCGGAGCCGGCCCGGCCGTCGGCACCGGCTGCCGGTGCGTCGTACCAGACTCCGGCACCGGAGACCGAGCGTTCCGAGCAGCCGGTCCGGACCGAGCAGGCGGCCCAGCCGGCGCCGGCCCGTACCCCGGCCCCGGCGCCCGCGCCGTCCGGCGAGAACGGTGCCGGGTACGTGACCCCGCTGGTCCGCAAGCTCGCCAGCGACCAGGGCGTCGACCTCTCCACGGTCAGCGGTACCGGGGTGGGTGGCCGGATCCGCAAGCAGGACGTACTCGATGCGGCCGAGCGGGCCCGTGCGGCCGCGCAGGCCCCGGCCGCCCAGCCGGCCGCGGAGGCCGCCGCTCCGGCCGCACCGGCGCCGAAGGCGGCACCGAGCCCGCTGCGGGGCAGCACCCAGAAGCTGCCCCGGATCCGTGCGGTTATCGCCAAGCGGATGCAGGAGTCGCTGCACGAGATGGCGCAGCTCACCACGGTCGTCGAGGTGGACGTCACCAAGGTGGCCCGGCTGCGGGCCAAGGCCAAGGACACGTTCCTCCAGCGGCACGGGGTCAAGCTGTCGTTCCTGCCGTTCTTCACGCTGGCCGCCGTCGAGGCGTTGCAGACCTACCCGGTGGTCAACGCCCGGATGGACCTGGAGGCCGGCACGATCACCTATCCGGAGGCGGAGCACCTGGGCATCGCCGTCGACACCGAGCGCGGCCTGATGGTGCCGGTGATCCACAACGCCGGTGACCTGAACCTGGCCGGGATCGCCCGCCGGGTCGCGGACCTCGCCGAGCGGACCCGCACCAACAAGATCAGCCCGGACGAGATCGCCGGTGCGACCTTCACGCTGACCAACACCGGCAGCCGGGGCGCGCTCTTCGACACCCCGATCGTCCCGGCGCCGCAGTCGGCGATGCTCGGCACCGGCGCGGTGGTCAAGCGGCCGATGGTGATCACCGACCCGCAGCTCGGCGAGGTGATCGCGCCGCGCTCGATGGTCTACCTGGCGCTCTCCTACGACCACCGGCTGGTCGACGGTGCGGACGCCGCCCGGTTCCTGACCGCGATCAAGGAGCGGCTGGAGGCCGGCCAGTTCGAGGCCGAACTCGGGCTGGCCTGATCGCACCCACGCCCGTGCGGGGCGCCCGGCCGTCGGCCGGGCGCCCCGCGCCGTTTCGGCTGCACGCCGACACCGCCACCCGGCGGGTTGGGGCGGATCGGCGGTGCCGATCCGGGCCGCCCCGGGCGGAGTGGGCGAAGATACGCAGATGCGAATCCTGATGGCCGGCGCGTCCGGCTGGCTCGGCACCCGTCTGACCGATCGGCTCCGGGCGGCGGAGCACGACGTCGTCCGGCTGGTCCGGCGCCCCGCTCAAGGCCCGGACGAGGTGCGATGGGATCCGGCCGCCGGCCAACTCGACCCGGCGACGCTCTCCGGCGCCGACGCGGTGGTCAACCTGGCCGGTGCCAGCGTCGGCGACCGGCGCTGGACCAGCGGTTTCAAGGAGGTGCTCCGATCCAGCCGGGTGGACAGCACCGCAACGCTGGCCCGGGCGATCGCCGCGCTGCCGGCCGAGCAGCGTCCCCGGGCACTGCTGAACAGCTCGGCGATCGGCTGGTACGGCGACACCGGCGACCGGCCGGTCGAGGAGGACGAGCCGGCCGGCGACGGCTTCATGGCCGACCTGTGCCGGGTCTGGGAGGCGGCGACCGCACCGGCCGAGCAGGCCGGGGTACGGGTGGTACGGCTGCGCATCGGCCTGCCGCTGGAGCAGACCGGCGGGCTGCTGAAGCCGCAGTTGCTGCCGTACCGGCTCGGTATCGGGGGCAAGTTCGGCAGCGGCCGGCAGTGGATTCCGTGGATCTCGATGGCCGACTGGCTGGCCGCGATGACCTTCCTGCTGGACCGCGAGGACATCGCCGGGCCGGTCAACGTGGTCGGCCCGGCACCGGTGACCAACGCCGAGTTCACCAAGGCGCTCGGCCGGGCGCTGCGCCGGCCGACCGTGATGCCGGTGCCGGCGATCGCGCTGCGGATCCTGCTCGGCGAACTGTCGGTCGAGCCGCTGCGCAGCCTCCGGGTGCTGCCCGGGGTGCTGAACCGGGCCGGTTTCGAGTATCGGCATCCCGATCTGCCCAGCGCACTGCAAGCGGCGCTGACCAGCCGCTGAGCTGGAGGGCTGAGCAGGTCGGGCACTTGGCCCCGGAAACAGCCAACAGAAGTGAACGGTGTGCAAAGGTGGTTTCACCTTCTGTACCGGACAAAACCTCCGGCTCCGGACCGCCTCGCGGCGGTCCGGTCAGGAAGGCGATCCGCGCCGCGAGCGGCGCCGCGATGCTGGAGGCTCGATGACTACCCAGGACCGGACCCGCCGACCGGCCGTCCCGACCAGACCGCGCCGGGCCGTCGCCGCCGCGCTCGCGCTCTCCGCCGGCCTGGCCATCGGCGGTACGACGGTCGTCGCGGTCAGTTGGCCGGACGGCCGGACGGGCTTCGCCGTGGCCGCCGAGGAGCCGCCGGGACCCGGCACCGTCACCTTCCGGGTGGTACCCGTGCCGACGACCGCGCCACCGACACCCCAACCGACGGCACCCATCCCCGGGCCCCCACCCTCGGGCCACCTTCCGGTCACCGGCGGCGGTGCCCCACCCCCGGGGTGGCTGCCGGCCCTCGGCGCCCTGCTGGTGCTCACCGGCGCCCTGGTCGTGCTGGTCGCCCGCCGAACCCGCCGTCCCGGCGGCGCGGGACCCGCCGGGTAGCCGGACGGGTCCCGCGCCCTCCCGGTCAGCAGTCGCGCAGCTCCGGGGACTGGTTGCGGACCTGGGCGAGCGGCGAGACGAACCACTGGTACGTCGTGCCGCCCACCGCCGCCGGCCGGAACGCGGCCACCCGGTGGCAGTTCTGGAACGCGAGGCGAACCCCGAAGTGGCGTTCCAGCCCACCCCGGATGGCGTCACTGGCCAGTGCCCGGAGCAGTTGGCCCCGCTCCGCCTCGCTCGGCGGCGGTACGGCGTGGTCGGCGTAGTCGGCCGTGGTCGCGTGGACCCGGGCCGAGACCTCGGAGACCACCGCCCAGGCGTACGGCAGGGACCGCCGGACACAGTCGACGAACTCCTCGTCGTCGACCTGGCCGGCTTCGGCCCGCTCCAGCAGTGCGGTGGGTACGTCCAGGGACATCTCTCTCCTCCTGTCGTGGGTTCGACCCGCCCCGGGCCGGCTGGCCCGGGGCGGCGGCACATCTCGGCCGGCACCGGTCGCGGCACCGGCCGGCGCGGCGGTCAGCGGACCGGCGCCTGCGGCCCGGGTACGAAGTCGGGGTCCACCTGGCCGGCCAGGTCCTCGCCGACCCGGTCGTTGGCCCAGGCGGCCGCGTTGCGCAGGTGGAACTCCACCGCGTGCCGCTGGAAGGTCGCCCAGTCCTGCACCTGCTCGTCGACGGTGGCCCGGAGCAGGTCGAGCGCGGCCCGGTTGCCCGGCTCCAGGGTGTACACCGGCGCCGGTACACCCCGTTCGGCGCCCTTCACGTAGTCGGAGCGGGTCAGCCAGGTGAGCAGGTCGGCACCGACGTGCTGGCGCAGGAACTCCACGTCACCGTGGTCGTCGACCTTGTTGCCGACCACGTGCACCCGGACGCCGTACTCCCGGGCATAGCCGACGTACTGCCGGTAGACGCCGACGCTGCGCAGGGTGGGCTCGCAGACCAGGAAGGTCGCGTCGAACCGGGTGAACAGCCCGGAGGCGAACGAGTCGGCCCCGGCGGTCATGTCCACCACCACGTACTCCCCCGGGCCGTCGACGAGGTGGTTGAGCAGCAGTTCCACCGCACCCACCTTGGCGTGGTAGCAGGACACCCCGAGGTCGTCGGCACCGAACGGGCCGGTCACGGCGAGCCGGACGCCGGCCACCTCGCGGACCACCGCCGCGTACAGCGGGTTGTCGCCGTCGATCGGCAGCAGCCGGGAGCCGCGGCCGGGCGGGGTGGTCTTGACCATCGCGGCGGCCGAGGAGATCCGCGGGTTCTCGCCGCGCAGGTACTCCTTGATCTGTGGCAGGTGGTCGCCGAGCGTCGGCAGCCGGGCCGCCTCCGCCTCGGTGGCGCCGAGCGCGGTCCCGAGGTGCTGGTTGATGTCGGCGTCGATGGCGAGCAGCGGCGGCGGACCGCCGTCGGCCGGGCCGGCGGCGGCGAGATGCCGGGCGAAGAGGGCGGCCAGCGTGGTCTTGCCACTGCCGCCCTTGCCGACGAACGAGATTTTCACGGTACGGGTCCTCCGGTGCGTTCTGCGACGTTAATCCAATTGGAAATCATTTCCATAAGATCCGTCAAGGTTGCCCGCATCCTCGGCGTGTCGGACCGGGGTTGGTAACCTCCGGCCCGTGCCGCTCTCCCCGCCCGCGCTCGCCGGGCCGACCTCACCCCCGTCGCCCGCGCCCTCGGGCGCCCGGCGGAGTCGCCGGACCGACCTGCTCGTCGCGCTGGTCGCGATCGTCGGAGCGGGCTGGGTCACCAGCGGGCTCTGGCCCGACCCGAGCGGGCGGGCGATCACCGTCAACTCCAGCGACCAGGCCCTCTTCGAGTGGCTGCTCGCGTACGGCGCACACGCGCTCAGCCACGGGCAGAACCCGTTCTTCACCGACCTGCTGAACGTGCCGGACGGGGTCAACCTGGCGGTCAACACCTCGGTCACGGTGTACGCCGTCGTCTTCGCCCCGCTCACCTACCTGATCGGCGCCCCGGCCACCTTCCTGGTGATCCTCACCGGCAACGTCGCCGGCACGGCGTTCGGCTGGTACTGGCTGCTCTCCCGGACACTCGTCCGGAGCACCCAGGCCGCGGTCCTCGGCGGGCTGTTCATCGGCTTCGCGCCCGGCATCGTCGCGCACGCCAACGCCCACCTGAACTGGAGCGCCGGCTGGGTGGTCCCGATGTTGCTCTGGGGGGTGCTCCGGCTGCGCCGGCCCGGCCGGTGGCTGCCCGGCGGGCTGCTGCTCGGGGTGCTGGTCGCGATCGCCTTCTCGATCGCCGCCGAAGGACTCTTCTTCACCGCGCTGGCCTGCGGCGTCTTCTTCGGCACCTGGGCACTGGACCGGGGCCGCCGGGTCGAGGCGCGGGCCGCGCTGCCGGACTTCCTGCGCGGGCTCGGTGTCACCGCCCTGGTGGCGTTCGTGCTGCTGGCGTACCCGCTGTGGCTGCACTTCCTCGGCCCGCAGCGGTTCCACGGCACCGGTTTCGACCCGGTCATCCATGCCGAGGACATCGCCGCGTACGGGGCGTACCCGCAGCGGACCCTGGCCGGGGCGGCCGGGCTGGACACCTCGCTGGCACCGAACCCGACCGAGGAGAACTCGTTCCTCGGGCTGCCGCTGCTGGTGCTGGCCGTACTCTGCTTCGTCGTACTGTGGCGGCGCGCGGCCCCGCAGCGCCGGACCACCGTACGGGCGATCGGGGTGACCGCGCTGGTCTTCGCCGTACTCTCCTGGGGCCCCCGGGTGAAGATCTTCGGCGCGCACACCGACGTCCCGCTGCCGTACGCCCTGCTCGGCCACCTGCCGGTGTTCAACGCCGCCCTGCCGTCCCGGTTGGCCCTGGTGGTGGCGCCGCTGGTCGGGCTGCTGCTGGCACACACCGTCGACCTGCTCCGGGCCGGCCCGGTTTCCCGGCGGGCCAGAGCCGGCTGGGTGGCCGGGTTCGCCGTGGCACTCCTGCCGCTGGTGCCGGTTCCGCTGCTCAGCACCCCCCGGGAACCGATCCCGGAGTTCGTCACCGCCGGCACCTGGCGGCAGTACGTCTCGCCCGGCGGGGTGCTCACCCCACTGCCGCTCACCCTCGACCTGGCCCCGGACGGGCAACGCTGGCAGGCGTACGCGCTGAGTCACCGGCAGGGCGAGTTCCGCATCCCGTCCGGCTTCTTCCTCGGCCCCGGCGGGCCGGACGGCCGCGGCCGGATCGGGCCGGTGCCCCGGGCCACCGACGCGCTGCTGATGCGGGTGGCCGAGACCGGCGAGCGGCCGGTGATCACCGACGCCGACCGGGCCGCCGCCCGGGCCGACCTGCGCTACTGGCGGGTCGAGGCGGTGGTGCTGGCCGACCGGGTGCACGGGGCGAAGTTCCCGATCCACACCGACGCGCTGCGCGACGTCACCACCGCGCTGCTGGGTCCGCCGGAACGGGTAGCCGACGTCTGGCTCTGGCGCCTCACGCCGTGACGCCGCCATGATCCCGTGGCGTCCGGCTCGCCCCGGCCGCAATCTGGCCCGCCGGACGCCACGGGATGGCGCCACGGGATCATGTCGGACCGTTGTGCGCGGTGAGGATCCCGAGGGCGTAGGCGGTGGCGACCAGGGCGAGCATCAGCACCGCGACCCGGCGGAACCGGCGGGCCAACCCCGGCAGTTCGGCCGGCAGGGCGAAGACCCGGCGCGGCCAGCCCCGCCAGGAGACCCACCAGAACAGGCCGGTCGCGGCGGCCAGCAGCACCGCCTGGCCGGCGACCGATGCCCACCACCCGGCCGACCGCTCGGGAGCCAGCAGCACCAGGGCGAGCCCGGTCGCCCAGAGCACCCCGACCAGCCCCACCACCGGCCACCGGTTGCCGTGCGCCAGCACCCGCTGCGCGTCCTCCACCCGCTCCGGGTCGTCGACCATCCGGGACAGCTTCGGCTGCACCACGAAGAGGCTGTATGCCATCGAGCCCAGCCAGAGGGCCGCGACCGCGGCGTGCACCAGAACGACCCCGATCAGCAGCGCATCCACCCGGGCATCATGCCCGAACCGGCCCGCCGGGGCGACCCGTGGCTCCGGGGACCGGTACCGGCAGCAGCGATCGCCGAGGTCCGGTGACTCCGGCCACGAACCGGAGCGACCCGCCGGTAGCCGACTAGGCTGGACCGGTGAGCAGCACTGTTGCCGCGTTGACCAGCGTCCGGCTCGGGACCCTGGACTATCTGGCGGCCTGGGACGAACAGCGTCGGGTGCACGAGGCGGTGGTCGCCGGGGAGCGCCCGGACACCGTACTGCTGCTCGAACACCCGAGCGTCTACACGGCTGGCAAGCGCACCGAGCCCTGGGACCGGCCGATGGACGGTACCCCGGTGATCGACGTGGACCGGGGCGGCAAGATCACCTGGCACGGCCCGGGTCAGCTCGTCGGCTACCCGATCCTCACGCTCCCCGGAGCGGACACCGGGCTGCCGGTGGACGTCGTCGCCTTCGTCCGGCGTACCGAGCAGTTGCTGCTCGACGTCTGCACCGAGCTGGGACTCGGCACGGTCATGCTGGTGGAGGGGCGCAGCGGGGTCTGGGTGCCGGCCGACGAGCGCGGGCCGGAACGCAAGGTGGCCGCGATCGGCATCCGGGTGGCCCGGGGCGTGACCCAGCACGGCTTCTCGATCAACTGTGACTGCGACCTCGGCGCGTACGACCGGATCGTCGCCTGCGGGCTGCGCGACGTCGGGGTCACCTCGCTCACCGCCGAACTGGGCCGCCCGGTCACCGTCGCCGAGGTGCTGCCGGTGGTCGAGCGCCACCTGCCGACCCTGCTCCCCTGACCCCCGACGTCCAGAACTCCGCCGCTCACGGGGTCAGCCGGTGCAGGTCGCGCGGGAACGCGGTGACCTCGCGGACGTTCGCCACCCCGAGCAGCCGGGCCACCATCCGCTCCAACCCGATCGCGAAACCGCCGTGCGGCGGCATGCCGTGCCGGAACGCGTCCAGATATCCGGCGTACGGCTCGACCGGCTCGCCCCGGCCCGCGAGCGCGGCCAGGTAGTCGGCGTACCGGTGCAGCCGCTGCCCGCCGGTGACCAGCTCCAGGCCCCGGAACAGCAGGTCGAACCCGTTCGAGTACGCCGCTGCCGGGCCGCCCGACGGAGCGTCCTCGGTCGCCGGATGGGTGTAGAAGGGGCGCTTGGCCAGCGGATAGCCGGTGACGAAGAGGAAGTCCGACCCGTACTCGGCCCGGGCCCACTCGCCGAGCGCCCGCTCGTGCGCCGGGGCGAGGTCGGGCTCGTCCGGCGGCGCCCCGGCGACGGCCAGCGCCTCGGTGAAGTGCAGCGCCGGGATCTCGGGCGGCACCACAGGGATCTTCACCGGTGGCGTCGGGAGGTCCGCGAGCCGGCCGAGCATCCCGGCCAGCACCTCGCGGAGCAGCCGCATCACGTCCCGCTGGTCGGTGACGAAGCCGAACTCGACATCCAGCGAGGTGTATTGGGCCAGGTGCCGGGTGGTGTCGTGCGGCTCGGCCCGGAACACCGGCCCCACCTCGTAGACCCGCTCCAGCACCCCGACCAGCATCTGCTTGTAGAACTGCGGCGACTGGGCCAGGTAGCCGGGCCGGCCGAAGTAGTCGAGGGCGAAGACGTTCGCGCCGCTCTCGGTGGCCGCGGCGACAATCTTCGGGGTGTGCACCTCGACGAAGCCGAGCCGGTCGAGGGCCGCCCGGAACCCGGCCACCAGGGCAGCCGAGATGCGCAGCGCGGCGGCCCGGCCGGGGTGGCGCAACGCCACCGCCGCGTGGTCGAGCTGGGTGGGCAGCGCCGCGGTCAGCTCCGGGCGGTACACGTCGAACGGTGGCGGCACGGCCGGGTCGCCGAGCGGTCGTACCGTCGGGTCGACCAGCTCGACCCCGGCGGGCGCGGCGGGGTTGCCGACCACCCGGCCGGTCACCTCCACCACCGACTCCTCCGGCAGGTCGGCCAGCCGGGCCCGCAGGTCGGCGGCGGTCACCACCACCTGGGCGAGCCCGGCGGCGTCCCGCAGGATCAGGAACGTCACCGACTTGAGCTGCCGGCGCCGGTGCACCCAGCCGGCGGCCGTCACGGTCGCGCCGACGTGCGCGGACAGGGACGTGGAGAGGACACGGGACACCTGCGGTACTCCTCGAAGTGGTCGCGACGCGGTCGAGCCGACCTCGTCGTAAGGCCCCGGGGAGTGTGGGCGAGCGGGAACTCGCGGTGCCACCACACCTTCACCGCCGGCGTACGGCCGGCGGCCTCGTTCGTAGCCCGTGACGCGGGCCGGACGGCGGGTTCTACCAGGCGCCGGGACGCCGTTCTTCCCGCAGCTCGGGAGGGTCTTCCCAACCCGGCCGGAGATCACCTTCCAGCGACGGTGACTCTCTGGACTCCGGTTGTCGGGTGGTACTCGGATCCGTCAACGCTCTGCCCGGAGGCTAGCCGGACCGGCCACCGTTCCGACACCGAATTGAACCTTCGTCAACCTCCCCCTGCGGTCCGCCGTGGGGCGCATGCACCCGCGCTGCCCGGGTTGAAAGAGGTTCAGTATCCGCTTCCGGCGTGAGTGGTATCACCTGGTCCGGCACGTGAGTACGGTCGCCTCCGGTCGATCGGCCGACCCCTTGGCGCGTAGGCTCGGATTCGTGACCATCGAGCAAGCCGCGCCATCCACCGCCGCCGAAGCCGGAGGGATGAGCGTCGTGACCGCACCGGAGATCCGTACCGGCCATCCCGTCGCGCCGGAGGGGCGCCGGCTGCTGCGGGTCGAGGCCCGCAACGCGGCGACGCCGATCGAGCGCAAGCCGCCGTGGATCAAGGTCAAGGCGAAGATGGGTCCCGAGTACACCCAGCTCCGTGGGCTGGTCTCCCGGGAGGGTCTGCACACCGTCTGCCAGGAGGCCGGCTGCCCCAACATCTACGAGTGCTGGGAAGACCGGGAGGCGACCTTCCTGATCGGCGGTGACCAGTGCACCCGCCGGTGCGACTTCTGCCAGATCGACACCGGCAAGCCGGCCGACTTCGACGCGGACGAGCCGCGCCGGGTCGCCGAGTCGGTGGTCGCGATGGGCCTGCGGTACGCCACCGTCACCGGGGTGGCCCGGGACGACCTGCCGGACGGCGGCGCCTGGCTCTATGCCGAGACGGTCCGGCAGATCCACGGGCTGACCCGTCGGGAGCGGCCGGCCGGTGCCGACGGCGCCCTGGACGCGCTGCCGCACTGCGGGGTGGAGCTGCTGATCCCCGACTTCAACGGCAACCCGGAGCAGCTCGCCGAGGTCTTCGGCGCCCGGCCGGAGGTGCTCGCGCACAACGTCGAGACGGTGCCCCGGATCTTCAAGCGGATCCGGCCGGCGTTCCGCTACGAGCGCTCGCTCGACGTACTCAGCCAGGCCCGGGCGGCCGGGCTGGTGACCAAGTCCAATCTCATCCTCGGGCTGGGCGAGGAGCGCGCCGAGATCTCCCAGGCGCTGCGTGACCTGCACGCGGCCGGCTGCGAGCTGGTCACCATCACGCAATACCTCCGTCCGACCCCCCGGCACCACCCCGTCGAGCGGTGGGTCCGGCCGGAGGAGTTCGTCGAGCTGCGCGAGGAGGCCGAGGAGATCGGCTTCGCCGGGGTGCTGAGCGGGCCGCTGGTGCGGTCGTCGTACCGGGCCGGCCGGCTCTACCAGCAGGCCGTCGAGGCCCGGACGCTACCGGCCGGCACCACCGCCCGGTAGCCCGCCGCCAGCGGCGGCAACTCCGGCAGGGGTCCCCGCCAGCTCTTTTCCACCTTCGACCCGGCTCGCCCACGCCCGGTGGCGAACCGGGCCCGAGCCGTCGCACCGTGTTAGATTCCGGCCGTCAGCCGGGAGGTGCTTGCCGGCAACACGTCGAAGGTGATGAATAGAAGCATGACAGCACCCCACACCGTGATCATCGGCGCCGGCCCCGCCGGACTGACCGCGGCGTACGAGCTGACCAAGCGGAACGCCACCGTCGAGGTGTTCGAGGCCGACGACGTGGTGGGCGGGATCAGCCGTACCGTCGAACGGGACGGCTGGCGGTTCGACATCGGCGGGCATCGTTTCTTCACCAAGGTCCCCCAGGTCGAGGCGCTCTGGCACGAGATCCTGCCCGCCGAGGACTTCCTGCTCCGGCCCCGGATGAGCCGGATCTACTACCGCGGGAAGCTGTACGACTATCCGCTCAGGGCCGGCAACGCGCTGCGCAACCTCGGCATCGTCGAGGCGCTGCGCTGCGTCGGCTCGTACCTCTGGGCCAAGGTCGCGCCGCCGAAGGACCAGTCGCACCTCGCCGGCTGGGTCACCGCCCGGTTCGGCCGGCGGCTCTTCGAGCACTTCTTCAAGACGTACAACGAGAAGCTCTGGGGCGTACCGGCCACCGAACTCTCCGCCGACTGGGCGGCGCAGCGGATCAAGAACCTGTCGCTCTCCAGCGCCGTACTCAACGCGCTGCTGCCGAAACGCAACCAGAAGGACATCACCAGCCTGATCGAGGAGTTCAACTATCCCAAGCACGGCCCCGGGATGATGTGGGAACGCTGCGCCGAGCACGTCGAGAAGCGCGGCGGCCGGATCACCCTGAACACCGGGGTCACTGCCGTGCACCGGGCCGACGGCCGGGCGGTCGCGGTCACCGTCGACGGGCCGGGCGGGGCGCGCCGGGTCGACGCCGACCACGTGGTGTCGTCGATGCCGATCTCGCACCTGGTGCTGGCGATGGACCCGCCCGCCCCACCGGCGGTACGCGCCGCCGCGAAGGAGCTGTTCTACCGCGACTTCCTGACCGTCGCGCTGGTGGTACCGGCCGAGTTCAGCTTCCCGGACAACTGGATCTACATCCACGCCCCGGAGGTGAAGGTCGGTCGGATCCAGAACTTCGGCTCCTGGTCGCCGTACCTGGTCAAGGACGGTCGGACCTGCCTCGGGCTGGAATACTTCCTCAGCATCGGCGACGAGCTGTGGAACAGCCCGGACGCCGACCTGGTCGCCCTGGGCACCGCCGAGCTGGAACGGCTCGGCCTGATCCGCCCTGGCGCGGTCGAGGCCGGCTACGTCGTCCGGATGCCCCGCGCGTACCCGTTCTACGACTTCGCCTACAAGGAGAACGTCGCGACGATCCGTGGTTGGCTCGCCGCCGAGGTGCCGAACGTGCACCCGGTCGGCCGCAACGGGATGCACCGCTACAACAACGCGGACCACTCGATGATGACCGCGCTGCTCTCGGTGTCGAACATCCTGGACGGCACCGACCACGACGTGTGGACGGTGAACGTGGAAGAGGAATACCACGAGGAGAAGGGCCCGGGCGAGCACGGCACCGGCCGGGCCGCCCCGGTGCTGCCCCGCGACCCCGTCCCGAGCTGACCCCGGCCGACCCGCCGGTCAGCCGGTGGGGACACCGCCGTCCCGGGTCTGCGGGTCGAGCAGCCCCAGCCGGTGCGCGACCGCTGCCGCCTCGATCCGGTTCGCCACGTCCAGCTTGGCGATGATCCGCGACACGTGCACGCTCGCCGTCTTCGGCGAGATGTAGAGTCGCTCGGCGATCCGGCTGTTGCTGTGCCCCTCCGCGACGAGCCGCAGCACCTCCCGCTCCCGGGCGGTGAGCAGGTCGGTGCCGGGCGCCGCGCCGGGCCCGGCCCGCAACCCGAGCCGCCGGGCCAGCGTCGCCGCCTGCTCCCCCAGCGGTACGGCCGCCAACTCACCCGCGATCGCCGCCGACTCATCGATCGCGCCCGCTGCCAGCGTCCGGTCCCCGGTCGCGGCCGCCGCCTCGGCCAGCCGGAGCAGCGCCCGGCCGAGCGGATACCGCTGGCCGTCCACCCGCCACGCCGCCACCGTCTCCTGCCAGCACGGCACCGCCCCGACCGGGTCGGCGAGGGTCGCCGCCACCTGGGCCGCGTACGCCCGCTCGGCCGGATAGCGGACGGCGATCCCGTCGGCAGCCGACCGTACCCGCCCGGCGAGTTCCCGGTTCCCGGCCGCGACGGCGGCCCGGGCGGCGGCGGCCAGCGCCGGCCAGGCGTACCGGGGGTCGGTGTCGAGCCGGCGGGCGAGCAGGGCCCGGGCGGCCTCCACCGCCACCGTGACGTCCCCGGCTGCCAGTGCCGCCTCGACCCGCAGCTCGTACAGCGGCAGCTCCAGCGGCAGGAACGGCCGGCGGAGGAAGCCCAATGCCCGGGCGACCAGCTCGTCGGCACCCGCCTGGCCACGGGCCAGCCGCAGCCCGGCCCGCAACTGCAACCAGTGGTAGCCGGTGATGCCGGGCAGGTCGAGCCGGGCCGCCTGCCCGCACAACTCGTCGGCCTCGTCCCAGCGACCGAGCGCGATCAGCGCCTCGGCCTGGTTGGAGAGCAGGAAGGCACCGGTGGACCGGCTGATCCCGACCCGCCTCGCCTCGGCGTACCCGGCGGCGGCCGCCTCGGCGGACTCGGCGTACCGGCCGACCTCGCAGAGCGCGTCGGAGCTGACCACCAGCGCGGTCACCAGGGCGGACGGGTCGCCCGCGGCCCGGGCCAGGTTGACCGCGCGGCGCAGATCGGCCAGCCCGACGTCGGCCGAAACCTGGCGGCTGCACACCCAGCCGGCGGCGAGCGTCGCGCTCAGCACGGCGTCCTCGTCGGCGAGTGCGGTCGCGGCGGCCACCGCCTCGGCGGCCATCCGGCCTCCCTCGTCCCGGTCCACCCGGGCGACCTGGAAGGCGATGTCGGCGAGCAGCCGCACCCGCTGCGGATCGCCGTTGATCTCGGCGACCAGCGCGTACGCCGCGCGCAGGTCCTCGGCACCGTCGGACTTGCCGAGGATCCGGAGCAGCCGGCCGCGCAGCAGCCGCACCCTGGCCGTCCGGACCGGTTCGGCCGAACCGTCCAGTTCGGTCAGCATGGCCCGGGTCAGCGTGAGCGCCCGGCTGTAGTCGCCGGCGGTCGAGGTCGCCGAGAGGGTCGCCTCCAGCACGGCCAGGTGGTTGCGGCCGAGCCGCTGCTCCGCGTCCGGCACCTGCTCCCAGAGTTCGAGTACCCGCTCCAGCAGCCGCCCCTGCTCGGCGTACGCGTACCGGGAGCCGGCCGCCTCGGCGGCGGCCCAGGCCGCGGTCAGCGCCCTGGGGTAGTCGTGTGCCGCGTACCAGTGGTGGGCCAGCTCGGCCGGGACCCGGCCGTCGGCGACGAGCTGCGGCGCCGCCTCGATCGCGGCCGCGTACCGGGCGTGCAGCCGGGCGTGCTCGCCAGGCAGCAGATCCTCGTGTACGGCCTCCCGGACCAGTGCGTGCCGGAACTCGTAGCCGCCGTCCGGATCGGCGACCACGAGCTGGGCCGCGACGGCGGCCCGGAGCGCCTCCTCCAGCTCGGTCTCCGGCACCCCGGCGACCTCGGCGAGCAGTTCGTGGGCGATCCGGGTGCCGCCGGCCCCGGCGATCCGGAGCACCCGCTGGGCCGGCTCTGGCAGCCGGTCGACCCGGGCCAGCAGCAGGTCGCGCAGGGTGTCCGGCAGGTCGGCACAGCCGCTCGGGTCGCTGGCCGCGGCGAGTTCCTCGACGAAGAACGGATTGCCCTGGGTCCGGTCGTGGATGGTGTCGATGGCCCGGTCGCTGGGCTCGAAGCCGAACAGGTCGGCCAGCACCTGGCCGGTACCCTCCCGGTCGAGCCGGTCCAGTTCCAGCCGCTCGACGCCCCGGGCCCGGTCCAGTTCGGCCAAAAACGGGCGGAGCGGATGCCCCCGGTGCAGCTCGTCCGAGCGGTAGGTGCAGATCAGCAGTACCCGGGCCGGCCGGACCGCGCGGGCCAGGAAGGCGATCAGGTCCCGGGTCGACCGGTCGGCCCAGTGCAGGTCCTCGATCACCAGCACCAGCGGGCGTTCGGCGGCGAGCCGGGTGAAGAGCCCGGCGACCAGCTCGAAGAGGTAGCCCCGGTGCGGGTCCAGGGAGAGCCCCGGCCCGTCCGGGGCGGTGCGGGTGTCGGCACCGGCCGGCACCGGCGCGAGCCGGTCCAGCTCGGGCAGCAGCCGGGCGAACTCCCGCTCGTACCCCTGGAAGGCCGCCGCACCGTCGCGGCGCAGCACCTGGCGGAGTGCGGCGGCGAACGGCGCGAACGGCAGGCCCTGCTCACCGAGTTCCAGGCACTGGCCGACGAGGAGCTGGTTGCCGCCGGCGACGGCGCCCCGGCCGAACTCCTCGATCAGCCGGCTCTTGCCGACGCCGGCCTCACCGCCCACCAGCAGCGCGATCGGCTCGTCGGCCCGGACCCGCTTGAGCGCGTCGCGCAGGACGGCGAGTTCGGACTGACGGCCGACGAGCACGCTGCTGGCGGCACGAGTGGTCACGGAATCGAGAATGCCACGGCGGGCGGGATCCCCGAAGATCCGAGGTCCCGCCCCGGCGCCGCCCGGCGGACCGGGACCCCCGACGGGCGGCGCCGGCCGCCCGGGTAGTCCGGTGGGCCCGGCGTGAGCGCCGGGCGGTTCAGGTGGGAAAAGGTTCACTCGGCGGCCGGTGCCTGGGACGCGGCGGTGTCGAGCCGGCGTCTCCGCGCGGCCCGGGTCGGGTCCCGCCGGAGGCCTCGGACCACCGAGCGGGCCAGCCGTGCCGCGTCGGCCTCGGCCCGCAGCTCGTCGGCGTGGGTACGGTGCAGGGTGAGCAGGAAGTGCGCGTCGGTGCTGAACATCGCTGAGCTCCATTTCGGTCCGGTTCTCGTCGCTGATGTCCACTCTTCGCCGGAAGGCACCCCGGGCGCATTGGTGCGCCGCCTCATGTCTGCTGTGCCGGCCTCCTTACTTCCGCCCCGTTACGACGCCGCGCCCCCGTAAGGTCCTTACCCGGCCGGTCCGGCGCCCGCCCCCTCGAAGGCGATGTCGCCCCGCGGTGGGCTCGGGGCCGGGGCCCGGCCGGGGATCGGGCGGGCGGCCCCGGCCCACTAGACTCCGTTGCATGGCAAAGGCGCAGGAGAAGGTGTCGTTCGGCCAGCGGCTGAAGCAGATCGGGATGGTGTTCTCGTTCACCGCCAAACGCGACAAGTGGTTCGTGCCGCTCGGCGCCGTCGCGGTGCTGGTCCCGCTCGCGCTCACCGTGGTCGCGGTCATGGCCTGGGGCTGGCTGTGGCTGCCGATCGGCATCCTGCTCGCGCTGCTCGCCCTGCTGATCGTGCTCAACCTGCGCTCCAACCGGGCGATGATGAACGCGGCCGAGGGGCAGCCGGGGGCGGCGGCCTCGATCCTGGAGAGCATGCGGGGCGACTGGCGGGTAACGCCGGCGGTCAGCTCCACCACCCAGATGGACATGGTGCACCTGGTCGTCGGCAAGCCCGGGGTGATCCTGCTCGGCGAGGGCAACCCGCAGCGGACCCGCAGCCTGCTCGGCCAGGAGAAGCGGCGGCTCGCCAAGGTGATCGGCACCGCCCCGCTCTACGACTACCTGATCGGCCAGGGCGACGACGAACTGTCGATCCGCAAGCTGCGTACGACCCTGTTGCGGCTGCCGCCGAACCTCAAGGGCAAGGACGTGAACGCCCTCGACAAGCGGCTCAAGGCGCTCTCTGCGGCCCGGCCGCAGCTGCCGAAGGGCGCGATCCCGAAGAACATGCGCCCGCCCAAGGGGGCCTTCCGGCAGATGCGCGGCCGGTAACCCGGGTCACGACGTGCAGGCCCGGCTGGCCGAGGACGGCAACACCGGCTGAGCCGGGGCGAGCCGGTCGGCGACCTGCCGCAGCATCGCCGCCGTGCTCCGCCGGAACCGGCCCGGGTCGCTGCCCGGGATCGACTTCCGGTCCGGCCGGACCGGTGCGTCCGGCCGGGCGGACATGACGTGCCGCTCGGTCGCACCGAGCGCGAGGTGGTAGCCGACGGGATCCATGTTCACTTCCTTTCGACGGGACCGGTCGAGGCGCGGACGACCAGGTCGGTGGGGAGTAGCACCTGACGGGCGGCGGGGTCCTCGGGCGGATCCAGCAGCAGCCGGCCGGCGATCGCGCCCTTCTCCACCGCCGGCTGCCGGATCGTGGTGAGCCCGGCGGCGGCGGCCTCCGGGATGTCGTCGAAGCCGGTGACCGAGACGTCCCGGCCGGGTCGCAGACCCCGGGCGGCGAGCGCGTCGAGCACCCCGAGTGCCAGCAGGTCGGTCACGGCCAGCACCGCCGTGGGCCGGTCCGCGCGATCCAGCGCGTACGCCGCCGCGCCCGCCCCATCGGCCCGGCTGTTCGCGCCGGCGCTGCAGAGCAGCAGGTCCTGCCAGCCGACGCCGCCCTCGGCCAGCCCCTCGGCGAAGCCCCGCAGCCGCTCGCGGGTGACGTCGTAACGGATCTCGGCCGGGTCGGCGACGCTGACCGGACCGGTCCGGCGCTGCGCGACCAGGAAGTCGGAGACCACCGCGACGCGGCGGTGACCGAGCCGGGCGAGGTGACTGCCGACGGTACGGGCGGCGGCGGCCTCGTCGATCCCCACGTACATGGTGTCCGGCTCCGCCCCCGCCGGGCGTTCGGCGGCGACGGTCGGCAGGCCACGGGACCGGGTCACGTCCAGCGCTCCGTGCCAGGCCGGTACGCAGTAGACGCAGAACCCGTCGACCGCCGCGTTCCGGACCGCCTGGATGCCGGCCTCCTCCTCCGACTCGGAGAGCGGGACCAGCAGCAGCCCGCTGCCGTACCGCTCGGCGGTCTCGGCGATGCCCCGGAGGAACTGCACCGCGTACGGGTCGGTGAAGGCGTACGAGAGTGCCGAGGTGAAGAGCACGCCGATCGCACCGACCCGGCCCCGGCGCAGCGATCGTGCCGTCGGGTCCGGCCCCGGATAGCCCAACCGGCGGGCCGCCTCGTGAATCTTCTCCCGCAGCGCGGGTGACAACTGGTCCGGCCGGCTGTACGCGTTGGAGACCGTGCTGCGGGAGACGCCCACGGCGTCGGCCACGGTCTGCAGTGTCGGCTTCACCGGTCCACCTTCTGTATCGATCCAGTAGACCTTCTGAATCGATACAGTACGCTCGTCCAGCGCGATGCGCCAGAGGAAATCCCGGGATGGTTTCCGACGAACCCGCAGTGCGCCGGGACGAAGTCTGTCGATCGACTCGGAGCCCCCAGCCGATCCGGTTCGACAGCCCTCAGCAGGCCAGGGCAGCGCCCTCGGCCGGTCCGGTTCAGGGCCCTCAGCAGGCCGGCTCGGAGCCTTCAGCCGGGCGATTCGGCGGGCTTCAGCGTGCCGGTTCGGAGCCGGCGGGGCCCGTCGGCGGCATCGGCACCACGATCGAGCCAGCCGCCCGGTCGTGTAGGCCACGGTTGCGGTCGTCCATGATCACGGCCGGGATCACCAGCCCGAGCAGGGCACCCCGGAGCAGCGCGCGAAGGATGCCGATCCGGCCACCGTCGGCGTACCCGACACATCTGAGCCGGCACACCCGCATGCCCGGGGTCTGCGCGAAGAGGCCGACGAAGAAGCCGTAGACGACGATCAGCGTGAGGACCGGAGCCCAACTGTCGGCGATCGGGTCGGCGTAGAGGTTGGTGGCGAGCAGGCAGAGGATCCAGTCGATGCTCAGCGCACCGAACCGACGCGCCAGGCTCGGCGGCCGGCTGGTCGGGTCGGCCGCCGGCGCGAGCGGAGCGCCGCTGTTCTGCTGTGCTGCCATGGTCAACCAGGGTATCGGCCGACGGCGATCACCCTCCGCCAGGCTCCGCCGACCGGGACGCCGGTCACTCCGGACGCCGGCCCGGCGGCACCTCCCGCCAGCTCCACCGACGCCTCCGGCGACCGGTACGCCCGGCTCGCCGGCAGCCCTGTGCCGACCACGTCCACCCAGGTCGAAACGCGGCAAACTCGGCTAACCGACCAAACCGGAGTATCATCCCGGAGTAGACCCGAGGCGTCCACCTGCGGGGATCACGCTCCGCAGACGACGTAACACGGCAGAAACATCAGAGACATGCTCGGGCAATCGCATGGCCATAGCGTCGCCACCAGCCTAGCCATCAGTGGACGTGCCAGGAGGACGTGTGTTCGCCAACCCCGAGGAACTCCTGCGATACCTCAAAAACGAGGACGTACGGTTCGTCGATGTTCGTTTTTGTGACCTGCCCGGCGTGATGCAGCACTTCAACCTGCCGGTCGAGTCGTTCGACGAATCCGTCTTCACCGACGGTCTCGCCTTCGACGGATCGTCGATCCGTGGCTTCCAGGCGATCCACGAGTCGGACATGCTGCTGCTCCCCGACGTCGCCACCGCCTTCATCGACCCCTTCCGGGCGAACAAGACGCTGGCGCTGAACTTCTTCATCCACGACCCGTTCACCCGCGAGGCGTACTCCCGGGACCCGCGCAACGTGGCGAAGAAGGCGGAGGCCTACCTGGCGGCCAGCGGCATCGCCGACACCGCGTACTTCGGCCCGGAGGCCGAGTTCTACATCTTCGACTCCGTCCGGCACGAGACCTCGGCACACCAGGCCTTCTACTACATCGACTCGATCGAGGGCGCCTGGAACACCGGTCGCGAGGAGGAGGGCGGCAACCGGGGTTACAAGACCCCCTACAAGGGTGGCTACTTCCCGGTACCGCCGGTCGACCACTACGCCGACCTGCGCGACCAGATCGTCCAGCGGCTGCTCGGCGCCGGCTTCACCGTGGAACGCTCGCACCACGAAGTGGGCACCGCCGGCCAGGCTGAGATCAACTACAGGTTCTCCACCCTGCTGCACGCGGGCGACCAGCTCCAGCTCTTCAAGTACATCGTCAAGAACACCGCCTGGGCGAACGGCAAGACCGCGACCTTCATGCCCAAGCCGCTCTTCGGGGACAACGGCTCCGGCATGCACACCCACCAGAGCCTCTGGCTGAACGGCGAGCCGCTGTTCTACGACGAGACGGGCTACGCCGGCCTCTCCGACACCGCCCGCTGGTACATCGGCGGTCTGCTGCACCACGCCCCGTCACTGCTGGCCTTCACCAACCCGACGGTCAACTCGTACCGCCGGCTGGTCCCGGGCTTCGAGGCCCCGGTCAACCTGGTCTACTCGCAGCGGAACCGGTCCGCCTGCACCCGCATCCCGGTCACCGGCAGCAACGCCAAGGCGAAGCGGGTCGAGTTCCGGGTACCGGACCCGTCGGCCAACGTCTACCTGGCGTTCTCGGCGATGATGATGGCCGGTCTGGACGGCATCAAGAGCAAGATCGAGCCGCCGGAGCCGATCGACAAGGACCTCTACGACCTCCCGCCGGAGGAGTGGGGCTCGGTCAAGCAGGTGCCCGGCTCGCTGCCCGAGGTGCTCGACTCGCTGGAGGCCGACCACGACTTCCTGCTGGAGGGTGGCGTCTTCACCCCCGACCTGATCTCCACCTGGGTCGAGTGGAAGCGCACCAACGAGGTGGACCCGGTCCGACTGCGGCCGACCCCGCACGAGTTCGCCATGTACTTCGACGTCTAGGACCAACCGCCGGCCCTGGGTCGTGCCACCCGCACGGCCCAGGGCACAGCCGACACAGGCACGTTGGGCGCGCCGTCGACCACCCCCGCCAGGGGCTCGGTCAGCGGCGCGCCGCACTGTCTCCAGGTCCGGAAATGCCGATTCCGACGCCGGGCAGGACGACCGCTGCGGCGGCTCCGGTGATCCAGGTCAACGGCGACCGGCCGGTGGGCTGAGCGGGACGACCGTACGTCCGCGCTCGGACGGTCGGGGACCACTCATGCTGTCAGTGCCGCACTGTCCCGCCGCCTACCTGTCTCGACGGTCACCGACGCCGGTCGGAGCGCCGTCGCCGACGCATGGTGCCCGGCCGGCACCGGGGCGACGCAGTGCCGGACACAGCGGACGGGTCGATTACCGGCCCAAGCCCTCGGGTTCGCGAATTCTGAAGCTTCCTCGAACACGAACCTGAGTGCGGGGGGCCGTGATGAGGGTAGTGGTCTGCTTCAGTTCCGGAACCCGGGCCGTGGTGGCTCTGTCGGCGGGTCTGGCGTCGAGTCGTCAGGGAATCCCGAACCCGCATGGGAACGGGCAGCCGCGAGGAACGCTCTAGGCACCGTCACGATAGGGATCGCGGGCTGCGAGCATGTCCGCGAGCGCGACGCCGCGACGGACGGCCAGTCGGCGGCGCTGGCGTACCTGCGCGCTGGTACGCGGCCGGAATTTGGGCTCGCGCCCGCAGCCGCACGTCTCGAACCCTTCGTAGCGCAGTCCTGCGGCAAGCACCGCCGCCACGGCTGCCCAAGCGGAGGTGTCCCGGCGTCTGGGAGCGGCGAAATCGTGGCCGGCGAGCACCATGGGTGCGCGGCATTGCGGACACGGATGGGCCACCCCGTCCCACGGCTGCTTGCTGCTGCGCCGGCACGGCACGCACACGTAATGGACCTTGTATGAGGTCTCGGAGTACCGGCACATGCGGTCAGGATAACTGCCCGTCGCTGCAGGGTCGGTCGTACCTACTTCGGCGATGAGTCAGTTGTCGCTGCGGAGATGGGCGTGCAGATGCATGTCGTGGCGGCCGTCGGAATGGACGGCCTCGCTGGGTGTGATCCCTTCCAGTGGGAATCGCGCCTTCGAGGCGACCCGGCAGAAGGCGTCGTTGCGGGTGGAGTGGGTCAGATGCAGCCGGCGGAAGCCGGCCTCGCCAAGTACCCAGGCGGTGACGGCCGTCAGCGCGCGGGGAGCCACGCCTGCGCGGGCGGCGGGGAGCAGCAGTAGCCGCATTCGATAACTTCGTCACCGTTATAGCTCGGCAACCGATATGCTCCCCGCATGATCACACCCGTTCCGCTGCGGGAACCGACGTTCCTGATCCTCACCGCCCTCGCCCGGGAGCCGATGCACGGCTACGGCATCGTCACCGAGGTCGCTGCGCTCTCCGACGGCCGGCTGACGCTGCGGCCCGGCACCCTCTACGGCGCTCTCGACCGGCTCACCGACGAGGGCCTGGTCGAGCCGGACCGGGAGGAGATCGTCGGCGGGCGGCTCCGCCGCTACTACCGGCTCACCGAGACCGGCGGCAGCGTGCTCGCCGCCGAGACCGAGCGGTTGCGCCGCAACGTCGAGGCGGCGAGCCGGCGCCTCCGGGACCGCGCCGCCGGCACCACGCCGGGCTCCGCCGCAGCGGCATGCGGCTCCGGCGTCCGTCCCGCCTCGGCCGTCCGGCTCGCCGGGGGTCCGGCATGACCCGGCAGCCCGAGCCGACCGACCGGCCCGACGAGGGCACGAAGACCGACCGGCCCACAGAGGCCATCGGGACCGACCAGCCCGCAGAGGGTACGGGGACCGACCCGGCCGCGACATCAACACCGCTGGAGCGCCGATACCGCCGCCTGCTGCACGCCTATCCGGCCGGATACCGGGCGGCCCGGGGCGACGAGTTGGTCGGGACGTACCTCGAATTGGCCGGGGCGGGGCGGAGCTGGCCCTCCCCGGCCGACGCAGGGGACGTGCTGCGCGGCGGGTTGCGCCAGCGGCTCCGCGAGCAGGGCGCGTCGGAACTGGTCGCCGGCCTGCCGATCGCCGCCGTCGGCGCGCTGGCCACCCTGACCGCGCTCGCGGCATTCCTGCTCTACCAGGTCGAGTTCACTACGCTGCCCGACGGCGTCGTGCTGACCGGGATGGTCGGCCCTGCGCAGACCCTCGGCGTGTTCGTCTGGGCCGGCTGGCTGCTGGCCGGACTGGCCACGGCGGTGCTACGAGCCCGCTGGGCCCGCCGGACCGTCGGCGGCGCCGTGCTGCTCACCCTTGCCACGCCGCTGGTGTCCCTGCTGACCGGGCTGGCCCGGCCGCCGCTGTTCGTGCTCCTGCCGGTGCTCGCGCTCGGCCTGACCGCGCTGGCGCTGCCCGGCCGGCCCGGCTGGACGGGCCGGATTCCGCCGGTGCTCGGGGCGCTGGCCGGCACCATCGTGGCCCTGCTCTTCCGTCTCGCCGAGGCCGGTGGGATCTGGTTCACCGGCTACCACTCAACCTCGGAAATCCTGAGCATGACCGGTGGGCTGGTCCTCGGATTGGCCCTGGCCATCGCGCTCCTCCGGGCGACCCTCGGCGACGGCGACGGTCTCTGGGCCTTCCTGCTGCTGCTCACCCCGGCCAGCCTGCTCGGGATCCGGCAGGTCGCCGAGGCGTACTGGTCGCAGGTGGACTTCCCGGCGCTCGCCACGACGGCCGTCGCGCTCGCCCTGCTCGGGCTGGGGACGCTGCTCGCGGTGATCGCCGCACGGGGCGTCCGGCACCGGGCGACCCGGCAGGCGCCGGCCGCCGGGCCGTGTCCGATGTGTGGGCACGTCGCCGAGGTCGACGGGCGACCCGGCACCGCGACCCCGGGCACCGTCACATGACCGGCCCCACCGTCACATGACCGGCCCCACCGTCACATGATGGGGTCCACCGTCATCCCATCGGGTCCGTCATCACCTGATCCGGTTTGCCCCTCATCCGATTGGGGTTGCGGACCGACCGGGCCCGGCGGGGTCGGCGCGGTCGCGGGGCTCAGGCCGGTGGGGGTGCGAGCCGGGCGGTCAGTTCGCGTACCACCTCGACCAGCAGATCGACCTCCGCCTCGGTGGTCCGCCAGTTCACGATCGCCGGACGGAGCGCGACCCTGCCGTCGTAGACGGTGGTGCCGGCGAAGACCCGGCCGTCGTCGAGCAGGGCCGCACCGAGCCGTCGGTTGAAATCGTCGAGTTCCTCCGGCGGCACGTGCCCGGGGGCGGCCCGGAAGCAGACGATGCAGAGCGGCACCTCGGCCAGCCGTTCCAGGTCGGGTGCCTCGTCCACCAGCCGGGCGAGGCGCTGGGCCAGGTCGAGCTGCCGCTCCACCATCGCCCGGTGGCCCTCCCTCCCGTACGCGGCCAGGGTCGCCCAGATCGGCATCGACCGCGCCCGGCGGGACGACTCCGGCCCGTGCAGGGCGTAGTCAACCGGCCCGGGCTGCCCGGACCACAGTGGACTTCCCGGCCCCGGCAGGTACGTCGTGCCGGGCATCCCGAAGGCGACCGGCAACCGGGCCGGCTCGCGGAGGAACGCGAACCCGCTCTCGTACGGCACGTTGAGCCACTTGTGCCCGTCACAGGCGATCGAGTCGGCCCGCTCGATCCCGCGTACCAGCCCGGCGGTGCGGGGCGAAAGCGCGGCGAACAGCCCGAAGGCGCCGTCCACGTGCAACCAGGCACCGTACCGCTCGGCGATGTCGGCGAGTACGTCGACCGGGTCGAAGTCGCCCGCGTTCACCTCACCGGCGTTGGCGATCAGCACCGCCGGCCCGTCCAGCTCGGCGAGGCGCCGCTCGATCGCCGCCAGGTCGACCCGGCCCACCCGGTCCCGGGCGTACACCTCGACGGTGTCCCGGCCGTGGCCGAGCATCTGCAACGCCTTTCGGGCGCTGGCGTGCACGTAGCCGCCGGAGAGCACCGGCATCCGGGGCAGCGTGACCAGCCCGTCCGCCGCCACGTCCACGCCGTGCTGCTCGGCCCACCAGTGCGTGGCCACGGCCAGCGAGGTGAAATTCGCGAAGGTGGCGCTGGCGACGAGTGCCCCGCCGTACCGGTCGGGCAGCCCGAACAGCTCGCGCAGCCAGCGCAGCGCGATCGCCTCCAGCTCCGCGGCAAGCGGGGAGGAGGCCCGGAAGGCGGCGTTCTGGTCGAGCAGGGCGGCGGTCCAGTCACCGGCGAGCGCGGCCGGGGTGGCACCGCCGACGACGAAGTGGAAGAAGCGTGGCCCGGAGGAGTGGATCGCGGTGGCGGTGCCGATCCGGAGCAGCCGGTCCAGGGCGGCTGCCGAACCGACTCCCCGCTCGGGCAGCCCGCCGGCCAGGCCCGCCCCGCCTCCCAGGCCCGCACCGCCGGTCAGGCCCGCACCGCCGGCCGGGCCGCCGTCACCCGTCGCGCCGCCCGGCGTCGTACCGGCTGGGAACCCGCCGTCGGCGGTGGGCCGGTCGGGCTCGGTCAGTCCGGAGAGTTCGGCCAGGAGCGCCTCGGTAGCCCGGTCGTGCACGGGACGGTCGGCGAGCGAGTCGAGGTACGGGCCGGCGGCCGCGTACACCTGGTGCAGCACCGCCGCCGCCGAGTCCCGGTCGTGTAACGGGTCGCCCACGCGCTCCTCCTCTGCTCGCGGGCGCACACGGCCTGTGGCGCACCGACCACCCCGGCCGGCACCCGGGGCCGGTCCCACCCTGCCACCTTCGCGTCCCGTGGCGGCAGGGCCAATTGCCCGCCGGTGGTCGCGCCGCCGCCACGCCGTCGGCTAACCGACTCGCCGAGAGCGGTCGGTGAGCATCGACGCCGAGTAGGATTCCCCGACGCTGTTTGTGCCGCCACCCTTCGGAGGTCAACAGATGTCCCTGATCGAGGCTGCGGCAACGAGCCTCGGCAAGGCAGTGGCCACGCACGCGGCGAGGGAATGGCTCGCCGTCCGCCGGGAGCGGGCCGACAGCGGGGCCGAGCTGTCCGAGCTGCTAGCGCTGAGCTTCCGGGACAAGTTCCTCCGACGCAAGATCGAGCTCCAGCTCAAGAGCGTCGCCGCCGACATCGCCGAACGCGCCGAGCGGATGTTCGAAGCGGACAACGCGGCGGTACCGGAGCACGAGGCGGCGGCGGCGCTCCACGTCGTCGCCCGTACCTTCGGCCCGGAGGCCCGGACCGACGAGGCGCTGTTCGCCGTCGACGCCGACCCGGCAGCGATGGTGGAGCGGCTGCGCCCGGCGCTCGCCGCCAACGCCGAGTCGGCCGGGCTCGGCGACGCGGCGGAACGGCTGGCCGGACGGGTACTCACGGACTGCGTCCACTGCTACGTGCAGATGGTCCGTCACCTGCCCACGTTCACCAACCGGGCCGGTCAGGAAACCCTCAGCCGGCTGTCCCGGATCTCGATCGACGTCGCCGAGATCCTGGCCCGGCAGCCCGTGCCGCGCGCCGACGGCCCCGCGCCGGACGATGGCGCCTTCATCGCCCGCTACCTGGCGTTCGTCTCGACCCACTACGACCAGCTCGAACTGTTCGGTGTCGACGTCCGCAACTACACCGCGGAGACGACGCTGAGCATCGCGTACCTGAGTCTGGCCGTCGGCGATCTGGACGGCGCCCGACCGGCCCGGCGGCCCTCGCATCCCCGGGGCCGGGTACGCGGATCGTTCATCCGGAGCGGCAAGGACGACGACCACGACGAGCAGACCGGACTGCGGGTGGAGGCGGCGTTGGGGCGCAGCCGCCGGATCCTGGTGCGCGGTGAGGCCGGCTCCGGAAAGAGTACGCTGCTGCGCTGGTTGGCGATCACCGCCGCTCGGAAGGGATTCAGCGGGGAGCTACAGGACTGGAACGGGCGGACACCCTTCCTGGTGAAGCTGCGCAGCTACGCGGATCGACCGCTGCCGTCGGTCGGGGCGCTGCTCGGCGACGACATCGCGCAGTTCGCCACCGAGGTGCCGGCCGGGCTGGTCGAACGAATCTTCGCCGCCGGCCGGGCACTGCTGCTGGTGGACGGGGTCGACGAACTGATCCGGGCCCAGCGCACGGTGGTACGCCAGTGGCTGCGCCGGATCCTCGACCGGCATCCGGACGTGATCGTGGTGGTGACCTCCCGTCCCACCGGCGCGTCCGCCCGTTGGCTGACCAACGACGGGTTCCTCGCGGTGATGCTGGAGCGGATGAGCCCGGCCGACATCGTCGAGTTCGTCCGGCGCTGGCACCGCGCCATCGGCGGCGCCCGGCACCTGCCGTGCGACCCGACGGAACTGCCCCGCTACGAGCGCAGGCTGCTCGCCCGGCTGGACGCGAACCATCACCTGCGCGGACTGGCCACCAATCCGCTGATGTGCGCGATGCTCTGCGCGCTGAACCTCGACCGGGGCGACGACCTGCCGCACGACCGGATCAGCCTCTACCGGGCGGCCCTGGAGATGCTGCTCGAACGGCGGGACATCGCCCGGAACGTGCCGTCCTACCAGCGGGTTGGGCTGGGTGCGCAGCACGCCATGTCGCTGTTGCAGGACCTCGCCTGGCGGCTCACCCTGGGCAACCAGTCCGAACTCGACACCGGGCAGGCCCGGGAGCACGTACGCCGGAAACTGACCACGATGCCGAAGGTGACCGCCGAGCCGGAGGACGTCTTCGAGCACCTGCTCGACCGCAGCGGCGTGTTGAAGGACGTGGCCGAGGACCGGATCTCGTTCGTGCACCGGACCTTCCAGGAGTACCTGGCGGCGCAGGAGGTCGCCGAGGAGAACTACGTCGACGTACTGGTCGAGCACGCCACTCGGGACATGTGGCGGGAGACCGTGGTGATGACCGCCGGCCTGGCCAACAGCGAGTACCGGCAGCGGCTGGTCAACCGGCTGCTCGACCGGGCCGAGTCGAGTCCGCCCCGCCGCGCCCGGTGGCTCCGGCTGCTCGCCGGGGCCTGCGTGGAGACCGCCCCGGCGCTGTCGGTGCGTACCCTCGACCGGATCGACGCCAACCTGGCCGAGTTGGTGCCACCGCGCAGTTCGGCGGAGGCCCGGTCGCTGTCACTGGCCGGTGAGCGCATCCTCCGGCTGCTCCCCGACGACCTCGGCACGCTGTCCGAGGGGGTCGCCGCCGCGACCGTGGAGATGGTCGCCTTCGTCGGCGGGCCGGCGGCGTTGCGCAAGCTCGGCCGGTACGGCCAGGACACCCGGCGCCGGGTGAGGGACGCCCTGATCCAGGTCGCCACTCACTTCGAGCCCGACGAGTACGGCCGGCTCGTCCTCGCCGACTCACCCCTGTACGACGGCTGGATTTCCGCGGACGAATGGACCGCCCCGATGCTGCGCCACCTGCGCCACCTGCGCGACGTGGAGATCCTGGCGGACGACCCCGGGCAGGCCGTCCGGAACCTGCCCCGGGTACGGACGCTCAGCCTGCACAGCCGCCGCCTGCCCAACACGGACCCGCCGATCGACCTGGACTTCCTGCGGAACCAGCCCGACCTGGAGCAGCTGATATCTTTCTACCCCTGCAACCCGGCACAGCTTCCGGCCACCATGCCCCGGCTCAGGACGCTCAGCCTCTGGCTCGGCGGCAGCTCCACTCCGATATCCGAGCTGAGCTGGGTCACCCGGTTTCCCCGGCTCACCAGGCTCAGCCTGCAAGCACTCAAGCGCAATCCCCGCAGCTACCGGCCGCTGGCCGAACTGCCGGAGCTGTCCAGCCTCGAACTCAGCTCCTCCAGCGCGCCGAGGTTTCTCGGCAACACGAGCTTTCTGGGCCGCCTGCCTGCGCTGACCGAGTTGCAACTCAACGGCTGCGCCGATCCGGCGGTGTTGGACCGGATCGCCACCTTCCAGCAGGGGCTGCGGACGCTCCGGCTCATGTGGTTGAAGGTGCCGACCGTGGATCTCGCGGCGATAGCCCCCCCTGCCGCTGACCCTCCTCGACCTGGACTCCTGCGCGGCGCCGCTCGACCTCCGGCCGCTACAGGGGCATGCCACCCTCAAGGCGCTCGACCTGCGCAACCGGGTTCAGCCGGTCGACCTCGCACCGCTGGCCGGCCTTCCGGAGTTGACCGACCTCTACCTGCACGACGTCCCGGAATTGGATCTCGGGCCGCTGGCCGGAAACCACCGGCTCACGGTATGGGCAACGACCGGACAGTCGTTCCACAATGCCGGCGGGGTGCAGATCCGATGGCATTGAGCGGGCGGCCCGCGACGATCAGCCCGGACAGCGCGGGCCGGCGCCGGTCAGGCTGCCCGTGATCGAGTAACGGCCGGGCCGGGTCACCCGGAGCGCCGTCCAGTCACCGTACCGGGCCAGGCAGGCGCCGGCGCCGCCCTCGACCCGGAGCCATCTCGACCAGCGCAGCCGGACCAGGGTCTCCCCGGCGGCCGGTACGTCGACCGCCAGCTCCGCCGACGTCGCCCGCACCAGTTCCGCACCCGGGGTGCCCGGCCCCGGCCCCTCGGCACCGTCCGGTGGGTCGCCGCCCGGCACCGCGCCCGACCCGACAGCCTCCACCATGGACGGCGAGTCGGTCACCGCGTACAGCGTCCAGTCCGGGTGCTGCCAGATCGGGGTTAGGTACGACAGCCCGCCCCGGATCAGTTCCGCCTCCCGGCGGCCGACCCAGGACGGCTCCGCCCCGGCCAGCGCGACGTACCGGACGCCGTTGTCCCGCAGCCAGTGGCCGTATGACTCGACGTCGACGCTGCCGTCCAGAAAGAGCCGGTTGTGTGCCTGGTCGGCCTGGCGCAGCCAGCCCCGAGCCAGCGGCGCGACCTCCGGCACGTACGCCGCCTCCCAGTAGTTCGCCGTCGGCACCACCTCGATCCGGCCGGGCGGCCGTCGGGTCAACTCGGTCAGCAAGGGCTGGAAGTAGCTCCGGGACGCCGTCGGGTCGCCGGCCGCCCGCAGGTCCGCCAGCGACACCGGCGGCTCCACCACCGCGACCAGCGCCACGATCGCGGCCAGCGCGGGACCGGCCGCCCGCCGGGACCAGCCTCGGAGGTGCCGCCACATGTCGGGGGCTACCCCGGTGGAGTGGCCCCGGGCGGGTCCGGCCGGCAGCGTCCCGTAGCCCACCAGCACCGGCAGCGCGAACATCGCGGCCAGCCGGGTGGCGTTCAACCCGACCGGGGTCCGAAGCGCGAACGCCGCCAGCACCCCGAGGGTGGCCAGCACGGCACCGATCCGCAGCGCGCGCCTCGGCAGCAGGAGCGCGACCAGCAGACTCGCCGCTGCCGACGTCAGCGTGTCGACGAGACTGATGTTCATCCAGCCGCCCGCCCCGAAGCCGAAACCCAGCCCGGCCACCGGCACCCCTGCCCCCACCGCCAGCACCGCCCCGTCGGCCACTCCCGGCCGCCACCGAGCCCGGCCCCCGCCCTCCTCACCCCGCCCACCGCCGACGGACGACGCCGCCGGCGAAGGCGACGACGGCGGCAACGCAGCCGACCCCGGAAGCCGGGCTGACGACGCCGACAACGGGGCCGACTCCGGCTGCGGAGTCGACGACGCCGGATGAAGAGCCGACGGCACCGGAAGAGATGCGGCCAGGGCCAGCGCCACTCCGGCGAGACCGACGAAGAGTCCGGCGACCGGGCTCGCCGCGCCGGCCAGCGCGGCCGCGACCCCGGCCGCCAGCCACCGCAGCCCCGGCCGGGCCGAGGTGGTCAGGGCCAGCAGGGCGAGCAGCCCGAAGGCCACCCCGATCGCGTAGGTGATCCGGCCGGAGACCAGGTTGCCGGCGACGCAGGCGGCGCCGACCAGCCCGCCGAGCAGCGGCCGGCGGGCACCGGTCCGCACCATCAGCAGCGCCAGCGCCGCCGCCGAGCCGAGCAGCGCGAGCGCACCGGCCAGCCGGGGGCCGAGCGCGTCGGCGCCGAGCCAGTGCATCAGCGGCGGCGTGAACAGGCTGTAGCCGTACGGGGAGATGCCCGCGTACCAGCCGAGGTCGAGCGGGGCGGATCCGTGCCGGCCGAAGAAGTTGGCCCGGGCGACCTGCGCGGACAGGTCGGTGCCGAGCGGCGGGGCGAGTAGGAAGGCGACCGCCAGCACCCCGGCCAGGCCGACCGCGCCGGACAGGACCCGGGTGACCCGGCGGCGGTCAGGCATCGAGTACGCGCTCCGCCGCCGCCCGGCACCGCCGCGCCGTACGGAGGTACTGGTCCAGGAACTCGCCCGGGTCGTGGCCGCCGAGCAGGCGTACCACGCCGGCCAGTTCCACACCGTGCCGGGGCAACTGGTCGCCGGCCCGGCCGCGTACCAGCATCAGCGCGTTGCGTACCTGGGCGGCCATGCTCCACCCGGTGGCCATCGCGGCGGCGTCGGCACCGTCGATCACCCCGGCCTCCCGGGCCGCGGCCAGCGCGTCGAGGGTACGCGTGCAGCGCAGCTCGGGGAGCCGGCCGGCGTGCCGGAGCTGGCTGAGCTGCACCGCCCACTCCACGTCGGCCAGCCCGCCCCGACCCAGTTTGGTGTGCGTGGCCGGGTCGGCGCCCCGGGGCAGCCGTTCGGTCTCCACCCGGGCCTTGATCCGGCGGATCTCCACCACCTGTTCCCGGCTCAGTCCCCGCTCCGGATAGCGCACCGGATCGGCGACCGCCTCGAACTCGCGGCCGAGATCGGCATCGCCGCAGACGTACCGGGCCCGCAGCAGCGCCTGCGCCTCCCAGACCTTCGACCAACGGGCGTAGTACTGCGCGTACGCGCCGAGGCTGCGGACCAGCGGTCCCTGCCGCCCCTCGGGGCGCAGGTCGGCGTCGACCCCGAGTGGCGGGTCGGCGGCGGGCATGCCGAGCAGCCGGCGCATCTCCTCGGCGATCGCCCGGGCCGCCGCACTGGCCGCGTCATCGGCCACCCCGGGCGGCTGGTCGTAGACGAAGAGCACGTCGGCGTCGGAGAGGTAGTTCATCTCGTACCCGCCGAGCCGGCCCACGCCGATCACCGCGAACCGCAGTCCGGGCATCGCCGGCTGGGTCGCCTGGGCCACCCGCAGCGCCGCCCCCAGGGTGGCGTCGGTGACGGCGGAGAGCGCCGCTCCGACGGTGAGCACGTCGGAGTCGCCGACGACGCCGGCCGGGACCGGCTCCGGGCCGACCGTCCCGGCCACCCCGGTCGGACCGACCGGGGCCAGCGACCCCGCCCGGTACAGCACGTCGGCGCAGGCGATCCGGACCAGTTCCCGGCCGCGCAGCGCCCGGACCGACCGGATCGCCTCGGTCGGGTCGGCCGGTCGCGGCCCCCGGCCGAGGAGATAGCGGTCGGCGGCGGCGGCGAATCCGTCCCGGAGCACGTCGGTGTCCCGGGGAGTCAGTTCGGCGTCGTCGGCGAGCAGCCGGAGCGCCTCCGGATCCCGGGCCAGCAGGTCGGCGACGTAGCGGGAGACCGCCAGGGTACGGGCCAGGCGGCGGGCCACCGGCCCCTCGTCGCGGAGCAGCCGCAGATACCACGGGGTGCCGCCGAGCTTGTCGGAGACCTGCCGGTAGTTGAGCAGCCCCCGGTCCGGTTCGGGCGCGTCGGCAAATTCCTGGAGCAGCACCGGCAGCAGGGTGCGCTGGATCGCCGAGGTCCGGGTCACCCCGCCGGTCAGCGCCTCCAGGTGTCGCAGCGCCCGGGTCGGGTCGGCGAAGCCGAGGATCTCCAGCCGGTTCCGGGCCGCCTCCGGGGTGAGCCGCAGCCCGTCCGCCGGCACCCGGGCGACCGCCTCCAGCAGCGGCCGGTAGAGCAGTTTGGCGTGCAGTCGGCGTACCTCGGTGGCGTGGCCGACCCAGTCGGCCCGGAACGCCTCGACGGCGTCCCGGCCGGGCAGCGCGGTGTAGCCGAGCGCGTGGGCCAGCCAGCGCAGCGCCGGCCGGTCCGCCGGCACGGTGTGGGTACGCCGCAGTCCCTGCAACTGGAGCCGGTGCTCGACCCCCCGGAGGAACCGGTACCCGCGCAGCAGCGCCTCGCCGTCGGCCCGCCCGACGTAGCCGCCGGCGACCAGGGCCCGCAGCGCCGGAATGGTGCCCGGGGCCCGCAGCGACTCGTCGACCCGGCCGTGCACGAGCTGGAGGAGCTGCACCGCGAACTCGATGTCCCGCAGCCCGCCCGGCCCGCGCTTGATCTCCCGCTCCAGCTCGCGCGGCGGGATGTTGTCAATGATCTTGCGACGCATCGCCCGGACATCCTCGACCGCCTCCGGCCGTTCGGCCGCCCGCCAGACCAGCGGGGCGAGCGCGTCGATCCACTCCTGGGCCAGCGCGGCGTCCCCGGCGGCCGGGCGGGCCTTGAGCAGCGCCTGGAACTCCCAGGTCCGGGCCCAGCGGCGGTAGTAGGCGAGGTGGCTGGCGAGGGTACGCACCAGCGGCCCCCGGTTGCCCTCGGGCCGCAGCGCCGCGTCCACCGGCCAGGCCACCAGTCCGCAGATCTGGATCAGGCGGGTCGCCACCCGGGTGGCGGCCGCCAGGTCCTCGTCGGCGGCGGCCACGAAGATGACGTCGACGTCGGAGACGTAGTTCAGCTCGTTGCCGCCGCACTTACCCATCGCCACCACCGCCAGCCGGGGCACCGGGGTCCCCTCCGGCAGCTCGCCGACCGCGATACCGTACGCGTCGGCCAGGGTGGCGTCGGCCAGCGCCGACAGCGCCGCCATGGTCTGCTCCAGGCCGCGCCCGCCGGTCAGGTCGGCCGCCGCGATCCGCAGCAGGGCCAGCCGGTACGCCTGGCGCAGCGCCGCCACCACCGGCCGCGGCCCGGATCCGCCGTCCGGTCCGGTTCCGTCACCCGCCCCGGTGGAGTCCGGGTGCAGCAGCCCCTCGGCGTTCGGCGGCAGCCCGTCGGCTCCGGTACGCAGTGCCCGCCACTGCTCGGGGTTGGCCACCAGGTGGTCGCCGAGCGCGGACGAGGCACCCAGGATGGCAACCACCCGCCGGCACAGCCCCGGATCGGCGTGCAGAGCGGCGAGCAGCGTCTCGCCACCGTCCTCCGTCACCGGGGCGGCACCCGCCGTCGAGCCGGCCGGGGCGGCAACGCGGCGTTCCGCCTCGACGATCCGGTGCAGTTGGCGCAGCGCGAGGTCCGGGTCGGCGGCCCGGGAGAGCGCGGTGAGCAGTTCGCCGGCCGGTCCGTCGACCGGCTCCTGGGTGTCGGCGTCCCACAGCCCGAGCCCGTCCGGCCCGAGCAGGTCGGCGGCCCGGCCGACCCCGTCGCCGCCGGCCCGTTCCCCGTCGCCCACGCCGAAGCCGTACCGGGCGAGCCGGCCGGCCGCGCTGGTCGGTCTGCTCATCGACGGCGGCCCCCGGTCTCCCTCATCGGCGGCAGCTCCCGGTCCCTGTCATCGGCAGCAGCTCCCGGTCTCCGTCATCGGCGGCGGCTCCTACTGCCCGAGCAGCGGCAGCGTCGGCCGGGGCGGGACGCCGTCGAGCCGCCCCTGGGCCAGGGCCGCGAACCGGGCCGCGAACGGCTGCCACACCTCTTCCACGTCGGCCAGCACCTCGGCGCAGGCGGCCACCACCAGCTCGGGGTCGTAGCCCAGCGCGGCCAGCGTCGCCGAGTCGGTCGTCCAGTCGGCGATCATCGCGACGTCGCACTCGATGTGGAACTGGAGCCCCCAGGCCCGGTCACCGAGCCGGAACGCCTGGTGCGGATAGCGGGTCGAGGCGGCCAGCAGGGTCGCGCCCTGCGGCAGCTCGGTGATCTCGTCGACGTGCCACTGGAGCACGTCCGGGATCATCGGCACGTACCGGAACAGCGGGTCGCGCTCGGCGGCGTCCCGCTTGCCGACGACGCTCGGCCCGACCTCCGGCCCGGCCGCGCTCCGCTCGACCGTCCCGGCGTGCGCGGTGGCCAGCAGCTGGGCGCCGAGGCAGATCGCCAGGGTCGGCACCCGGTGCCGGACCGCCTTGCGGAGCAGCCCCTCCAGGGCCGCGAACCAGGGCGCCCCGGGCGTGCCGTCGGGTGCCGGGTACGGATGCTGGGGGCCGCCGAGCACGACGAGCGCGGCGTACCCGGTCAGGTCGTCGGGCAGCGCATCTCCGGCGTACGGCCGGAGCACCGCCAGGCCGAGCCCGGCCTCGGTGAGCCACTCCCCCAGCCGGCGGAGGTCGTCCGTCGGGTCGTTCTCGATCACCAGTGCGGTCGCGGCGCCGCCCGCGCTGCCGGTGTCGCTCTCGGTTCCGGTCTCGGTTGCCACGGTGTCGAGGCTATCCGGTGCGCCCGACGCCCACCGATAGGCTCGGGGCCGAGCAGGTTTGAGGAGGCGGGGTTGCCCGACGATCAGGCGGTACGACAGGCGCTACGACCACCGGCGCTGCGGCCCGGCGACACGGTGCTGCTGGTGTCGCCGTCCGGCCCGACCCGACCGGAACGGGTCGCCCGTGGCGTGGAACTGCTCACCGGTTGGGGCCTTCGTCCCGTACTCGCCCCGAACGCGTACGCCCGGCGCGGCTACCTGGCCGGAGACGACGCGCTGCGCGCCGCCGACCTCAACGCGGCCTTCGCCGACCCGGCCATACGCGGCGTGCTCTGCACCCGGGGCGGCTACGGCGCGCAGCGGGTGGTCGACGCGATCGACATGTCGGTGGTGCGCCGCGACCCGAAGGTGGTGGCCGGATTCTCCGACATCACCGCGCTGCAACTCGCGCTCTGGCGGGGCGCCCGGCTGGCCACCGTGCACGGCCCGGGAGCGGCCTGGCTCGACGAGCGCACCCCGCCGGTCTCGGCCGAGTCGCTGCGGGCCGCACTGATGTGCCCCGAGCCGGTGGTGGTGCACCGGCTGCCGACCGAGGAAACCGCGAGCGTGCTGGTCCCCGGGGTGGCCACCGGCCCGCTGATCGGCGGCAACCTCTGCCTGCTCGTGCACTCCCTGGGTACCCCGGACATGCCGGACCTGACCGGCGCGGTCCTGCTGGTCGAGGACATCGGGGAGCCGCCGTACAAGGTCGACCGGATGCTCACCCACCTGCGCCGGTCCGGCGTGTTGACCGGGGTGGCCGGGGTGGCGGTCGGCCAGTTCACCGACTGCACCGACGGCTGGGCGGTCGGGGTGGCCGAGGTGCTGGCCGAGCGGCTCGGCGACCTGGGGGTGCCGGTACTCGGCGGGCTGCCGATCGGGCACGGCGTCGGGCAGCTCACCGTGCCGGTCGGGGTACCGGCGAGGATGGACGCGGACGCCGGCACCCTGACCGTCTCGCCCGCCGTACGCTGATCCGCACCTCCGCCCGCTCCCGGCCGTGCCGTGACTCCGGCGCGCGGCTCGGCGCCCTCTCCGGCCGCGCCGGGCCGCGGGCTATTCCACCCGCTCACGCTCGGGCGACTCGCCGGTCGGCGTCAGCGCCCGTTCGAACCGGACGCGTAACGCCGGCCAGTCGGCGAGCAGCCCGGCGGTCTCCAGCGGCGTCAGCGCGGTCCGCACCTCGCGCGTCATCCCCGCCTCGACGAGCCGTACGAGCACTTCGGCCGCGAGCTTCTCGTCGCCGCCGCCGTACGTCCGCAGTGCCTTCGCGAGCAGCCCGCCGAGTCGCCGGTCCACTCCCCTGGATGCGGCCAGCAGCGTAAGACCGCACCGCAGCAGCCGATCGCGGTGTTCGCGGTGCACGCCCCTGCCCACCATCTCCTCCAGCACCTGCACGGCCAGGTGCGGCGGCAGTTCCACCTCGCCGGCCAGCCGGTCGAGCAGCAGCCCGAAGACCCAGCCCCGATGCTGCTCGTCGATCGCGTCGAGCAGTCTGGCGAGCCGGAGGTAGCCGTCCCGGCGCTCCGTCGCCTCGCCGACCGCGACCGGCGTGGCGAGGAAGGTCAGCAGCTCGTACACCAGCGAGGTGGCCGCTGCGGTGGGCCCCACCAGGAAGCCGTTGATCCCGTGGCCCAGCGACGACGCCGGCTCGAGCGCGTGCACCAAGACGTCGTCGTCGATCCCGCACCGGAAGTACGCCCGCCGCGCCACCAGCTCCCAGGACTGTCCGCCCCGGTTGAACGTCGCCAAGTCCGCCTCCTCGGGCAGCACGATGTCGTACGTCCAGAGCGGATCGACGGACGGTACGCCCGCCTCGGCCGGATCGGCTACCAGGTGCAGCGAGATGTCCCGGCTGCCGTCCTCGGCCCGGACCCGGTCGAGCGCCAGCGCGTCCACCAGACTGCTCCAGTCCTCGGAGCCGAGCTGCGACTGCCAGAGCAGGGTCTCGCGATGCCAGACCGGCACCACGTGCCGGTCCGGATAGAGGCGGCTGACCCGCAACGTGCCGGCAGCGCAGACCGCCAGCAGCAGCAGGTTGGCGCTGTACGCGGCATGCCGCGCCGGCACCGGCAGCCCGCGCGGCTGGTACGAGTCGAACCGCCGGGCCAGGCGGGTGTGGTGGGCGGCCCGGAACAGCCGGACCAGCAGGTCCACCAGGGCATCCCGGCGCTGCGCGGCGACCGTCGACATGAGGCCACGGAGAAAGCCGAGGGTCGGTGCCCGCCCGCTCAGCGCCGCGTAGGAGAGCAGCGCGTGCAGCAGGTCGTCGTCGGCCGGCCCGCCCCGCAGCGGCATCATCGTGGCGGCCTCCCGGGCCGCGATGTCGGTCAACACCTGCCAGGTGAACCGGGCGACCAGGAATTCGCCGAAGGTGGCGTGCAGGAACTCGTACGTCTCCAGTTGCTCGTCGTCGCGGAGCGCACGCGACCGGTGTACGAAGAAGAACCGGCCTAGCACGATCTCGGCATGCCGCAGCGGGGCTCGCAGCCCGGCGTCGGCGCCCGGGGTGGGGACGGGCCCGAAGAGGGCCAGCAGGTCGTTCTCCAGTTGGGTTTCGCTGATCCACAGGGCATTCCGGTTGAACATCGCGAAGGCGACGACCGACAGCCGGCGCAACTCCGCCTCGACGGCATGCTCCAGCTCGTACTCGGGCAGCCCCTGGCGGTGCTTGACCACCTCACGGCGGGCGAACCTGCGCAACAGCCGCTCGTAGAGTTCGTCCTGCCGCAACACGCCCGCCGAGCGCAGGGCGTTGTCGTCCGCGTCGTAGAGCGCGAGCATCAGCAGCAGCAACGGTTGCTCGGCAAGTTCACCGTGGGCGAGCACGGTCGGCAGGTCCAACGGGGCGACGCCCCGGCCGGCGAACTCCTGCGCGTTGACCTTGTTCCAGTTGGCCAGCCAGACGGCCACCCGGGGCTCGTCGAACGGCTCCAGCCGGAGCGCGACGGTCCCCTCGGGCGCACGGGCCCGATCGGCGACGCTGGTCCGGCTCGTCACCAGGACCACCAGCGGCCGGTCCTGGTCGGCCTCCCGGCGCTGGAACGCCGCGACCTTGACGAGGTAGTCGGTCTGGGCGACCCCGGTCGCCTGGAGCAGTTCGTCGAAGCCGTCGAGCAGGATCACCGGCAGGGCGTCGCCGGCCGAGCGGACCAGCGCGGGCCAGTCCAGCCGCTCGCCGGTGGCCTTGCGGACCGCGTACTCGATCTGGTCCTGTAGGTCGGCGGTGGCCGGCATGTCACGGACCACCAGCCGGACCGGCAGGAAGTCGGCGGCCGGCAGCCGGGCGGCCAGCACCCGGGTGAGGACGGACTTGCCGGAGCCGGGCTGACCGAGCACCAGCAGCGGCGCCTCGACCGCCCTGGGATTGGTGAGATAGCCGGTGAGGAACTCGGACAGGTCGTCCCGCACGGGCTGCTCGGCCCACCAGGACTCCTCGCTGGGCCGAGCCGCCGGACCGAGTTCGGCGATCCGGTACAGCGGGGGCACGTAGCCCGCACCGAGGGTCGGTACCCGGATTCCCGCCGGCACGTCGCCGGACTCGACGACCGGGCGGGCCAGCTCGGCCGCGTACGCCCGGGTCAGTCCGGAGCGCCGCTCGGACGGCAGCCGCCCGACGGTAGCCTCCGCGAGCAGCCGTTCCAGGTCGGCCAACGCGGCGGCCACCTCCCGTACCTCGGCCCGGGTGCCGGCGTGCTCGCGCAGTACGGCCCAGAACCCCACCTCCGGAAACTCGGCGGCGAGCCGGCCGAACAGTTCCTGGTGCCGTTCCTGCGCCCGGCCCGGCAGCGCGTGCAGCATCTCCTCGAACGCCGCCCGCTTCGACCAGGTGAGCCGATCCCACACGGCAAGTCCGGCGACGAACCTCCGCATCCCGTCCGCGGCGGTGGCGTAGTACTCGGCGAGCGCCGTCTGGAACAGCTCGTACGGCTGGTGCGGTCCGGGCACCGGCACCCCGTCCGCGAAGAGACTGCCCAGCAGGGACTCGTCCGTCCGGCCCGCCCCGACGATCGCCTTCTGCTCCCACTTCGTCAGTTGCAGGTCCTGGAACCGGAACGGCAGGTCCGACTCCGCGAACGCCTCGAAGAAGGCGGTGACCACCAGTACCCGGTGTGCGGCGGCCAGCCGCGCGGTCCGGCCGTACCGCGACAACCCGGACCGCGCCTCGGAGAGCCTGCCGACGAGTTCGTGGCTGAGCCGGATGAACTCGGCCTTGGCGTCGAAGAGTGCCAGTACGGCCGGCGCCGCCACCGCCGCGCCGAGCAGCGCTCCCCCGGTGACCTTGTCCAGCGCGGTCACCACCGGGCTACGTGCTCCCCCGAGCAGCCGGGCGGCGTCGGCGTAACTCAGCGTCCGGGGCATGCGGCGGCTCCTGTCGGTCGGGACGTGCGGTACAAGCTTGGCGGTAGCGGACAACCGGCGGTAGTGGGCAGCGACCCTCGGGAGCGGACGCGAACCAGCACGAAAGACGGCCGGCCACGGGGACGACTCTCAGCCGACTGCCAGCCGGCCCGGCGATTCCCAGCCGGCTGACAGCCGTCTCCGAACTACCGCCCAGCGTGGTGCCGCATGGTGGGGCGGACTGACCAACAGCACCCGCCGTAACGGCGTACGCACCCAGGGAGGGATTTCAGCATGAGTAACCTGCTTTCCCGGAAGAAGGTCCTCGGCGGTCTGGTGGCCGCCGGAGTACTCACGGTGGGTCTCGCGGCCCCGGCCGTGGCCTTCGCGGAGGATGGGACCACGCCCGCGCCGACCCCGTCGTCGTCGGAGCGCGGCACGAACGCTCCGGAGCACGGCAAGCGCTGGGCGGAGCAGCGCGGCAAGCTGGCCGAGCAGCTCGCCGAGGAGCTGGGCGTGCCGCAGGACAGGGTCGAGGCGGCGCTGGCGAAGATCAAGGAGCAGCACCGGGCCGAGTGGAAGGACCGGGCCGAACAACGCGGCAAGGGCAAGCCCGACGCGGGGTCGAAGGCCGATCGGGGGGCCATGCTGAAGGAGCGGCTCGACAAGGCGGTCTCGGACGGCAAGCTGACCCAGGAGCAGGCCGACGCCATCCTCGCGGCGGTCAAGTCGGGCGTCTTCCCCGCATTCGGCGGCGGGCACTGGGGTGGCCCGAAGCACGGCGGCCCGGCCGGCGCTCCGGCGGACGGCGGCGAGTCGGACACTCCGGCCACGAAGTAGCCACGGAGCAGTACTCCCGGCCACCGGGTCGCGCGTCCCGTCCGGCGCGCGACCCGGAACCGCCGGTCGAGTCGGGCACAGATCGGGTGGCGTCGGATCCCTGGGCGCGCCCGTCGAGTCAGACGTCCTGAGGCGGACCGGTCCGGTCAGGCGATGCAGGCGCAGACGATGAGCGCGGCCCCGAAGTGCGTGGCGGCGCTGACCCGGGCGGCGGGATGCGGCTCGTCGGCGCAGATCACCTCGCCGAGCTTGCCGGGCGTGAGCCAGTCGAGCACCAGGAAGCCGAGCGCCATGACGCCGAGCCCGATCAGTCCGAACAGGACGGCGGAGGCGAGACCCTTGGTGAAGTCGGTGTAGCTGGTCAGGATCGCGGTGAAGACGATGGCCGCGATGCCGAGTTGGTTGGCGAGCAGCAGCAACGCGGCGTTGGCGTTGCGGCGTACCCAGATCAGCTCGCGCAGCCGGCCCGGGGTGAGGAGGTCGACCAGCCCGAAACCCGCGGCCATCAGGGCGATGCCGACCACGCCGAACACGATGCTCTGCCAGGCTCCCACGAGCAGGTCCTCGACCACCGGCTGTCTCCCATCGGGTGTGGGCGGCCGAACGAGGGGGCCGCGTCGTCACGGACGATAACGCGGCCCGACAACCGTGGCTGACCCGTGCCCCGGGGAGCACCTCCCGGCTAGAGCAGGCCCAGGTAGCGCTGTCGCTCGTACGGGGTGACCTCGCGGCGGTACTGCTCCCACTCGGCGCGCTTGTTGCGCAGGAAGAAGTCGAAGACGTGCTCGCCGAGCACCTCGGCGACCAGTTCGGAGCCGGCCATCACGTCGATCGCCTCGGCGAGGTTCTCCGGCAGCGACTCGTACCCCATCGCCTTGCGCTCGGCGTTGGAGAGCGACCAGACGTCGTCCTCGGCGCCCGGCGGCAGCTCGTAGCCCTCCTCGATGCCCTTGAGCCCGGCGCCGAGCAGCACCGCGAAGGCGAGGTAGGGGTTGGTCGCCGAGTCCGGCGAGCGGACCTCGACCCGGGCCGAGTTCGGCTTGCCGTACGCCGGCACCCGGACCAGCGCCGAACGGTTCAGGTGACCCCAGCAGACGTACGCCGGGGACTCGGTGATCCGGTCCGGCAGCGCCTGCGGGAAGAGCCGCTTGTAGGAGTTGACCCACTGGTTGGTGACCGCCGTGTATTCCCGGGCGTGCACCAGCAGCCCGGCGATGAAGGCGCGGCCGACCTTGGAGAGCTTCATCGGGTCGCTGGCGTCGTGGAACGCGTTGCGCTCCCCCTCGAACAGCGACAGGTGGGTGTGCATGCCGCTGCCCGGCTGGTCGGTGAAGGGCTTGGGCATGAAGCTGGCCCGTACCCCGGTGGAGAGCGCGACCTCCTTGACCATGTGCCGGAAGGTCATGATGTTGTCGGCCGTGGTGAGCGCGTCCGCGTAGCGCAGGTCGATCTCCTGCTGGCCGGGCGCGACCTCGTGGTGGCTGAACTCCACCGAGATGCCGATCCGCTCCAGCGCCAGCACCGCCTGCCGGCGGAAGTCCCGGGCCACCGCGTGGGTGGTGTGCTCGAAGTAGCCGCCGTCGTCGACCGGGACCGGCAGCGAGCCGTCGTTGGGGCCGTTCTCCAGCAGGAAGAACTCGATCTCGGGGTGGGTGTAGAAGGTGAAGCCCTTCTCGGCGGCCCGGGACAGCGCCCGGCGCAGCACGTGCCGCGGGTCGGCCCAGGACGGGCTGCCATCGGGCAGCAGGATGTCGCAGAACATCCGGGCGCTCTCGCCGGAGACCCCGCCCTCGAACGGGAAGACCTGGAAGGTCGTGGGGTCGGGCATCGCCACCATGTCCGACTCGAAGACCCGGGCGAAGCCCTCGATGGCGGAGCCGTCGAAGCCGATCCCCTCGTCGAAGGCCGCCTCCAGCTCGGCGGGGGCCACCGAGACGCTCTTCAGCGTGCCGAGCACGTCGGTGAACCACAACCGGACGAACCGGATGTCACGCTCTTCCAGGGTACGGAGCACGAACTCCTGCTGACGGTCCACCTCAACCCCTCGCACACTCTGTTCGGACCGGCCCAGCCGGCGCACGGCCTAGCAGTCCAGTCTTCACCTGTTCCGTTACGCAGACGTTACGTGAGCTAGACCGGAACCGATGCGCGGGGTGGCCCGGCCTGCGTACTTGCTGGGCGTTCGTCCCAAAGATAGCCCCGGGACCGACTCCGGCGCCCACCGGTACGGCGGACCGACGACCGGCGGAGCACCGGTGGTACCGGCATCGCCCGGATCCGCGACCGGTCGGCAGCGGGTCGGCGCCCACGCGGCACGGGGTGAGCGCCACCACGGCCGGCGCCACCCGGTGCACCGAGCCGGACCGGACCGGCTGCGGCAAGATGGAGTCATGCCGACCTTGCGCATCGCCCTGGCCCAGGTCAACCCCACCGTCGGCGACGTAGCCGGGAACGCGGCCCTGATCCGGGAACGGTCCCGGCAGGCCGCCGGAGCCGGCGCGCACCTGGCGGTCTTCCCGGAGATGATGCTGACCGGATACCCCGTCGAGGACCTGGTCTTCCGGGACTCCTTCGTCGCCGCCTCCCGGGCCACCCTCGACCGGCTCGCCGCCGACCTCGCCACCGACGGGCTCGGCGGGCTGCCGGTGCTGGTCGGCTACCTCGACGCCGACGGCCCGGCCAGCGCCAACGCCGAGGCCACCCCGACCCGGGGTCCGCGCAACGCGCTCGCGGTCCTGCACGGCGGGCGGGTAGTGGCCCGCTACTTCAAGCACCACCTGCCCAACTACGGAGTCTTCGACGAGGACCGCTACTTCGTTCCGGGCGACACCCTGACGGTGGTCCGGATCGGCGGAGTCGACATCGCGCTGACCATCTGCGAGGACCTGTGGCAGGCCGGCGGCCCGTTCACCGTCGCCCGCCGCGCCGGGGTCGGGCTGGTCGTCAACATCAACGGCTCGCCGTACGAGCTGAACAAGGACGACGTACGCCTGCCGCTGGTCCGCCGCCGGGCCGCCGAGGCCGAGGCGACAATCGCGTACGTCAACATGGTCGGCGGCCAGGACGAGTTGGTCTTCGACGGCGACTCGATGATCGTCGCCGCCGACGGCACCCTGCTGGCCCGCGCCCCGCAGTTCGTCGAGCACCTGCTGCTGCACGACCTCGAGCTGCCCGCCGGCCGCGCCGACGCCTCCACCGGTACCGAGCCGGCGCAGCCGGTGCCGGCCGGCGTTCCGGAGGAGATGGCCATCACCCGGGTCCGGGTCAGCGACAGCCTGCCCGCCCCGGCCGGTCCCCGGGTCACCGGCGGCGTCACCGAGCCGGTGGTCGACGAGGGCGAGGTGTGGCAGGCCCTGGAGCTGGGGCTGCGCGACTACGTCGACAAGAACGGCTTCCGCTCGGTGGTGCTCGGCCTCTCCGGCGGCATCGACTCCTCGCTGGTCGCCGCGATCGCGGTGGACGCGCTCGGCCCGGAGCGGGTGGTCGGGGTCTCGATGCCGAGCCAGCACTCGTCGGAGCACTCCCGGGACGACGCCGCCGAGCTGGCCAAGCGGACCGGCCTGGACTACCGGGTCGAGCCGATCCAGCCAATGGTCGACGGCTTCCTGGCCAACCTGTCGCTCTCCGGGATGTCGGTGGAAAACCTCCAGGCCCGGGTACGCGGAGTGCTGCTGATGGCGCTGTCGAACCAGGAGGGCCACCTCGTGCTCACCACCGGCAACAAGAGTGAACTCGCGGTCGGCTACTCCACCCTCTACGGCGACTCGGTCGGCGGGTTCAACCCGCTCAAGGACGTCTGGAAGAGCCTGGTCTGGAAGCTGGCCAACTGGCGCAACGCGGAGGCGGTCCGGCGCGGCGAGACACCGCCGATCCCGGAGAACTCGATCCGCAAGCCACCGAGCGCCGAGCTGAGCCCCGGCCAGCTCGACAGCGACACCCTGCCGGACTATTCGGTCCTCGACGCGATCCTGGTCGGTTACGTCGACGGCGACCAGGGCCGGGACGACCTGGTCGGGGCCGGGCACGACCCGGAGGTGGTGGACAGGGTGCTGCGGATGGTCGACATCGCCGAATACAAGCGCCGGCAGTCCGCACCCGGTCCGAAGATCTCGATCAAGGCGTTCGGTCGGGACCGCCGACTGCCGATCACCAACCGGTGGCGCGAGCGTCCCTGACCGGCCCGGGGGTCTCCGCGCGGTGTGAAAACCTGCACTCTTCCCTGCCGTAGCCGCACCGCCCGGTGGGACGATCGGAAGCGAACCTCTTCCACCTGAACCGCGCGGCGCTTGCGCACCGCGTCCGACCTTACGGTCCGACGGACCGCAAGGCGGGTGGAAAGGTTCGGTGACCCGGGGACCGCGAACGCGGCCTCGAGGCGAGAGGAGACAGTGATGTCCGAGCACCAGATGGCGTCCGCCCCGGCCGAGGTGGCGACGCTGTACGGCGGTCCGGCGACCCGGCGGGTACGCGCCCGCGACCTGGTCGCCGCCAAGGAGCGCGGCGAGCGGTGGCCGATGCTCACCTCCTACGACCAGTACACTGCCGCGATCTTCGACCAGGCCGGAATACCGGTGCTGCTGGTCGGCGACTCGGCGGCGAACAACGTCTTCGGCTACGAGACGACCGTGCCGGTCACCGTCGACGACCTGCTCCCCCTGGTCCGTGCGGTGGTACGCGCCACCAGCTACCCGCTGGTCGTCGGCGACCTGCCGTTCGGCTCGTACGAGGAGGGGCCGGCCCAGGCGCTGCGCACCGCCGTACGGTTCATGAAGGAGGGCGGCTGCCACGCGGTGAAGCTGGAGGGCGGCCGGCAGGTGGCGGAGCAGATCCGGGCGATCACCGGGGCCGGCATCCCGGTGATGGCGCACATCGGGTTCACCCCGCAGCGGGAGCACGCCATCGGCGGCTACCGGGTGCAGGGCCGGGGCGACGCCGCCGACGAGGTGGTGGCCGACGCGCTCGCGGTCGCCGAGGCCGGAGCCTTCTCGGTCGTCCTGGAGATGGTGCCGGGCGAGGTGGCCAAGCGGATCACGCACGAGCTGGCGATACCCACCATCGGGATCGGGGCCGGCCCGGACACCGACGCCCAGGTGCTGGTCTGGCAGGACATGGCCGGGCTGCGGTCCGGCCGGATGCCCCGGTTCGTGAAGCGCTACGCCGACCTTTCCGGCACCCTCACCGAGGCGACCCGGCGGTTCGCCGCCGAGGTCCGGGACGGCGAGTTCCCCACCCCCGAACACACCTTCTGATCCCCGACCGCTCGGGAGGGCCCCCACCCCGGTGGTCCTCCCGGCGGGCCGGACCGGCCGCCGCCGCTCTCAGATGTCGGTGACCCGGATTCCGGCGTGCGCCTTGTAGCGCTTGTTGATCGCGATCAGGTTGGCGGTGAACGCCTCGATCTGGTGCGCGTTGCGCAGCCGCCCGGCGTAGACACCGCGCATTCCCGGGATCCGCGCGGCGAGCGCGCCGACCAGCCCGACCAGTTCGCGCTCCTCGGTGCAGATCAGCACGTCCAGCTCGATCCGGTCGACCTCCGGGTCGGCCAGCAGGGGCGCGCTGACGTGGTTGAAGGCCGCGCAGACCCGGGAGTCCGGCAACAGCGCCGCCGCCTGCTGCACGGCGCTGCCCTCCTCGACCCGCAGCGGGTACGGCCCCTGCTTGTCGAAGCCGAGCGGGTTGACGCAGTCGACGACCACCTTGCCGGCCAGCGGCTCGCGCAGTCCGGCGACGGTGTCCCGGTGCCCGTCCCACGGCACCGCGATGACGACCACGTCGGACCGGCTTGCCACCTCGACGTTGTCGCCGCCGGAGATCGTCGCGTCGGCCGGCATCCCGGGCAGGGTACGAAGTTCCGCCGCCGCCTGCTCGGCCCGGGCCGCCGAGCGGGAGCCGATGAGTACCGGCTGACCCGCCCGGGCCAACCGGTAGGCCAGTCCCCGTCCCTGGTCGCCCGTGCCGCCGATGATGCCGACGGTGAGTCCGGTGACGTCCGGCAGCACGCTCGCGTCATATGCCATGCCGGAATCCTCGCAGACCGCCCGGCCCGTTGGCGTCGGGCCGGGCGGCGTGGCGTACCCCGGGGGTGTCACCGCACCGGAACGCCCCGTGGGGCGCTCCGGTGGGAACTCAACCCATCATCTTCCGCGCGGTCGCCCTGGTGGCCTTCCGCGCCGGCGCCTTGGCCGGAGCCTTCCGCGCCGCGGCCTGCTTGCCGGGTGCCTTCCGGGCGGTGACCTTCTTCGCCACCGTGCCGGTCCGCTTCGTCGCCGCGGTCGCCCGCTTCGCCGGAGCCTTCTTGGCCGTCGCCCGCTTCGCCGGAGCCTTGGTCGCGGTCGTCCGCTTGGCCGGGGCCTTCTTCGCGGTCACCCGCTGGGCCGGGGCCTTCTTCGCGGTCACCCGCTGGGCCGGGGCCTTCTTCGCAGCCGCGGTGGTCCGCTTCGCCGCCGCGGTCGTCTTCCGCGCCGCGGCGGTGGTCTTCTTGCCGGCCGTGGTCCGCTTCGCCGCGGTGGCGGTCTTCCTGCCCGCCGCGGTCGTGCGCTTCGCCGTGCCGGCGCGGCCTGCCGCCGCCCGCGTGGTGGTCTTCGCGGTGGCCTTCTTCGCCGGTGCCCGCTTTGCCGGTGCCTTCCTCGCCGGCGCCTTCTTCGCCGCCGTCGCGCGCTTGGCCGGGGCCTTCTTCGCGGGTGCCTTCTTGGCCACCGACGAACTGGCGGCCTTGCGGGCCGGGGTGCCCTTGCTGGCACCCACGGTCCGGCTGCGCGCCGCAGTCTTCTTGCCGGCAGCGCTTCTCGCTACCGAGCGGGTGGCCCTGGTTGCTTCGGCCATCTGTGTTCCTCCTTGCGGGACATGCTCTCGGGGGTCTCCTCGCGGAGCACCACGGAGTTTTCGACGCGGGCTGTCGCCGCGCCGGTCTAGCGCTCCTCCCCGGCCCAGCGGGCATCCTCGGCGTCCCACGCTTCGTTGCGCTGCTGCACCCGCTGCAGCGCCTGCTCCGCGTCGGCTCCCGAGGCGTACGGTCCGAGCACGTACCTCGCCGGACAGACGTCGGCACCGGTCTCGACCCGGTGATGACGGATGCACCAGAAGTACTGCACATCACTCCCGCTGTCGCTCATGGGGTAACTGTGCACGGCAAACCGCCCAAGCGCTACCGTTTCGCGCAAAATGACAGAGCGACTTCCACAGTAGACCGCATCGGATTCCCGTCGCCCGGTAAACGGCAAAGTGCCGTCGTACGGGGGAAAGGCATTCTGCGGCAAGGGATTCACCGCTGTCAGCGGCCCGGGAAGGCGGCGCGGACGGGCTGCCCGTGCGCGGAAAAAATTTCCCCCGCCGGTGGGACCCAACTCCTACCTCATCGCCCTGACCTGCCACTTCGCGGCGCGGAATGGAGCACAATTCGCGGTGTGGGCAGCATGCGACCCTCGGGTGGGACAGGACGGCTCGGCCGGGTCCTGTCAATCGTCGCGTTGACCATTCTGCTGCTGCTCGTCGGCAGTGCCGCGCACACCATTATGGGTATCGCGACCGAGCCCTCGATCGAGGAACGGGCCCGACTGGAAGCGGTACGTCAGGCCGCCCTGATCGGTGACGCACTCGTGTACGGCGTCGGCGACAGCGCCGCCGAACTCGGGCAGACCGCCGCGCGGAGCGGGCGGGTCGACGTACTGCGCGTCGACGGCACCGACCGGCGCCGCTCCCCCGGCGTACGGATGGTGTTCCGGGTGCATGTGGCGATGTCCCGGCCCGCGATGGCCGGACGGAAGCAGGCCGAGGTGCGGATCTGTTTCCGTCAGGTCGTCGACCAGGAGCGGGCGGACTTCTCCCGGACCGAGGTGCCCTGCCCGGACAGCCTGCTGCCCGGGATGACGCCGACGGCGGTACCGACCCACCCTGCCGGCCACCCCGCGCCGACACCCGGCACCGACCCTGCCGGCGCCCCCAACTCTGCCGACGCGCCCAGCCCGGCCGCAGGACCGGGCGGCTGATACCGGCCCGTCGGAAGCCGGAACGCCGGAGACCGGGGCTCTGCTGGTTCGCGTCGCGGCGCCCGGGGCGGTCGGTCCAGCCGGTTGGCCGCTGGTTATCGTCCTCGGCATGGCCGTCCCGGAGTACGTCGCACGGATCCGCAAACTCGTCGGGCACGACCTGCTCTGGCTGCCCAGCGTAAGCGCCGTGGTCGGCAACGACGCCGGAGAGCTGCTCCTCGGTCAGCGCTCCGACGACGGGCGCTGGTCGGTCGTCAGCGGCTTCGTCGAGCCCGACGAGCAACCCGCCGAGGCGCTGGTCCGGGAGGTCTTCGAGGAGACCGGCGTACGGGTGCTGCCGGAGCGGGTGACGAGCATACTGGCGCACCCGCACACCTACCCCAACGGTGACCGGTGCCAGTTCCTCAACATCGGCTTCCGTTGCCGGCTACTCGACGGCGTCGCCCGGGTCAACGACGACGAGTCGGTCGCGGTCGGCTGGTTCGCCCCCGACCGGTTGCCGCCGCTCGACGAGCACGCCAGGACCACGATCGCGCACGCGCTCACCCCGGCTACCGCCGCGAGCTGGTTCGCCCCGGACTCGTCCGCCTTCTCCTGGGGTGCCCGGCCGTGACCCGACCGGCCCCCGTTCCGGCTCTGGCAGCCGTCCCCGTTACGGCTCTGGCAGAGCCGGGCCCGCCGCCCACGGGTCCACTCCGGACCCGCGACCACCGGAATACGCCTGCCGCCGTCGGACGCTGACCCGGGCGCCACAGGTGGGGCCGGTCCGGCCGGGGGTCGTCGCCGTCCGGGTCAGCTCCGCCCGGCGACCGCTCCGGCCCGTCCCGACCAGTAGGCGTCGAGGCGGTCGGCCAACTCGATCGGGTGACCGAGCATCCCGAGGTGGTCACCGGACATCTCGTCCGGCTCGCTGCCGAGCCGCTCCCAGGCGACGCGCCGGACGAAGTCGGCCGGGAGGAAGCGGTCGTCGCGGTGCAGCAGCACCCGGGTGGGCACGTCGGGCCAGGTCGCCACCGGCACCGGGTCACCGAACGGCTTGTCGGCCTGGTGCCGGCCACGGCGGAAGACCTCGGTCACCAGGGCCGGCGGCAGGTCGTTGGCGAACAGCCCCACCAAGTCGTCCTCGGCCCGGCCGTCACGGCGGTCCTGCTCCTGCCGGGCCTGCGCGTAGCCGGTGTTGGCCCACCAGTCTCCCGGCGCCTCGCCAGGCAGTGGTATCTGCGGCCCCAACAGCACCAGAAGTTCCACCGGTATCCGCTCGCAGACCACCGGAGCGGTGAAGGCGCCGAACGAGTGCGCGACCACCGCCAGCCCGCGCCGGTCCACCGACCCGATCCGGTCGCGGACGGCGACCAGCACCGCGTCTGCGTACTCGGACAGGCCGGCGGAGTCGTCGTCGCAGGGTAGGTCGACCGCCACCACGTCGTGGCCCCGGGCACGCAACTCGGCGACCAGCAGGTGCCAGCACCACGAGTCGGCTGCGGCGCCGTGGATCAGCACGTAGGTCGGCGGGGTCGTCCCGGCCGCCCCGGTCACCGGCCGCCTGCCAGGCCCGGCCGATCGACTCCGCCCGGCCGATCGACTCCGCCCGGGCGCGACCCGTCGCCCGGTGTCGAGACCGGTGCGCGGCGTTCGGCCAACGCCTGGATCTCGATGTGCGACCTGCGCGCGGCCGGGTTGTAGATCTCGTCGAGCGGACCCGTCACCGCCCGGCCGACGCCGCGGCGACGCGCCCGGGCCACCAGCCAGCCGAGCCCGCACAGGACCACGGCGAGCGCGCCGGCCAGCACCACGAACGGAACGATCTGCTCCACGGCACGGAGTCTAGGGGGTACCACCGACACCGGGGACCGCCTCGTTTCCGGAGCGACCGGAGCCGGCGGGATCGATCGGCCGGGAAATTCGGTGGCGGATGGTGGGGCGGAGTCGTACTCTCGCAGCGCCCGACTCTTTGAGGAGGTCGACGACATGGTGTGCACCGTCATTGGCGCGATAGCCAACACCGCGACGACGCGCGGTCGCGCCGCGAGCTGACCTCCGGGCACTCGCCCCAGCGGCTCCCGCCGGCCTCCACCGCCGGCCGAGTCGCCGACTCCTCGCGTCGTAGCGGTCCGCTGGCCGCGGAAACCCTCCGCGCCGCCAGCCGTTGGCGCCGGTGATCCGGCGCTGTCTCTCACCGCTCATTGCGCTGAACCGAGGAGTATCCGTGGATTCCACGACATCCTTCGAGCCGTTGACGGCGGCCGAGGGCGGACCGAGTCAGGTCATCCGTACCGGCCAGATCGTGCGGCGCGCCGCCAAGCCCTGGACCGGTACCGTGCACAGCCTGCTGCACCATCTGGAAGAGGTCGGGTTTCCCGGCTCCCCCTGGGTGGTCGGTACGGGCATCGACGGCAACGGCAACGAGATGCTGACGTACGTCGAGGGCGACATCATGCACCCCCGGGCCTGGACGGACGAGGGGATCTGGCAGGTCGGCAGGCTACTGCGCGAGCTGCACACCGCCACCGCGAGCTTCCGGCCACCGCCGGACGCCTCCTGGCAGCCGTGGTGGATGCACCGGGAGGGGCCCGACTCGGTGATCGGGCACTGCGACGCCGGTCCGTGGCACATCGTCGCCCGGGCCGGTCGGCCGGTGGCGTTCATCGACTGGACCCTGGCCGGGCCGGTCGACCGGCTCGACGAGGTGGTCGCCACCGGGTGGTGGAACGCCCAGTTGCACGACGACGACATCGCCGAACGCCACCACCTGGCGGACCCCGCGGCCCGGGCCCGCCAGCTACGGCTGTTCCTGGACGGCTACGAGCTGCCGGCGGCAGACCGGGCCGGCCTGGTCCGCCGAATGATCGAGCTCGCCATTCGGGACTGTGCCGCCGAGGCGACCCGGGCCCGGATCACGCCGGAGTCGACCGACCCGGCGCCGCTGTGGGCGCTCGCCTGGCGGGCGCGGGCCGCCGGATGGATGGTCCGGCACCGTACCCTGCTCGAACGCGCCGTCTCCGCCGGCTGAGCGACCCGGAGGCCGTCGCCGCGTTCCGGGCGGCGGCGGTCTCCGGCCGCCCGGACGTCAGCGTGCCGGGGCCGCGATCGGCTTGCGCATCCGGACCAGTCGCACGGGTACGCCGCCGGCCGGGTCCTCTACCTGCTCGACCGGTACGAATCCCGCCGCCTCGTAGAGTGGCCGGCCGGCGAGCGTCGACATCAGTTCGAGCGTCCGGAAGCCCTCGGCAGCGGCGGCCGCCTCGCAGCGGGCGAGGATCAGCCGGCCGACGCCCCGGCGGGTGAAGTCGGGGTGGGTGTACATCGCGCGGACCTTGGCCGGGTTCCGGGCCGGATCGAGCACTGCGGGGTCCCGGCCCTGCGAGTGGTCACCGCCGTAGAGGGTGGCCCGGCGACTCCACCCGCCGCAGCCGGCGAGCCTGCCGGCCGACTCGACCACGAAGTAGGTGCCGTCGTCGACCAACTGGGTGTCGATGCCCATGATCGAGCGGCTGGACTCGATCTGCGCCTCGTCGAGGAAGCCCTTCTGCAACTCGACGATCGCGGCGTCGATCAGCGGCAGCAACTCCGGTACGTCCGCACGCCGGGCAAGCCGGCTGGTCAGCGTCATGGCCCTCCTCGCAGATGCCCCGTCAGGTCGTCATTCAATCAGCCCCGCTCCGCGCAGCACGGTTCGCCCGGGGCGCCGACGGCCTGGCTGATCGTCGGGTCCGACCCGGGATCGTGCGGGGCAGGCAACCCATCAGGCTCGGTCCCATGCCCCGTGGGACGGGGAATCGAGGCAGGCCGGTGGAGGATGGGTGTCGTCGAACACCGGCGAGGATCGCATTCGAAGGATGAGTATGGACACCACCAACCCTGTCCCGCCGCCGGGGACAGCGCCAGCCGCATCCGGCACGCCCACCCACAAAACGCGGTTGGGCTGGTTGGACGCGTTGCGCGGCATCGCCGCACTCGTCGTCGTGTTCGACCACTCGTCGTACGCCTTCATGGCGGAGCTGCGACCGGAGCTGATGGCACAGTTCAACACCAGCCGGTACGGCATCATGGTGTTCTTCCTCGTCAGCGGCTACATCATCCCCGCGTCGCTGGAGCGCAAGGGCTGTATCAGGACGTTCTGGATCGGACGGGTGTTCCGCATCTACCCGCTGTGGGTCGCTGTCGTCGCTGCGCTCCTCGTGGCCAGTCTGCTGGGCGTCGCGAACATCCGTGACTTCGGTCAGCAGAGCATGGCCACGGTGGCCCTCGCCCACCTCACGATGCTCCAAGAGCTGCTGGGTACGCCCAATCTCCTCCTCGTGCTGTGGACACTGTCGTACGAGATGGCCTTCTACCTGCTGGTCGTGGCCCTCTTCACCGTCCGCCTGAACCAGCGGTCGACGGCGGTCGCCGTCACCCTGGCCGTACTGGCTGCCGTGAGCGTGGCGGCCGGCGTCACGCTGCCGGCCTCGGCCCTCTCCGACGTGTTCGGCACCGGCCCGCTGATCGCGGTTGCCCTGATCGCCATGGTGATCGCCGTTTTTTGTGCAAGCGCCGGGCCACCCGCGTTTCGGCTGTTCGGTGGCCTGTTGGGCGGGGTGCTGGCGCTCGTCCTGGTCCCTTTCAACGGCACGGTTCCGGTGTGGGAGGGCCTGGTGATCCTCGCCGTCATGTTCCTCGGCACCGCCGTCTACCGGGCCGAGAGCGGTCAGAGCACCTGGCGGGTCGCGGCCTGGACGGCCGCCGTGGTGCTCACCTGCGCCGTGGGGAGTGCGTACGCGTTCGGCAATGGGGGGCATTTCACGCGGCGCGGCTGGATCACGGCTTTTCTGTTGGCCGTGCTTACCTTCGGCGTCGGGCTGGCGTTGCGCCGCCGACTGATACCAGGCTGGTTGATCGGATTGGGCACGATCAGCTATTCGGTCTACCTGGTGCATCCGGTGCTGCTGGCGGTGACCGACGGCACGATCGGCCGGTGGCAGCAGAACAATCTCGTGCTCGAAGTGGCGTTCTACGCCGTCCTGATCCCGCTGTGCGTACTGACGTACCGTTACATCGAAGCGCCGAGCCAGACATGGGGCCGCAAGCTGGCACGCCGCGTTCAGCCGCCTCGGCCGGGGCGAGCGCCACAAGTGTCCGAGGGTCTCCCGCAGAATGGCGCAACGCCCGACCCGATCGAGGCGGGGGGCGTTACGGCCAGGTCAGAGCCATGGTCACAGCCCTGACCCGGGGTACGACGGACGAGTCGACCTGTACGCCGGGGCAGACCATGTCGTCGATCGCGCCGCCGGACACCCACGAATGACGTGAGGAATCAGTCGTCGAACTCGAAACCGTTCGCCTCGGCCGACGCGATCAACTGCCCATACGTTCCGGAACGGCCGCGACCGCGCCCACCCCAACCGGCAAGATCTTCCCCAGTGCGTTTCACGCGGCCCCGTAGCGCAGACCATGCCGCCTTCTGAATCGTACGTAAACCGGCCATCGAGCGCCGGAGTCTCGGTACTGGCCAGCACCTGCGGGATCCGTCGATCCCGATCGTTCTTGGGCAGCCCGAAGACCGTTCCTCCACCTCACCCAGCGACTCGGGCACTAACCCGCACCCCGCCGTGAACATGTGGTTCGACAGCATGTGGGGAACCATCGCCCATGAGTACGCCCCGTGAGCCCCACCGACCTTGCTGCCTTCGTCGACCACGCCCGCGTCATCTTGCTCGACTTCGACGGGACCAGTGTGCAGTACCTTCGCGGGCTACTCAGCCCCAACAACCGTCGCCACCGGACTTCGCCGCTTGCTCATCGAGCAGGGCGCCGCCGAAGGCCTCGGCCAGCACGGCCAAGCGGTCAGCCGGCGCTTCCAGATGACGAGGGCTGTGGTGCCCGAGGCAGACGGGCAGCCCCTTCTGCTCTGTCCAATCGCAGTAGCCCCAGAATCGATTGCTCGCGGCCAGCAGCTCCCCGGCAACGTCCTTCTGTCGGCATTGGCCGCCCACAGCGGTGACGGCCGCCGCTATCACCTGGTTGGCTCCGGGCGGAGTAGCCGCGTCACCGACAGCAGGAAGGAGCAGGAGGAGGCGTTCCGCCTGACTGTGCTTCGGGTTCGGTTGACCGGCCGTCCTGACCAGCTCCGGCCACGAGAGCGCCGGCCCGTGGAAGCCGCCCTCCAGCGCTGCGGCGGTGATCACCTCGTCGGATCCCGCTTGCTGAAGCAGATAGTCCCATCCCGAATCGCCCTCGTAGTTGCGGAAGAGGATGTGCATGCGGTGGCCTTGGCTGAGGTCCAGGGAGATGACGGGCCAGCTGTTGTGCTGGTGCATCTCCTCCGCGTAGACCTCGACATCCGCCGGATCAAGGTCGAAGGCCAACGCAGCCGTGTAGGAGCCGCCCACGGAGAGCAGAAACGCCGGCCAGAACAAGGGGTCAGCAAGCCACGGCGTCGCGTCGACGAGCACGGATGCATCAACCGGCGGGTGGAAGCGATTGAGGTAGCCGGGAAAGGGCATCTGCCGATCCTCGCAGACCCGTAGCCGCTTGCGCTGGTCCGGCCTGACTGGGCTCGACGGTTGCCTTGGCGCGTGCCCCCTGTTCCCGAACCGGCGGAAACCACGGGGAACAGCAGGTAACCAGGGCACCGTGCCCAGGAGCGCAGCTTGTCGACCTTGGCAGGGATCACCGTCCCAACGAGGTCCCAAGCTTGACAGTCCGCCACCAAGATCAGGGCGTCAGGGCTCTCCAGGGCGTCGAGCGTCGCCCAATGTGCACCATCAACGCCAAGAGACGCCCAAACATCGGACCAGGCTAGAGCCATGATCACGACTCTGACCTGGGGTACGACGGACGAGTCGACCTGTACGCCGGATTATGAAGATGGAACCCGCTCTGACCAGGAGCGGAGCCCGGCGACAACCGCTGTGGGCCGTCGCCGGGCCGTCAGGGCTTCTCCCCCGGATCGAACAGGTCGTCAATCGCGTTGCGGGTGCGTTCCTCGCTGGCCGGCATCAGGTGCGTGTACACCCGGAGCGTGAAGCCGGGGTCGGCGTGGCCGAGGTACGAGGCGAGAGCCTTGATGCTCTCCCCCGCGTCGAGCAGCGCCGAGGCGTAGAAGTGGCGTAGCGCGTGCATGCCGGTCGCCCGGGTCGGCGTGATGCCGGCCGCCACGACAGCCGGGCGCCAGCTCTTGCCGTCGAAGGTGCGGCGGTTGATCGCACCGCGTCGGGTGGTGGTGAACAACAGCGGCACCGTGACCCGCTCGTCGTCGGCCGGGTTCTCCCATGGCAGCGTGAGGGACAGCGGGGTGAAGTCGTCGAGGTGCTGGCGCAGCGCCTGGGCGACGGAGTCGGGCAGCGGTACCCGTCGGTCCCGGTCGTTCTTCGGAAGGCCGAACACCAGCCGGGAACGGACGAGCTTGACCTGACGGGAGACGTGCAGCCATCCCGCGTCGAAGTCGATGTCATCGACCCCGAGGCCGAGGATCTCACCCTGCCGCAGCCCGCAGCCGGCACCCAGATCGACCATGGCGCGGTACCGCTGGGCGAGGGCACCGCGGATTGCCGAAACCTGTTCGTACCGCCACGGCACCACCCGACGCTGCACCGGTCGCGGGGCCTTGACCGACTTCGCCGAACACGGATTCTTGGCGATCCGTTCGTCATCGACCGCCGCGCCGAGGATGGTCCGCAGGTGCGCGAAGATCACGGATCGGGTCGCCGGGGCCAGCTTCCCGACCATGCTGGCATCCCACTCCCGGACGTGACCCGGCTTGATCGAGGCCAGTTGCCGAGAGCCGAAGAACGGCAGCAGATGCTTGCGTACCCGGAACTCCGTGACCTCCCGAGTCGACTCGTCGAACGACCTCGTCCGCAGCCAGGTTTCGGCGTACTCGGCGAAGGTCATCCGACCGGCGATCGGATCGATGTACGAGCCCCGCAGCTTGTCCGTCTCGGTCGAGACGAGGAACGCCTCAGCGTCCCGCTTTGCACGGTCGGGGAATGACCGGCTACGTTCCCGACCGTCCGGCCCGATGTAGCGGACCCGGTACCGGAGTCCCTTGCCGAACCGGTCGGACTTGACCCGTTCCTTGCGGCCGCCAGGGTGTCGGACGATGTCGTACCAGCGATCTTCGACGTGTGCCATCAGGCCGCCGCCTGCTGACGCACCCATGACCGGACCGCTTCCGGTTCGTACCGCAGGTGTCGACCGACCCGGGCCGCCGGCGGACCGTACTTGACCTTGCGCCAGCGGTACAGCGTCTCCGTCGGCACCCGCAGGTACGCCGCCACTTCCCGGATCGTCCAAAGTCCATCGTTCGCCACCATCACAGCCCCTCCCCCGTTGCGCCGCCTGCTCCCGTCGCCGATCCGTCCTCCGGTAGCTGGGCGGCCCGGTCCCTCGCGGCGAGGAGTTCGGAGCGCCATCGGGCACGCTCGCTGATCGACCGCAGCAGTCGATGGGCCAGCGGCCCCACGTCGGGATCGTCGGGCCGGGCGAGTTCCCAGGCGTGCCGGACCGGTTCGACGGTGGCGCCCTGGTCGTCGACTCCGTCCAGGCCGACCGTCACGCCGAGCAGCGCCCGCACCCAGGCCCGCGCGTCGTGCTTGTGGTCGGAGAGCGTCTTGCCCGACCAGTCGCGGGAGATGAGGATGCGCCGGCCGCCGATGCCGAGGGTGTTCCGCTGGTGGACCTTGCCCTTGCAGCGCCCTGGCTTGAGCTTGGCGTGTGCCTTCTTCGGCTGGACGCCGTAGAGCAGCCAGTTCGCGCACCGGTCGGTACACGGGGTGACTTGGAGTTCCTGCCAGAGCCGGTCCAGGTGCGCTCGCTGCCGACCAGTCGTGATCTTGTGGCAGTCGCCCGTGTGCTTGGTGATGTACTTCGTGACGTACCGGATCGTCCGTTCCGCGTCTTCGGTGCCGGGCATGACCCCACGCGCGTCGACCTGGGTGCCGAAGCGCACGACGTGTACCGGTTCCGCGTCCGGGTCGTCGTCGAGCGCGTCCAGCGCTTCCGTCCAGGTGGTCAGCGGGTCGCGGCTATCCGGGTCGACCCACGCTGACGCCTGCTCATCCCAGACAGGCAGCCGGTCGAGGGTGTACCGCTGCACGTCGGTCGACGGCCACCACACCTGGTGGTAGGTGGCCGCCGCCACTGTGCGTAGCACCTCCCGGGGGATGGTGCCCCGGATGGCGAAGTGCGCGTGTGGGGCGAGTCGTCGTTGCGGCTCGACGCACCCTGCGTATTGGACGTTCCAGCCCTCACAGCGCCGGAGGTTCTGCCAGAACCGGTCGAGGAGTCGCGGAAAGTGGACCGCGTCCCAGGCCGCCCGCCGGTAGTCGTACCGGTCAGGGTTGACCGGGGTGCCATCCGGGCGTACCGGGCCGTACGAATCCAGGGTGAGCGTCAACCACATCGACGGCCGGTAAGTCGAGCCGTCCGGGGCGGTGTACGTCTTCCCGACGGTGCGCCGCTCGACCTTGCGCCGAGGTAGGTCCGGAGCATCCTGCCGCCGCCGAGTGGAGCGCTTGCGGCGCCGGCCGGTGTCCTCGTCGCCCTGGTCGTCGTCGCCGGTCGAGTGCGGGGGCGCGACCCGGCCACGGAGCCCTTCGGCCGCGATCGCCTCTTCCACCTCCCGGATTGCCTCGTCGAGGTCGGCGACCTGGTCCAGCTGGGACGCCCGGGATGCCTCGTCGCGGGAGAACTCCAGGTGACCGCGCAGCAGGATCAGCGCCTTCTGCTCCTCGGTCGCCGGTTCCGGGGGCGGTAGCGGTTCGTCGTCGCGGTGCCAGCCCTCCCGGATCTGTGCCTGCCGCAGTCGCCGGTTCTTCTTGGCGCACGGTGGGCACTTGTCGTCCCGAGTCGCGCCGCACGGTAGGTCGATCACCTCGGTCAACCCGGTGGCGAGGTCGGTGCGGCGCATGGCCAGAGGGCGGATGCAGACGCCGTATTCGGTGGCGATGTCCCGCAGTACGTCCACCGCACGGGGCAGGCCCATCCGCGCCGCCCGGGAACCCGGCCGAGGAGGCTCGACGACCGGGGCGGCCGGTGCGAGGCCGGGCAACGTCGGTGCAGTCATCGCACGATCCCGACGACCTGCGGCCGATCCGCACGGACCACGCCCAGCGGAGGCCGGACCGCCGACGGGACCGATTCGGACGTGACGACGGGGACGGGTAGATGGGTGCTCGGCTCCGGTTGCCGAGCGGGTTCCGGCTCCGGGTCGGGCTGCTCGTCGACGGCCGTCACCAGCTCGACGGGCGCCCGGTCAGCAGCGGCTTCCGGGGTCGCGGGTGCGCTGGATAGTACGACCTTGACCAGGGCGAGGAACGCCAGCGAGGGGACGGCGGCGACGATCCATCCCCACACCGAGGGTTCGGCTTCGGCGACCTGGGCCGCCAGGGACAGCAGCGCGAACCCGACCAGGAGGACGCCGACCAGGCCGACGGGCCGGCCGTTTCGCCGCCGGGCGCGGATCTCCAGGCCGAGGTAGATGGCCATCAGCTCGACGGCTACCGCGTTGGCCCAGCCGATCCAGTCGGGTTGGCCGTGCGCGACGGTGAGGTCGTGGACATGGGTGAAGGCAGCGGCGCCGGCCATCCCGCCGATGGCGAGCAGGATCAGCACCCGTGCGACGGATTCGGCCCGATGGCGCATCACTGCTGACCTCCGTTCGACTTCTCCCGGATGGTCAGGTCGATACGGAAGCGCGGACCAACCTTGTCGCCATGGCGATGGACGAGCGCCGCGATCCCGTGCAGCGCGGCGGCGACCTGGTCAGCCGGACCGGCGATCTCTACACGCATCGGTCGACGGAGTTTGTTGGCGAGTCGGGTGAAGGGGTTCACGGCGGTTACCTCCGGTGCGCGCGTACGTCGGTGCGGATGTGGTCGGGCGGTTCGCCGAGGGATGCGACGGCTTCGGAGAGGCAGCGCCACAGCGCCCACGCCTCGTCGGGGGTCAGGGACATCCGGCGCCGGCCGGCACCGACGGCGAGGTAGATCGGGTACGGGTCGGGCCGGTCGGGGTCGACGCGGACGGATACCGCCGTGGCGGGTTCCGGGGTGCGGAGCCGGTAGAACCGGCGTCCGGACGGTGCGGTCATCGGCGCTCACCGCCGTTGTCCCGGTCGAGCAGGTTCCGCAGCGATTCGGGCAGCAGCGGCCCGGACGGACGCCGCGGCAACGGCACGCGGGCCGGTTCGGTGGCGGTTTCCCGGCCGACCTGGGCGAGGATGTCCGCCGCGTCGACCGGCGCCGGGTACTGGCTGGCCATGGCCCGGATGTCGTCGTCGGTGACGTAGGAGAAGCGGACCCGCATCGGCTCCGGAGTGCCGTCGAGGATCACGTACCCGACGCCCTTGGCCCATCGCGGCATCTGGTCAGCCAGCGCACCTCGGTTACGGGCACCGTCGCCGAGGACCATGTCGACCTGCGACGCCTCGGTCAGGCCGAGCGCGATCCGGGTCGGGAACAGGTCCCGGAACGGCAGTACCTCCTTGCGCGGGTCCTGCAACGCGGCCACGACCAGGACCCCGACGCCGGCCCCCTGGGAGAGCAGCACCCCGAGCGACGACGCGATGCGCTTACGCAGGTCGGCGTCTTGCAGGTACGCCGTCAGCGCGGCCATCTCGTCGATGACGACCACGACCAGGGGGTCAGCTTCGGTCGGGGTGTGTACCCGGACGACGCCGGCCAGCCGGGCTTGCCGTTCCCGCAGGACCGCTACCGCCTCGTCGAGCAGGTCCGCCATCGCCTCGAAGGACTTGCACGCGAACCGGGCGAACATCGGCCGCCCGATGGCGAACTCCATCCCGCCCTTCGGGTCGATGACCCACAGCCGCACCAGGCCGGAGGCGACCCCGCCGCCGAGTGCCCGGACCAGTGACCAGAGCACGGAGCCCTTGCCGCGCCGGGTCGCGCCGCCGACCAGGACGTGTGTCGCCAGCAGGTGAAGCGACCAGGTACGCAGGTCTTCCCGCCGGGCCAGGTTAAGCGCGGTGAAGTCCGGCATCGTCGGGACCGGGAAGGGTGGGACGACGGTACGCAGCGCGTCGGTTCGTACCAGGGCCAGGTAGACGATCGTCGGACGGTCCCGGAAGCGGACCCGGTCGACCGCCCGCAGCAGCCACGCGGCCCGGCCGGTACGGATCGGCGGATCGTCGGGGCGCTCGGAGTAGACGCGGGCATGTCGCCGGCCGAAGGCGTACGCCAGGTTTGCCGTGACCGCCTGGAACTCCTCCGGTGTCTGGCCCCGGACCATCCGGATGGTCAGCACGTCGAGCGCCGGATCTGAGCGGACGGCCAGCAGTTCCGGCAGGACGATCCGATGGTCGTACTTCGCGGACAGCCCGCACAGGGTCATCGCCTCGCGCCAGACCCGGCGGTAGACGAACACCCGCCGGAACGAGCCCAGCAGCGGACCCGCCAACCAGGCCCACCACGATGATTCGTGCCGCCACCGCCATACCGCCGAGGCTGCCGACAGCAGGACCGCCGGCACGACCAGGCCGGGCCAGCCGTGCTCGACGTAGAGCCAGATGGCCAGGGTCGCCGTGCCGGTGGCGACCGGGTGACGCAGGCACCACCAGGCCGCCCGCCAGGACCAGCGCAGCAGCAGGCCGAGCAGCACCGCCCAGACTGGCAGTTCGAACCGCTTCGGTCGGGCGATCAGCAGGTCACCGGCCGAGGTCGTCACCACTTCACCGCGAGGCCGCCCGATCACTTGGCACCTCGCAGGGACACGAACCGGCCCGATGCGTCCCGCACCGGAGGCAGCGGAAGGATGAGCTGATTGGCACAGCTACCGCACTGGCCCTCATCGCCGGTGGCGGGGTCGAATCGGGACTGACACACGGTGCACCGGGGCCGGTTCTGGCCAGCCGGACGCCTACGCTTGGACACGTCACTACCTCTCTCGTCACGAGCAGGGGGAAGACAGAGAGGGGCGGGGCTGCCGTTCCGCCAAGATCAGACAGCCCCGCCCACCTTGAAGCGGCTACGCAGCCGCCTTCTGCTTGCCGGCCACGCCGGCCGGGGCACGCAGCGCGGTAGCCCGCAGGGAGTACGCCATCCGGCCGTTGCTCGCCACGTACGGCGTGACCGTCATCCCCTCGAACTCGACCGCCTCGAACGGCGTACCGGTCGGCGGGACGGGCTGGTAGTCGGCCGAGATCTTGACCGTCGTCTCCCGCGACCGCTTCCCCAGCTCCGGGTCAAGGTCCATCACCCGGACCTGCCACACCCGCTGACCGGTCACCTTGTCCTTTGCCGGAGACCGCCGGCCCGTCTTCTCGTCGTAGTCCTCCACCTCACCCAGCGACTCGGGCACCAACGCGCACCCCGCCGGGAACACGTCTTCACAACGCACGGCGAACCTCGTACCGCCACGCAGAGCCATCGCTCAGTACCTCCACCTCTCACCCTGGCTGGCTTGACTAGCCAGGTTGTGTGGATCAAAGGTAGGTCGGCTTGGCTAGTCATGTCAATGACAGTTGGGGAACTTTCCTAGCTTGGCTAGTCAGCGGTAGTGTCCGGCCATGAGTCTTGACCCTGATGACCCGCGCACCCCGTCGCAGCAGATCGCCGCCGTACTCCGCGCCGAGATCAAAACCGGCAGGTTCGCCCCTGGCGAGAAGCTGCCGTCACAACACGATCTCGTCGAGCGGTTCAGCGTCGCCCGCGAGACGATCAAGGCAGCGCTACGGAAGCTGCAAGAGGAACGGCTGATCGTCACCCGGCAGGGCAGCGGCACCTTCGTCCGCGCCAACACCGAACGCCCGGTAGGACTCCGCCCGCACGTCGAACGCGCCTTCGAGGCCACGAACGTCACGATCGACTTCGCCGGCTTCTCCGGCGAGACGCTCTACAACGCCATCCAGGAAACCCTGGACAAGGTACGCATCGGCCGGCTGACACCCGAGTCGATCCGGCTACGGGTACTGATCTCCGACATGACCGCCCCGATGGCGATCCCCTGCCGCGCCGAGGACCAGGCCGACGACCCCGCCATCCGCGAGCGCGCCCGCCGGATCACCGACCGGTCGATCCACGCCGTGACCGACGCCGTACAGGAACTCGCAGACCTGGGCCTGGTCAAGACCGCCACCGCAGAGGTACGAGTCCACAAGGCAGCCCCGCTGTTCAAGCTGTTCATCATCAACGAACAGGAAGCGTTCTTCGGCTTCTACCCCGTCGTCGAGCACACTGTGATGGTCGAGGGCAAGCCGATGGCGATCTACGACGCGATGGGCAAAGACGCGATCCTCTTCCCGTTCACCCCGAGCGACGAAGACTCCTCCAATGACGCCCTCTACGTCGAGCAGGCCCGCGCCTGGTTCGACAGCATGTGGACCACGATCGCCCGCGAGTACGCCTCGTGAGCCGCGCCGACCTCGCCGCCGTCGTCGACCGCGCCCGCGTCGTCCTGCTCGACTTCGACGGACCGGTGTGCAACATCTTCGCCCAGCGCCCCGCCTCGACCGTCGCTCACGAGCTGCGCCGCCTCCTTGTCGACCAGGGCGTGACCCTGCCCGCCGACATCCTGCACGAGCCCGACCCGCTGGCCGTCCTACGCTTCACCGCCACATTGGGCCGCCCCGCCGTCGTCCGCCAGGTCGACGAGGCACTGACCCGCGAGGAGGTCGCCGCGGCCCGCACCGCCGAACCGACCCCGTACGGCCGTGAAGTCATCGTCGCCGCACACCAAACCGGCCGCCGGGTCGCCGTGGTCTCGAACAACTCCGCCGACGCCGTCCACGCCTACCTGACCGGTCGCCGACTCACCAGCTACGTACACCCGGTCATCGGCCGCGCCCACGCCAACCCCGACCGGATGAAGCCGAACCCTGCCCCGGTCCTGGACGCCGTCCGGGAGCTGCACGCCGACCCACGGGATTGCGCCCTGGTCGGCGACTCAGTCAGCGACATCGAAGCGGCCCACGCCGCCGGAGTCGCCGCCATCGGGTACGCCAACAAGCCCGGCAAACGCGAACGGTTCGCCGCAGCGGACGCCGTCATCGACAGCATGGCCGACCTGGTAGCCGCCTTCGCCGTCGACGAGCTGTAGCAGCACCACCCCCGCACACGAGCGCCCCGGACGATCATTCCCGGGGCGTTTCTCGTGCCCTCAGTCGACGTGCGGCACCCGCCCCGCCAGGTAGTCGGCGATCTGCCGCCGCATCGTCGGATGGATGTCCAGCCCCGCCAGCTCGTCCGGCAGGAACCAGGCAACGTCACTCGCCTCGTCGTTGGCCGCCGGAGCCCCGCCAACTGGTCGGGCCAGCAACGTCACCTCGTATTCCTGCCGGACCTCACCATCGGAGTACGCCACGATGTGCCCCGGGTCGGAGTAGACGCCGACGATGCCGGTCACCTCGACCTCGACCCCGGTCTCTTCCAGAGTTTCCCGGACCGCGCACTCTGACGGAGTCTCGCCGATCTCCATCTTGCCCATCGGCAACGCCCACTGGTCAGTGTCGCGCCGCCGTTGCAGCAGGATCGCGCCCTGGTCGTCGACCGCCAGCACGCCGCAGGCAGGAACGAGCGTGTTCGCCTTCGGCGCGTCCGGATCGTTCCAATGCTCGACACGACCCATCCTCAGACCTCCGTCCCCAGCCACGGCACCGCCGTAGCCCACACCCGGTCGAAGCTGGCCGCGTAATGCTCGAACAGCCCGCCACCGTCGACCTTACGGAGATGAAACGTCGGATTCGCCGACGCCGGCTCACCATACGCATGCGGGTTCGTCAGAATCTCGTCGTCATACCGGAACAGGCTCGCGTACAGCGTCGTCGGATGAAGCCGAACCTCACACCCGTCCACGCCGGCCAGCTCCCGGTAGTACGTCAACGACGCCCGAATCTTCGCCGCCAACGTGCCGCCAAGCCCCTCCTCCCGATCCCGAACCGCAACCGCGTCACTCGCCGGATCGCCGAAGCACAACCGGACCTGCACCCCGGCCGACAGCCGATCCGCGAGCATGCGCGCCACCCGAGGCTGTGTCTGCGCGAAGAAAGTCCCGGAGAACACCAACACGTCTATCCGCTCCTGGGCCTCAGTGAGCAGCCGTAGCCACGTCTCACGCGGCACCGACGCCCGATCCGGGAAAACCTCGATCAATTCCGCACGACTGGCCTCCTCCCGCTTACCGGCCACCGACGCGAGCACCGCCGGCCACAGGTACGCCTCTTCCGCACCCAACCGCCGCGCCGTAGCCCACCGATGCCGCCGATGCGGAACCCGACCCAGACTGATCCACCGCTCCACCGTCTTCGGATCCACGCCGCACTCATCGGCCAAATCCTCAACGCGCACCCCACGACGAACCATCACCGTCCGCAGACGTTCGTTCATCTCTCTATTGGACGTTTCCACCACAGGACGTTTCAAGCCCGTCACAGGACGTTTACCAACGCCCCCAGACGTCGACCAGCAGTCCACCAGGGCGGATGCGCCGTACCCACCACCAGCCGTTGACTACACACCGTCGTACAGAATTGTCCCTGTCCCCGTGCTCGCCGCCATGGCCGCGAGGGCAGGTGAGTACGACACCAACGGTCGGGGCGCGGGCCATCACCCTCTAACCCGCGCCCCGACCTCCGGAACCGAAAGGAAACCGGACGTGCCCGAATACCGACGCCCCAGAGAATGGCCACCCCGGAATTCCATCAATCCCGGGGCGAGCCAACATCCATCATGGATGACAGAGCCGGGCGAGCAGGACAATAGGTTCATCCTCCACATACCCTTCTTCGCCTCGGACCTTGCCGCAGCCTTCGAGAGAGCGGGGCTAATCGCCGACGTCTTCATGTTCCTGCCTGACTTCGACCGAGGCGAAAGTACCGTCACGTACGAAGGCGACCAAGTGAATCACTATCGCGTCATATGTGATCGGCTATTACACAACGGAACTCGCTGCGCCCTGCACCGCTGCCATTCTGGCGAATGCCGTCCCATTTAGGGACCCGACTTAAACCTAATTCGTCACTGGGGGACCTTCCGTACGTCTTCAAAGCGGCCGTTGACGGGCCGCACGCGTCGCCGCCATGGGCGCATCCGTCGCTCCGCTGACGCTCCGACTCCGGCCACGCAGCACGCCCAGCGGCTAGCACGGAAAGCGGAAGCCCAAGGGGTCGCCGGAGACGACAGCGGTGGAAGCTAAGAAATGTTGATGGGCCGTCAGCCGGCCGGGCCGGGCAAGAGCCCCGCGGCGCGCTCGACGCACGCCACCGCCAGACGGGCGAAGGACGGACCGGCCGGCCGCACCCGGGCGTGGAGCATTGGCGAACTCCGGGAACGTGCGAGGTTGCGGTTACTGCCGCCTCCGGCGGGGATCCCCCGGCCCGGTATGCCGGTGGGTCCGACGCCGCCGGGTCCTTATGTGGCTGAGGTGGGGGAGCCATCCTGCCCACCGTCGACCCGGGCCCAGTCGAGCAGACCCCGGCCCAAGGCGCCAGCTTGACGGCGTACGGGATAGCAGACAGGAGATGAACCGCCTGTTCGGTCCGTTGACTAGCCGGAAGTGCCGTTGACAGACTGGAGGAACACGGGTTCCATGGGTTCGATCGAGCCGCCTTGAAAGAGAGGGCCTGTGTCCGACTCCGTCGACCCTTTATGGCAGCGCTACGAAATTTCTGTCCAAGAGTTACTAGCTGCTATGGACCCCAGCGCCCAAGTTGTGCACAACCAGAAGGTTCGGGGTCGTCTCAGCATGGCCGATAGGCAAGTAGATGTGCTTGCAAGAGGAACTGTTGTTGGCATCGAGGTTACTGTTGCCGTCGAATGCAAACGCCACCGACGCATTCTTGACATTGGCGCGGTTGACCAATTCATAGGAAAGGTACTTGACCTTAGCGCCGACAAGGGTATTCTCTACTCCTACTCCGGATTCACTGATAATGCCGTTACGCGCGCAATCAATGCGCGGAACCCACATATCCTGACAGTTGCTGTCGAAACTCCGGAGGAGTTGACAGGACTCCTGGGCGTGCCTGGATATCCTGCGGAGCTAAGCTGGCAAGAGGTTCCTCCTCAGTGGATCGAGGAACTCCGCAGTGACGCATTCGAACGCTTTCTGCGGACGGGAGAGTGGAACAAGTTCTGGAGCTAGCGCTAGTCGCAGCTGGGGGCTCACAGGGAGGCGCAATAGTGTCGACGGAAGAAATACCAACGGAGATTGCTCGTATTGTTGAACCCTCTACAGAAGAAAAAAGAGCGACAAAGGCGCTGCCTATTGCCAAGGTGGTTGCGGGCGTACTGACTAAAGGCACACTTAGCTTGGTTCCCGGCGGTGGATTCGTCACAGAATTAATGCACGTAGTGGAGCAACGCAGCGATCGTAAAAAGCAAGAGGTTCTGGCGCTTGCCGTTGCGGCCTTGCAGGAAGATGCGGACGCATTGAAGGCGAGACTAGAGGACGATGACGAACTGGCGGCCTTGTGGCTCAGGGGCCTTTCAGCTGCACAAGTTGCGCGAACGTCGGAAAAACTGAAGGTTTTTGCGGCGATACTCGCGGGTGCCGTAGATGCGGATCACCATCAGCGGATGGTAGCTAATGCGTTATTCCGGGTGCTTGAACAGTTGGAACAGGAACACATAGAGGTTATGAGATTGGTCGAGGAGGCTGGGGCCGCCGCAACCTCCAAGGAGCCAGATGGTTCGAATGGCCGATCCGGCGCGACGTTGCCCTGGCTCCAAGAGCGTCTGCCTCATCTCACTCCAGTACTGCCCCTTCTTCTTGCAACCCTAACCTCGCTTTCCCTGACAAGGAATGCTTGGGAAAACACCTGGGGGGGTATCGAGGGGCGTGTCGCCTTTGTGTTGACGGACCTTGGATCCGAGCTCCTGCGGGTTTTCCGCTCCCAAGTCTGACAACTGAGTGGTGCGACGACCACAGCGTAGATACAGTTAAGGCGATCCCGAGCGTAGGGTCATGTGTGTTTCTGTGTAGCAGCCGACGGAGACGAACCAGAATATCCGACGACCCGCTACGACTTTGTCGGCGGCTGACCTTCGGCCTTGTGCGCCGCTTCGAGCTCCGCCTTTTGGTTTTTCCGTGGTGCCTTGACTGCCTTGAGACGGACCGAGCGGGCTCGGAACGATTGGTTAGTATCACAGGTCAGGAGGATCACCTCACGTGCCGCGAGCGGCTGGACGGCCAACGCCCTGTCGATGATCTCGTCGTCCACTATTGGAAGGCGGACGTGTCCGGGCGAGTCGAGCAGAATCTCAACGGTCAGTTGCCCAGTCGGGACCTGAAACCCCGGGCTGAGTTGGCGGAGTTCGGGCGGTCGGAGCTCGTGAGGGTCCTGGGGGGACCCAGAGACCACACGGTCAAGAATGGCGAGCGAGACTCGGGCGCGGTGCCGCACTTCAGTGCGGGCTTCTTTGAGGTCGTCCAGTTCGTCGACAACGGCGACAGGGATGAGCAACCGAATTGGTTCCCGCCAGTTAACGTCGAGGATGCCGTGATAGTCCGCTTGGTCAAACAGGCGCTCTCCCTGGCAGAAGAAACTTGTGTCCGGAACGATATAGGTGGCGAGATCAGCCCATCGGTGGATCTGGCTTTCGAGGGCTCGACTGGCGGCATCGAATTCGGCGATCCGCTGGTCAATTTCACGAGAAAGGACGGCATAAAACTGAGGGGTACCGATGTTGGGCGAACCGAGCAATGCCCAGTAACGTGGAGTAAGAACGAGCCGCCGGATATCCCGTTCGGCGACTTGGCCCGTCAGTTGGCCGACGGCAGTGTCCGTCCAACGAAAGTACGAACCAATTGGAACCTGCTCACCGTGGCCGGCGCCACCGCCACGAACGTTGGTCGCAGCGGCATGGAGTTGGCGGAGGGTTTGTCGCAAGTTTTGGCGATTGGTGCCAGGTAGGGGTGTGACAAGCATCCAGAGATTCTGACACGCCCATGGACGGTATCGGGCGGCGTGGCGGCCCCAGGGGTTGTTTCGCCAACGTGGGGTACAGCAACCTGCCGAACACCGAACCCAGCCGGGACAATCGCCGCGTGGCGGACCAGTGTGTCGTATCGGACTTTCGGCTCTCCGCGTCAAGGTCTGGGAATCAAGAGCTCACGTCAACCGAGTGACAGACTGGGTGACGACGGAGGTCAACACCGACGGACACCCGTGAACGCTGCTTGGACTGTTCTGGCAGCTCAGACCACCCTTTCGGGCAGCTCAGTTGCCTCGATCGCTCCTTCCGCCAAGCAGGTCAATGGTTTGCTCCCAGCATCGCCCACCAAGTCAAAGGGTTTGCTAGGTGTGCCAGGTGCCCCACCGGTATCGTCGATCACCCTGCTTGCCAACCGAGTCTGGGACGAGGGGAACTGGATGGGTAAAGCGGGCCGGAACAGCACCAAGACCCGGGGTATCCGGGCTCTCACCCGCGCGCAAAGAAGCACGGTCCTCAGCCGCGCCACTCGGCTCGTCGCCCAGCTCAATGCCGCGAGAGCGCGGTGTATCGAGAGTGTAGCGCTGCTCGACCGTGTAGCCGATCTGGTTCACATCAAGGCGGAGCCGGTGCCGGTTGCGGTCGCGGCGCAGGGTCCCGCCGGCTCCTGCATGCTGGGCGAGGCCGTGAATGGCGTCATCCCGCTCGCCGCTGGCGGCAGAGTTAGGCGTGCGCCGACCTTGAACGCCGGGCCCTGGGATGGTGCAGGTCACCTCGTGCTGTTCGCGACGCAGGAGCGCGTGCTCTTCGATCCGACGCTGGACCAGGTGAGCGTTGCCACGGGTTTCCCTGTTGGGACGCTGATCATGCCAGTCACCCCCGACGAACTCTACGCCGACGACGTATCTTTCGGAATCGACGAGGGCTGCCAGGTTCTATATCGCGTAGTTCGAGGCGACTCCACCTGGAGGACTGCGTACAACAGTCAGTATGCCGTTCTCGGGCAGACCGCTCGGGCGACCGCACAGCGGGCGTTGGAACTGGAGGGTTTCGACGAGAATCTGGTCTAAGGCGGCTGGCAGGACACCAGTGGATCGGGCATCCGCGCGTCGTTGACGAGCACCAAGTCCAAGCCGGTAGGCCAATCTGTTGACCAAGGCGATCCTGGCTACACCTCACGCATTGCCGAAACGTTCTCTTTTGGATCAAGGCACCGCGCTCCGCGCGGTGCGGGGCGGCAGGCCCGGCCGGCGGCAAGCCGCCCCGGCCGCCTACGGCGCCGGGGCGGAGAGCCACCGACAGCCGCCGGTACACCGCCCCGACACAGGGTCAGTTCGGGGCGACCTCGTCCGGGAAGCGCTCATGAAGCCTGGCGACCACATGGCGGAGGCAATGGTCAAGACTGTTGCCGTCGCACCTGATCGACGCCCCGTCGAGCCGCTGGCCCGAAATCACCACCGTCCAGGGCTTGTGCTCCCGCTCCCCGTCAATCTTGACGATGCCGACCAGGCCCAGCTCGCCCAGACGCGTCAGCAGCTCCGGTACACGCTCGTCCCACCCCATCCAGGGATTGGACCACGAAGGCCGGTACGGAAGCCGGCACACCACCCGCCGTCGAGGTTGGGGCTTCCGGCTGCCGCGCCAGTCCAAACCCCGCTGGCTTGCCACCGGTCGCCGGTTCGCGGCACCAGCTCCACCGCCAGGACGTGCCCGACGTCCGCCCCCGCGTCGCGCACCGTCCAGGAGACCAGGCCGCCGCTGAGCCCACCGCACGGCACGGCAGACGAGATATCAACTGAGCGGGAAGCAGCCTCTCCCGGGCCGTCTCTGGGCCGTCTGGGCCGTCGCCGGGCCGTCAGATGCCGCCCAACACTGACCAAGGTCAACCAACGACACCAGACAAAGAAGCAGGTCACGGCCATGATCAGAGCCGTGACCTTGGGTACGACGGACGAGTCGACCTGTACGCCGGATTTTGTGCCCGGCACGCACCGTTGCCGGTGGCGCCGGCGGCGGTCATCCATCTCGGCCTACCGTTGCCGGCAGGCTCCAGCGGCCTACCCGCAGGCATCGGGCGGGCAGCCCTCGAACGCCTGCGCGGGCCGTTGCCTTTCGGCGATGGCCCTCTCTTGGCCTTGCTCCGGGTGGGGTTTACCGAGCCATCCCGGTCACCCGGGATGCTGGTGGGCTCTTACCCCACCGTTTCACCCTTACCGAACCGGTCGATCCACGCGTTTCCGTGTAAACCACCCCGGTTGGCGGTCTGTTTTCTGTGGCACTTTCCCGCGGGTCACCCCGGGTTGCCGTTAGCAACCACCCTGCCCTGTGGAGTCCGGACGTTCCTCGGCGGCGGGCTCGCGCTCGCCGACGCGACCGCCCGGTCGACTCGTCCGTCGCGTACCAATGGTAGCGATGATCCCGAAGAGCGATCCACCGGGCCGCCGCCGCTCAGCCCCCCAGGCGATCGACCAGATCCAGCCAGCCCGCCTCGATCCGCTCCGCTGGGACGCGCCGGTGGCTGTGCAGCCGGTTGAGGAACGGCGTACCGAGATAGCTGCTGAGCAGCTCGGCGATCAGGTCGAGGTCGCCCGGTACGCCCGCCGCCCGTAGCAGGCTCGCCAGGTGAAGGGTCCGCACCTCGTACGGCGGATGCGGGCTGTACTGGCGGGCCAGTTTCGGTTCGGCCTGCAGATAGAGGTCGAGATAGCGGATCTGGTGCCGGATCGTGGCGACCCCGAAGGCCGCCAGACGTTCCCGGGACGGCGCCCCCGGACCCAGTGGCGGCGGGCCGGACAGGAAGTCCTCTTGGAAGGTGCGTTCGGCGTGGTCGAGCAGGGCGAACATGAGGCCGGCGCGGTCACCGAACCGGCGATAGACGGTGCCCTTGCCCACGCCGGCCGCGTTCGCCACCGCCTCCATGGTGATGTGCTCGGCTCCTCGCTCCCGCACCAGCCTGGCGGCGGCGTCCAGCAGGCGTACGCGGTTGCGGGCCGCGTCGACGCGCTCCGCCGCGGGCCGGCCGGCGAGCGGGAGTCCGGGGTCAGGGGCGGTTGCGGGTGACGTCACAGTCGCAGCCTAGCCAGAGCGGGAACAGAACCGGACCACAGTCCGTTTCGAGAGATGAAAAGCGGACCGGAGTCCGCTTCTATCGGGAAGGACATGTCATGGGCACACTCTCCGGGCAGGTCGCTGTCGTCACGGGAGCGGCACAAGGCATCGGGGCCGGCATAGCGAAGGACCTCGCGGCCGCCGGAGCGGCGGTGGTGGTCAACTACTACCCTGGTGACACCGAGCGGGCCGACCGGGTCGTGGCAGAAATCGCCGCCCTGGGTGGTACGGCGGTCGCGGTGGCCGCGGACGTACGGAAGCCGGACGACCTGGCGGCGATGTTCGATCGGGCCGTCAACCAGTTCGGCAGGCTCGACATCCTGGTGAACAACGCGGGCGTGTACGAGTTCGGCCCGCTCGAAGCGGTGACCGAGCACGACTTCCACCACCAGTTCGACACCAACGTGCTGGGCGTGATCCTGGCGACCCGGAAGCGGTGAAACGATTCGGCCCGGACGGTGGAAGCGTGGTCAACATCAGCTCGACCGCCGTCCAGTTGTCCCAGCCCAACCAGATGATCTACACGGCCACCAAGAGCGCGGTGGAGGCGATCACCCGGGTACTGGCGAAGGAGCTCGGCCCCCGCCACATCCGGGTCAACGCCGTCGGCCCGGGCGGCACGGAGACCGAGGGAGGTCACTCACACGGCCTGATCGGCAGCTCGTACCTCGACGAACTGGTCGCGGCGACCCCGCTCGGTCGGCTGGGGCAGGTCGGGGACGTCGCCCCGGTAGTGACCTTCCTGGCCTCGCCCGCCGCCGGGTGGGTGACCGGCGAGGTACTGCTCGCCTCGGGCGGTCTGCGTCCATAGGTGATCCTGCCGTGACGGGGGACGGAGCAGGGCATCCCGGCCCTGTTCCCCCCGGCCGTGGTGGCCTGGCGGCCGTTCCCGGAAGTAGCTGACGGCGGGACGGACCGGCAGGCCACCGAGAGGTCGGGAACGCCGCCGATTAGCCTCGACAGGCTATGGATTTTCCCGAGGCGCTGCTGCTGCTCGCTGCCGGGCTCGCCGCGGGCACAGTCAACGCGGTGGCCGGGGGCGGCTCGCTCATCACCTTTCCGGCCATGATCGCGATCGGGCTGCCACCGATCCCGGCCAACGTGAGCAACTCGATGTCGGTCTGCCCCGGCTACCTGGCCAGCGTGTGGGGCAGCCGGGCCGACCTGCCGGACCGGCGGTGGCTGCGCCGGCTGGTCCCGGGCACCGTGCTGGGCACCGCCGCCGGTTGCGCGCTGCTGCTCTCCACCCCGGCCCGGGCGTTCGAACTGGCCGTACCGTTCCTGGTGCTGGGCGCGACCGCCGTGCTGGCGTTCCAGGACCAGCTTCGCCGGCTCATCAGAGAGAGCGGCGGCCGACCCGCCCCGACCGGTTCCGGCTTCGCCGCCTCCGGCCGGACGGCGGTGCGGAACGCCTCCCGGCAGAGCCTCGGGCTGCACACCATGGTCGTGGTCGGCGCGGTCTACGGCGGATATTTCGGCGCCGCGCTCGGGGTCATGCTGGTGGCCGGGCTGGCGCTGGTGCTGGACGAGACGCTGACCCGGATCAGCGCGATCAAGAACCTGCTCTCCGCGGTGGTCGGGCTGACCACGATCGTCGCCTTCGCCGCGTTCGGCCCGGTGGACTGGACCGCCGTCGCGGTGGTCGCCCCCGCGACCATCATCGGGGGGTACGCGGGCGCGCGGCTCGTCCGCCGGCTGGCGCCCGAGGTACTCAAGACCGTGATCGTGCTCTTCGGTACGGCAATCGGCCTGCTGCTGCTCTACCGCTCCTGGAGCTGACCCCGGCCTCCGGCGGGACGGCGGCTCAGCGCCCGCGCCGGGCGGGATAGCGCCGTCGGACCTCGGTCAGCATCCAGCCGAAGAACGCCACCTCCAGCAGGCCGAAAGCGCCGACCAGCAGCATCTCGAGCATCTGCCACACCTCCGGTCCGGGTCGGCTCGTCGTCGCTCCCCGACGCTATCAACACCCGCCGATCGGCGCCGGACAAGAGATCCCCGTGGCCAGGTCGGCGTACCCGAATCTCGGGTTGCCTGCCCTGGCCACGGGGATCCCCCGCGGACGGGGTGGTTGGTGTCGGTGTGTGTCGGCCCGGTCAGACCTTCGGGGCGGGTTCGACCGGCTCGCCGGCCACCTCGGCCGACTCCCTCGGGCTGGGTACGAGCCGCGGGTCGCCCTCGTCGGCGAAGTAGTCGTCCTGCTCGGTCCCGTCGACCCCGTCGGCGACCTTGGCGGCCCGGAGGATCAGCGTGACGATCGCCGCGACCAGCAGGTTGACCGCGACCGCGACCAGGCCAACATAGATGGTCTTGGTCGAGCCGTCGAAGCCGAGCTTCTCCAGCGGGAACGCGGACCCACCGAAGTGCGCCCGCTTGCTCGCCGGGTTCGGGATCTGGTAGAGCATCCACATTCCCAGGCCCATGCCGGCGATCCAGCCGGCGACCAGCGCGCCCCGGTGGAACCACCGGGTGTAGAGGCCGAGGGCGACGGCCGGCAGCGTCTGCAGGATGATGACCCCGCCGATGAGCTGGAGGTCGATCGAGAACTGCGGGTCGAGAAAGACGATGCAGGCGACCGCACCGATCTTCACCACCAGCGACGTGATCTTGGAGACGTTCGCCTCCTGGGCAGCGGTGGCGTCCTTGCGCAGGTACTCCTTGTAGATGTTCCGGGTGAAGAGGTTGGCTGCCGCGATCGACATGATGGCGGCCGGCACCAGCGCGCCGATCCCGATCGCGGCGAACGCGATCCCGGCGAACCAGCTCGGGAACTGCTGCTCGAAGAGCAGCGGCACCACCGTGTTGTTGTCCACGGTGCCCTCGGTCGCGCCCGGCAACGGGGTCACCCCGGCGGCGATGGCGGCGTACCCGAGCAGGGCGATCAGGCCCAGCAGCAGGCTGTACGCCGGCAGCGCCGACATGTTCCGCTTGATCACGTCCCGGCTCCGGCTGGCCAGTACGCCGGTGAGACTGTGCGGGTAGAGGAAGAGCGCCAGCGCCGAGCCGAGGGCCAGGGTGATGTACTGCAACTGGTTGTTGGCGTTGAGCGTGATGCCGTCGTTCGGTGACGGGCTCGCGTCGAACTTCGCGTCCGCCGCGTCGAAGATGCTCCCCCAGCCACCGAGCTTGTACGGCAGGTAGATGATCGCCACCAGGATCACGATGTAGATCAGCGAGTCCTTGACGAATGCGATCAGTGCCGGTGCCCGCAGCCCGGACTGGTAGGTGTAGGCGGCCAGGATGGCGAAGGCGATGATGATCGGCAGGTGCCGGGCGATGGCGCTCTCCCCGCTGACCCCCATCGTCTTGAGCACCGCCTCGATGCCGATCAACTGGAGCGCGATGTAGGGCATGGTCGCGACGATGCCGGTGATCGCGATGATCAGCGCCAGGGTCGGCGAGTCGAAGCGCTTCCGGACGAAGTCGGCCGGGGTGACGAAGCCGTGCCGGTGCGAGACCGACCAGAGCCGGACCAGCACCAGGAAGACCAGCGGATAGATGATGATCGTGTACGGCACCGCGAAGAACCCGGCCGCCCCGGCCCCGAACAGCAACGCCGGTACGGCCACGAAGGTGTACGCCGTGTAGAGGTCGCCGCCGACCAGGAACCAGGTGATCCAGCCGCCGAAGCTGCGCCCGCCAAGGCCCCACTCGTCGAGGTGCGCCATGTCGCTCGGCGCCCGCCACCGGGCCGCGACGAAGCCCATCCCGCTGACCAGCAGGAACAGCAGCGTGAAGATGATGATCTCAGTGAGATGGTCCTGCCACACCGTCGGTCACCCCCGCTTCTTCGTCATCTGGTACACCACGGTCGTGGTGCCGACCCCGAGCAGGATGAAGGCCAACTGGAGCCAGTAGAAGACCGGAAAGCCGAACAGCCGGGGTGAGTCGGCGTTGAACAGCGGCGTGATCAACGGCACCACGATCGGCAGGAAGAGCAGCCAGTTCCACGGGCTGTGGTCCTTTGCCCGCGCTCTCGCCACCACCTCGCCGGCTGGCGCCGCCGACGTCTCAGATTCGCTCATGCCGGCACTCCGCTCCGCTCCGTACCGCCATGAGGCACATCCGCGCTGAGTCCGATGATTCGCTCGCTGCGCTCGCTCATGCCGTCTCCTCGCTGCGCTCGGCCTGGTGACCCGCCTGGTTGCGCCTGGCCGTCAGTGAACTTTTCGTGACGTGTCGTCGTTGACCTACGTGTGACGCCGGAGGTTAGGGCAGAGTGACGGCGGTCACCTCGACGGAACCGGACCGGTGCGCCCAACGGCAAGCACGGTGCGCCGAATGGTGATCAACGACCAGAATAAGGTCGCGCTAAACGGCCCTATCAGGGCAAATAATACATCGAAGTACGACGATTGCTCTTGATCGGGGGTCGGCCGGTTGCCATGCTGGCCGGGTGCCGCGATTTCCCTCGTACGACAGCACCGCACTCGCGTACCACGTACTCGGGTCCGGGCCGCCGATCGTCTGCCTGCCCGGCGGGCCGGCCCGGGCGTCGAGCTATCTCGGCGACCTCGGTGGACTGACCCGGGACCGCACCCTGCTCAGGCTCGACCTCCGGGGCAGTGGCGAGTCGGCCGTCCCCGAGGACCCGGCGAGCTACCGGTGCGAGCGGCTGGTCGACGACGTCGAGGCGTTCCGGGTCCACCTCGGACTGGACCGGATGGACCTGCTCGCCCACTCGGCCGCCGGCAACCTCGCGGAACTCTACGCGGCCCGGCATCCGCACCGGCTGTCCCGGCTGGTACTCGTCACCCCGGGCCTGCGCTCGGTCGGGGTGGAGACGGTCGGCTTCGCCGAGGCGGTGGCCGCCCGCGCCACCCAGTGGTGGTACCCGGAGGCGAAGGCGGCGATGGACGCCTGGCAGGAGGCGGCGGGCCGGGGCGCCGGGCCGGACGAGGTGAACCCGTTGCGCAGCGGCGCCGCGCCGTTCGCGTACGGCCGATGGGACGAGCGGGCCCGGGCACATGCCGAGGCCGAGCCGGAGGAACGGCCGGACGCGCCGTCCACCGGGTTCTACGACGGCTTCGCCCCGGACACCGCCGCGGTCCGCGCCGCACTGGCCGGACTCGACGCCCCGGTGCTGGTCGTGGCCGGCGAACTGGACCCGGCACCCACCCCGGAGGCGGCCCGGGCGCTCGCCGCGCTCTTCCCGAACGCCGAGACCGTGGTGCAGGACGGTGCCAGCCACTTCCCCTGGCTCGACGACCCGGCCCGGTTCGTCAAGACCGTGCTCACCTTCCTCACCGACGAGCCCCGGACCCTCGCCGACCCGCACTGACCGGGCTTCGGCCCGGCACGACGCGATATCCCGGCCCGGTCCGGTCCGACCGCGGTCGGACCGGGCCGGGATCACGGTCAGATGCCGGTCAGGTGGGCGGTGTCGTTGACGGTCCGTACCGCCATGCCGCCGTCCGGCCAGATGTCCAACAGGGACAGGCCGGCCGGGTCGAGATAGAGCCGGTGCAGGAAGGCGTCGGTCGCGGCGAGCGCGTCGCGGAGCGCGATCTTCACCGGCGAGACGTGCGAGACCACCACCACGGTCTCCCCCGGGTAACCGGCCAACAACTTGGCCATCGCCCGGCTGACCCTGGTGCCGACCTCGACGAAGGACTCCCCGCCGGGCGGAGCCACGGCCGGCGATGCCAGCCAGGCGTCCAGCTCGGCGGGCCAGCGTTCGCGTACCTCGGCGAAGGTGCGCCCCTCCCACTCGCCGAAGTCGCACTCGATCAGATCCGGCTCGACCACCACCGGGACCCCGCCGAGCCCACCGGCGACGATGCCGGCCATCGACGTACACCGGGACAGCGGCGAGCTGACCACGGCCGCGACCTGGTCGACCAGCCCGGCCACCCGCCGGGCCGTCGCGCCGGCCTGGGCCAGGCCCCGGTCGGAGAGCGGCACGTCACCCCGGCCCGAGTAGCGGCCCTTCGCGGTGTACTCCGTCTCGCCGTGCCGGAGCAGCAGCAACCGGGTGGCGGTCTCCGCCGGGCGCGGCTCCCAGGAACTCTTCGCCGTCGACCCCTGCGCGGCGACCTCATGCGCCACCGCCCGCCCCGTCGCGTCGGACGGCGGCGCGGCCGCCGGCTCGGCCGCGCTGTTCCGGGCGGCCTCCGGCACCTTGCCGGCGGCCAGGTCCATCGCCGCGTTCGCCAGCGCGTCCGCATGCCGGTTGCGCTCCCGGGGAATCCAGGTGTACGTCACCGAGTCGAACTTCCGGACCAGCCCGGCCGCCTGCGCGGCGAGCGGACGCAGTCCCGGGTTCTTGATCTGCCAGCGGCCCGCCATCTGCTCGACCACCAGCTTGGAGTCCATCCGCACCTCGACCCCGGACGCACCCACCTCGCGGGCGGCCTCCAGCCCGGCGATCAGGCCACGGTATTCCGCGACGTTGTTGGTGGCGACGCCGATCGACTCGGAACGCTCGGCCAGCACCTCGCCGCTGCCGGCGTCCCGGACCACCGCGCCGTAGCCGGCCGGGCCGGGATTGCCCCGGGCGCCGCCATCCGCCTCCACCACGACCTTACGACCCGGCACGGGTCCACCCCCCGATCCCGCCGCCGACCCCGGTCACAGCCCGGACTCGGCGGTACGCACCATGATGCGGCGGCACTCCTCGCAGCGCACCACCTCGTCCGGGGCGGCGGCCTTGATCCGGGCCCGGTCCGCACCGTAGAGCTCCAGCCGGCAGCCGCCGCAGCGCCCACCGGCGACCAGGGCCGCGCCGAGTCCGCCCGACGACTCGCGGATCTTGTCGTAGAGCGCGAGCAGGTCGGCCGGGAGGTCGGCCGCGAGCGGCTGCCGCGAGCCGGCCTTGAACTCCTCCTCCTTGCCGATCTCGGCAAGGGCCTGGTCCCGCCGCTCCTCGGTCTGCGCGCGCCGCTGCCGGGCCGCCGCCAACCGCTGCTCGATTCCGTCGAGTACGCCCTGTGCGGTCTCCCGCTGCTCCATCAGCTCCAGCTCGGCGTCCTCCAGCTCGGTCTGCCGGCGGTTGAGCGAGGCCAGCTCGTGCTGCAACGCCTCCAACTCGCGGGCCGGCCCCGAGCCGACGGTCAACCGGGCCTGGTCCCGGTCCTTGCGGATCCGCACCTGCTCGACATCCCGCTCCAGCCGGGCGATGTCCCGGTCCAGGTCGTCCACCGCCACCTGGGCCCGGACCCGCTCGTCCTCCAGCGCGGACAGCTCCCGGGCCAGCGCCTCCAGCTCGGCGTGCTCCGGCAGCGTACGACGCCGGTGCGCGAGCTGGGCGAGCCCGGTGTCGATCGCCTGTAGGTCGAGCAGGCGGCGCTGATCTTTCGGATCGGCCTTCATCGCTGGGACTCCTTGTCCACGGAGGATGCGGGGGTTAGCACGGGTGGTACCGGAGACGCCGCCTGCACCGTCCACGGGTCGGTGTCCAGATCGGACACCAGGGTCTGCACGCCCAGCCGCTCGCGCAGGTGCGCGGCCAGATCGTCGAGCCAGGGCCGCTCGGTCGCCCAGTGCGCGGCGTCCAGCAGCGCCGGCCCCTGCTCGGCGAGATATTCGCTGACCGGATGGTGCCGCAGGTCGGCGGTGAGGAAGGCGTCGACACCGGCCCCGAGGGCGTCGCCGAGGAAGGAGTCACCGGCCCCGCCGCTGACCGCGACGGTCGAGATCGTCCGCCCGGGGTCGCCGGCGGCGCGTACGCCCCAGGCGGTCGGCGGGAGCGCCCGGGCCGCGTACCCGGTGAACTCGGCCAACGTCGTCGGCTCCGGCAGCCGGCCGATCCGCCCGAAGCCCCGCCCCACTCCGGCGGCCGGACCGGCGGGGTCGGCCGGGCGCAGCGGGCGCAGGTCGGTCAGGCCGAGCCGGGCGGCGAGCGCGTCGGAGACCCCCGGGTTGGCCACGTCGGCATTGGTGTGCGCCACGTACAGGGCCACGTCGTTCTTGATCAACTGGTGCACGATCCGGCCCTTGTACGTCGTCGCGGCCACCGACGAGACCCCGCGCAGCAGCAGCGGATGGTGCGCGACGATCAGGTCGGCGCCGTACCCGAGCGCCTCGGCGACGGTCTCCGGCACCACGTCCACGACGCAGCAGACCCGGCGTACCGGTGCGGACGACTCACCGACCACCAGGCCCACCCGGTCCCACCCTTCGGCCCAAGCCGGCGGATAGCGCTGGTCCAGCGCTGCCACGACATCGGCCACGCTGACGGCCGGAGATCCGGATGTACCCACGGCGGCCCAGCTTACCGGCGTCCGGCCGGCCGCGGCGCCGACCGTCGCTCCCGGCACCGCCGGACGTGCCACGGCACCGCTCCCACCCCCACCCGGTCGCGGGTGGAGGCCGGGCCGGACCCCGCCGGGCTCAGCCGAGCTGGCCGCTGACCGAGAGCCTGGCCCGCAGCGCGGTCACCGCCATCTCCCAGGGGAACCTCTCCAGGTAGCGCTCCCCGGTGCCCGGCGGGTGCAGCGGCACGACGTGGTCGCCGAAGAGCACCGTGACGTCCCAGTCCCGCAGCCGGGCAAGGCTGGTCAGGAAGGCCGGGTGGGCCGCCATCGCGGCGTTGGTGAACGGCATCGCCACGATCGGCAGTCCCTTGCCGAGTCCCTCGACCAGCAACCCGAGGGCGAGGGTGTCGGCTATCCCGGCGGCCCACTTGTTGATCGTGTTAACCGTTGCCGGAGCGACGATCATGGCATTCGCGTCGGGCAGCACGTCCGGATCGCCAGGGTTCTTGTACGTCGACCGCACCGGATGCCCGGTCTGCCGGCTCAACGCCGGTACGTCGACGAACTTCGTCCCGTCCGGGGTCAGCACCACGCAGACGTCCCAGCCGTCGCGCTGCGCGCAGGTCACCAGCCGGCCGACGTGCCGGGCCAGCGGCGAACCGCAGGCGAGCACGTACAGCACCCGTGACCCGGTCGACTCCGTCACCGGACGCTCCCCTGTACCGCCGTCATACGGCTACTCCCATCTGCTCAGCCAACTCCGCAATCGGCGCGGGCGGCGCACCCCGTGTGCGACGCAACACGTTCGACATCACCTCGTGCGCGATCGGCCGGCAGCGGATCTCGGACGGGGCCAGCCGGTCGCCGTCGACCAGCGCCTCGCCCGCCCGGTCCAGGTCGCCGATCTGGGCGAACCCGCGGGCCAGGTCCAGCATGTGGTGCGCCCGCCGCTCCGGCAGCAGCGCGTTGAACCCCTCCCGCCGCATGATCCGCCGCTCGTGGGTATGCACCGCGTTCCCACCCTCGCCCAACTCCACCGCCGCCGCCGCGCGGTGCAGCTCCAGGTTGGTCGGGCCGAAGCTGGTCCAGTAGTGGTTCTGGTCGCTGCCGAGCCGGTCGGCCGCCCCCTCGGCCTCGTTGACCAGGTCCTTGACCGTGTTGTTGTCGCCCATCCGGGCAGCCGCCATCGCCCCCTGCAACAGCAGCATCCCGTAGACGGAGAGCCGGTCCGGCCCGGCCTCGTTGCTGCCGCCCGGCGCGAGGCGGTTGGCGACGCTCACGTTCACCTCCAGCGCCGGCCGGGCCCGGCCGAGCGCCAGCAGGGCGTTGCCGACCCGGTAGGTGGCCACCCCGGCCAGCAGTGGGTCGTCGGCCCGCTGGGAGACCGCCATCGACCGGTCGGCGGCGAGCCAGGCCAACTCGTACTCGCCGAGTTTGCGCAGCGCCGACGAGGCGATCTGGTAGACCTGCCCGAGCAGGTGGGCCGCCTTGCCGGCGTCGTCACCGCCGGTCACGCTGTCCAGCGCCTGGGCGTCCCGGAGCAGCTTCGGCAGCGCCCGGGTCAGCACGCCGTACCGGGCGTACTGGTACGTCAGCCAGGCGTGGTTCACCGACTTGGTCATCTCGGCCAGCGAGGGCGGCTGCGGCGTGGTGGTGAAGAACGAACTCATCGAGTCGTACCGCTCCAGGGCGGAGCGGATCTCCTCGACCTCCACCTCGTCGATGCAGGTGAGCCCGTCGGCCCGGCGTTCCGGCGCCTTGCCGAGTAGAAGCTGGGCATCGAGCTGGAGTACGTCGGCGATCTCGTACAGCACCGAGAACTTGTCCAGTCGGCGTACGCCCCGCTCGACCTTGTCCACCCAGCTCTTCGACTTTCCGAGCCGATCGGCGAAGACCTGCTGCGACATTTTGCGGCGACCGCGCCAGTAGGCGACGCGACGCCCGATCGGCAGTTCGTCCACGTCCGGCCCTCCTTTCTGCGTCGGCGGTCCGGTCAGGGGGCCCGCGCCGTTGCGAAAACGGGGTGCGACTCACGTCTGTGCTGGTCGCACAGCATGTACGTCACTCCGGAGACGGCCGCTCGTAGCTTTCGATGCACTTGCGGCTGTCTGCCCGGACAAACGACCGCGTCAGACGCCAGTGACGGGCTTCGACCTGCATAACTGGCCGAGATCAATAAATGTAGGGGGTTCGCAGAAATGTGGGAGAAAGTCCGTCCACGTTCGGTCCGTTTCGCCCAGCTCGACCGGGTCCGGCTGCGCCGGATCGCGGTCCGCTACGCCGCGCACGGCTGGCAGGTCACCCCCGGCGCCTGTCTGGCCCGGCACCGGTTCGTCTGTGGCCGGGCCGGCTGCCCGACCACCGGCTGCCATCCCGCGCTGGAGCAGTGGGAGCAGAGCGCCACCGCCGACCCGGCCCGGGTCGCCACCTGGTGGCGCCTCCGCCCGCACTCGATCCTGCTGGCCACCGGCCGCGCCTTCGACGTGCTGGAGGTCCCGACCTACCTCGGGCGGTACGCGCTGGAACAGGCCCGGCCCCGGCTGTTCGGCAGCGTCTCCGGCCAGGTCCGCGGGCCGGTCGCGGTCACGCCGGGCGGCCGGTGGATGCTCCTGGTACGCCCCGGCGAGCCGCTCCGGCCCGAACTGGAGCACAGCCTCTACGTGGTCCGGCACGGCGGCGGCTCGTGGATTCCGGCCCCGCCGACCCGGCTGCCGGAGGGAACGGTGCGCTGGGTGGTGTCCCCGGAGGAGACCCGCTGGCGCCTGGCCGACCCGTACGGCGTCCAGGAGCTGATCGTCGAGGCGCTGGAGGCCGTCGCACCGGCCCTGCCCGAGCCGCTCTTCCCGGCGCACCTGCCCGCCCCGCGCCGGGGTTACTGACGCCCGGGTCGTCGGGTTCCCGACTGCACCTGAAGCCGGAACACCGTCCCGCCGTCCGGACCGCCCACCGGGCGACGGGCCGTCCCGGAGACGCCAGAAGGCATCCCGCGGGCGAATCCGGCCGCGAGGGACGCCGGCGTGTTCGACAGGTCGAAAGCCCGCGTCCGGCTCAGCACGGGCCGAGCCGGACGGCAACCGCGTGGGCGGTCCGGGGCGACGCGCGGGGCCGGTAGCAGGGGCACGAGCAGCGTGAGAGCGGCCCCGGACCGGGTAATCCGGCACCGGACTGGTTGACGCCTGAGGAAAGGGCCCACGCCATGCTCAGCAAAGAGGATCAGCGCCGGTTTGACGAGATCACGCACCAGCTCCGGATAACCGATCCCGAGTTCGTCGCCCGGCTGGGCGACCGGGGCAAACTGCGGCGCGCTCGGCTGATACTCGTGTTGACCTTCGTACTCTGGGCCACCGTGCCGGCCCTGGTCGTACTCGGCGGCTGGCTGGCCGTCGCGATCGCCCCGGCGGTCCTGGTCGCGGCCACGCTGTTGATGTGGCAGGCCCGGCGGATCCGGTGACCCGGCGACGGCGGGGCACCGTCTCCGGCGGTGGCCGGCCGAGGTGAGCCGCGGGTCAGCAGGCGGTCGGGCGGCACGGGCCCGGGCCGGTGTGGTCGGCCCGGTGCGGTGTGCGGCTCGGTCAGTCCGGGTCGCCGTCGCCGAACCGCGTGTAGGCGCGGCGGAGCCGCTCGGTCAGGCCGGGACCGCCGATCGCCGCACCCGGCGGACCGAGCTGGCGCAGCACCAGTTCCGGTTCGGTCGCCAGGGTGGGCGCGCGGGCCGGCAGCGGCACCGGGGCGACCCAGAACCGGTCGAGCATCCCGGTCAGCGGCTCGGCGGGCAGGTCGGCGAGGGCCAGCCCGACACCGACCGGCGGCGGCTCGACCGGACGGGAACCGACCGGAACCGGCAGCGCGGCATCGTCGGCGTCGGACGTACCGGTACGCGCCCGTCGCCGGCCCGCCGACCGGCGACCGCGCCCCGGGCCGGTGTCCCGCTCGGCCGCCCCGCCACCGGAGTCGGCGCCGCGCAGCGCCCGCAGCCGGGCGAGTAGCCGTTCGCGGTCCCGTCCCCGCCAGTGCAGCAGTTGGAACGGATCCGCGTCGAACGCCTCGGCGAGCAGATAGAAGGTGGCGGCCAGGTGCTTGCACGGCACGGCGAAGTCGGGGCAGTCGCAGCGCTGCGTCAGCTCGTCGACGCCGGCTGGGAAGAGCGGCGCACCCGCCTCGGCGAAGACCGCCTCCAGCTCCGGCGGTACGTCGCCGGCCAGCAGCCGCGCGCTGAACAGCGCCTGCGCGGCGAGCAGCGTCTCCAGCCGGGTCCAGGCCCGCTCGGCCAGCGGCCGGAACCGGATCGACACCTGGTACGGCTCCGGCCGGGAGCCCTGCACCACGGCGGTCACCTTGCCCGGTGCCACGTCGAGCGAGACGACCTGCCCGGCGCGGGCGTACGAGCGGCCCCGGGTGAGCCGGGTGCCCAGCGCGAAGGACTCGAGTACGTCGAGGAAGCGGCGGGACCACCACGACCGCCCGATCGCCCCCCTGGCGGTACGCGCCCGCAGCCCGCCGTCGACCTTGCGCGGGCGGCCGTACTCCGAGAAGTCGCTCATTCGACCACCGCCCCGCTCTCCAGGGCGAAGAGCTGGCGCAGTTCCGAGGTGGACAGCTCGGTGAGCCACTGCTCGCCGCTGCCGACGATCCGCACGGCCAGCCCCCGCTTCTCGGCGATCATCGCGGCCACCTTCTCCTCCACGGTGCCGGCGCAGACGAACTTGCGTACCTGCACGGCGCGGCGTTGGCCGATCCGGAACGCCCGATCGGTGGCCTGGTCCTCGACCGCCGGGTTCCACCACCGGTCGACGTGGATGACGTGGTTGGCGGCGGTCAGGGTCAGCCCGGTGCCGCCGGCCTTGAGGGAGAGGACGAAGAGGGCCGGCCCGGCCGAACCGTCTCCGGCCGACTCCTGGAACCGGGCCACCATCGCGTCCCGGTCCGCCTTGCCGACGCCGCCGTGCAGATAGAGCACCTCGCGGCCGAACCGGGCGGCGAGGTGGGCCCGGAGCATCCCGCCGAACTCGGCGTACTGGCTGAAGATCAGTGCCTTCTCGCCGGCTGCCAGTACCTCGTCCAGGATCTCCTCCAGCCGGGCCAGCTTGCCGGAGCGGCCGGGCAGCGCCGAGCCGTCCCGGAGTACCTGGGCGGGGTGGTTGCAGACCTGCTTGAGCCGGGTCATCGTGGCCAGCACCAGCCCGCGCCGCTCGATGCCCTCGCTCGACTCGATCTTGGCCATCATGTCGTCGACCACAGCCTGGTAGAGGGACGCCTGCTCCCGGGTGAGGTTGCAGAGCACCTCCATCTCCAGCTTCTCCGGCAGGTCGGTGATGATCGACCGGTCGGTCTTCACCCGGCGCAGCACGAAGGGGCCGGTGATCCGGCGCAGCCGGGCCGCCGCCTCGTCGTCGCCGTGCCGCTCGATCGGTTCGGCGTACCGCTTCTTGAAGGCTGCGGCGGCGCCGAGCAGCCCGGGGTTGGCGAACTCCATGATCGACCAGAGGTCGGCGAGGCGGTTCTCCACCGGGGTACCGGTGACCGCCACCCGGTGCCGGGCGGGCAGCGACCGGACCGCGGCGGCCTGCCGGGTCGCGGCGTTCTTGATCGACTGCGCCTCGTCCACCACGATCCGGTGCCAGTCGACCTCGGCCAGCGCGGCGGCGTCCCGGGCCGCCAGCGAGTAGGTGGTGAGCACCAGGTCCGCCTCCCGCACCGCTGCGGCGAACTTCGCCCCGCGCGGCCGTTCCGCGCCATGGTGTATGTGCACCCGCAGCTCCGGGGCGAACCGGGCCGCCTCGCGCTGCCAGTTGCCGACCAGCGACATGGGGCAGACCAGCAGGGTCGGACCGGCTTCCGGCGGGTCACCGGCGAGCAGCGCGAGCATCATGATGGTCTTGCCCAGCCCCATGTCGTCGGCGAGGATGCCGCCGAGGCCGAGCGACTGGAGAAAAGCCAACCAGGCCAGCCCGCGCTGCTGGTACGGCCGCAGCGTGCCCCGGAACGACTCCGGCGCGTCCCTGAGCGTGAGGTGCCGCTCGGCCTGCCCGGCGAGCAGGTCCCCGAGCGGGCCGTCGGCGCCGACCCCGAGCACCGGCAGCGCCTCCGGATCGTCCTGCGCGGCCAGTCCCAGCCGGAGCAGGTCTCCGACGGTCAGCTCGCCACCCGCGCGGAGCAGCTTGAGCCCGGCGGCGAGCCGCTTCGCGTCCAGCTCCACCCACTGACCGCGCAGCCGGACCAGCGGTGTCTTCAGCTTGGCCAGCGCCCGCAGCTCGGCGGCGGACAGTGGCTGGTCGCCGAGCGCCAGCTCCCACCGGTAGTCGACCAGCGCCTCCATGCCCAGCGCGCTGCGCGAGGCGACCGTCCCCGGCGCGGTACGGGTCTTGGCCTGCAACCGGGCACCGAGCCGGGCACCCGGACGCTGCCACCAGGAGGGGAGCAGCACTCCGAACCCGGCGGCGTGCAGCACCGGCGCGCCGTCCCGGAGGAACCGGTGTGCTCCCTCGGTGTCCAGCTCCAACGCCTCCGGCGCGGCTGTCCGCAGCGCGTCGTTCAACTCCGGCCAGAGCCGGCTCGCCCGGCCCAGCTCGGTCAGCAGGGTCTCCTGCGGGGCGGCCAGGTGCCGGGCCAGCGCCCGCAGGTCGCCCCGGGCCGCCCAGATCCGGTCCGCCCCGACCACCAGGCTCGGCTCGTCGGCCGCTTGGAGCGCGAACTCCACCCGCCAGCGCTGCGCCGCCCCGGCCAGCCCCGTCAGCCCCTCCGCCCCGGCCAGCCCGGCGGCCTCGGTGCGCTCGCCCGTCTCGGTCAGCCCGGTCATTCCGGCGGCCTCGGTGCGCTCGCCCGCCTCGGTCAGCCCGGTCGGCTCGTCCGCCTCGGTCGGTGCCACGTCGAATTCGACCGGCGCGGGCGGCTCGACGAGCCGGAAGCAGGCCCGTACCGGGCTACCGGCGGCATCCCGCTGCCAGGCGCGCAGCTCGCCGTCCAGTCCGGCCAGTGCCTCCGGCGCCGCGGTGAAATCCCGCTGCCGCCCGGTCAGCGCCCGGAGCCAGGCCCGTACGGCGGCGTCGGCGGCGCCGGCCCGACCGGCCCCGATCAGCCGTACCCCCTCCAGGGCCGTCCGGGCGGCGGCGTCGGTGAGCGCGTCCAGGGCGTCCACGACGGTGGCCGCCGCCGAGCCGCTCGGACCGGGAGCGTCGCCGGGCGGGACCGCTCCCGACCCGGTGCCGCCGTCCGGTCGGGTGGTTGCCGGCCCGCTGGTGTCGTCCGGTGCGGTGGCCCCGGCCGCGGGCGGGTCGAGCGCGGCGCGGGCCGCCGGCGGCAGTGCCATGGTCAACGCGCGGGCCCAGCCGGCATCGGCCCCGGTCAGCAGCGGTCGCCACACGGCCCGGGCCGAGCCGGCCGAGCGATCGGAGCGGCCGGGGCGATCGGAGCCGCGTGGACTGCCGGGGCTGGCCGCCGCGCCGGGGCGGGCCGAGCTGTCATCCGCGCGGGTGGCAGCACCTCCGGGCGTGGTCGGCACAGAGAGGCCGGGCAGGGTCCGGCCCCGCCGCACCAGCTCGACCGCGAACTCGGCCAGCCCGGCGAGGTGGCGCAGCGACGCGCCCCGGACCGGCGGGCCCGCCCCGTCGGGCTCCTGGCCGGCAGACGGCTCCTGGCCGGCAGACTGCGCTGGGGCGGTGGTTGGGCCGGCGGGCGAGCGCCGACGGGTGGGCCGTTCCCGGCGGGCGGGCGCCTCCCGTCCGGCGAGCGGCTCGCCCTCACCGAAGGCGAGCAGCACCGGCAGCGCGTGGTCGGCGTCGTACTCCAGCACCGGCACCCGCCACGGCGCCAGGCCGACCGGGCCGCGGCCCGACTCGACCGGCTCGGTCCGGACCAGCTCGGCCGAGTCGACGGGTGCGCCGGCCCGGGTGGGCAGGGCGAGCAGGGCACTGCCGGTGGTCGCCTTCGCGGCGAGTTCGCCGAGCGTACCGGCCAGCCCGGCATGTCCCGCCGCGAACGGGTGCGGCCGGTGCCGGGGCGGGCGGCCGGGCCGGCGCGGCGGCCGGACAGGCAGTGTGGAGTCCTCCCCCCACACCGCGAGCCGACCACCGGCCAGCCACAGGGCATGGACGACCAGCACGCACAGGTCCCTTCTCGGCCGTGGGGTCAGCGGGCGGATCCCTTTCTAGCACCCCGCCCGGCACGGCGGGCGGGCCCACGCCGGCATCCGGCTAGCGGTCGACGCCGTACAGCGGGGTGATGGCCGCCGCGCACCGCTCCAGGAGTTCCCGCTCGGCCGCGCCGAACGCGGCGAGGTGCTCGCTCTCCAGGTCGAGCGTGCCGAGTACGGCACCGGTGCGCGGGTGCAACACCGGCACGACCAGCTCGGAACGGGTGGTGCCGAACACGGTGAGGTAGCGCGGATCGGCGGTCACGTCGTCGACCACCACGCTGCGGCCGGTCGCCACGGCCGTACCGGTCAGCCCGCTGGTCGGGGGGAACGTCGGGTACGCCGGCTCACCCGGTCCGGAGTAGCCGAGGATCCGCACCTCGGTCCCGGTCACCCGGTAGACCCCGACCCACCGGTGCCCGGTCTGGCTCCGGAGAGCGGCGGCGATCTGGGCACTCCGGCGCCCGGTGTCGTCGTCGGCGACCGCCGTACCGGTGATCCCGTCGGGTCCGCCCGCGCCGGTGCCGCCATCTCCGTCGGCGAGGGAGGCGACGACCGCGATCAGTTCGTCTGGCGTCATTCCGGCAGAGTATGGGCTCGACCGCCCTGGCAGAGCGAATATCCGCGACCGCCCGGGCGGGAGTTCCTGGTGATTTTCGGCCTTACCCCAGTCACGAATCGAACAGTTCCGCCCCGCGAGCCGTACTAACGGAGAAGATGACGACAGGCATGGATGCGTCGGCATCACGAGCGAGGCGGTGACCATGGACTTCCCCATCGTGAAGCGGGCCACGCCAGGGCGCTACCTGCTGCGCGGGCTGATCTCCTGCGGGCCCTGCGACGAACTGCTGATCCCGTCCTTCTCGTCGAGCGGGCGTCGCTACTACGGCTGCCCGCGGCGGCAGTGCCCCCGCCCCTGGATCCCGGCCGAGCAAACCGAGCAGGCCGTCTGGGCGCACGTCGCGGCGACGTACGGGGACGCGGCCCGGGACGTGCCGCAGGACCGGCGACAGGCGCTGCTGACCGCCCTACTGGCCCGGGTCAGCATCGGGGTGCGGGTCGCCGATCTGCACTACCAGTGGCGGTGACCGACCGGGTACGCCGATCCGCTGCGCGGGGCCGGCTCCGGCGGCAGGATGGCCACATGGAGGCCACCACGGAGATCCCGCTGGTCGGTGGTGTGGGTGACGGCGGCACCGTGATCGTCGACCTCGACGTGCACGGCCGTCCGCCGCTCACCCACCACCACCTGATCGACGGCGGACTCGCCCGGGCCGAGATCTACGAGCTGGAGGCGGTAGTCGGAGAGGGGCCGCCCTGGCTGTACCGGTGGCGCGGGCCGGCCCCCTCCTGAACCGGTTCCGGCCCGCCCTGAGCCGCGTACCGGCCCGGCGTGCCGTCGCCCGCTACTTCGTGGGGTCGCCCGCTACTTGCCCCGGAACACCCGGACCGTGGCGATGCCGCCCAGGGCCAGCGCACCGAGCAGTACCGCCCAGATGACCGTGGTGTTCAGGCCGGTGCCGAACTCCGCGTTCGCCTTGGCGTTGGCGGCCAGCGAGTTGTCCTGCGGGACGGGCACCACCACCGGGGGAAGTTCGGCGTAGCGCACCAGGCCGGTGCTCTCCAGCAGGGTCATGTGGGTCTGCACGAAGCCGTTGGCCTGCTCGGCGAGCTTGCGTACGGTCTCGTTCCGGGTCCCGGCCCGGACCGCACCGATCACCGGGAAGATCGCGCCGTGCGCCGCCCGCAGCCGGTCCACGAAGATCCGGTCGAACCGCGCCCCGGAGGCGTTCGTCATCTCGTCGAGCCAGCCCTTCTGCTGGGCTGTCGGGTCGGTGGGCAACTGGACGCCGAGCTTGTTCGCCGCCTCGACGGTGAGCTGGTCCAGTTCCACGTGCTGGTTGGCGATCTCGGCCCCGATCTCCCGGACCCGGGCACTGTCACCCTTCTCGGCCGCCATCTTCCCGGCCGGCATCTCCCAGAGCCCGGCCAGCCGTACCCCGTTGAACAGGGCTATGTCGGCGGCGCCGAGCTGGGTCGGCCCGGCCGGGGCGGCGATCGCCGCCCCAGGCAGCACGAGCAGTCCGACGACCAGGCCAGCCAGCAGAGCAGCCGTCCGGCGCATTGCCTTTACCGCAGATCGGGCCGTGGCCACGTACTCAACCTCCCAGAAAGCGGCGCCAGAGTGGCAATGGAGTTGTCGGCCAGGACGCTATTGCGATGCACGCTTATGAGTCAATCTCGGACGTCCGAACAGAGCGAAGCTTAGGCCACATTTAAAGGAAACCTATACCGGCGGGTAGCGGCGGCCCCGGTGGCCGCGGAGGCGTGCGTGCGGAAAGACCTGCGGTTTCCGGGCTCGGGAGTTCGGGCCGGCGGCCGGTGCGGCTGGCGGTCGACGGCACACCGGGATTCGAGCCGGTCGACCACGATCCGCAGCCCGGCGTTGACAACAGGTGAGACCTCGGGTGAAGAGAAGGAGGATCGGTGGTGGGCGCGGCAGGTTTCGAACCTGCGACCCCTCGCTTGTAAGGCGAGTGCTCTCCCACTGAGCTACGCGCCCGGAGCGCCTGACGGCCTACCGGCGGCGGCAAGCTTACCCTGCCGCCCCGGCACCCGCTCCACCCAGTTCGCCGATCCGGGTGTCCGCGACAGCGGCCGCCCCCGCCCCGGTCGGCTCCGGTGCCGACTCAGTCCCGCGCCGCGGCCAGGGCCTTGCGCCAACCCGCCTGGTCGCGCCGCTCACCGGGCCCGTTGCACTCGGCGAAGCGCACCGTACCGGTTTTGTCGATCACGAAGGTGCCCCGGTCGGCGAACCCCGCCGTCTCGTTGAAGACGCCGTACGCCTTCGCCACCGCCCCGTGCGGCCAGAAGTCGGCCAGCATCGGGAACTGGTAGCCCTCCCGGTCGGCCCAGACCTTGTGCGCGTACACCGAGTCGACGCTGACCGTCAGCACCTGCACGTCGTCGTTCTGGTATTCGTCGAGGTTGTCCCGCAGCTCGGCCAGCTCCCCCTGACAGGTGCCGGTGAACGCCAGCGGATAGAAGACGAGCAGCACCACCCGCCGACTCCGCAGGTCGGCCAGGCGCACCCGCTGGTTGTTCTGGTCCTTCAGCACGAAGTCCGGCGCCTGGGCACCGACGTCGATCGGCATGTGGTCCTCCCTGGTCGTGCGGCACCGACCGGCTGATCATGCGGGATCGGCCGGTACGGTCGTGCGGGTGCCCACCGGGAGCACCGTCCGGGACGGGTCTGGCCACGAGCACCGTCCGGGGCGGGACGGTACCCGTGTCGCCGCCCGGGCTACTTCTTCGCCTTGGCACCCCGGCGGAGGACCAGTCGCGCGCCGCTCCAGTCCTTGCCGGCGTTGACGGTCGACGTCTGCTGGAGGCCGGCGGTGACCGCCGTCTCGCTGATCTCGCTCGGCTCGACGTGGCCCTCCCGCCCGGCCTTGGGCGTCAACAGCCACACCACGCCGTTGTCAGCCAGCGGGCCGAGGGCGTCGACGAGCATCTCGAACAGGTCACCGTCGCCGTCCCGGTACCAGAGCAGCACCGAGTCCACGACCTCGTCGGTGTCCTCGTCCACCAGCTCTCCGCAGCGATCGGTCAGGGCCTCCCGGAGATCCTGGTCGACGTCGTCGTCGTAGCCCATCTCCATGACGACCATCCCCGGCTCGATGCCGAACCGGTCCGCCAGACTCCGTACGCCGTCGGCGGCCTGACCAGCGGTCGCGCTCACTGTCACGTGCCTCCTCATCTCCACTGCCAGCGGCATCCGTGCGACGCCGATGACGCAAAGTCCACACAGTTGTCCCGTCGCGCGCAAGTGGCGCACCGAGTCGAAGGGAATTTACCGTGCCAGCAGCGTTCGGGCACCCTGGGTAATGGCCTCTTCGGAGACCAGTACGTGACGGGCGGCCGGACCCAACGGGACAAAGGTATCGATAGAAGCTACCCTACGGGCAGATCCGACAAAACCGGCATCGACCAACGCCGCCACCACTCCCTCACCGACCCCGCCGGACCGGCGTGTCTCGTCCACGACCAGCACCCGGCCGGTCGCCTGGGCCTCCCGGATGATGTCCGCCACCGGCAGCGGAGCCAGCCAGCGCAGATCCAGCACCCGGACGCCGACGTCCTCCTCGGCCAGCTTGGCGGCGGCCCGCAGGGACATGCGAACACCATTACCGAACGTGATGATCGTGACGTCCTCCGCCGAGCCGACGCCGTACACCCGGCCCCGGCCGATCGGGACGTGGCTGGCCGTCCAGCCACCCGGCCCGAGGTAGGGCGCGAGCCACTCCCCGTCGCCCTCGGCGTGCAGGTCCCGGGTGTGGTAGAGCGCGATCGGCTCCAGGAAGACGCAGACGCTGCCGTCGACCGCCGCGCTGGCCAGGCAGGAGCGCAGCATCGGGGCGGCGTCGTCGGCCCGGGCCGGCACCGCGAGCACCAGCCCCGGAACGTCCCGGAGTACGGCCAGCGAGTTGTCGTTGTGGAAGTGCCCGCCGAACCCGTCCTGGTAGGCCAGCCCGGCGATCCGGGCCACCATCGGGTTGCGGTAGGCGCCCCGGGAGAAGTACTGCATCGTCGCCGCCTCGCCCCGGAGCTGGTCCTCGGCGTTGTGCAGGTACGCCAGGTACTGGATCTCGGGCACCGGCAGCATCCCGCTCAGCCCGGCGCCGAGACCGAGCCCGAGGATCGAGGTCTCGTCCAGCAGCGTGTCGAAGACCCGGGGGGCGCCGAACCGCTCCCGCAGGCCCTTGGTGACCCCGTACACCCCGCCCTTGGCCGCCACGTCCTCGCCGAAGACGGTCATGCCCGGATAGTCGAGCAGCCCGTCGGCGAGCGCGGCGTTGATGGTCTGGGCCAGGGTGAGCGGGCCGGCCTGCTCCGGCAGCTTGCCGTCGAAGGCGGCGCCGCGGGCGGCGGCGCCCGGCCCGGCGGCCCGGCCGGCGGCGTCGGTGATCGCCCGGGCAACCCGGACCGGGCGCCTCGGCGCCAGCGGCGCCACGATGTCCGCCGCGCTGTCCAGCTTGCGCTCGCCGAGCACCTCCTCGGCGACCTTGCGGACCTGCCAGCCGACCTCGTCGTAGCGGGCGATCAGCTCCTCGGGGGTGCCCAGGCCGGCCTCGGCGAGCAACCGGGCGGTGGCCACCACCGGATCCCGGGCCACGTCCCGGGCGATCTCGACGGCGCTGCGGTACCCGATCTCGGCGTCCGCCCCGGCGTGCCCCATCAGCCGCACCGTGGACAGGTGCAGTACGGCGGGCCGGCGGTACCGGCGCACCCAGGCGGCCGCCTCGACCGCCACGTCGTACGTCTCGACCAGGTCGCAGCCGTCCGCCGAGAAGTACCGGATCCCCGGCTTGGCCCGCAGGCTCTGCGCCACCCAGCCGTCCGGCGACTTCACGCTGATGCCGAGCCCGTTGTCCTCGCAGACGAAGAGCACCGGGATACGCAACCCGGTGTGGTCGCACCAGCCGGCGGTGTTGAACGCGGCGACGGCGGTGGCGTGGTTGACCGAGGCGTCACCGAACGAGCAGACCACGATGGCGTCGCTCGGCCAGGCCGACTCGGCCTCGCCGCGCTGCCAGGCCGCACCGCCGGCCGCCCGTCGACCGGTCGGCCGCCCCCGGCCGTCGCCGAGCCGGCGCAGCCGTTCGATGGCGAAGCCGATCCCGACCGCCCGGGGCAGGTGCGAGGCGATGGTGGAGGTGGTCGGTATGACGGCGACGGCCGCGTTGCCGAAGACCTTGTGCCGGCCACCGGCGATCGGCTCGTCGGCGGAGGCCACCACCCCGCGCAGCACGTCCCGGGCGGCGTCGAGGACCGCCTCCGGTGCGACGGCCCCGTCGTCGTCCCCACGGTCGCCGGAGTTGCCGTTGCTGTCCTGACCGCGCATCGCCTCGGCCACCCGTTCGGCGACCCCGACCCGGTGCGCCGCACCGTCGGCCCGCTCGGCCCGGGCAGCGGAGCCCTCGGCCTCGGCCTGGGCGACCCGGGCACAGTAGAACGCGCCGGACCGGTAGTGCAGCAGGGCCGGATCGGTCGGCCGGACCGCGAGCGCCACCGCGGCGTTGCCCTCGTGCCCGGAGGAGCCGATGGTGTAGAACCCCTCACCGAAGCTGCGCAGCCAGCGAGCCGCGAGATCGAGATGCCGGCTGACCAGTTGGGCGTCGAACAGCTCCAGGGCCGTCCGGCCATCGAGCGTGCCGCCGTCCCGGACCGGCCCGGAGGCCGTGCGCCCGGACGCCGACACCTCGACGGCGCCGACCGCCTCCCGGAACCGTTCGTCGAGATCTTGGGGGGTGGTCACGTCCGACAGCATTACCGACGCCGGCCACCCCTGACCACTCAGACACGTCACAACCGCCGGTGGCGTCCGCGACGACCCGCAGCTCCGCGGGCCCGCCGGGCACTGGCTAACCCCCTTCCGGTACGTGAACACGTGCCAGGGCCGCCCGGATGTCGTCGAGGGTCGCGTTGGCCGGCAGCGTTCCGGAGAGCAGGATCCGCACCACCCGCTCCCGCCGGAGCACCTCGGTCGCCCAGGAGTCGACCCGGCAGCCGTCGCGGGTGCAGTTGAGACAGCGTCCGCCGCGCTGGTGCAGATCGTGGGCCAGCCGGGCGACGGCGTACTCCAGTGCTGGGTTCCAGTCCCCGGCGATCCCGCCGCTCATCGGTCAGGCCCGGGCACCCGGCGCCAGCGGCTGGCCTCACGCCGGTAGTCGCGGACCCCGTGTAGTTCGTCAGCCAGCCACGCCAGCCCGGCAAGGATCAGATCGAAGATCCGGAGCACACCGTTCACGACCGACTCCGATACTGCCGTCGCTGGCCCGTCGTGATGATGGGCTGTCCGTCCCACCGGGTGTCAGCGGCCCAGGCAGCTCGGGCCCGTTCACGGGCCGCCTGTCGGCGCGCGTCGTAGTAGGCGCCGGCCAACCTGAGGACCCGTTCACGGGCCGCCCGCTGCTCGGCCGCGTCGTCGAGCTGGGCGGCGGCCAGGATCTGCGGGGCGGCGCGACGTTCAGCCCGCCGGCCGCGCCACCGCGTCCACCACGTGAACAACGTCGTCCTCCCTCGCTCCTGAGGGCGTGGCGGCCGGGCCCTCCCCGGCACCGGCCGCCACGCCCGCCTGGTGGGCGCCGCCCGGTGCGGAAAGAGGGTGGGTGGCGCCCGGCTGGTGGACGCGGCGCGCGGCCGTACCGGGTGCTGACGGAAGGTCGTGTCACCGCGTCCAGCTCTCGGGCCGCTTCATGAATCGGCGACCCAGCTGTAGCGTCGCCGGTAGCGTTACGGACACATAGCGGTGAGCAGTGGGCACACACAACAGCCCACACTGGATCATGGAGCCCCGTGAAGACGTTCGGCACCGCCCTGCGACACCTTCGCGCCAAACGAGGACTCTCACTGCGTGCCCTGTCCGCGCGGGTCAAATACGACTTCAGCTACCTCAGCCAGGTCGAACGAGGCGTCCGGCAACCGTCCACCGATCTTGTTACCGCTGTTGACCGGGCACTAGATGCCGGTGGGACGCTGGTAGCCGCATACGAGCGGCACTCTGGCGAGGTGGAGATGCAACGCCGTACCGTCTTGCGGGCGCTCAGCGCCCTAGCTGTCAGCGCCCCACCAACCGTCGGCCTCGAAGCCCTCCGGCACGGCATTGGCGCCGCTGTCGGCGGGAACGACCTCGACGAATGGCGGCAGATCGTCGCCGACTACGGGTACGCCTACTACCGGCTTCCGCCTGCGGCGTTGATGGATCAGTTGACCACCGACCTGGCCGTGCTACAAGCGATGATCGACGCCGACAGCGGCGGCCGACGCTCCAGCCTTACCGGCATTGCGGCACAACTCTCCGTCATCGTCGCCATGACCTTGGTGGCGGGTGGGCAGGTCTTCCTCGCCCGACGGTGGTGGTACACCGCCCGGAAGGCGGCCGACGAGTCCGGCGACGTCGAAGCGCAGGTGTTGGTGCGGGCCTGGGAGACCGTCAACGCGAGCTACGGCCACAGCAGCCCCGCCGATGTCCTCACCATGTCGGACGAGGCCGTGCACCTCGGCGCCGGTACGGCCACCGCCGCCACCGCTGGCCTTCATGCCGGACGGGCTCAGGCGTTCGCCTTGCTCGGCCGGCACGCCGAGGCCCGAATCGAGGTACGGCGAGTCGCGGACATCACCGACCAGCTACCACCCACCGTCATCGCCAACGCCGAGTCGTTGTGGGGTTGGCCGGTGCACCGGCTACGCCACACCGAGTCGTACGTGTACACCCAGATCGGCGACTTGACCGGAGCCAACAGGGCGCAAGAGCAGGCGCTCGCCTTGTATCCGGCGAGCCAAGCCCGGCTCCGCACCCAGGTGCAGTTGCACCACGCCTCATGCCTGATCCAGTCCGGGCACGTCTCCGACGGGCTACGACACGCCGCCGACCTGCTTGATGCCCTGCCCGCCGATCAACACAACGAACTGCTGCACGAGGTTGCCCGACAGGTGGTCGCCGTGGTGCCGCCGGGGACCGCTCATTCGGGAGTCGCCGAACTGGAAGCTCGCATCCCGACCGTCCGGACGTAGCCTTCGACGGTGGTCACCTACCGCCGTCTCGACGGCTCGTCCGCCATGCCGCTGTTCCCGGGCCTCGTCGAGCTGTACAGCGTGGTGTACGCGGAGCCGCCGTATGAGGAGGGACCGGACGAGGTGGCCGGATTCGCGGCGAAGCTTCCTGAGGAGTCCGTACGGCCGGGCTTCACTCTGGTTGCCGCCGAGGACGGCCCGGATCTGGTCGGTGCCGCCTATGGATGGACGATGCCGGCCGGAGTGTGGTGGTCGCGTGCCGACGCCGACCCGGTTCCGGAGATCCTGGCGGCGGCCAAGCTGGCGGTCATGGAATGGATCGTCCACCCCGACCGCCGCCGGCACGGCATCGGCGCCGAGCTGATGCGTCGACTTCTCGTCGGCCGCCCCGAGACGTGGGCAACCCTCGCATCCGACCCACGATCCCTTGCCCGACGCCTCTACGAGCGGGCCGGCTGGCGGAAGGTCGACAGCTCACATCTGCCGTGGGGGCCTGACATGGACCTGCTCGTCCTGCCGTTGCCGGCCCGCTGAGCACTGAAGGGCCACTGGGCGCGGGACCCAGTGAATCGGGCAAGCCGCCCCCTTCGCTTCACTTCTTGTTCGACTGGGCGTTATCGGGACGATCGGCCCGATGAACCGGTGCTCGCCAGGCTGCTCGGAGCCTGTCCACCGGATCTTGGGAGATCTCGATGGCTCTGTCCCGCCGTACCCTCCTGCTCACCGGCGCCGCGGCCGGGGCCGCCGGCGCGGTGACCGGCCTGCCCAGCGCGGCCGCCGCCGCCCGACCGCTGGCCGCCGACCCCTTCACCCTCGGCGTCGCCTCCGGCGACCCGGACTCCGACGGCTTCGTGCTCTGGACCCGGCTCGCACCGACCCCGCTGGCCTCCGACGGTCTGGGCGGCATGCCGAATCGGACCGTGCCGGTGCGTTGGGAACTCGCCGCCGACGAGCGGTTCCGGCACGTGGTACGCCGGGGCACGGCGGTGGCCCGCCCGCAGTCCGGGCACACCGTGCACGTCGAGCTGAACGGGCTGCAACCGGGGCGCGAGTACTTCTACCGGTTCCACGCCGAGCGGCACACCTCGCCGGTCGGCCGGACCCGTACCGCCCCGGCGGCCTGGGCCAGTGGCGGGAAGCTGCTGATGGCCTTCGCCTCCTGCTCGCAGTTCGAGCACGGCTACTTCACCGCGTACCGGCGGCTCGCCGAGGAGCACCCGGACCTGGTCCTGCACCTCGGCGACTACCAGTACGAGTACACCAAGGACAGCTACACCATCCCGGGCGGCAACCCGCGCGACCACGAGGGGCCGGAGACGGTCACGCTGGCGAACTACCGGCAGCGGCACGCGCAGTACAAGACCGACCCGGACCTGCAGGCCGCACACCAGGTCGCGCCCTGGGTGGTGGTCTGGGACGACCACGAGCTGGACAACAACTGGGCCGACGAGGTCCACGAGCGGCCGGACATCCCGCAGCCGGACTTCCTGGCCCGCCGGGCGGCGGCGTTCCAGGCGTACTACGAGAACATGCCGCTGCGCCGCACCTCGATCCCGAACGGCATCGACCTGCAGCTCTACCGGCGGATCCGCTGGGGTCGGCTGGCCAACTTCCACATGCTCGACACCCGGCAGTACCGCGACGACCAGGCCTGCGGCGACGGCACGAAGGACTGCCCGGCAGCGCTCGACCCGGCCCGCTCGATCACCGGTGCCGAGCAGGAGCGCTGGCTGATCGACGGGTTCCGCCGCTCCGACGCCCGCTGGGACGTCCTCGGCCAGCAGGTCTTCTTCGGCCAGCGGGACACCGACGCCGGCCCGGCCAGGTTCGCCTCGATGGACAGCTGGGACGGGTACGTCGGCTCCCGGGACCGGATCACCCGGGGCTGGGTGGAGGCGAAGGTCCGCAACACCATCGTGTTGACCGGCGACGTGCACGCGCACTGGGCCACCGACCTCAAGCTCGACTACGACGACCCGACCTCGCGGACGGTCGGCGCCGAGCTGGTCTGCTCGTCGATCACCTCGGGCGGCAACGGCGCCGACTCGGTGACCGGCAGCCACCCGTACTTCCCGCACAACCCGCACCTGAAGTTCCACAACAACCAGCGCGGCTACGTGCTGACCCGGTTCACCGAGCGGGAGATGCGGGCCGACTTCAAGGTGCTGCCGCACGTCACCACGGCGGGCGCGCCGGCCTACACCCGGGCGTCGTTCGTGGTCGAGGACCGGGTGCCGGGGCTGCACCAGACGTACGACCGGCCGGTCGACCCGGCCACCGCCGCCGCCCGGTCCCTGGTCGACCAGGCGGCGGAGACCGCGGCCCGGGAGAACCTGCGGCCCTGAGACCCGCACCGCATCGACCCGCGATGGTCCCGCCGGGTCGACCCGGTTCCTGGCCGGCCCGGTTCGGGTCCGGGCCGGCCAGGACCGCCCGCCGCCGGCCACCCGCGCGTTTGCCGGCGCTACTCGCGATCCGGTGGGCAGCGTCTTCGCCTTGCTCGGACCCGACGGGGCGGGCAAGGCGACGCGCTAATCGCGCCAGCCGACCAGTTCGACCCCCTTGGCCAGCTCCACCCGGAGCCCGGTGACGATCTCCCGGGACCCGCCCGGCGGCAGCTCCACCCGCCAGATCAGCTCGCCGAGCGCGGCCCGCTCGTCCGGCGGCGGGTCGAGCCGCAGCTCCCGGACCGTGATCCCGTCGCTCTGCGAGACCGGGAGCTGGTCGCGCACCGTCAGCCGGGCCGGTCGGGGCGTGTGGTTGGCCAGGGTGATCCGGTACTCGACCTCCCTGCGCCGGGTCGAGCCCAGGGTGGCCTTGGTGTCGCTGCGCCGCACCAGCTCCCGCTTCACCCGAATCCGGTCGTCGAGCCCGAGCGCCACCTCGACCTCCTCACCCGGCGCCCAGGTCGGCAGCGTCGTACCGCCGACGAAGTCGCCGCCGTGGAACACCGACGCCGGCCCGGGGAGCAGGGTGTGTTCGGAGCCGTTGACGGCGGTGGCCCGCAGGTGCACCCCGGGGGTACGCACCGGCGCGGTGACGTGGTCGAGCCGGGCTGCCAGTTCCAGTACGGCGACGACGGCCCGGTGTGCGCCCCCGTCCGCCGGTACGGCCACCGGGCGGGCCGGCTCGTAGGTGGCGGCCTGCGCCCCCTGGGTGAGGGTGGCGGTGGGCTGCGCCACCGGCGCGGGCGGGCGGGGAGCGGCACCGGACGACTGCGCCGTGCCGGCGGCGCCCGGTACCGGCATCGCCGCCGGGGAGAGCGGCCCGCCGGCCGCCCTCGCCCGGACCGGCCCGCCGCCCCAGCCGCCCTCCTGCTCCATCCAGACCGTCGGCTCCGCCTGGCGCAGATACCACGGTTCCAGCTCCGGCAGCTCGGTGCCGGTCGCCGGGCGGGCGGTGGAGAGCAGCAGCGCACACTCCGGCCAGTCCTCCCCGGTCCGCTGGCTGACCAGCCCGAACCAGGTGAGCGTCAGGGTCTCGTCGACCAGCCGCAGGTCGTACGAGGAGGTCCAGCCCGCGCCCTGCACCACGTACGACAGCTCGAGCTGGACCTCGGCGGACGGCTCCGGTGCGGTCGGCTCGGCCTGCCCGTCCGGCTCGATCCGCAGGGTCACCTCGGCGGCCAGCCGGTCCGGCGACCGTCGGCCGGACAGCGCGGCGATCTCCCGCTCGACCGCGGCCAGCCGTTCCCGGGCCTCCTCCTGGCGGCGGGCCAGCTCCCGCCGCCGGGCCTGGCTGGCGGCGGTTTGCTCGGCCACCGAGTCGGTGAAGCCGGCGACGTCACCCGGGGTGGCCTCGCCGGCGGCGAGCGCCCGGGCGTAGCTGGCACCGGCCCGCTGGGTGAGCAGCGCCAGGAAGTCGGCGCGCTGCCCCTCGACGGCTTCGGCGTCGGCCAGTTCGGCCAGCTCCGCGGTGATCCCGCGACGCCGTTCGGTCAGTCCGGCGGCGGTCCCCTCGGTGGCCCTGGGCAGCACCTCGGTCGACACGTCCACTCCGAGTACGGTCGCCGGGCCGCGCCCGCCGACCCGCAGCGAGTCGCGGAGCAGGCCGAGCGGCAGTGGCCCGATCCGGACCCGGTGTTCCCCGGGCGGTAGCCGGAGATCCGTCCGGCGGGTCACCCGGGCCCGGTCCGGATAGACCGTTACGGCGACGATCGGCGCGTCGATTCGGGATGGCGTCATTCGCGCGAGGCTACCGATCCGCCGCCACACCGGGCTCCCTCGTCCGCCAGCCGCCCCGACCCGATCGCGCCCGGGCTTGTCCCCGAAGGGGCCTCCCGGGGTGCAGAAAACCTGGTCAGCCGGGCAGGAAGGAGAACCGGACCTGGCGGGTGCTGTTGTCGCCGTTCGGGTCGACCAGGCAGATCGACTGCCAGGTGCCGAGCGCGAGCCGGCCGTCCAGCACCGGCAGCGTGGCGTACGGCGGCAGGAAGGCGGGGAGGACGTGGTCCCGGCCGTGCCCCGGTGAACCGTGCCGGTGCCGCCAGCGGTCGTCGGTCGGGAGCAGCTCGTCCAGCGCGGTCAGCAGGTCGTCGTCGGAACCGGCTCCGGTCTCGATGATCGCCAGGCCGGCGGTGGCATGCGGCACGAAGACGTGCAGCAGCCCGTCGCCCCGACCGGAGAGGAACTGCTCGGCCTCCCGGGTGATGTCCCGGACCACGGGGCGGGATCCGGTCCGGATGGTGATCACCTCGCTCTGCATTCCCCCAGTCTTCCGGACCGCCGAGCCGATCTTGAACTTCGGGGGCGAAGAACGCCGCGTTGCCGGAAAGTTACCGCCTGGTACCTGTGTCGCGCATCGCCTCTGCCGGGTCTAGACGTGACGGAGCCAGGCATCAGGGGGCAGGATGGCGCTAGAGACCTATCCCACACACAACCTAGGGAACGCCTGTGGCCACGGAACGCAAGCGCCCGGTGATCAGCGACGGCCTGCCGAGCCAGCTTCCGGACATCGACCCCGAAGAAACCAGCGAGTGGGTCGAGTCACTCGACGGTGTCATCGACGAGCGCGGCGCCAAACGCGCCCGGTACGTCATGCTGCGCCTGCTGGAGCGGGCCAGGGAGCGCCAGGTCGGGGTGCCGCCCCTGACCACCACCGACTACATCAACACCATCCCGCCGGAGCAGGAACCCTGGTTCCCGGGGGACGAACACATCGAGCGGCGGATCCGGGCGTACATCCGGTGGAACGCCGCGATGCTGGTGCACCGGGCGCAGCGGCCGGAGATCGGCGTCGGTGGGCACATCTCCACCTACGCCAGCTCGGCGTCGCTCTACGAGGTCGGGTTCAACCACTTCTTCCGGGGCAAGAACCACCCGGGCGGCGGCGACCAGATCTTCTACCAGGGCCACGGCTCCCCCGGCATGTACGCCCGGGCGTTCATGGAGGGGCGGCTGACCGAGGACCAGCTCGACGGCTTCCGGCAGGAGCTGTCGCACCCGGGCGGCGGGCTGCCGTCCTACCCGCACCCGCGGCTGATGCCGGACTTCTGGGAGTTCCCCACCGTCTCGATGGGGCTCGGCGGAATCAACGCGATCTACCAGGCCCGGTTCAACCGCTACCTGCAGCACCGGGGCATCAAGGACACCTCCGACCAGCACGTATGGGCGTTCCTCGGCGACGGCGAGATGGACGAGGTGGAGTCGCTCGGCGCGATCGGCGCGGCCGCCCGCGAGGAGCTGGACAACCTCACCTTCGTGATCAACTGCAACCTGCAGCGCCTGGACGGGCCGGTGCGGGGCAACGGCAAGGTGATCCAGGAGCTGGAGGCGTTCTTCCGGGGCGCCGGCTGGAACGTGATCAAGGTGGTCTGGGGCCGGGAGTGGGACCCGCTGCTCGCCGCGGACACCGACGGCGCGCTGGTCAACCTGATGAACACCACGCCGGACGGCGACTACCAGACCTACAAGGCGGAGTCCGGGGCGTACGTCCGGGAGCACTTCTTCGGCCGTGACCCGCGTACCCGCAAGATGGTCGAGGGGCTCTCCGACGACGAGATCTGGAACCTCAAGCGGGGCGGGCACGACTACCGCAAGCTCTACGCGGCGTACAAGGCGGCGGTCGAGCACACCGGCCAGCCGACGGTGATCCTGGCCAAGACGATCAAGGGTTGGACGCTGGGGTCGAGCTTCGAGGGCCGCAACGCCACGCACCAGATGAAGAAGCTCACACTGGACGACCTGAAGAGCTTCCGCGACCGGCTCTACCTGGACATCCCCGACTCGGCGCTGGAGGGCAACCCCTACCTGCCGCCGTACTACCACCCGGGCGAGAAGTCCGAGGAGATGGAATACCTTCGCGAGCGGCGGCAGCAGCTCGGCGGCTACCTGCCCAGCCGGCGTACCGAGTGGGCACCGCTGCCGGTGCCGGGCAGCGAGCGCTTCGGCGACGTCAAGAAGGGCTCCGGCAAGCAGAAGATCGCCACCACCATGGCCTTCGTCCGGCTGCTCAAGGACGTGATGAAGGACCGGGAGTTCGGCAAGCGGTTTGTGCCGATCATCCCGGACGAGGCGCGGACCTTCGGGATGGACTCGCTCTTCCCGACCCAGAAGATCTACTCGCCGCACGGCCAGAAGTACACCTCGGTGGACCGGGAGCTGTTCCTGTCGTACAAGGAGGCGATCACCGGGCAGATCCTGCACGAGGGGATCAACGAGGCCGGCTCGGTCGCCTCGTTCACCGCCGCCGGTTCGGCGTACGCCACGCACGGCGAGCCGATGATCCCGCTGTACATCTTCTACTCGATGTTCGGTTTCCAGCGCACCGGCGACGCGTTCTGGGCGGCCGCCGACCAGATGGCCCGGGGCTTCGTGCTCGGCGCCACCGCGGGCCGGACCACGCTCAACGGCGAGGGCCTGCAGCACGAGGACGGCCACTCGCACCTGATCGCCGCGACCAACCCGGCCGTGGTGGCGTACGACCCGGCGTTCGCGTTCGAGATCGCGCACATCTTCGAGAACGGCCTGCACCGGATGTTCGGCGAGCGGCCGGAGAACGTCTTCTACTACCTGACCGTCTACAACGAGCCGATCCTCCAGCCGGTCGAGCCGGAGAACGTCGACGTGGAGGGGCTGCTCAAGGGGATCTACCGGTACTCGCCGGCTCCCCCGGTCAGCGGCGCGGACGGCGGCGACGCGCCCCGGGCCAACATCCTCGCCTCCGGCACCGGCATGCAGTGGGCGCTGAAGGCCCAGCACCTGCTGGCCCAGGACTGGGGTGTGGCGGCGGACGTCTGGTCGGTCACCTCCTGGACCGAGCTGCGCCGGGACGCGGTGGAGTGCGAGGAGTACAACCTCCTGCATCCGGGCGACGAGCCGCGGGTGCCGTACATCCAGCGCAAGCTGGCCGACGCCGACGGACCGGTGGTGGCGGTCAGCGACTGGATGCGGGCGGTACCCGACCTGATCTCGCGGTGGATCCCCGGCGACTACACCTCGCTCGGCACCGACGGTTTCGGGCTCTCGGACACCCGGCACGCGCTGCGCCGGCACTTCCACGTCGACGCCGAGTCGGTGACCGTCGCGGCGCTACGCCAGTTGGCGCGGCGCGGCGTGGTGCCGCCGTCGGTGCCGGCCGAGGCCGCGAAGAAGTACGCGATCGACGACATCGCGGCGGCCCCGGTGGGCGAGACCGGCGGGGACTCCTGACCGTCCGCCACTGATCGACCCTGAGGGGCGGGACGTCGCCACCGCGACGACCCGCCCCTCAGCCGACCGTGGCCAACCCGGTGAGCCGGGCGAGCGAGCCCTCAAGGTCGGCACCCACCCGACGCATCCCCCAGCGCAGCAGCGCCCCGCTGACCGGGCCGGCGGGCCAGCGGACCATGATCAGGCGTACCGAGGTGCCGTCCTCCTCCGGTGCGAGTTCGACGTAGACCTCGGTGCGCGCCTCGGCCCGCGCGCCCGAGCCCTCGGCCCGCTCGCGCCACGCGATCAGGGTCGGCTCCTGATACGCGATCACCTCGGCGTCCAGCGCCCGGCCCGCCGCGTGTACCCGCTGACGGCGGCCGATCCCCTCCCCGGAGAGCACCTCCGCCTGGCGTACCCCGGCCAACCAGCCCGGCAGGTGTTCAGCCCGCTGGACCAGGTCCCACACCGCCTCGATCGGTGCGGAGACCCGCGTGCTGCGTTCGATGAGCATCATCCTCAGTCGCCTCCATTGCGGACAACCCGTGACCATTGGCAGCTTATTCACGATTACGGACGAAACCGGACGATTGACTATCGACACGCCGGAAGAAACTACCGCCGTGGAATTCGCCGGCCCGGGGCCGGGCCGAGGGGCGGCTCGCCGCGATCACCGCACGGGACGGGCGGCCGGGAAACCTGGTGGCGGGCCACCCCGAGGGCGTGCGTAGGCTGGAGGCCGTGACGGTACGCGTACGCTTTGCCCCTTCCCCGACTGGAATGTTCCACGTCGGCGGTGCCCGCTCGGCCCTACAGAACTGGATCTTCGCGAAGCAGCAGGGCGGCGTTTTCGTGCTGCGGATCGAGGACACCGACGCGGCCCGCAACCGCCCGGAATGGACCGAGGGGATCCTCTCCGCGCTGGACTGGATCGGGATCGCCCGGGGCAGCTACGAGGGACCGCACTTCCAGTCCGCCAACGCGGGCGAGCACCGCACCGCCGCGACCCGGCTGCACACCGCCGGCCGGGCGTACTACTGCGACTGCACCCGGGAGGCGATCCAGGCCCGCACCGGCTCGCAGTACCAGGGCTACGACGGCTTCTGCCGCGATCGCGGCCTGGAGCCCGGGCCGGGTCGGGCGCTGCGGTTCCGTACCCCGGACGAGGGGGAGACCGTGGTGGTCGACCTGGTCCGCGGCGAGCCCACCTTCGAGAACAAGCTGATCGAGGACTTCGTGATCGCCCGGGGCGACGGCTCGGCAGTCTTCCTGCTGGCCAACGTCGTGGACGACCTCACGATGGGCATCACGCACGTGATCCGGGCCGAGGAGCACCTGCCGAACACGCCCAAGCAGCAGCTCCTCTGGGACGCGCTCGGGGTCAAGCCGCCGATCTGGGCCCACGTGCCGGTGGTGGTGAACGAGAAGCGGCAGAAGCTCTCCAAGCGGCGCGACAAGGTGGCCCTGGAGGCGTACCGGGACGAGGGCTACCTCGCCGACGCGATGCGCAACTACCTGATGCTGCTCGGCTGGGCGCCCTCCGGCGACCGGGAGATCGTGCCGTGGTCGGTGATCGAGTCCGAGTTCCGGCTGGCCGAGGTGAACCCGTCACCGGCGTTCTTCGACGAGAAGAAGCTGCGGGCCTTCAACGGCGAGTACATCCGGGCGCTGCCGGTCGACGAGTTCGTCGCGGCCTGCCAGCCCTGGCTGACCGGTACCGAGACCATCGCCCCGCCGCCCTGGCAGCCGGCCGAGTTCGACCCGGCCGCGTTCGCCGCGGTGGCGCCGCTGGCCCAGACCCGGATCGCGGTACTCAGCGAGATCGTGCCGAACGTCGACTTCCTCTTCCTGGACTCGCCGCTGATCGACGAGGCGGCCTGGGCGAAGAGCATGAAGGAGGGCTCCGCCGACCTGCTGGACGAGACGACCGCCGCCTTCGAGGCCCTGCCGGAGTGGGCGGCGGAGCCGCTGAAGGCGACCCTGGAGGAGGTCGGTGCCCGCCGGGGGCTGAAGCTCGGCAAGGCACAGGCGCCGGTCCGGGTGGCCGTGACGGGGCGCAGCGTCGGGCTGCCGCTCTTCGAGTCGCTGGCCGTACTCGGCCGGGAGCGCACCCTCACCCGACTCCGCGCGGCCCGGCTCCGACTGGTCTGACCGGCGGCGCGCCGGCCGCACCTGTCCGGCTGCCGGGGTGTTCGACGAGCACCCGGAACCGGAGCGGCCAGTGGCGCAACGATCAGTTCGCGGAACCGGAGCGGCTCGAACTCCGGCGCCGGAGCAGCAGTCCGCCGGCCAGCGCGGCCAGCACCAGTACGGCACCGAGGACCCACGGCCACCACGCCGGTCCACCCGAGTCGGCGGCCGGGGTCAGTGGTCCGGCCGCGGCCGGCGGCTCGGTGGCCGGCGCCGAACTGGCCGGGGCGACCGGAGTCGGCGCGGCGGCCGACGGCGAGGCGGTCGGGGTGGTCCCCACGGTGAGGGTGAACCGGACCTCCCCCTTCACCGGGTGCCCGTCGCCGGACGCGACCTGGTACTGGACGATGTAGAGCCCGGCGGCGCCCGGCCGGACCGGCACGGTCACCCGGGAGCCGGCGAAGGCGGGCTTACCCGCCGCCGCGTCGACGTTGTCCGGGCCGGTTACCGTGACCCGCGTGGTGCGCGGGTCGAGCTTGTTCAGGAAGGTCAGCCGTACGCTGGCCGGCGCCATTCCGAGCCGGGCGCCGTTACGGGGATCACTGCTGGTCAGCGAGTTGTGCGCGGCCGCGGGACCGGCCGGCAGCAGTACGCTCAGCGCCACCAGCACGACGCTCAGCACCAGTGTTCCGACACGGGTGACCCGGGCCCCCATGATCGCCTCCGTCCCGCTACGATTTCGCCCAACTGATCAATGGCTCGCCACCTTAGTCGACCCTAGATCGCAGATAGTTCCAATAACTGCTCGTCCAGGTGCAACCGAGCGGCGTTCTGCGGAGTCTTTGTAGTGAGTACGGCAGGTCCACCCCGGACAGTGCCGTGCGCTCCACCGACCAACCAGCGCGTGACCTGCATCATGGCCACCATTGAGACGGGGCGAGGAGGTCGGCGATGGCCGGAGAGGTGAGTCGTCGACTTGTCGGCGTGGCTACGCTGTTGATCGCTGCGACGAGTTGGCTCGGGATCGCGGGCGCCGCCCAGGCGAAGCCGGCCAAGCCGACGTCGGTCGTCATCAGCGGCAAGGACCTGTCGGCCCCGCTGACCGTCCAGGCCCAGGACAAGCCGGAACTCTTCGCCGCGCTCGTCGACCAGGTGGGCTTCCTGAAGACCGGCGGCGGCAACACCCGTGGGTTGAAGGCCGCCGACCTGGGTCCGAAATACACCGTCGTGGTGCACGTCGGCAACGCCGCCCAGCAGTCGTACGACCTGTACCCGCTGGCCAAGGGCGGGCCGCGGGTCTATCGACCGGCCCGGCAGCCGGACAAGAGCCGGCCCGGCGCGGCTTGGTTCTTCGGCCGGCTGACCATGGCCGAAACCCTGCTGGCGGCCGGCGTGCCGCTGCCCGAGCAGAACGTCGGCAGCCTGCACGGCGGCGGGGTCGGCGGTGGCGAACGGGTGATCCCGGACGACGCGATCGGCACCGGCAAGGACGTCGACCGGCTGCTCGGCGATCTGCGGCAGTTGATGCTGCTCAACGGCGCCGTGCTGCTCGCCATCACACTGGGGCTCGCCGGCATCGCACTGCTGGTCCGGCGCCGCACCCGCTGACCCGACCGGCCAGCCAGCGCCCGGGAAGCATCCGGTCCGGACCGGCCGGCCCCGACCACGGGCAGGGCCCCGGCGGGCAGCGGTCAGCACCAGCGGCGCGGCGGGCGGTCGCGCCGGACGGAACGCCGCGACGGGCGTACCGCGCCGTGCCGGTGCGCCCCGGCCCAGCCCGGCAGATCGGTCTGGCAACCCGGGGTACGCCGGCCGGCCGGCTCGATCGGCGTCTCCGACGACCCGTCCGGGCTGCCCGTCGAGGTGCTGGCGTGGGCGGGCCGGTCCTGGACCTCGCCGTCCGGCTCGCCCGGGCGGGGCCGGGGAACCAGCCTCGACCGGTCACCCACCCGCCCCGGATCGGTCAGGGAGTGCTCCGCGCCGCCCGGGTCGGAGGCCAGCACGGCGCCCTCCCCCGGGTCCGTGGGCCGGCACATCCCGGCCTGGTCGTCCGCCGCCGTCGGCCCGGCTGGCCGGGCCGACGTCCTCGCCGCCGCCGGCCGGGACACACCGGACGGGTCGGCCGGATCCGCGGCCGATCGCGGATCGTCGAGGCCGTCCGGGGACCCGGCGACCACCGGATCGGCGCCGGGCCGGCCGGGCGCCGGGCCGTCGAGCGGACCCGCCGGAAGCCCGGCACTGGCGCCGCAGACCCAGCGGAACCGTCCGACCGGGCCGAGCGGGGGCAGCGGCCCACGATCGCCAAGCAACGAGTCCGGCTCGTCCTCCGAACAGCCACGCTCGGCGTCATGCGCCATCCAGGCCTCCTCACACTCGCCGCCGGGTGGGCGGTCGCCCCGGTGTGCGGTGGCACCCACACGGTTGACGGTGAGCCAGTGCGGGAAAGCGCATCACCGGGACCATGTCACCGTACTGGTCTCCGACGACGAGTTCGATGCCGCCGTGGCGAGAAACTGCAGCATTCCGCAGTGCGGAAGATCCAGGTCACGAACTGGTTAACCTCCGGCCGGCGGGACACCGCCGGTGGTCACTCCTGCCCGGCGGGCTTCGGAAAGACGGTCGCCCAGAGCGGGAAGGCGACGAGCCAGATCACGATCGCCACGGTCAACCGCACGATCCAGGCCAGCAGTTCGGCGGTGCGGTCCGGGTCGCCGACCATGAGGATGCCGAGGCCGAGCAGCCCGCAGGCGACAAACCAGCCCAGCAGCCCCTTCGCCCACTCCCGCCACTCGTACCGAGCCCGGGCCCAGCCGCCGCTGGGCGGCTTGGTGGGTGGCGGGCCGCCCGCGAACCGGTACGCGAACCGCTGGTCGGCCCAGCGGATCATGCTGTGCCCGAAGGCGACCGAGAAGCCGAGGTACGCCGCTGCCAGCCCGTGCGTGAAGTCGGCGGTGGCACCCCGACGCAGGTCGAGTACGGTGGCAACCAGGATCACAAGATCGATCAACGGGGTACCGAGCAGCAGCAGCGCGCCGAGCCGGGGCATCCGGAGCGGATAGCGGGCGATCAGTCCGGCACCGAGCAGCACCCAGAACCCGATCTCGCCCGCGGCGATCACCGCCAGCATCCCGTACCCCCGATCCTCCGCCCGGCCACCCGGGTCTGCTCCGGCACGGCGGCGCTGCCTGGAGCCCTGCCGCCCGGTCACTGCCACCAGTCTCGGCGGGCCGACCGGCCGCGCCCTCGGCACCGGTACCGAGATCCGGGTCCGCCGAAAGAGGTACGCCTACACCCTTCGACGGACCCTGACCGGGGCGGCCTCGTCATCGGAGCCGACGGGACGGGCCCGCCGGTGTGATGGGATCGAGGGGTGACCGCACGGCTGAGCCTGGAGCGCGGGTCCCTCGCCCGGGACATCGCGCTGGCGTCCGCGTCCCTGGCGGGCGGGCTGCTGATGATGGCGCTCGGGGTCGTCGGCCCGCTCAACCCCGGCCTGCTGGACGCCCCGCCGGGGCTCTCCGTCGGCACACTCGCCCTCGCCTGCCTGGCCGTGGCGCTGCGCCGGGCGGCGACCCGGACCGGCCTGGCGCTGGGCACCGTCGCCATCGTCGTCGACCTCGCCTACGGATCGTCGCTGGCCACCACCCTGGTCTACACCCAGGTCCTCTTCGACTCCTGCGTCTACGGGTCGGCGAGGCTCTGGCGCCGGCTGCTCCGGGTCAACCTGGCGCTGACCGGGGTCGCCGCGCTGACCGGTGTCTTCCTGGCGTCCCCGGCCTGGCAGGGCATCGGGCTGGGAATTCCGGTAGTGCTGATCGGAGTGCTGCCGGTGGTCAGCGGCATCAGCGTCCGGCAGTACCGCGACCAGGCCGCGGCCGAGCGGGCCCGGGCCGAGCAGACCGCCCGGCTGGCCGAACTCGACCGGCGCCAGGCGGTGGCGGCGGAGCGGAGCCGGATGGCCCGGGAACTGCACGACGTGGTCGCCAACCACCTGAGCGCGGTCGCCATCCACGCCACCGCGGCGCTCTCGGTCTCCGGGCTGGACCGGTCCCAGCTCGACCAGGCGCTGCGGGTGATCCGGGAGAACAGCGTGCAGGGGCTCGCCGAGATGCGGCAGATGATCGGCCTGCTCCGGGAACCGGCCGACCCCGGGTCGGTGCTGCCACCGACCGAAGTCGAGCCCGTGTCGCCCGGGGGCGACCCGCACCGGCCGGCCATCCCGGACCGGTCGCCGGGCGGCCCGGGCGGGGGTGGAAGTTCCGCGCGGGGGAACCCGCCCGGTGCCGGACCGGCGGCGGACGGAGTATCAGGGCGCGGCAGCCTCCCCGCCGCCGGACCGACCCGACTGGGCACGGTCGACGGTCCGGTCCGGGCCCGGCTGGCCGAGGTGGGCCGGCTGGTCGGCCAGGCCCGGGACGCCGGCCTGCCGGTACGGTTCTCCACGACCGGCGAGGTACGCCCGCTGCCGGTCGGCGTGGACCTGGCCGCGTACCGGATCGTCCAGGAGTCGCTCACCAACGCGCTCAAGCACGGCGCCGGCCCGACCACCCTGACCATCTGCCACGAGCGCCGGTCGGTCAGCCTCACCATCGAGAACCCGCTCGCCCGCTCCGGTGAGGCCCGCGGGGCCGGGGCCGGCCTGCCCGGTGCGGGCGCCGGACTCATCGGGATGCGGGAACGGGCCGCCCTGCTGGGCGGCCGGTTCGAGGCCGGCCCGAACGGATCGAGCTGGCGGGTGCACGCGGAACTGCCGAACGCCGAGTCTCCCGGCCCGCCGACCCGGCCTGGGCCCGAGCCCGCCGGGCCGCCCGGCTCCGCCGGGGAAGCTGGCCGGCCGGTGGTGCCGCCGACGGTCCGGCCGTGACCGGGCCGGACGACGCCGTGACCGGGCCGGACGACGCCGTGACCGGGCCGGACGACGCCGTGACCGGGCCGGACGACGCCGTGACCGGGCCGGACGACGACCGGGCCGGCGGCGTTACCGCCGTCGGCACCCCGGCCAGCGGCGACCGGCCCGGTGGTGCCGGATCGGGGGCGGGCCGGGTGATCCGGGTGGTGGTCGCCGACGACCAGGACGCGGTCCGGGCCGGTCTGGTGCTGATCCTCGCCGCTACGCCCGGGCTGGACGTGGTCGGCGAGGCGGCCGACGGCGAGGAGGCGGTGACACTGTGCCGGCGGCTCCGGCCGGACGTGGCGGTGCTCGACGTCCGGATGCCCCGGCTCGACGGTGTCTCGGCGACCGCCGAGATCGTCGCCGAGCGGTTGGCCGATGTCCTGGTGCTGACCACGTTCGACCTCGACGAGTACGTCTTCGGCGCGCTTCGGGCCGGCGCGTCCGGATTCCTGCTCAAGGACACCGACGCCGACGGGCTGGTCGACGCGGTGCGTACCGTCGCCCGGGGCGAGGGGATCATCGCACCGGCGGTGACCCGTCGGTTGATCACCGCCTTCGCCGCCACCACGCCGACCACCCCGGCAACCGCCCGGACGGCGGTGGCCGACCTGACGCCCCGGGAGCGGGACGTGCTGGCCTGTCTCGGGTTGGGGCTGTCCAACCAGCAGATCGCCGAGCGGTTGACGATGGCGGAGAGCACCACCAAGACCCACGTGAGCCGGATCCTCGGCAAACTCGGCCTGCGCAGCCGGGTGCAGGCCGCGATCCTGGCGCAGGAACTGGGCCTGCCGCCGCCCTGACCGACCCGGTCCGGTCCACCCCCGCGGCCCGTCGCCCTCCGGACCGGGCCCCCTGGTGCCCCGTCCCGCCTCGGACCGACCCGGTCCGCCACCGGTCGGGCTGGCAGCCACCACCGGTCGGGCTGGCGGCCGAGCCGTCGACGACCGGAGCGGGACGCGCTACCGGACGGCCTGGTCCGGCCGGCGGTCGGGTGCCTGGGGACTGCCGGCCGGGGGCGGCACCACCCGGGCGGCCAGCGGGACGACGGCGAGCGCGAGCAGCCAGCCGCCGAGCACGTCGGTCGGCCAGTGCGCCAGCAGGGCCAGCCGGGTAAGTCCCACGAAGGCCGCGAAGGCCACGGCCAGCGCGACGGTGAGCACCCGGGCCGGGCCGCCGAGCCGGTACCAGAGCAGGAGTACGGCCACCAGCGCCGCCGCCGCCGCGTTGCTGGTGTGCCCGCTCGGAAACCCGTTACTGGTGATCACGACGAAGCCGTCCTCGGGCCGGGGGTGGTGCACCAGCCAGTGCATCAGCCCCCAGAGCACCGGTATCAGCACCGTCGCCACGGCGCAGAGCGCGGCCGCCCGGCGCCCGCCCCGGACGGCCAGCCCCACCGTGACGGCCAGGCCGGCGACCAGGAACGGCACCGTGGCGGCGACGTCGGTGGCGATCCGCAGCACGTCGACCACCCGAGGGCTGGTGTCGCCGTACCCCCGGAAGGTGTCGCTGACGGCGGTGTCGAACCGGTCCAGCGGCGCCCAGCCGGCCACGGTCAGTGCGAGCAGCACCAGGAAACCGGCGAGCGCGAGCAGCGGGACCACCAGCGGCGGGCGGGCGACCATCGGGCCATGATGCCACGGCCGGTGGCGGCGTCCGGGATTCCGCGTGGCACGCTGGGCCGATGGCGAGCGAGGCGGGCGACGGCGAACTGGCGGCCACGCTGCGCCGGATCGAGCGGGCGGCGGGCAACCTGGCCAGCGCCAGCGTCACCCGGATGGACGAGACGCTGCCCTGGTTCCGCGACCTGCCGGCCGAGCAGCGGTCCTGGGTGATGCTGGTCGCCCAGGCCGGCGTCCGGTCCCTGGTCGAGTGGCTGCGATCGCGACCGGACGCCGACGACCGCAGCGGCGCCGACGCGCTGGCGGACAGTCCGGACGAGGTCTTCGCCGCCGCGCCCCGGGCGCTGGCCCGGTCGATCAGCCTCCAGCAGACGGTGGCCCTGATCAAGGTGACCATCGACGTGGTGGAGGAGCAGGTACCGCACCTCGCGGCGCCGGGCGAGGAACGGCTGCTGCACGAGGCCGTACTCAAGTTCTCCCGGGAGATCGCCTTCGCGGCCGCCCGGGTGTACGCGCGGGCCGCCGAGTCGCGCGGCTCCTGGGACGCCCGCCTCCAGGCGCTGCTGGTGGACGCGCTGCTCCGGGGCGACTCCCCGGACGTGCTGGCCAGCCGGGCGGCGGCGCTGGGCTGGTCGGACGCCCCACCGGTGGCGGTGGCGGTGGGCCGGTCCCCCGGCGGCGAGGTCGCCGCCGTGCTGCACACCATCTACCGGGTCACCCGGCGGCTCGGCCTGGAGATGATCGGCGGGGTGCACGGTGACCGCCTCGTCCTGGTGCTCGGCGGCGCGACCGACCCACTGGCCGCCACCGCGAAGATGCTCGCCGGGTTCGGCCCCGGTCCGGTGGTGGTCGGGCCGGCCGTGCCGAGCCTGGACGCGGCGACCGACTCGGCCCGGGCGGCGCTGGCCGGCTTCCGGGCCGCACCGGCCTGGCCGGCCGCGCCCCGCCCGGTGGCCGCCGCCGACCTGCTTCCCGAGCGGGCCCTGGCCGGTGACCCGGAGGCCCGGCGGGCACTGCGCCAGGACGTCTTCGCCGCGCTGGTCCGGGCCGGCGGCGAACTGCTGGAGACCCTGGACGCGTTCTTCGCGGCCGGCGGTGTGCTGGAGAGTGCCGCCCGGACGCTCTTCGTGCACCCGAACACGGTGCGGTACCGGCTGCGCCGGGTCGCGGATGTGACGGGATTCTCTCCGCTCACCGCCCGGGACGCCTTCGCGTTGCGGATGGCGTTGACGATCGGACGGCTGGATCCGTCCGCACCGGTCGGGCCAGGGACGGGACAGTAGCCCCGTATGGGACAGACGGAACGAGAAGTCCGTGACTGCCGTGGATCTTTGTAGGGTCCCCACAAAGCTGGTAGTGCGGATTGGTACATCACGGCAACCACGCTGGGACGGATGATCCAGGAGAGTCGTAAGCGTGCTCGCCGTACTCTCACCCGGCCAGGGTTCCCAGAAGCCCGGCTTCCTGACCCCGTGGCTCCAGCTCCCCGGCACGGCCGCCCGGCTGCGCTGGTGGTCCGTGCTGGCCGGCGTCGACCTCGTCCGGCTCGGCACCGAGGGTGACGCCGACGAGATCCGGGACACCGCGCGTACCCAGCCGCTGCTGGTCGCCGCCGCCCTGCTCGCCGCCGAACAGCTTCCGATGCACGACGTGACGGCAACCGCCGGGCACAGCGTCGGTGAACTGGCCGCGGCGGCGCTGGCCGGCGTACTGAGCCCGGAGGCGGCGGTCACCCTGGCCGGCGTACGGGGTCGGGAGATGGCCACCGCCTGCGCGCTGGAACCGACCGGAATGTCGGCGGTGATGGGCGGCGACCAGGACGAGGTGCTGGCCGCCCTCGCCGCACACGACCTGCACCCGGCCAACTTCAACGGCGCCGGCCAGATCGTGGTGGCCGGTGCGGTCGACCGGCTGGCCAAGTTCGCCGCCGACCCGCCCGCCGGCACCAAGGTGATCGCCCTGAAGGTCGCCGGGGCCTTCCACACCCCCTACATGGCGCCGGCCGAGCAGGCCCTCGCCGGCATCGCGGCCGGGATCACCCCGAACGACCCGACCCGGATCCTGCTCTCCAACGCCGACGGCGCCGCCGTCGACCACGGACGGGAGATGCTGCAACGCCTGGTCCGCCAGGTAACCGCCCCGGTCCGCTGGGACGTCTGCGTCCGCCGCCTCGCCGACCTCGGCGTGACCGCGGTGATCGAGCTGCCCCCGGCCGGCACCCTGGCCGGGCTGATCAAGCGGGAACTCAAGGGCACCGGAGCGGTCCCCGAGATCGTCACCCTGAACACCCCGGACGACCTGGCCGCGGCCCGCGACCTGATCGCCCGGCACGGCGCACCGTCCGGGCACCGGCCTGCCACGCGGTTCCGGGTGGTGGTGGCCGGTGCCGCCGGCACCTTCGCACCGGTCGAGGGCCTGGCCGAGGGCACCGCCATCGAGTCCGGGCAGGTCGTCGGGCACGTCGCCGCTCGGCAGGGCGCGGTCGAGGTCACCGCGCACGGCTCCGGCGTACTCACCGAATGGCTCGCCCACCACGACGACCCGGTCGCCCCGGGCCAGCCCCTCGCCCGCATCGGAGGACAGCTTTCATGACCGGTCACCGGGAGAACCCGGACCACCGCCCGGCGGTGCTCCGGTGAGCAGGATGATCGCGCTCGGCCACTATCAGCCGTCGCGGGTACTCAGCAACGACGACCTGGCCCAGCTCGTCGACACCAACGACACCTGGATCCGCGAGCGGGTCGGCATCGTCACCCGGCGGATCGCCGACACCGAGACCGTCGCCGACATGGCCGCCGCCGCGGCCGACAAGGCACTGGCCAACTCGGGGTTGGCCGCCTCCGACATCGACCTGGTCGTGGTGGCCACCTGCTCGGCCGTGGACCGCAGCCCGAACACCGCCTGCCGGGTCGCCGCCAAGCTCGGCATCGACGCACCGGGCGCGTTCGACATCAACACCGCCTGCTCCGGTTTCTCGTACGCGCTCGGCACCGTCGACCACGCGCTGCGGGCCGGTGCCTCCCGCAACGCGATCGTGATCGGCGCGGAAAAGCTCTCCGACTTCACCGACTGGACCGACCGGTCGACCTGCATCCTCTTCGGCGACGCCGCCGGGGCGGCCGTGCTCACCGCCACCGGGGACGACGAGCCGGACGGCATCGGGCCGGTGGTCTGGGGCTCGGTCCCGGAGCGCAGCGATGCGGTCCGGATCGAGGGCTGGCGCCCGTACATCCAGCAGGAGGGACAGTCGGTCTTCCGCTGGGCCACCACCGCACTGGCCCCGCTCGCCCTGAAGGCCTGCGAGCGGGCCGGCGTCGCCCCGTCGGAGATCGCCGCGTTCGTGCCGCACCAGGCCAACCTGCGAATCATCGAGGGCATCGCCAAGCGGCTCGACATGCCGCAGGCGGTGATCGCCAAGGACATCGTCGAGTCCGGCAACACCTCGGCGGCGAGCGTGCCGCTGGCCCTCTCCAAGCTGGTCGAACGCCGGGAGGTGCCGTCCGGCGCCCCGGTGCTGCTGTTCGGCTTCGGCGGCGGCCTCACCTACGCCGGACAGGTCGTCCGGTGCCCCTGACCCGGTGCTCCGGGGCCGGGGCGGCGCGGCCGCCGGCCCGGCGCCACCACCATCCACCGGTCGGACGCTGACCAGCGGTGGCGGACGGATCCGCCACCGCAGATATCCATCCATGGAGAGGAAAGAACCACAATGACCCGTGACGAGATCACCGCCGGCCTCGCCGAGATCCTCGAAGAGGTTGCCGGGGTGAGCCCGGACGACGTCGCCGAGGAGAAGTCGTTCACCGACGACCTCGACGTCGACTCGCTCTCCATGGTCGAGGTCGTGGTGGCCGCCGAGGAGAAGTTCGGCGTCAAGATCCCGGACAACGACGTCCAGAACCTCAAGACCGTCGGCGACGCCGTCGCCTACATCGAGGCGCAGTCCTGACCATGAGTCGTCCCGACGTCGTCGTCACCGGGCTCGGCGCGACGACCCCGCTCGGCGGGGACGTCGCGTCGACCTGGGAGGCCATGCTGGCAGGCCGCTCCGGGGTGGGTCCGCTCACCCAGGAGTGGGCCGGGCAGCTCCCGGTACGCATCGCCGCCCAGCTCGCGGTCGAACCGACCGAGAAACTGGACCGGGTCAAGCTGCGCCGGCTCGACCGGTCGGAGGCGATCGCACTGATCGCTGCGCACGAGGCCTGGGCGGACGCCGGCCTCGCCGACTCGCCACCGGACCCGGAGCGGCTCGCGGTGAGCGTCGGCTCCGGCATCGGCGGGGCGCAGACCCTGCTCGCCCAGGACGACATCCTGGAGGCGTCCGGGCCGCGGCGGGTCTCCCCGCACACGGTCCCGATGCTGATGCCGAACGGCCCGGCCGCGTGGGTCGGGCTGGAACTGGGTGCGCAGGCGGGAGTCCACTCGGTGGCCAGCGCCTGCGCCACCGGGGCCGAGGCGATCGCGCTCGGACTCGACATGATCCGCTCCGGTCGCGCCGACGTGGTGCTGGCCGGCGGCACCGAGGCGGTCGTGCACCCGCTGCCGATCGCCGGGTTCGCCTCGATGCGGGCGATGTCGACCCGCAACGACGACCCGGAGCGCGCCTCCCGACCGTGGGACAAGGGCCGGGACGGCTTCGTACTGGGCGAGGGGGCCGGCGCGGTCGTCCTGGAGCGGGCCGACCACGCCGCCGCGCGCGGGGCCCGGATCTACGCCCGGCTGGCCGGCGCCGCGCTCACCTCCGACGGGTACGACATCGTGCAGCCGCACCCCGAGGGGCGCGGCGTGATCCGGGCGATCAACATGGCGATCGCCGATGCCGGCATCGACCGCTCGGACATCGTGCACGTCAACGCGCACGCCACCTCCACCCCGGTCGGTGACATCGCCGAGATCGTCGCCCTGCGGTCCGCACTCGGTACCCACCCGGTGCTGACCGCGACCAAGTCGATGACCGGGCACCTGCTGGGTGCCGCCGGCGCGCTGGAGTCGATCGCCACCATCCTGGCCATCCGGGACGGGGTGATCCCGCCGACGATCAACCTCGACGACCCCGACGACGCCCTCGACCTGGACGTCGCCGCGCACAAGGCCCGGCACATGGACGTGCCGGCGGCGCTCAACAACGGATTCGGATTCGGTGGCCACAACGCGGTCCTCGTCTTCGCCCGGGTCTGACCGTCCGTCGGATGTCCCGCTCCATCACCGACGGTGCCGGCCGGGTACGCCCGGAGCGCGTACCCGGCCGGCACCGTCCGGTCGGCGGCCGATGGTAGATTTCGGTCGTTCTGGCGCCTGCCGCGCCACCGGTCGCGGCGGGGGCCGTTCCGCAGGACGGCGAGCCGAGGAGAGGCGCGGATGCTGGCGGCGTTGAAGGGGTTGCTCGGGCACGAGGCGCTGTACGTGGCCCTGCAGAAGGGCCTGGGCGCGGACCGGCTCCGCTACCGCTGCCTGGACGAGCTCGCGCTGGTCGACGGCGACACGATCATCGACGTCGGCTGCGGCCCGGCCTACTACTTCGGGCGGCTGCCGAAGGTCCGCTACTACGGCTTCGACACCAGCGAGAAATACATCGCGCACGCCCGCAACCGCTGGGGCGGCGACGGCGTCGAGTTCCGCTGCGAAATCTTCGGCGAGCAGCACCTGGCCCACATCCCGCCGGCCAACGCGATCCTGCTGCTCGGGCTGCTGCACCACCTCTCCGACGACGAATGCCGGCACCTGTTGCGGGTCTCGGCCAAGGCGCTCGCCCCGGGCGGCCGGGTGATCGCCGTCGACCCCACCCTGGTACCGGGCCAGCATCCGATCTCGCGGTGGATGTCGCGCAACGACCGCGGCGAGTACGTCCGCACCCCCGAGGCGTTCGTGGCACTCGGCCGGGAGACCTTCGCGGACGTCGACGGCGAGGTCGTGGACGACGCCACCCGGATACCGACCAGCCACTGGATGATGCGGATGCGAACTCCGGCGCTCGTTCCCGACGCCAACTGACGGCAGCGATGACCACCCCGCTGCACAACTGGGCCGGCAACGTCGACTTCCGGGCACGCCGGCTGCACCGGCCGGGCTCGCTGGCCGAGCTGCGGTCGCTGGTCGCCGGCAGCGACCGGATCCGCGCCCTCGGCACCGGGCACTCCTTCAACCGGATCGCCGACACCACCGGTGACCTCGTCTCGGTCGCCGGCCTGCCGCCGCTGCTGGAGATCGACCGGGCGGCCCGCACCGTCACCGTCTCGGCGGCGCTCCGCTACGGCGACCTGGTCGGCGAGTTGCACCGGGCCGGCTTCGCCCTGCACAACCTCGGCTCGCTGCCGCACATCTCGGTGGCCGGCGCCTGCGCCACCGGCACCCACGGTTCGGGGCCGGACAACGGTAACCTCGCCACCGCGGTCGTCGCGCTGGAGCTGGTCACCGCCGACGGCGGCCTGGTGACGCTGCGCCGCGGCGCCGACGGCGACGACTTCCTCGGCGCCGTGGTCGGGCTCGGCGCGCTCGGCGTGGTCACCCGGCTCACCCTCGATCTCGTCCCGACCTTCGAGATCGCGCAGTACGTCTACGACGACCTGCCCCGCGACCAGCTCGACGCACACGCCACCGAGATCCTGGGCGGCGGCTACAGCGTCAGCCTCTTCACCGACTGGACCGGTCCCCGGATCAACCAGGTGTGGGTGAAGCGCCGGGTGGACGCGGCCGGCGGAGGTGCCGCCGAGCCACACTGGCACGGTGCCACCCTGGCGGCCGAGCCCCGGCACCCGGTGCCGGGCATGTCGACGGTGCACTGCACCGAGCAGCTCGGCGTGCCGGGGCCCTGGCACGCCCGGCTGCCGCACTTCCGGCTCGAATTCACGCCCAGCAGCGGCGAGGAACTCCAGTCGGAGTACTTCGTGCCACGTGCACACCTGGCTGCGGCGCTGACCGCGCTCGACGGGATCGCCGACCGGATCGCCGCCGTGCTGCAGATCTCGGAGATCCGCACCATCGCCGCCGACGAGCTGTGGCTGAGCCCGAGCTACCGGCGGGACAGCGCCGCGCTGCACTTCACCTGGGTCAAGGACACCGAAGCGGTGCTGCCGGTGCTGGCGGCGGTCGAGGAGCGGCTCGCGCCGTACGCGCCCCGGCCACACTGGGGCAAGCTCTTCGTCACCCCGCCGGAGCGGCTCCGCGAGCGTTACGACCGGTACGCCGACTTCGCCAAGCTGGTCCGCCGGTACGACCCGAGCGGCAAGTTCCGCAACGAGATGCTGGACCGCTACTTCCCCGCCGGCTGAGCCCGCCGTCGGCAGTTCAGCGAATCTGGTAGACGGCCATCCGGCCGTTGTCGTAGCGCAGCCGGGCCAGCCAGCCCAGCTCCGGAGACTCCGTACCCACCGACCGGTCCACCACCAGCCAGCGCACGGCGTGCCGGTCCCGCAGTTCACGCAGTCCGGCCTCGGTCGGCTCGGTGAACGCCGCGTCGTTGCGCCGCAACAGCTCCTGATCCCAGAACGGGGTGTACGCGCCGGACGCCGCCACCCGGGGCGCGAATCCCCAGCCCTCGACGAGTACCCGGCGCTCGGCGTAGGCGCTGAGCCAGAACGAGCGGGCGTCGCACCAGCCGTTCACCACCGACAGGCAGTGCACGTTGGTCGCCAGCACATCGCCGGGTTCACTGTGCTCCCGGGCCCACCGGGCGGCGTCGACCCGGCTCTTCGGCAGCGCGATGTTGGCGTACGCGCCGCCGTTCGGTGAGCGTTCCGACTTGCGCATGTCCAGCAGCAGGCCGGGCGCTCCGACCACCAGCACGGCGGTGAGCAGCGCGATCGCGCCGCGCTTGTGCAGCGCGGCGATGCCGAGGCTGGCCGGCAGCCAGATCCCGATGGCGATCACCGCCAGCACCGCGAGACCCACCGACCACCAGAGCAGTGGCCGCAGCCAGTCGAACAGGGTCTCCCCGGCGGCCGGCCCGGCGTACCGGAACTGGAACGCGACCAGCGCGGCGGCCACGGCGAGCGCGCAGAGCCCGAGCACCGTACCGGAGCGCCGGGTCAGCTTGGCCCGCTCGGCGACCATCACGTACCCCCAGGCGGAGAGGACCACCGCGAAGGTGAACCCGGCCCGGGTGAAGTACTGGTTCGCCCCGCCGGGCTGGCGCAGCAGCAGGTAGAGCGCCGGACCGGCCAGCGCGCCGCCGAGCAGGAACCACTGCACCGGTTCGAGCCGGCACCGGCGCAGCCAGAGCAGCGGGCCGATGCCCACCACCCGGAGCTGCATGTTCACCAGAAAGGCGGCGCCCACGGCGAAGTACGCCAGCGGCGTGGGCCAGCCTTCCGGCAGCGGTGTCCAGTACGGCTCCAGGCTGTTGGCCAGCGGATCGACCTCCATCCCGTACGCCTTGAACCGGTAGAGCACGGCGGTGGCGAAGAGTTGCGCGGCGGCGGTGGCCAGCCCCGCACCGACCACCATCCACGGGATCCGTCGGGTGGCGACCAGCAGGGCGACCGCGGTGAGCGCCAGCGCCAGCCCGACCACCGGCAGCGAGCTGGCCTTCGCCCCGCTGGAGGCGAGCATCAGCAGCGGGGCAAGCACGAACGCGCCCCGGCCGATCGCGGCCACCGACCGGTCCGGGCGCCGGTCCACCACGTCGGCGAGTACCGCGATCAGCGCGATCAGCAGCACCCAGCTGTAGATCATCGACATGCCGTGCCAGATCACGAACGACACCTGGGTGCCGAACGGCATCGTCACCGGGTCGGTGAAGTTGGTCTCCCCGATCACGAAGAAGAGCACCGCGGCGATCGCGCCGACCACCGGCCGCCCGCTCACCCGCCAGCCCAGCACAGCGGTGAGCACGATCGCCGCCGCGCACAGCGCCGGGATGGTGAGCCGGAGCGCCACCACCGGCAGGTCGATCCCGCCGATCAGGCTGGTCGCGGCCATGTGCACGTAGCCGAACCAGTGGTAGTCGAGCGGTTCGGCGGCGACCTGGGGGAGGTGGATCGGGTACTGGTGCTTCGCCTCGCCGGCCAGCGAGAGCTGGTAGGCGAGGTCCAGGTACTGGTGGGTCTCCTCGGAGGTGGGCAGGATCGGGTTGCGTTCCAGGAAGGTGCTGGAGAGATAGGTGGTGAAGAACGCCACCGCCCCGGCTACCGACCACGACCAGCCGACCGGGGTGGGCTGGTAGTCCCGGACCAGCCAGTGCCGGCGCAGCCGGGGCACGGCCAGGAAGAGCGCGACGATCGCCGCCGGCCAGGTCCAGAGCCAGCCGGCGAGGCCGAGCCAGGCGTACAGCGCCCAGGCCGGCAACTCCAGCACCAGCCCGACGGCGGCACCCATCGCGACGTCCTCGACCAGGGTGTGCGGCCGGCGGCGCAGCGCCCGGTAGACGAGGGTGCCCGGCAGGATCAGGGCCAGCAGCAGGTAGCCGGCGTACCGGGCGAGGTCGACCGGATCCGTGTCGGCGGCCAGCAGCACCACGGCGAAGTGGCCGGCGCCGACCAGCAGCGGCGCCCAGCGGAGCAACGCGGGCCGGCGCGGCGACGCGGCCGGGGCGGAGGGGGCCGCCACCGCCGCTTCGGTAGCGGTCACCGGACCACCCGGAGACCACCGTTGCGGCTGGCCGGGCTCGCCGGGTGCTGCGCCGCCGGGGTCGCCGGATGCCGTTCGGCGGCGTCCCGCGCGGCCTGCGCGGCCGGGAAGTGGTCGTCGGCCGGCGCCGTACCGGCCGGGCCGTGGTCGTCGAGGGCGGGAACCGGCGGCGTACCGGCCGGCGCCTCGGTCGCCGCAGCCGGCTCGTCGATGGTGTCGGAGCCGACGAAGTAGGCGGGCCGGCCCTGTACCGCCGCATAGATCCGGGCGATGTACTCGCCGAGCAGCCCGAGGCAGAGCAACTGGACGGCGCCGAGGAAGAGCACCGCGACGTAGAGCGAGGCCCAGCCGGTGACGGTCGAGTCGCGGAAGTACATGACGACCGCGAAGACCACCATCACCACGCAGAGCAGCATGCCGCTGGCACCGAGCCAGGTCGCCACCCGCAGCGGCGCCGCGGAGAAGCTGGTGATGCTGTCGGTGGCGAGCCGGACCATCCGGGAGAGCGAGTATTTCGTGCTGCCCGCCGCCCGCGCCTCGCGGATGTAGCTCACCTCGCCGCTGGGAAAGCCGAGCCAGGGCACCACCAGCCGGAGCACCGGGCGGCGTTCGGGCAGCTCGCGCAGTGCCTCGACGGTGGCCCGGCTGAGCAGCCGGAAGTCACCCGCCTGGGCCGGTACGGCGTTGCCGACCAGCCGGCGCACCAGCCGGTAGTAGAGGCCCGCGGTGGAACGCTTGAACCTGGTGTCGGTGGAGCGGTCGCCGCGTACCCCGTAGACGATGTCCAGGCCCTCGGCCCGGGCCAGCCGCAGCATCTCGACCAGCACCTCCGGCGGGTCCTGGAGGTCGGCGTCGATGCTGGCGACGTAGCGGCCCCGGGCCCGGAACAGGCCGGCGATCAGGGCCGCCTGGTGGCCGCTGTTGCGGCGCAGTCGGATGACCCGCAGTTGCGGCCAGCCGCGCCGCATCCCGACCAGGATCACCGGGGTGGCGTCGCTGCTGCCGTCGTCGACGGCGACCACCTCGTACGGCTCGCCGAGCCCGTCGAGCACCGGCCGCAGCCGTTCGACCAACAACGCCAGGACGCTCTCCTCGTTGTAGATCGGCACGACCACGGAGAGGGTCGGCTCCCGGCTCGTCACTGCCGCACACCCCCCGTCTCTCGATCACCGGACAGCCGAACGCTACCAGCCAGGTCAGTGACCGATCTCACCAGCGGCGGGCAGAGCGGCCAGGTCAGGAGCAACTTGTCCGGGGCAAACCGCCGACCGGTACCGGGGACCGTCCGGTCGGCCGGGTCCGCCCGGCCAGCACCTCGGCGAGCGCGGTCAGCGAGGCCGAATTCGACGAGTACGTCGCCAGCAGCACCTTGGAGTCGGCCCGGCCGAGCAGGTACGGGGTGTCCATCGCCACCGTCACGGTCGCGTCGCCGCGCAGGTCTGCGGCGGTGTCGCCGTACCCGACAAGGTGCACCACCGCCCCGCCGGACGGTGTCACCCTGACCCCGGCGGCGCCGAGCGCCTGGCTGAGCCGGTCCCGGCTCCGCTCCCGGCCGCTCGCCGCGGTCACCGTCACCGGTCCGGTCAACAGCGGCCCGCCGCAGCGACCGCGCAGCATGGTGATCGACGATGCCGCCGCCCGGCGGGCTGCCTCCTGGTGGCCGGCGCTGTTCAGCGTGCCCATCTCCGGCCTGGGCCGCTCGGCCAGCCGGAACTTCAGCGTGAGCACCCGGGTCACCGCCTCCACCAGCCGGGCCCGGGGCAGCGAGCCGTCCCGCAGCGCGGCCAGTACCCCGTTGTACGCCTCCGTGACGTTCGGCGGCATCAGCACCAGGTCGTTGCCGGCGTTCAGCGCCCGGACCGCGGTCGTGCCGGGCGGCTGCTTCGCCACCGCCGCCATGTCCATGGCGTCCGTCACCAGCACACCGGTGAAGCCGAGCTGCCCGCGGAGCATGTCGGTGAGCAGCTTGCGGGAGAAGGTGGCCGGCACCTCCGGGTCGACCGCCCGCACGTCGAGGTGCCCGGCCATCACCAGCCAGGCCCCGGCGGCGATCCCGGCCGAGAACGGCGGCAGGGCGGTGGACTCCAGCTTCTTCCGGTCGGCGGTGACCACCGGTAGGCCCTTGTGCGAGTCGGCGGCGGTCTGCCCGTGCCCCGGGAAGTGCTTGAGGGTGGCGGCGACGCCCGCGCCCTGCAATCCCCGCACGGCAGCGCCGACCTGCGCCCCCGCGGCGTTCGGATCCGACCCGTACGAGCGGGAGCCGATCACCTTGCTGTTCGCCTCGAGGACGTCGGCGCTCGGCGCGAAGTCGACGTTCACCCCGAGCGCGGCGAGTTCGGTGCCGGCGGCCCGCCAGGCCGACTCGGTGATCGCCGGGTCACCGGCCGCGCCGAAGGCCATCGGGCTGGGCAGGTTGGTCACCCCGTCGGAGATCCGGGTGACCACGCCGAACTCCTGGTCGATGCCGATCAGTGCACCGGCGGCACCGGCCGGCAGTTTTCCGGCCGCGGCCTGTAGGCCGGCGGTCAGCTCGCGTACCTGCGCCGGGTTGTCGACGTTGGTGGTCGGCTGGGTGTCGCTGGTCGGGTCGTCGGCGGAGAAGCCGACCAGGATCAGCCCGCCCAGCCGGTACTTGGCGATCATCTCGGCCGGGGTCTCCACCCCGGCCAGCTTCCGGTTGCCGGCCGCCGAACCGCCGGACACCTTGGTCGCCGAGTTGCCGTAGGCGTACGGCATCAGCACCTGGCCGACCAGGTCCTCGTCGGCCAGGGTGCCGACCAGCCGGGCGGCTCGGGTCGCCGGGTCCGGTGTCGGGGCGGCGCCGGTCGACGAGGGCGACGGCGACGCGGCCCCGGGGGCCGCCGCCGGTTCCCGCGAGCCGGCGCAGCCGGAGACGATCAAGGCGGTGACGAGGGGAAGCACGACCAGTGCGCGCCGGAGGGGAGTCGACACGCCCGCTATCCCACCAGCCCGCCACCGCCCGGGCAACTTGACCAAGAACCCGGAGCGCGGGGTCCGGACGGCGTCCGACCGGCGCCTCGACCCGGACGGCGCCGGTCGCACCGGCGTGACCAACCCCACGGGTTGCTCCGGGCCGGCGTCGCTCAGCCGACCCGGGTGAGCAGGGTGACCGGGGCACCGTCCCCGGCGTACCGGTACGGTTCGAGTTCGGCGTCCCACGCGGTGCCCATCGCCTTGTCGAGCGCGTGCGCGAGCGCCTCCGGCGCCCGGGCCGACTCCATGATCGATCGCAGCCGGTCCTCGCCGAGCTGGATGTCGCCGGCCGCTCCGGCGGTGGCCCGGAAGAGCCCCCGGCCGGGCACGTACATGAACCGCTCACCGTCGATGCCGGGACTCGGCTCCTCGGTGACCTCGAAACGGATCATGGGCCACTGTTTCAGGGCAGCCGCCAGCTCCGCGCCGGTCCCAGGCCGGCCGGACCACCCGCACTCCGCCCGGCGGGCGCCCGGATCGACCGGCTGGGCCGTCCAGTGCAGGGTGACCGGCGCGGTAAGGACGCGCGCGATCGCCCACTCGACGTGCTGACACACGGCGAGTGGGGTCGAGTGGACGTATACGACGCCACGCGTTGGCACGGTGACCTCCCGGAGAGCGAGGTGCGTCTTCCCCTACGACCTCGACCTCGGCGGGCTGATCTCCCGTGTGATTGCTGGAACACATGATGACGCTTGTGACGGATGGTACGCCAGGGATTCACGAAACTGCCCCGGGGGAATAGCCGTACCGGTGACGGTAGTTGGACCGCACGTCAGCGGCGGTAGCCGTCCGGCCATCACCGTTGTCGTGTAAAATTTGCCCGGCGGCGTCTGCCGCCCAGGCCGTCCCCTCGGACTACCCAGTCCTCCCGTACGTCTTCAAGGAGTACCTCCGTGGCGAGCAACACCTCCAAGACCGCGCGCGCATCCGTCCGTGCCGGCCAGGCAGGCCAGGGTGGCGCCCTGAGCGTGCTCGGTGAGTTCAAGTACCTCATCCCGCTCAACGGCGGCAAGCACGCCTACGTGCGGAACCTGACCAACGGCAAGACCTCGCACCTGCGCACCGACTCCGAGGCTTTCGTCGAGGAGATCCGGACGCTGGCCGGTGCCGGGCACGCCGTCAAGATCCGGGCCGAGCTGAACAACCTGGCCGCCACGTACCCGGCCGACGGCTGGGACACCACCGAGAAGCGGCTGGTCGCGGCCGGCGTCTTCGAGGCCTGAACCCACCGGCACGATCAGCTTCACCACCCGTAACGCCCCGACCCGGATCGTCCCGTGTCGGGGCGTTCAGGTCTGCGCCGGGCGTTTCCGCACCGCTCCCGCCCGGCCCGACCCGCCCGGGCGGATGATTCGCCGGGACGGCGCGCGGGTATCCACCGTTGCGGCGACGCGTTCCGGCAGTCCGTGGACGTCGGCGCCGCGCCGGCCCGACCCGTCGGCGCCACCCCGGCGGAGCGCCCATGTGTCACCGTGGGTACGGCTACCCCGGCTCGACGCGGAGGTGACCATGCCCGATTCGGTCCCGGTACGCCTCTCCGACGGCGTACGGCTGCACGTCGACGTCTCCGGCCCGGACACCGCCACGCTGACCGTGGTGCTGCTGCACGGCTGGACCCTGGACGGGCGCACCTGGCACCGGCAGCTGACCGCGCTGCGCGAAACGTACGGCGCCACCGTCCGGGTGGTCTGCTACGACGCGCGCGGGCACGGCCGGTCCGGCCCGGCCACGCTGCGTTCGGCCACCCTCGCCCGGCTCGGCGACGACCTGGCCGAGGTACTCGCCCAGGTGGCGCCGACCGGGCCGGTGGTGCTGGTCGGGCACTCGATGGGCGGCATGACGGTGATGGAGTACGCCCACCGGCACCCCGCCGACTTCGCCCGCCGGGTCGCCGGGCTCGTCTTCGTGGCCACCACCGCCGAGGGCCACACGCACACCGGGTACGGCGTACCGGCACCGCTGGCCCGGCTGATCCGGGTCACCGAGACCGCCTGCGCCGGGCTACTGGCCCGGTGCGGCGGTTGGCGTACCCCGGCACCCCTGCTGCACGCGCTCCGCCCGACCCTGCGCTGGCTGCTCTTCGGCGACGTCTGCGACCCGGCCGACATCCGGCTGACCACCTCGGCGGTGGCCCGGGCCTCGCTCGTCTCGATCGGCGGGTTCCGGCCCTCCATCGGGGCGCAGCAACGGCTGGAGACGCTCGCCGGCCTCGGCGACCTCCCGGTGGCGGCCCTGGTCGGCGACCGCGACCGGCTCACCCCACCGCCCTGCACACTGTCGATCAGCGAGGCGCTGCCCTCGGCCGCGCTGACCGTCTGCCCCGGCGCCGGCCACATGCTGATGCTGGAACGCCCCGACGAGGTCGCCGCCGCGCTCCGCTCGGTCGTCGACCGGGTGGGACCGCTCCCCCGGACGGAAGACGACGTCCGGCCGGCGACGAAGATCACCCGGAAGGCGACCGCCGCCGCCCGGGCGAAACGCGCCGTGACCATCCTCGAACAGCCCAGACGGGTCGGCGCCCGGCGCGGCGCACCATGCCCCTGAACCCGATCGGGGTGCTGCGGGACGGGCGTGGCCGAGTCGGAGCCTGCCGGCACGGCGTACCCTCGCTTCCTGGCAATTCGGCGCGCGGCCGTCCGGACCTCCGGTGCCGGACGGCCGCGTCGCCGCAGATCGATCTCCGGGAGCAGACGCGTTGACGGACCACACCACGCTGCGGCAGGAGATCGAAGCCGAACAGCGCCACCTGGACCGGGTCTACGCCCGGCTGGCGCAGTTGCGGCACTCCGCCGTGCTGGCCGAGCGGGAGGGCTACCAACTGGCCCGGGTCGGCAACTTCGGCGCGCTGGTCGAACGGGACGCGATGGTCTTCCACGCCGCCCGGCGCCGGCACACCCTGGACGCCGAGCACGAAGGGCTGGTCTTCGGCCGGCTGGACCTGAACACCGGGCAGGTGCTGCACGTCGGCCGGCTCGGCGTACGCGGCGAGCACGCCGAACCGCTGGTGATCGACTGGCGGGCGCCGGCCGCCGCCGCGTTCTACCAGGCCACCGCAGCCGACCCGCAGGGGGTCGTACGCCGCCGTGTGATCACCTCCAGCGGCGAGCGGGTGACCCGGATCTCCGACGACCTGCTCGACCCGGCGGCGGCACCGGACGGGATGCGGGTGGTCGGCGACGGCGCCATGCTCGCCACCCTGTCCCGGACCACCGGCCGGGAGATGCGCGACATCGTCGCCACCATCCAGCGGGAACAGGACGAGGCGATCCGCTCCCCGGCCGGCGGGGTGACCGTGGTCTCCGGCGGTCCGGGCACCGGCAAGACGGCGGTGGCCCTGCACCGGGCCGCCTACCTGCTCTACTCCGACCGCAACCGGTTCGCCGGCGGCGGGGTGCTGGTGGTGGGCCCGTCGGCCGTCTTCGTCGACTACATCGCCTCGGTGCTCCCCTCGCTCGGCGAGAACGCCGCCACCCTGCACTCGCTCGGCTCGCTCTTCGAGGGCGTCGAGGCCACCCGCACCGATCCGGTGGCGGTCGCCGCGGTCAAGGGCTCGCTGCGGATGCGCCGGGTGCTGGAGCGGGCGGTCCGGGACCAGGTCCCGGACGCCCCCGCCGAGCTGAGGTTGCTCTACCGGGGCGAACTGCTCCGGCTGCACGGCGCCGAGCTGGAGCGGATCCGGACCCGGGCCCTGCCGCCGGGCGCCCGCCGCAACGAGGTACGCCGAGCCGGCTTCGACGGCATCTTCGCGGCACTCTGGGCACAGGTTCAGGAGCTGCGGGTCGGCCGGCTGCCCGACCAGCGGACCTTCGAGGACGACATCGCCGAGCGGCCCGAGTTCCGGGACTTCCTGCGCGCCTGGTGGCCCCGGCTGCACCCCCGGCACGTACTGCCCTGGCTGGCCGAGCCGGAGCGGCTGCGCCGGTACACCGCCGGGATCCTGTCCCGGGCCGAGACCCGGCTGCTCGCCGAGGCGTACCGGACGCTGGGCGGTGCGGGGCCGACCGTCGCCGACGTGGCACTGCTGGACGAACTCGACCACCTGCTGGGCCGGCCGCCCCGACCGGCGCGGCGCAACCGCGACCCGTACCAGTTGGCCGGCGGGGTCCGCGAGGTGACCACGTACGCGGACCGGCAGCGCTCGGCCCGAACCGGCCGGGACGCCGCCGCCGAACGGCCGGCCGACTACCGCGAGTACGCCCACGTGGTGGTCGACGAGTCCCAGGACGTCTCCCCGATGCAGTGGCGGATGCTGGGCCGCCGGGGCCGGCTCGCCTCCTGGACCGTGGTCGGCGACCCGGCCCAGACCGCCTGGACCGGCGACCCGGCCGAGCTGTCCCGGGCCCAGGACAAGGCGCTGGGCCGGCGCCCCCGGCACGAGTTCACCCTCACCACCAACTACCGCAACTCGGCGGAGATCTTCGCGGCGGCGGCCCGGGTGATCCGCGAGGTCTCCCCCGACCTGCCGCTGCCGGTCGCGGTCCGGGCCACCGGGGTAGCACCGGTCGAGCTGGTGGTGCCGGCCGCCGAACTGCCGGACGCGGTCCGGGAGGCGGTGGCGAAGCTGCTCGCCGAGGTCGAGGGGACGGTCGGGGTGATCAGCGCGGTCGACCGCCGGGCCGAGGTCGCCGGCTGGCTGGAGCCGGCTGCCGACCCGCGCCTGCAGGTGGTCGACACCATGCAGGCCAAGGGCCTGGAGTACGACGGCGTCGTGCTGGTCGGCCCGACCGAGATCCGGGCGGACTCGGCCGCCGGGGTACGCACCCTCTACGTCGCGCTCTCCCGGGCCACCCAGCGGCTCAGCACCGTCGACCCGGTCTGACGGCTTTTCGGGGTGGGCTGATGTCTCTGGCTGACCGGGTGCTAAGCCGGGTAGCCGCGCGGGAGGCGCGGGCCCGGTCTCAGGCGTGCGTCTTCGCCAGGTTGACGAACGCCTGCCAGGCGGCCGGGCCGAAGCTCAGCGTTCCGCCGTCCCGGTCCTTGGTGTCCCTGACCAGCACTCGGCCGGGAAGGTTGTCGGCAACCTCGACGCAGGTGTTGCCGCCGTTGCCCGATCGGGTGCTCTTGCGGAACCTCGGCAGCTCACTTGAGTTCATTGATCATCCTCAGCATCATGTCTCTGGACTGATCGACGGACAGTGCCAACCCGTCCACTTCTTCCCACAGTAACGCCAGCTCGGTCACGTCGGCGGGCGAGGTAGCTACCCGGCCGCGCAACTGGTCGTCAAGGTAGCCGACGCGCCGGCCATCCGGCATCGTGGCCAGCGCGAGTGGACCGCCCAGTCCAGCATGGATGCCCATTCCACCAACGACGATCCTGATCTTCGCGGACGACCGGTGGCCAACATCGATCAGGTGGCTGAGTTGGTCTTTCAATGCCTCCCGAGATCCCTGCCGTAACGCAAACTCGCCTATCAGACATGTCACTGCTACCGAAGGGTCGCGTTCCAGCACAGCGGCCTGCCGATTGAGTCGAGTCGACACCATCTCGTCAATGCGATTCCTGTTGCGGGGAATCGAGTTGAAGACCTCGCGCATGTATGGTTCGCGCTGGACGAGGCCAGGGATCAACATCGGCTCCCAACTCTGGAGCAGGATCGCACGTAGTTCATGCTCTACCCAGGGCCGCATCCATGGCGTGCGGTCTTCGTGTGCCGTCTTCGCCAGCCCTTGAATCTCGCTGCCGGTGCCGAATACCTCGTCAAGGCGCTGCGCCGTGCCTTCCTGCGGTATCAGCTTCCCCGACTCGAAGGACTGAACAGTCGACTTTGCCACGCCGATTGCGGCGGCCAGCCTGTCTTGGGACAGCTTCCGCTGCGTGCGCAGCTCCCGAATCCGAGCCGGCAGCGATGGCGGTTGGTCATTCATGGTTATCACCCCGGGTGGTCGGCAGGTATGCCGCCATCACCAGGCGGCCATTGTGTTCATCTTCCGGTATCGCACCGTCGCGGTCCAGGGTGGAGGGCAGACGGAAAAGCCATTACAGCGGCCCGCTTCACCATGCCGGGGGCGCGGCCCGCCAGATCCGCCCCGATGGTGGGTCATCTTTCCGCCAACGGGGGCGGTGCTCGTAGCAGACACGGGGACCGCCCCTTTCTGTTGTTCGCCGGAACGGGAGGGCAAAAGAATGAGACAGGTACGTGGAAGCGGACTTCGCCATCGTCGGGTCTGGTGGCGCTTCTGGCGGTATTGCCGGTGTGGACACCGATGGATCTGCCCCGACTCGGATCCCGGCGTGTGCTCCTACTACCCCCGGCGGGGTAGCAGGAGCACACGATCGGCGGGTGCCGACACCGCACCCGCCGAGAGTGCGTCCTTGACGGGCGTGGAGGTTCGTCGGGCGGTCCGGGCTGCCACGGTTGACGCCAGGATCGCCCGGGAGGCACGGGCCGGGTACGAGGACGCGCCGCCAGCTCCGCCCCCACCACCCCCGCAGCCGAGAGGGCCACAGCGCCCGTGGATCGATTACCCCGACTCCCGCAACGCGGGCCGGTACGACGGGTGGAACGGGCCGACCCGGGCGCACCTGGCCAACGGCCGGGCGGGCGGCCTGACTCCGGCGCAGCAGCACCGAGCCCGGCACGCCGAGCGGGTGTAGACCGTGATCGGGCCGTGGGTGCGATGGGAACGGCACACTGCTCGACGACGGGCGCGTGAGCGCCATACCCTCGGGCAGCACGTCCCTACGGAGACGTACGCCTGCCGCGAGTGCGAACACGACTGGCCCTGTGCGCCGGCCCGCCTGGCACTGCTGATCGGCTTCGACGGCAACCGGGTGGGACTGATGATGTATCTCGCCGCGCACCTCGCCCGCGCCCTGGAGGCGCTGCCCGACCGGCACCCGGCGCTGATCGTCGGGCAGATCATCTACTGGGTGCCCCGGCGCCGTTAGCCCCGGTTCGGCACCCCCGAAACGTCGGCACCGGCCCCCGCTTCCCGCGCATCACCCGGGGCCGGCACCGGCAGGGAAGCACCCCGGGGCCGCGTTATCCCCTTTGGAGTGGCCTCGGGGTGCGACCCGGATCGTTCGCTCTGTTTACCCCTCACGGGTCCATCCGCGACACCGGACCAACAGCCCACGTATGAACTCCCCCGACGTACGCCCGGGGCCCGTTCAAACCGTTCGACTACGCGGCCTTGGTACGCCTCGGCCGCCTCGGTTTCGAGCCGGTGCCGGCAAACGACTCCCCACACGACGGCCTTGGCTAACCGCCCCCTGGTGCCGTCTGCGTCGGGGTTGAGACCGCCGCCTCGTACCTGAGCAAGGTATCGACGAATGACCGTTGCTCGGCCGGGTTCAGCGGCGCGAGGGCGCGTCGCCATGCATGGGCACCCGGCGACAGCCACTGGGCGATGGTGGGTCGGCAGTCAGGGCTGATGTCGATGATGCGGCGGCGGCGGTCGGCGTCGTCCTCGCGCCGCACCAAAACCCCTTTACGGCTCAGATCGCCGACGATCAGGCTCACCGTGGTCGGTGCCACACCCAGCATCCCGGCCAGTTGGGAGACGGTCAGCGGACCGTCGAGCAGGAGCAGGGACAGCATCGACAAGTGCCTCGGTGCCAGGTCAAGTGACCTTAGCTGTTCCGGCGGAGGCAGACGTTTGACCCTGCCGACCAGCCTTGGCATCACCAGGAGCAACTCCCTGACCGTGTCGTCCGTGGTGTCAGGCCTTGACATCCCCCCACCTCCAAAATACCTTTGTTTGCAAAGATAGTTTGCGATCAAACCTGTCCCGGAGGATCGTATGCCCCACCTCGACGTGCACGCGCTGGAGAGCGACCTGGCCGGCCATGAGACCGCACTGATTCAGCACCTGACCGACGCGGTCGTCGCGGTCTATGGCGAGTGGGCCCGAACCATCACGGTCGTGCGGTTGACCGGCCTGCCGCCCAACCGTTGGGGCATCGGTGGCACTCCAGCACAAGCACCCTCGCCCAGCGTCACCTTCGGCATCAAGGAAGCCGTGTTCAGCCGACCCGACGCCGACGAGATCGTCGCCCGCCTCGTCTCCGGGGTCACGGACGCCATCGTCGACGTCTTCGGGGAACGCGTCCGCGCCGGCCTCATGGTCGAGTTCGTAGGCGCCCCGGCCGGGCGCACAGGAATCGGCGGAGTTGTTGTCACGCCATAGCGGGTCGATCAAGTGCCGAGGCCGGCTACGCGCAGCCAAAGCGGAGTGACGGTCCCACGGGTTTGGAACCCTCTCCTGGGGGTACCTGCGCGAAGCCGACAAACTGGGCCACTTGGCGTCTGATCCGGCCGGGAGGATTGAATGTCGCCCTCAGCGCTACCGCCCGACGATCCGGCACGCGAACTCGTCCATGTGCGGCCCGGCGACTCCGGCCTGGCACACCTGGCCATCGCCGGTGGCACCTACACCGTGCTTGTGGGTGGCGACCAGACCGCCGGACGGTATTGCCTGATTGACATGCGAGTACCACCGGGTGGTGGACCGCCGCCCCACCGCCACGACTTCGAGGAGATGTTCACCGTGCTCGACGGCGCGGTGGAATTCACGTTCCGTGAGGAAAAGATCGTCACGCAGGCGGGCGAGACGGTCAACATACCGGCCAACGCGCCGCATTTCTTCCGTAACGCCACCGACCAGCCCGCCCGCCTGCTGTGCATGTGCAGCCCCGCCGGCCAGGACGAGTACTTCCGCAAGGTGGGTGACCCGGTCGACGGGCCCACCGCCCCGCCGCCGCCGCTCAGCGCGGAGGAGCAGGACGAGCGCCGACAGCGTGCGGCTCGTCTGGCCGCCGACTACCGAACGGAACTGATGGTCTCGTAAGGGCTTCATGCTCGATGCCAGCGGGGCCGGGTCCGGGCGTTCTACCGCAGTTGACCGCCCGCGGGCCCACCACAATCACCACCACGCCGGACGGCCGCGGTAGCCGATGGGACCCTCCCCAACCCGCTGATAGGTCCCCAGGAACCCGCCGTCGCCGAAGGCGACCGTGCCGTTGTTGCCACGGCCGTCGCGCCAGGTCAGCCTGGTGACCGGGCGGCCAGCCACACCCACCGCCAAGAGCAGGTCGCCGGAGGGGTGCCACCCACCGCCCCAGCCCTCCTCGGCCGAGAAGCGCCGAGCTTCCTTGGCGACGGAGCCACGCTCGATCAGCCGGCCGCGGAACTCCCTCGGCCGCTCACCCGGCTGCCGTCGCCAGCCGTAGAAGGCAGCCTGCTGCTTCTCGAACGTAATCGAATACTCGGCGCCGGACGCGTCCGCCCAGGCCACCTGGTCGAGGACGGCCTGCTCACCGCGGTCGATGAAAATGGTGACCTCGCCGGCGTCGCTCGTGTACCGCAGCACCGGCTCGGCGATCGCCTGCCGTTCGAGCGCCAGCCCCGCCTGATCGTGTGCGTGCATCGGGTCGATCGTCACCCGGTACAACCACAGCATGCTCCGGGCGTCGTCACCGCTTTCGATCCGCAACGTGTTCCGGCCGGCCACCAACTCCTCGGCCGGGACCGCGAAGACCAGCCGTTGCGGGAGTCCACCGCCGTTCGGGATCCGCAGCCGCTCGGCCAGAAGTCTGCCGTTGAGGCGAACGGTGAGCGGGGCGTATCCGGGCGCCTGGGAGAGCATCGACGCGAGCGCCACGAGGGCGACGCAGGCCTCGCGGACGACGGCCGGGTCGGGCACGTCGAACTCCAGCTCGACCGACCCACCGGCACCGATGGCCAGGTGGTCGCCCGCAGCCGAGGACCGTTCGACGTCGGTGATCGTGACGTTCCCGATGCGTGGCGGCTCGGTGCCGAAGTCGGCGTAGGTGGGTTCCATCTGGATCCCGGCACGCCGCGGGGCCGCCGGCCGAGGAGACGACGGGCGCAGCAGTAGCTCGTACGAAAAAACGATGTGCTCGTCGTCGCCGTATCCGATGTTCGCGGCGCCGAAGGCGGGCCGCACCTTGCCGATGTGTAGTGCGCCAAGCGCGACCGCCCCGCGGGCGACGTAGAGCGGTTCGCCGTCGCTCTCCCGGCCCACCGGCAGCGCATCCCCGGGCACCGCGCCGCCGGACGCGACGCCCCAGACGCCGCGATCCATCAGCACCTCGTACTCGTCGACGCTGACCTCTTTACCGCCCCAGGCCGCCAGGGCGGCGCCGAAGCCGGGGCGGACCTTGCCGGGGTGCACACCGCCGTTCATCCGGACTCGGCAGGCCCACAGTGGCTCGCCGTCCGCCTCGTAGCCGTGCGGTACCGCGCCAGGTGGGATCCGGCCGCCGCGGGCGGTCTCCCAGCGATATCCGTCGGCCGAAATATCCATTCCGTGAGGATAGATCAACAAGTTCAGGAATCGTGGACCACCGGTGGCTAACGAGGTCGTCGGCGGGCCGGCCGACGGCTCGGCAGCGCCGTACTTCGGGGCAGCGCCGGGCCTGTCCACATCTCGACAGCTCGACGGCGCGGCACCCCGCCTCCGGCGACACTGGTCCGATGCGCCCCGTCGAGCCGGTTCACCCCGGCGGATGAACCGGCCGCTGCTCCGGCTCGCCCTGGCCGGGCTGCGCGCACACGCCGTACGGGTGGTGCTGACCGGGTTCGCGGTGGTGGTGGCGGTCGGCTTCCTCGCCGGCACGCTGGTCTACGGCGACACCGCCCGGGCGGCGTTCTACACCGACCTGGCCCGGTCGGCCCGGAACGTGGACGTGCTGGTGGAACCGGAGCACGGGCTGCTCACCCCGGCGACGGTGCAGCGGGTCCGGGCAGTCGACGGCGTTGCGGCGGTGGACGGCCGGGTGGTGGCCTGGCTGGGCGTACTCGACCGGAACGGCAAGCTGATCACCAGCCAGGACCACATCGGGTACGCCCTCTCGGTGCCGGGTGACGCCGCGCTGGCCCCGTACGACGTGGCGGCCGGGCGGCTACCGGGCACCGCCGGCGAGATCGCCCTGGACCGGGCCACCGTGGCCGGCGCCGGTTTCGCGCTCGACCGCCCGGTGACCGTGCTGGACCGGGCCGGCACGGCACACCGGCTGCGCCTGGTCGGCGTACTGGACCTCGGGGTGAACCGGCTCTTCGGCGGCTCCGCCGTCGCCGCGCTGGCCCCGGCCGACCTCGGCACGCTGACCGGTACCGCCGACTACGCCCAGGTGGTGGTCCGGGCCACCGAGGGCACCGACCCGGCCCGGCTGCGGGACCGGATCGCCGAGGCGGTCGGCCCCGGCGCGCGCACCCTGACCGGGGAGACCCTCCGGGACCGGCTCGCCCGGCAGGCGGCCAAGTACGTCGACGGCTTCCTCGCCGTACTGCTCGGCTTCGGCCTGGTCTCGCTCACCGTCTCGGCGTTCGTCATCTACAACACCTTCGCCATGCTCGGCGCGCAGCGGGTCCGGGAAGTCAGCCTGCTCCGCTGCGTCGGCGCCTCCCGGGCACAGGTGCGCGGCGCCGTACTCCTGGAGGCGGGCATCCTCGGCCTGCTCGCCTCGGTCGGCGGGCTGCTGGCCAGCCTGCTCGTCGGGTACGGGCTGATCCGGGGTCGTGAGCTGGTCGCCTCGGACATCCCGCTGCACGCCCCGGTGGTGCGCTGGCCGACCGTGCTGGTCGCGCTCGGCTTCGGCACCCTGGTCACGGTGCTGGCGGCGCTGGTGCCGGCGGTGGAGGCGAGCCGGGTGGCGCCGCTGGCCGCGCTGCGGTCCCGGGACGCCGTCGAGGCCGGCGGTGGCCGGCGCCGCCGTACCCGGGTCGCGGTCGCGCTCGGCCTGGCCGGGGTCGGCGGGCTGGCCGTGCTGGTCGGGCTGCCGCTGGCCTTTCCCGGGCTGCCGCTGGTGCTCGGCGGCGGCATGGTCGCCTTCCTCGGCGCGGTGGTGGCGGCCCCGCTGCTGGTCCCCCGGGCGGTCCGGCTGGTCGGCTGGCTGCCGGCCCGGCTCTTCGGTCCGGTGGTACGGCTGGCCGTGGCGAACGCCCGACGCAATCCCCGGCGGGCGGCGGCGACCAGTACCGCGCTGACCATCGGGGTGGCCCTGATGGCGATGTTCAGCGTGCTGCTGGCGACCGCCCGGGAGCAGGCCGGGCGGGAACTGGCCGAGAACTTCCCGGTGGACTTCGTACTCGACCGGGTCCGCACCGACGGCTCGCCGATGGCGGTACGCGGCCCGCTGCCGCCCGGGATGGCGCAGCGACTCCGCTCCGATCCGGCGTTCGGCACCGTCGCCGAGGTACGCCTGGCCAACTCGCCGCTGGACGACCGGATCCGGGTCTGGGCGGTGCCGCCCGAGCGGCTGCACGGGCCGATCCGCCCCGAGGTGACCGCCGGCAGCCTGGCCGGACTGGCCCCGGGCACGGTGGCGGTGAGCCGGCAGCTCGCCGCCGACCGGGGCATCGGGATCGGCGACCGGATCGCGCTCGGCCTCGGCCCACCGGGACCGCTGACCGTGGTCGCGGTCTACGACGACAGCCCGGTCGACGGTGCCGCCCTGGTCCCCTGGGCGTCGTTCGCCGCCGCGTACGGCCCCGGGGAGCCGGACCGGCTGCTGGTCGACCTCGCCCCGGGGGTGTCGACGGCGGCCGGCCGGCAGGCGCTGGACGCGGCCCTGGCCGACCAGCCGGCAGTCCGGGTACGCGGCCTCGCCGACCAGGCCGACGCGCTCTCCCGCACCCTCGACGAGTTGCTGGGGATCTTCGCGGCCCTGCTCGGCATGTCGGTGCTGATCGCCGTGCTGGGCATCGGCAACACGCTCGCGCTCTCGGTCGTCGAACGCCGCCGGGAGTCGGCGACGGTCCGGGCGCTGGGCCTGTCCCGCCGGCAACTGGCGACCATGCTGCTGACCGAGGCGGCCCTGGCCGGTGCGGTCGGGGCACTGTCCGGGATCGCCCTCGGGCTCGGCCTCGGGTGGACGGCGGCGATGGGTCTGATCAGCAGCTACGGGCACGGGCTGCCGGCCGTACCGGTGGGGCAGCTGGCCCTCTGCGCGGCGCTGGCCGCCTCGGCGGCGGTGCTGGCCAGCCTGCTACCGGCTCGCCGGGCCGCCCGGGCCCCGATCGTCGCCACCCTCGGCGACGACGGGTGAGCCGGGCACGCCCGCCCGTCGTCTTCGGGTAGGGACGGGTCAGCGTCGTTCTCCGGTAGGGACGGGGCACCGATTCCGTACAGGACGGGTTTCCGGCGCCGCCCGGCCGGCAGTATCGACGGCGGGGGCGACCGGGCCGGAAGGAGGGGACGTTGGGGGTCGGGCACGACCACGGGGGGCGGTTGACCCGGGCGGCGGAACGGCACCGGGGACGGCTCTGGGCCGCCTTCGGGCTGCTCGCCGTCCTGATGGTGGTCGAGACGGTCGCCGCGCTGTTCACCGGCTCGCTCGCGCTGCTCTCCGACGCCGGGCACATGTTCACCGACGTGCTCGGGATCGGGATGGCGCTGGCCGCGATCACGGCGGCCCGGCGGGCGGCCGGCGACCCGCAGCGGACCTTCGGGCTCTACCGCCTGGAGGTACTGGCCGCGCTGGCCAACGCGGTACTGCTGTTCGGGGTGGCGCTCTATGTGCTGGTCGAGGCGGTACGCCGGTTCGACGACCCGCCCCGGGTCGCGGCCGGGCCGATGCTGCTGGTGGCCACGCTCGGCCTGCTGGCCAACGCGGCGGCGTTCGGCCTGCTCCGGGCCGGCGCGCGGGAGAGCATCAACCTGCGCGGTGCCTACCTCGAAGTGCTCGGGGACCTGCTCAACTCGGTGGGCGTGATCGTCGCCGCCGTGGTGATCATCCTGACCGGCTGGCGCTGGGCCGATCCGATCGTGGCCCTGGCGGTCGGGCTGTTCATCCTGCCCCGCACCTGGCGGCTCGGCCGGACCGCCGTACGCATCCTGGTGCAGGCCGCGCCCGAGCACCTCGACGTGGCCGCCGTACGCGCCCGGCTGGCCGGCGTACCCGGGGTCTGCGACGTACACGACCTGCACGTCTGGACCCTCACCTCCGGCATGGAGGTGGCCTCGGCGCACCTGAGGCTGGATAGCGATGCGGAGGTCGGTACCGTACTCGCCGCGGCCCGGTCGGCGTTGCGCGAGGACTTCCACATCTCGCACGCCACCCTCCAGGTCGAGCCCAACACCGCCCCCGGAGGCTGCGGGCCCACCGACTGGTGACCGTTCGCGACGCTGCGTCACGGCGTGGCCGGCCGGAAACTGTCGGAATTCCGCCTCAGGAGAGGTCGAGGCTCACCGATAGTTAGCGGCATCTTAAGTTTCGATCCGGCACTTGAGGTTTTTGTCCGGATACATCCTTGCGAAGTAGGAGAATCGTGAATCTAACTCCGGCAACGCCACGTATCCCCGGGCGGCAACTGCCGGTAGGCTCGGCTCCGGTCTCCGCCGGGCGGCGCCCTCCGGCGCCTGCGGAGACCGTCGCCTAATCGCATGCGCGAGCCGGGGAACCACGTACCAGGGGTGCATCCGCGCCAGCGGTAGGGATCTTCCGTCCCGAACCCGTCAGCTAACCCGGTCGGCGGCTGACGGAAGGACATTGTCATATGCCGTTCCTGGCACCCACCCGACAGGCTCCGGCACCCGCGCGGAGAGCCACGAGACTGCCCCGGAAGGCCGCGACGACCGTGGCCGTCGCCCTGGGCATGGTCCTCGCGGCACTCGGCGGCGCACCCGCCGCCGCGGCACCGGAGTACGCGACCCCCGGGACGCTGGCCGCAGCACCCGGCGGGGACGACATCGACGGAGGCACCGACAGCCTGCGCGAGCAGCTTCAGGCCGCCAGCAAGGGCTACCTGACCGCCAAGAACAGGTTGGCCAACTCCGTCAAGCGGCAGACGGAACTGAACCAGCAGCTCGCCGCGCTGCGCACCGAGGTGGCGAGCCGGAGCGAACGGGTCGCCGAGATGGCCGACATGGCGTACCGGACCGGTCGGCTCGGGCAGGTCTCCGCCCTGCTCAACAGCGGTTCTCCGACCAGCCTGGTGGACCGGGCCGCCGCACTCGACACCATCTCGGCGAACGAGAGCCGGGAGCTGCGCGGGCTGCGGGAGAGCCTGGACAAGGAGACCCAGGCCAAGGCGGCGCTCGACAAGGAGGTCGGCGAGCAGCGCAAGCAGGTCGAGGTGATGGAGACCCGCAAGAAGCAGGCCGAACGGGCGCTGGCGGCGGCGAACAACAGCGGCGGCGCCGGCTCGGGGATCAGCGGCAGCGGCGGCGGGTCGGCGCGACCGGCACCCCGCAACGCCGACGGCTCCTTCCCGGACGAGTCGTGCAGTCTCGACGACCCGACCACCAGCGGCTGCATCACCGCGCGCACCCTGCACGCGCTGAAGCAGGCCCAGGCGGCCGGCTTCACCCGGTTCGTCTCCTGCTTCCGCAGCGGCGGCAGCGGCGAGCATCCGAAGGGGCAGGCCTGCGACTTCGCCGCCCAGAAGAACGGGTTCGGCGGGGTGGCGACCGGCGGCGACCGGACGTACGGCAACAACCTGGCGGCGTACTTCGTGCGAAACGCCGATCGACTTGGCGTGCTGTACGTGATCTGGTTCAAGCAGATCTGGCTGCCGAGCAGCGGTTGGAAGACGTACAACGGGGGCAACGGTGACCCGTCCAGCGACCACACCAACCACGTGCACCTGTCGATGAACTGATCGACCGCACCTGACGCACCGATCGCGAACCGCCGGCACCGCCCGCCACCCCTGGGCAGTGCCGGCGGTTCTCGTTCCGCACCCGGCCGTACCCCGAACCGGGTGCGCCGGTCAGCAGCCGATCCGGGCCGAGCCCAGCGCCACGTCGTCGAACCAGAGCGTGTTCGCGCCCTCGCCGTAGCTCTCCCAGCCCAGCCGCAGGTCGGTGAGGCTCGGCCGCCAGTTGGCCCGGTTGTACCACTGTCCGTCGACGTCGTGCGTGGGCGTACCGTCGGCGGTCAGCCCGGTCACCGCGGTGCCGTTGACCCAGGTGGAGAGCCGGCCCTGCGCGCCGTCCACCATGAACTCCAGGCAGGTCCACTGGTTGACCGGCAGCGGCGCGCTGAGCGCGACACCGTTCGGGCTCTGCTCCGGCAGGGTGGCGTCGTCGGAGGCCCGGTTCCACTGCAGGGCGGCGTTCTGCCCACCCATCCGCAGGTCACGGTTGCCGTCGCCCGCGTCCCGCATGGCCAGGAAGGTCACGTGCGAAGTCGGCAGCGCGGTGGTGTGCCGGACCCAGAGCCGGGCGTAGCGCACCGCTCCGACGCTGCCGAGATCCCGGGTGGAGCCGACGAAGACGTGGTTGCAGTAGCCGACGGCGCCGTTGATCCGTACCGACCGGGTGCCCTGGTGCGCGACCGAGGTGTCGATGCTGGCGGTGCCGCTGCCCGAGCAGTCCGGGTAGCTGACGTTCCAGTCGCCGGAGGGTGCCGTGCCGGTCTGGTTCTCGAAGCCGTCGCAGAGCACCGCCGAACCGCAGCCGCTCGGCGGCGGAGTGGTCGGCGGGACCGTCGGCGGCGGGGTGACCGTCGGCGGGGCACTGGTGGGCGGAGTCGTCGGCGGCCTGGTCGTCGGCGGCGCGGTGCCGGGCGGAGTGGTCGGCTCGGCACCGTTGCACGGCTCGCCGTTGAGGGTGAACCCGGTCGGCGCCGCCGAGCTGGCGGCGTAGCTGCCCTGGACGCCGAACTCGGTGGAGCCGCCGGCCGGCAGCGACCCGTTCCAGGCCACGTTCCGGGCGGTCACGGTCGCGCCGGACTGGCTGACCTGGGCGTTCCAACTGCTGGTGATCTGCTGGTCGCCACCGTAGGTCCAGGTGACGGTCCAGCCGTTGACCGGGGTGTCCCCGGCGGTCACCCGGACGGCGGCGGTGAAGCCACCGGTCCACTGGTTGGCGGTGTAGTCGACCAGGCAGCCGGCGGCGGCCCGCGCGGTCGGCGTCATCCCGGTGCCGAGCACGGCGGCGCTGCTCGCGGCGATCGCGGTCACCGTGGCCAGGGCCAGGGAGACGCGACGGTACGGTGCGGAGATCCGCATGGGAGTTCCTCTCGGACGACTGCCGGCCCCGTCGCCGCCCCTGGCGCGTGCCGGCAGTGCTGTTACGACGACGAGTGGCCGGCGCGCGCGGCGCGTACCGCCCTCGTTGGACTCCCGTGACCAGCTCCCATGATCAACCATCCACCACGACGCCCCGGCCAGCCCGTACCGGTCGCGTAACGGCGCCGACCAAGCTTAGAGACAACCATCGATGCAAGCAACCGGCCCGACCCGGGCTCCTGCCGTCAGCTCGGCCGCTCCGGCCAGCGACAATGACGGGGTGACGATCGCGCGCTCGCTGCTGCTGTTCCTGCTCGCCGGCGTCGCCGAGATCGGCGGGGCCCGGCTGGTCCGGCAGGGCGTACCCGAGAACCGGGGCCTGCTCTTCGTCGCCGCCGGCATGCTGGCACTGGCCGGCTACGGCTTCGTGGCGGCGCCCCAGCCCGATCCGCACTTCGGTCGGGTGCTCGCCGCGTACGGAGGCGTCTTCGTGGCCGGCTCGCTCGACTGGGCCGTACTGGTGGACCGGTTTCGCCGTGATAGCTTCCCGGCAACATTTACAAAAACGTGCGGGCCGTCCACCGCCGGATGCACCGCGACCTGGACCGACACCTGGCGCTGACCCGTCGCCGGGAACCGGCGGTACGTCGATCTGCGTATCCGGGACATCCACACCGGCACGACGTCGCGGTGCCGTTCCGCCGGCACCATCACTGGCATGACGCTCTCTCCGCCGTGGCGAAAAGCCCTCCTCACCCTGCACGTGGTCACCGCGGTCGGCTGGTTGGGGGTCGACGTGGTACTGCTGACCCTCGGCGTGGCCGGGGCGCGCGGCTCCGACCCGGACGTGGTCTATCCGGTGATGGCCCTGGTCGGGCAGGCCGTCTTCGTGCCGCTGAGCGTGCTCGCCTGGCTGGTCGGCGTCGCCAGCGCGCTGCTCACGCCCTGGGGGCTGGTCAGGCACCGGTGGGTGCTGGTCAAGATGGTGATCACCACTGTGATGCTCGGCGCGGTGCTCTTCGCCCTGCTGCCGAACCTGCAGGCCGCCGAACTCGGTGCGGCGACTCCACCGGACGCCCGACAGGGCCTGCTGGCGGCGCCGATCGTCTCCAGCACGCTGCTGGTCGTCGCCACGGTGCTCTCCACCTACAAACCGTGGGGCCGGATCGGTCGGGCCGGTGCGGTCAGGACCGGGCAGCGGCCAGCGCGCCCGGCAGCCGGGACGCGAGGTCCAGGTGCGCGGCCCGGGCCCGCCGGAACGCGTACCGAAACAGCGGTGCGGGTGCCGACAGGGTGATCTCGACATCGAGGCGTACCGCGCGTCGGCCTCGCGGGTCACCCGGGTCCGGTTCCGCAGCGTGGTACGCGGCCACTGCCGGACCACCATCTCCAGCTCGTCGGCCGCCAACCGGAGCAGGTCGGCCCGGTAGGCGACCTGGAACCGGAACGGTCCCCAGCGCAGCCGCCGGAGCTGCATGAGTAGCGACTAACAGGGTATCTAACGGGCATGAGCGGACATGTTATGGTCTTTGCCCCTGATCCACAGTTGACGGTCACCATCGACCAGCCCGCCGACGAGACCGAGCTCCACCTGCACCCCGGCGGCCAGGGGGTGTGGCAGGCCCGGATGATCAAATGTCTGGGCGTGCCCGTGGTGCTCTGCGCCGGGCTCGGCGGGGAGATCGGACAGGTGCTCGAACCGCTGCTGGCCGGCGAGGGAGTCGACCTCCGGGCGATCCACCGTCAGTCCAGCAGCGGCGGCTACGTGCACGACCGGCGGGACGGCAAGCGCCACGAGATCGCCTCGGTGCCGGGCCATCCGCTCGCCCGGCACGAACTGGACGAGCTCTACAACCTCGCGCTCAGCGAGGGGCTGGGCGCCGAGGTCAGCATCCTCAGCGGCCCCGGCCACCCGTCCCTGGTCGCACCGGAGATCTACCGCCGGCTCGCCGCCGACCTCGGCCACAACGGCAGCCGGGTGGTCGCCGACCTCTCCGGTCCGCACCTGGCAGCCGTACTGGACAGCGGCGTGTCGGTACTCAAGGCCAGCCACGAGGAGCTGCTCCGGGACGGCCTGGCCGCCGACGACGGCGAGGCGGAGCTGATCCGGGTGATCCAGGCGCTGCACGCCCAGGGGGCCCGGTCGGTGGTGGTCAGCCGGGCCGAGGAGCCGGCCCTGGTGCTGGTCGACGGCGAGGTGGCCCAACTCGACATGCCCCGGCTGGAGGTGGCGGACCCGCGCGGTGCCGGCGACTCGATGACCGCCGGGGTGGCGGCGGTGCTGGCCCAGGGCGGCGACATCCGGCTCGCGGTCCGGACCGGGGCGGCGGCGGGCGCGCTGAACGTCACCCGGCACGGGCTCGGCACCGGCCGGCCGGACGCGATCGCCGGCCTGGTCGACCGGGTGAAACTGGCACCGATGCGGGTGGACCGGCAGGATCGGCTGACCCCCGACGAGCTGGCGCACCGAACGACGACGTCATGACGATCCGGGTACTGGTCACCAACGACGACGGGATCGCGGCCCCCGGGCTGCGCTGGCTGGCGCGTACCGCGGCGGAGCGCGGGTGGGACGTGGTGGTGGCTGCCCCGAGCGAGGAGGCCAGCGGCGCGAGCGCCGCGATGAGCGCGGTGGAGCGGGACGGCCGGGTGATCGTCGAGGAGCACCCGATCGAGGAGCTGCCCGGCGTCCCGGCGTACGGAGTGGCCGGCTCGCCAGCGCTGATCACGCTGATCGCCCTGCACGGGGCGTTCGGGCCGGCACCGTCGGCGGTGCTCTCCGGGATCAACCGGGGCGCGAACGCCGGCCGTGCGGTGCTGCACTCCGGTACGGTCGGTGCGGCGTTCACCGCCGCCGCGAACGGCTGCCACGGGCTCGCGGTCTCCCTGGACGTACTCTCCGTGCACGAGGCGAGCACCGGAAGCGGCGGTGCGGCGGCGGCCGTCACCCGACCTGACCGGGACGAGCGGCGGAACTGGGCGACCGCGGCCCGGGTGGCGCTGGACCTGCTGCCCCGGTTGACCGCAGGGCCCGTGGAGAGCGTGCTGAACGTGAACTCCCCCGACCTGCCGTACGAGCGGTTGCGCGGGATACGCCGAGGCACCCTGGCCGGGTTCGGGCAGGTACAGATGACGGTCGCCGAAGCCGGCAAGGGTTTCGTGCGTACCGCCCTGGAGGAATCCGGTCAGTACGTCGAGCCGGGCACGGACGTGGCCTGGCTGGCGGAGGGTTACGCCTCGGTGACGGCGATCCGGGCGGTCACCGAGGCGTCCGACGTGGATCTGTCCGGACTGGACGATCCGCGGTGAGGAGTGGGATTCCCGGTCCGCGATGATCAGACTGCGGGCCGGGGACGGTCAGGCGCCGGGGACCTTGACCTCCTCGCCAGCAGCCGCGGCGCCGGCGAAGTAGGGCTCCGGCGCGCCGAAGAGGCCGAGGAGCCCGGTGACCCAGAGCTGCCGATGAACGAACCGGCTCGGTTCGGTGACCACGAGCTTGACGCCGCTGACCTCCGCGGTCTGGAAGCCGGCGACCATGGCGCTGATTCCGACGGAGTCGATGAAGCTGACCAGTCGCATGTTGAGCTCGATCCTGGACGGTCGCCCCTTGGTCAGAACTCCGGCGATCGCCTCACGAACCTCGTACGCCGTATCGACGTCGATTTCTCCGCGAGGGGCGATCTCCACAACTCCACCAGGCAAGACCGACTTGACGATCGACAGGCTCACGCGAGCACCTCCACTCGCCCATGTCCGGGCGCCTAATCAGTACGCGGGCCGCGACCGAGAGTATTCCTCTCACGGCCCCGATCGCCACCCTTCCGGACGGGCAATCTATTCAACGAGCCGACAAACCTACCCGGTAACGGGGCAAACTACGCTAAATTTTCCTGCGCCGCCGGCTTCCGTACCTCCACCGTCACGCCCTCAGCGTAGCCGTGCCGCAGGTCGGGACGGGCCACCGGTGCACTGTGTCGTACCTCGCCCCGCGCCGCCGCCCGCCGGTACCCGAATCCCTGTCGCCTATGCGACAGATCGACGGGCCCGGCGGGGCCGGTGGGACCACCGGGGCAGGTGTCCGCCAGCGGGGCGGGTGTGCCGGGGAGCACCTAGCATGAGGTGATCTGTCCGTCGCGGGACGGACGACCCAGGCTCGGGAAGGGACACCTGATGCTGAGGAAGCTGATCGGACTGGCTGGGGTCGGCGCGCTGCTGGCACTGGTACTCGCCTGCGGATTCGGCGGCGGAGGTGATGACGACGACGGTGACGACGACGATTTCGCCCAGCGCGCGTCCGTCGTCCTGCTCGGCTGACTGGCTGCGGCTGACCCGCCCGCGGCACACCGGCACGAGATCCCGGCGATTCCGGCAGTTCGGGAGGTGATCCCGGGTTTGCCAGGAAACACGCCTGGGCACCTCCCGAGTAGCAACCCCGCAACCGCGCCGAACAGACGCCTCTGTCCGAAGTGGCCGCTTCGTTCGGCAACCGAGGAGGTAGCACGATGCTCGGAACGAACCTGCTGAAACATCAGAGCAAGCCCGAGCGGATCGCGGACCAGGCGTGGGAACACCTCACCAGCGCGATCAACTCGGCCGGCGACTCGGTGAAGTACACCGCCCGCTCGGCGCGGCAGACCGGCTCCCACCTCACCAGCCATGCCGGCGACCGGGTGGGTGCCGTGACCGACGAGGCCCGGGTACGGGCCAGCCGGGCGTACGACGCCCTCGCCGGCCGCCGACCAGGACTTCCCTGGGGGTGGCTGATCGGGGCGGGCCTGCTCGGCGCCGCCCTGGCCTGGGCCGCCTCCGCCGCGTCCCGGGCCGCGCTGGCCCGGGCCGAGGAGGAACTGCCCGCCAGCGACGGGCTGGAGTTCGTGGACGTCGACCGGGCCAACTCACCGGTCCGGGTCGACACCACCTGATCCCCGCGGACCTGCCCGGCCGGTCGGGCAGGTCCGCGGAAGCCGGGCCCGGTGCGTTCCCGTGCCGGGCCCGGAGGTGCGGCCCCGGTCCTCGCTCGATTCCGCGCGCCTTGCTCAGCCTTGTTCAGTTCCGCGCGCGGCTCACCGCTCGGCGGCGGCGTGCTGCTCGGGTGGCCGTGGGCGGGCGGCCCGGCGGTGGGCCGGGGCTCAGCCGAGCCGGAACACCACCGAGCCGGCGACCTCCTCGCGGGTGACGCCCAAGCCGTCGACCGGCCGGTTCAGCACCTCCTGCCACGGCGTCCCGGGCAGGTACTCCGGCAACACCACGACGGTACGGACGCCGAGTTGACGCAGATGGTCGACGCTGAGCCGGTCGGGGAAGCTCGCCGTGATGCCGAGAGTCTGCGCCTGCGAGTCCGGGGTGAAGGCGGCGAGGCCGTTCACGATCTCCGGGAAGCCGTCGGTGGACCAGAGCATCACGCTGAACTCCAGGGTGCCGCTGCTCGGCAGCACCAGCAGCGGGCCCTCGGCTCCGCGCAACGCGGCCGGCTGCGGGATCACCGGGGCGTGCGGGGTCGTGTTGACCCCCTCGACGACGATCAGCGCGAGCGGGATCAGTGCAACCAACCGGACCAGCGCCCTCCGGAACCCGGCGGCACGCCGCCCGGGTACCCGCCGGTCCGGCTGCTCCTCGGTGCCCGGCGGCGGCTGGTAGGCAGCCATCCGCAGCACGGGTACCGGGCTGCCCGGCCGCTCCCCCGCGTGCGGTGCGGCCGGCGCGGCCTGGTCCGGACCGTGGTCCGGGCCGGGCTGGCCCGGTTCGGTGGACGGCACCGTCTCGTCCACGGTCGCCGGCTCCGCTCGGGGCTGGCCGGCAGCGGGCTCGGCGCCGGCCGGCGGAACGGCGGTGGCCGGCGGAACGGCGGTGGCCGGCGGGGTGTCGGCAGTTCCCGGCGGGGTGTCGGCGGTTTCCCGCCGGGTGTCGACGTTGGTACCGTCCGGCGGCCGGGTCTCGACGGGGGTACCGTCCGGCGGCCGGTCACCGGACGGCTCCGTGCCGATCCGGGTCAGCGCGGTCAGTGCACCGGCGGCCAGGATGCCGAGCAGCAGGGTCGTCCAGAGCACCAGCCGACCGGAGGTCCGGATGGCGTCGAAGCCGGGCGCGTGCAGCACCAGGGTGGCGTACCCGGGATCGCCATCGCCGCCGAGCGTGGTGCCACTGGCCAGCCCGACGCTGACCAGTACGCCGACCGTGAGCAGTATCCGGTGCCGCAGCCGCCACACCGAGAAGAACAGCCCGGCGAAGGCCAGCCCGATCAGCACGACCCCGGGCAGCAGGGTCATCTCTCCGGCGAAGCTGAGGCTCGCCCGGGCGGCGGCGTGCCGCTCCCCCCAGAGCCAGTTCTCCGGCGGCGCGACCAGGAAACCCCGCCACGGCGGCGAGAACATCTGCACATGCGCCAGGGTCCGCCGGCCGGCCGGGTGCCGGGCCACCACCTCCAGGTAGGGCAACGCCATCAGGATGCTGACCCCGCCGAACACCACCCCACCGGCCAGGTCGGCCAGCAGCAGCCGCCGGCCGAACGGCGGACGGGACCGGCGCCGCCACCACGACCAGGCGTAGCCGGCGCCGGCGGCCAGGCAGACCAATGCCAGCACGTAGCCGAACGGCAGCCCGATGCCGAAGCCCAGGGTCATCTGCCAGGCCGCCACCAGCCAGCCGGCGAAGGCCCAGCCGGGGCGGCGCCGCTCCGGCCGGTAGCCGTGCTGCAGCGACCAGCCGTGTCCCCGGGCCAGCATTGCCAGGGCCAGCGCGATGCCGCCGATGGAGAGCACGTGCAGGTGCCCGGCCTGGGCCAGCTTCCAGGGGGCGTACCCGAAGGCGACCCCGGCCGCCGCGGCACCGATCCGACCCGCACCGAGCTGCCGGACCAGCGCGTACGCCCCGACGAAGGCGAGCGCGTGCACCAGCACGTAGAGGATGTTGTAGCGGACCACGCCGGCCACCGGACCCTCGCCGATCATGCCGGCCGGGGCGTAGCCGAGCAGGGTGTCGGAGTAGGCGTAGGTGTAGGGCTCCGGATAGAAGGTGTTGGAGTGCCACAACTGGGTGGGGTCGTTCAGCACCGCGTGGCCGCCCCAGGCGATCTGCCACGCCTGGAGGGTCGGATCCCCGATGTCCTGCGGGACCGTGCTGGTGATGTCGCGCAGGGTCGGCCAGGTCAGCACCACGGCCAGCAGCAGCCCGCCGAGCACGGCCAGCGTCCACTCGTGGCTGACCAGGCGCACCAGGAACGGGGCCCGGGGCGTCCGACCCGGGCCGGACGGCGTGGCGCCGCTCCGCGACGGTCCCGTCCGCTCGTCATTCCCGTCGCCGGCCCGCCCGTCGCGGGATCCGTCGCCGGCCCGGTCGTCGGGTCCGGCCGGTGCCATCTGCCGTTCGATCGTCATCCCTGCCCATTCCTTCCGGCCCGGGCCCTGTCCCCCGCACCACACCGGCGTCTGCCCCGGAGCACACCGGGATTGATGATTCCTGATGTCCGCCGGGGCTGTCACGCCCTCTCCGGCTCACCCCGCACGGGTGAGGGTCGCTCACCCGAGGGCGGGTCAGAGTCGAACCGCGGACGTGACCGGCGGGGCGCAGCCTACCGGTCGCCCGGACCACCGCACTGAACCCTTTTCCACCTCCCCTGCGGTCCGTCGTGGCAGCCCAGGGTGGAAGTCGGGGCGCAGACGCCACGCGGTTCGGGTTGGAGAAGGTTCACTCGACCGTCGGAGGAGCGAGAATGGCCAGCCGCGCGACGAGCCGGACTGACGAGGAGATCCAGCGCGACATCCTGGCGGAGTTGGCCTGGGAACCCCGGGTCCAGCCGAACGAGATCGGTGTGGCGGTGCAGGACGGCGTGGTGACGCTGCGCGGCTGGGTGGACAACTACGCCAAGAAGTGGGCTGCGGAACGGGCCGCGCACCGGGTACACCGGGTCCGGGCGGTCGCGAACGACCTCGAGGTACGCCTGCCCTCCTCGGCCGAGCGCGACGACCCCGACATCGCGGCGGCGGTCACCCGGGCACTGGAGTGGGACGCCTTCGTCCCCACCTCCGAGGTCGACGTGACCGTCTCCAACGGCTGGGTCGTGTTGCGCGGCGACGTCGAGTGGGAATACCAGCGACGCGCCGCCGAGCAGGCCGTACGCCGGCTCGCCGGAGTGCGCGGCCTCACCAACGGGATTTCGGTGCAACCGCACGAACGACCGGAGCGCGACGAGATCTCCGAGCGGATCCAGAGCGCACTGGTACGCAGCGTGGAGACCGACGCGGCGGGGATCGACATCCGGATCGAGGGCGACGCCGTGGTGCTGACCGGCAACGTCCGGTCGTGGCTCGAACGCGAGGAGGCCGAACGGGTCGCGTGGTCGGCGCCGGGCGTCACGCAGGTCGACAACCACATCACCGTACGGCGGTGAGGCTTTGGGTTCAGGTCAGATCAGGTTGAGTTCGCGGGCCCGGCGTACGGCGTCGCGGCGCCGGGTGGCGTCGAGCTTGCGGTAGATGTTCCGGACATGCGTCTTGACGGTGTTGACCGAGAGCGAGAGCTCCGCCGCGATCTCCACATTGGACAGGATGCTCTGCAGGTAGCGGAGCACGGTCAGCTCCCGCTCGGTCAGCGGTTCAGCCAGCGGCGTTGCCGCCGGGGTCGCCGCGCCGCCCGTCCCGTCGGCGGCATCGAGCAGCTCGTTCACCATCGGCCAGTACGCCGTACCCGAGTCGAGGTGGGCGGCGAGCAGGTCCCGTACCGGTGGATCGGCCCGGGTGAAGAGCTGGCGGAAGCCCTCCGGCTCCGCCAACCGCAGCACCTGTTCCAGGACACGGGCGGCGCGGCGGTGGTCGCCGGTCAACCGGGCCGCGCTCGCGTCGAGCAGTCCGGCCGCCAGCCGCAGCGGAAGCGGCCCACCGGCCCCGGCCGGCGCCGCCCAGTCCGGCAGCGTACGCAGGACGGCCTGCGGTTCCCGCGCCCGCAGGTGGGCCCGGGACAGCGCCACCGCCACCGGCTCGACCGGAGCCGTTCCCCGCTCCAGCGCCGGAGTGAGCATGCCCCTGGCCAGCTCGACGTCGCCGTGCTCGATCCACAGCTCCGCCTCGGCGGCGAGCAGCCAGTGCGCGAGTGGCTGCGCCTCGGCCCGGTCGCCGAGCCGGCGGCGGCTGGCCGCCAGCGCCTGGTGGGCACCGGTCAGGTCGCCCCGGTCACGCAGCAGCCGAGCCTGGATGATGCCGGCCACTCCGTGCACGAGCGGTTCGTCGACGTACTCGGCGGCCCGGACGCCGAGCGCCAGATGCGCGTCCGCGTCGTCCGGCCGGTCCCGGTACAGCGCGACGAGCGCCTGCGCGAGATACCCGTGTACGCCGTCGGCCGGCCGGACCAGCCCACCGAAGGGCGCCGCGCCGAGTGCCGCGCGGGCGGCTTCGTCGGCGCCGGTCAGCTCGCCCCGGATCGCCCGGGCGAGTGCCAGCCGGCCCAGGCAGAGCCGACGGGCCCGGGGCAGCTCCGCCCGGATCGCCTCGGCCAGCCCGTCGGCGATCTCCGGCTCGGCGGCGGTCGGGTCGCCCGTCCCGAACCGAATCGTCCCCGGCACCAGCCTGGCCACCGCTCTCGCCCGGAGTTCGAGGTCGTCCCGGTCGGAATCCCCGCCGTCGACCGGCGCGATACCGAGCCGCCCCGCGTCGGGCGGGTCCCCCAGACCGGAGCCCGACGGGCCGGCCCAGCCCGCCGCGCCCAGGTCGGCTCGGCCGAGACCGAGGACGTCGGCCCGGGCCGAGTCGGGCAGGTCAGGACGACCGGGATCGCGAAGGTCGGTCCGGGCAGCGTCGGGCAGGTCAGGACGGCCCTGGTCCAGAAAGCTGGTCCGAGCCGACTCGGGCAAGGTGAGCTGGCCGAGGTCGATCTGGTCGGCGTCCACATATGCCTCGACATCGACGTCCACGACCGGGCCCCCGTCGACGTCCACGACCGGGCCCCCGTCGACGTCCAGCCGGGCGGCCGGGGCGGGGCCGAGCAGCGCGCCCGGGTCGACGGTCACCACCGCGACGTCGGCGTTACCGGCCAGCGGATCCGGGCGGCGGAGATCGTCGACCCCGGCTCGTACCGCCGGTTCGTCTCCGGCCGACTGGGCGGCGGCGAGCCGCAGGGCCGCCGAGATCCGCCTGAACCGGTGCCGGCGAGGGGTGTCGAGCAGGTCGCTGTGCTCGGCGGCCAGCGCGAGGTACCCGGTGGCGGCGGTCGGCTCGCCCCCGTCCAGCCGGTCCGCGGCACAGGCCAGGCCGAGTTCCGGGTCGGCGCGGACCACCTCCGGGGGCGGCGCCGGCGGCGCCGGCCGGTTCGGGGCGTACTGGCCGTAGGGAACCAGATCCGGCCAGTGCCGCAGCAGCACGCCGATCGCGTACGGCCAGTCGTGCGCGGCGAGCGCGTGCCGGAGCGCCTCGGCCGGCAACTCGTTCGCGGTGAACCAGGTGGCGGCCCGACGGTGCAGCTCGGCCACCTGGTCGGCGGGGCGGCGGGCCAACTCGGACCGGAGTAGTTCGCCGAGCATCGGATGGCACCGGTACGCCGCTGGCCGGCCGCCGAGCGGGATCACGAACCCGCCGAGACGGTCCAGTTCGGACAGTACCCGGGCCGGTTCGGTGCGCCCGGTCAGCGTGTCCAGCAGCTCCGCAGAGAAGCCCTCGACCAGTGACGCCCGGCAGAGCGCCTCCCGGGCGTCACCGGAGAGGCCGGCGAGCAGTTCCTCGGTCAGATAGTCGCTGACGTCCGGATGCTCTCCGGTGAACTCGTCCACGAACCGGGCCGGGTCGGGGTGGCCTGGCAGGGCGAGCGCGGCGAACCGCAGGCCGGCGGGCCAGCCATCGGTGCGGTTGACCAGCCGGCGAATCTGCTCCGGCGGCAGTGGCTCGCCGTACGCGGAGAACAGGTCGGCGACCTCGTCTGTGCGGAACGCCAGGTCGGCGGCGCGGATCTCGGTCAGTTCTCCGCTGAGCCGCCAGCGGTGCAGTGCGAGCCCAGGGTCGGTACGGCAGCCGATCACCAGCCGCAACCGGCCGGCCGTGTGCCGGAGCAGGAACTCCAGCCCACTGGAGACCTCGGGATCGTCCACCTGGTGCAGATCGTCCAGGATCAGGGTCGCCGGCCCGGTACGCCGGGCCAACTGCTCGGCGAGGGACTCCAGCCTGTACCCCGGATCCGGTTCGTCCGGTTCCTGCCCGTCGACGGCCGGACGCAGCGCCGCGTACAGATATGACCAGAGCCGCGCCCCGCCGTCACCCGGCTCCAGCGAGAGCCAGCCCACCGGGCCCCGGTCCGGGCTGTTTCCGGCCCGGCTGTCCGTCGCGTTGCGAGCCCGGCACCAGGAACTCAGCAGCACCGTCTTGCCCCAGCCGGCCGAGGCCGAGACCAGGGTCAGCGGGCCGGCCGTCCCGAGGTCGAGCAGCTGGAACAGCCGGGGCCGGGGCAACAACACCGCCCCGGAGCGCGGCGCGGCGGCCAGCTTCGCGGTGAGCAGCGGCGGCGCCGAACGTTCCGCCCCACCGTCCGGGCCGGCGGCAGTCCTGTCGGTGGCCGGCGCGACCGTGCCGGCCAGTTCCTCGATCCGTTCCAACAATGCCCCACCTCCCTCGGCCCGTCCCGACGCGACGGCCCGAGGCGGATACCCGACCCGTCGCGGTTCACCCCTTGCGGACGACCCTGGTTCACCCGGCACCGCCGGACGATGACGGCCCAGGTGGCGGAGATCGCGCACCGGCCCGGCGGCGAGCCTGCCACGCGCCGTCGACCAGGCGCCGCGCTCCGGCGTGGCTGGCGGCCCGGCGCCGCGCTCCGGCGTGACTGGTGTGGGCCGGCGCCGCGCTCCGGCGTGACGGGGCTGGTCGGCGAGGACCGCCGGGCGGCGGTACGCATCGCGCTGCGCCAGGCGAAGCAGTTGGCCGAGACCGGCGAGGTGCTGCGGTGGGTGCGGACCGCCGGCACGACCGCCTCGCCGGCCGGCCGGGGAGCCGCCTTCCCGGCCGACCGGCTCTGCCGGCGGTCGTGCCCGGTCGTCAGCCGTTCCTGGCTGTTCCAGCCGTTCCCGGCTGCTCTCGCGGTTGCCGTCCGGCGGTCAGCCTCTCCCCGGCCGCCCTCCGGTGCGCTGTCGGGGTTGACGGGTTCAGTAGACGAAGACGCTCTTCGCCGGGAAGGTGAAGGACGGGTTGCTGCCGCTGAGCAGCATCGGCCGGCCGGTGCAGTCGTCGTTGACGTAGAGCAGGGCCGCCCGGCTGTTCGTGTTGATCCAGGAGTGGGCCCGCTCGCCCCAGCCGTGCTCGACCAGGTCGACACAGGCCCCGACGGTCGGGTCCAGCGCGGAAACGGTGAACCGTGCTCCGTTGTACGAGGTCCCTTCGAACAGGCACAGTGCCCGGAGGAACTCACAGGTGCCACTGCTCGTCGCCGCCGCGTCTGCCGCTGCCGGGGCGGCCGCTGCCGGCCCGGCGTACGCGCCACCGATAATTGCCGCGGTGGTCAGCGACAGCAGTACTCGGAGACCATTCTGATAATTGACGCGCGATTTGCGCATGGTGTTTCCCCCTTTTCTGACCAACTCCAGGAACGATGGCGGAAGGCAGGGAGGGGTCCTGACCGGTAAACCGGGTGCGGGTGTGTCGGGGTACGGCTCGACGTCGACGCCTCGGCTGCGGCACGGGGGCCGGGTATAACGCCGCAACACCCGGAACGACTCGTACGCCCGCAGCCCGATGTGCCGACGTATCCGCACGTGACGCCGCCTCGCCCGGCGTTGGTGGCGCTCGGGCACGAGAGCGGTCGCCGGACCGCCCGATGCCGGCCCGTGACCGGCAGGCGGCGGCGCGGGCATACCCGGCGGTGGCCGTGGCCCGCGTGGTGTCAGCGAGTCATCGATCGGGTTCTTGCCCGGCACGCCATTGTGCGGCATCGAACAGCGAAAATTCTCACACTCACGCGACGCCCCCGTACGCGGTCCTCGGTGGAGAAAGCAGGAATCATCCCGGCCGAGCCATCAAACAGCGTCGATACCATAACACGACGCCATCATGGCCACAACCAACCCGCAACCCGATTCGGCACCGTTTATGTCAACCGTTCTATAACCACCCAAGGCCGACGTACGACTACGGCGATACAGTTTCCGGCCCGTTACGCATTTCTCGTACGTCGCTCCGACCCCGACCCCGACCGGCGACACGGCGCGGGCCCGGCGAACTGGTCGCCGGGCCCGGGTCGGTCGGGTCTTCGGAAACGGAGTTGGTCAGGACGGCAGGCCGCCGACCTGGGTGTTGATCCAGGACCGGATGGAGGGCAGGTCACCGTAGATGGACGGCCCGGTCGCGCAGGTCGAGTTGTTGTTGCCCGCCCGGCTGGTCGCGCCGATCAGGTTCCACCGGTCGTTGATGCTGCGCACCTGCGGGCCACCGGAGTCGCCGTAGCAGGCGCCGGCGTTCCCGTTCGTGTTGTTGGTGCAGATCTCGTACGCCCCGTTGATGCCGGAGCAGCGGCTGTCGGCCACGATCGAGGTGTCCAGCTCGTTGGCGACGGTCGGCGCCGAGCCGCAGCCCCGGACCGGGCAGGTCTGCCCCCAGCCGATGATCCGGGTCGCCGTACCGACCGCGCCGGAGGTGCTGGGGATGACGGCGGGGGCGTGGCTCACCGAACTGCCGAGTTGGAAGAGCTTCACGTCGATGGAGGGGTGGTTCACCGCCCGTACCACGCTGACCACGGTGCCACCGCTGGTGCGGTTGACGCTGCCCACCCGTACCGAACTCGGTGTCGGGCAGTGCTTGGCGGTGACCACCCAGTTGGCCTTGATCAGCGAGGCCGAGCAGCCCGAGGTGTAGACCAGGAACGAGTAGTTCTCCGACGCCGGCCGGCCGTTCACCACCAGCGTGCCGACGCCGCCGTCGCCGTCGGTGGCTCCCGGTGCGGGCTCGCCGGACGCCGCCGGCACGTTCGCGTACGCGGTCGACGGCGCCGCCGAGGCGACGGCCGGCAGGGCCAGGCCGGCAACGACCAACGCGGCCACCAGGCACGTACGGCGGACGAGTACGCGCGCCGAGTGCGGTCGGAACATGACGGACCTCCAGGGGTGTCGGAGTCGTGGTCAGGCAGCACACTAACTCCGGATAGATGGAGGTAGATACATATCCCTTCTCCCCTACCACCGCACGATGCGCCGGGCGGGCCGGACCCGGCGGGTTGACCCTCGACCCGGTCGAGGGGGCAGAATGCCTGCTCATGGACGGGGGTGGCCGGCTTCTCGGCATCGGCGAGATGGCCCGGGCGAGCGGCCTGAGTATCAGCGCGCTGCGCTTCTACGACGGTGCCGGCGTGCTGGCACCCGCGTCGGTGGACCCCGGCACCGGTTACCGCCGGTACGCGCAGCGGCAGTTGCCGGCCGCCCGGCTGCTGGCCGGCCTGCGCCGGATCGGGATGCCACTGGCCGAGATCACCCGGATACTGGAGCTGCGCGGCTCGGATCCGGCCGCCGTGTCACGGCTGCTGGACGCGCACCTGCGCCGCCTGGAGGAGGGGCTCGCCGACGCCCGCCGGGAGGCGGCCCGGCTTCGGGTACTCTGCGCCGCTGCCGAGCCGTCGGCCGAGCCGGAGGTCCGGCTGACCGTACCCGGACGGGAGCTGGCGGCGGCGGTCGACGCCGTCCGGTTCGCGGTCGGGGCGGATCCCGGGCTGCCGATGCTCGGCGGCGTGCACTTCGAGTTCGACCGGGACGTGCTCCGGCTGGTCGCCACCGACCGGTACCGGATGGCCGTCTCCGAGGTCTGCGCCGCTCCGGGCAACCCGGGTGACGGCGATGCGGTGACCCGGGTGACCGCGCCGGTCTCGTTCGTCGACGCGGCCCGCGCGCTGCTGACCGGCGGCTGGCCGGCGACCCTCACCCTCGGCTCCGCCGCCGTCAGCCTGCGGGTGCGGGACCGGCGGGTCACCGGTACCCCGATGGAGCACGACTTCCCGGACTACCGCCGGTTGCTGCGCACCGCGACCGGCGGGCCGGACCGACGCCGGGTGACCGTCGACGTGGCCGGGTTGCGCGAGCGACTGACCGCCGCCGAGACCCGGACGGTGGTACGGACGGACGACGGCGCCCGCTGCGCGGTCAGCGTCCTCACGGTCGACGCCACGAACCGACTGACCGTCTCCCCCGCCGAGACCCCGACCGCGTCGACCGATCCGGTGGTACGGGTCGGAGTCGACCGTGAGTTCCTGCTCGACGCCCTGGACGCGGTCGGGGCGGGCCAACTGGTCCTCGAACTCGACGGGCCGATCCGCCCGCTGGCGGTACGCCGACTCGACGACGACAGGGCCTTCTCCATCCTGATGCCGGTGCGGATCTGAGCGCCCCTCGGCTCGGTCGCTCCTCTTGGCTCAGTCGGTCCTTCTGGTTCAGTCGGTCCTTCTGGTTCAGTCGGTCCTTCTGGTTCAGTCGGTCCTTCTGGTTCAGTCGGTCCTTCTGGTTCAGTCGGTCCTCCTGGCTCGGCGGTCCTCCCGGCTCGGCGGTCCTCCCGGCTCGGCGGTCCTCCTGGGTCAGGCGTCCTCGCCCAGCTCGGTGAAGAGGGTCAGTTGCAGGTGACCGGGCGCCGTCAGCCGCGAGTTCAGCGAGTTCCAGGGCGTACGTGTCGGCTCGGCGATCACCGTCGCGCCCGCGTCGGCCAGGGTCGCGGTGACCGCCGGGGCGTCGTCGACCTCGAAGGCGACCCGGATGTGCCCGGCCACCCGGCGGCCCACCTCGACCTCGTCGATGTACTCGGCGTGCCCCGGATCGGTGATCTCCAGAGTGGCCCGACCGGCGTCCAGGATCGTGACCCGGCCGTCCGGCGAGGAGAAGGCGGCCTGCTCCGGCAGGCCCAGCACGTCACGGTAGAACCGGAGGGCCTGGTCGTAGTCGTCGGCGGTGACCACCAGCCGGAGTTGCCGGACCGGAGACGGCTCATTCATCGCCCCAGTCTGGCACGCGGTCCCGGCACGCTGATCCGGCCCGCGGTCCCGGCACGCTGATCCGCCGCGAGCGCCCGCGTATCGCCTTCATCGCGGCCGCGTGCTGACGGCGACCGCACACCGGGGACACGCGGAGCGGCCGAATGGCCCGGTCAGGACGAGTTGATCACCTACAGTAGCTAGATGGCTTTTGTCCGGTTCAACCCGATAGTCGCGGGGCGGGCACGCCGCCGGGCCGGTGCCGCGCTGGTCGTACTCGGCGGGATACTCGTGCTGACGGTGGTGGTGGTCAACGACGCGCCCGAGCCACCGAGGACGGTCGACCGGCCACGGGCGGCGGAGCAACACCTGCCGACCCCGGTCGCCCCGGGCACGCCGCCGAGCACCGAGCCGACGCCGCCCGCGGCGCCACCCCCGGCGCATCTGCCGGTAGTCGACTACGGCCCCGCACCGGGCGGCTTCCCCGAGGACCCGACTCCGATGTCGACGGTACGGCTCGGCGAGGGCCTCCGGCCGATCCGCCGGGTCGCCGCGTACGACGCACCGGGCGGCCGGCCCCGGGCCTTCCTCGCGCCCGCCATCAGCGGGGTGCCGGTGACCATGCCGATCGTGGCCCGCCGGGCGGGCTGGACCGCCGTGCTGCTTCCGTCGGCGAACCGGACCATCGCCTGGGTGCCGCCCGGGCCGTGGAGCACCGTGGAACTGCGCGACCTGCTCGTGGTGGTCCGGCAGGCGCACCGGCTGTACTGGTATCGGGACGACCGGCTGGTCCGGTCCTGGCCGGTCAGCGTCGGCACCTCGGCCACGCCGACCCCGCTGGGCCGGACATTCATCCTCGGCCGGTCGACCCTGCCCGGCCGGGTGTACGCGGACACCGAGGTCTTCGCGCTCGGCGCCGTACCCGACGAACCGAATTCGGTACCGTCCGGGCTGCGCGGCGCGCACATCGGCCTGCACGCCTGGTACAACGCCCGCCAGCTCGGCCGCGACAACAGCAACGGCTGCATCCGGATAGCCCGGAAGGCACAGGAACTGCTGCTCGCCGAGATGTCCGCCGGCACCGAACTGCTGGTGCTCGACCGCTTCTCCGCTCCCGAGCGGCTTCCCGGCCCCGGCCCGGTCCCCGTGGTGGCCCGCTGACCGCTTCGGACGGCGCCACCTCGGACGACGACTCCTCCGGACGATCGGTCGGTGGCGGCTCGGCTGGAGCGGCACCGGCGGCAGCCGCAGCCCCCGGGGTGAGGTCGTTCGAGCTGCCCGACGGATGCTCTGGCGCGCCCGATCCGGCCTACAGGTCGCGGCGCATGCAGACCCGGGGCCACCGGTCCAGGCCGTGTGCCGCCTCGCGGGCCCGGATCGCCGCCAGCCCGGGGGGCAGCTCCCGCTCGTCGAGGACGACGAATCCGCACCGGGAGTAGTACGGGGCGTTCCACGGCACGTCGGTGAAGGTGGTCAGGGTCAGCGCCGGTACCCCGCTCGCCGTGGCGTGCGCGGCGAGGCGCTCGATCAGTTGCCGGCCCACGCCCCGGCGGGCGGCCCGGGGATGCACCGAGACCTGTTCGACGTGCAGGTTGCCGTCCACCGGCTCGGCGACCAGATAGCCGACCGGCAGGTCGTCGGCGTCGACCGCGACCCAGGCCAGGCCGGCGCGCTGATGCCGGGCCAGCTCCTCGACCGACGGTGGTTCGTCGTCGGCGATCTCCGGCATCCCGATGTCCCGGAAGGCCCGTCCGGCGGCCCGCTCGATGTCCCGCAGCCCGGGCAGGTCCGGCTGACGGGAAGCGAGGAGGCTTCATGCGACAGAACCCGGCCCGACGGATGGCGCTGCTCGACGCCGCGATCGAGGTACCCGCCCGCGACGGCTCGGGCGGGCTGACGAGCAGGTCGGCAGCCCGCCCGGCTTCATGATCAGTTCATCGGGTCGCCGGATCCGGTTCCGCACGCCGTGCGGTTGGCCGGAGAGGGTCGGACGGTACGCCGACGGGTCGGGCAGGACGACTGACGAGGGCACAATGCCGGCCCTCGGCCGGTCCACGCGACCCGGGCGTACCCGAATCCCGATGGAGGAGATCATGCCGACCCGTACCCGGATCGCCGCCGGACTCGGCGCCTCGGTCGCCGCCGGCGCGGTCGCCCTGGCCGCCGGCCTCGTGCCCGCCCAGGCGTCCACGCCGACCGTCGTCGCCCCCGCCCCCACGCCGAAGCCGGCCGTGGTCGCCGCCGAGCCGCCGGTCCTCTCGGCCACCCTGACCCGCAGCTACGACGCCTTCGACGCCAACCAGGGCGTCGCCGTCGACGACCGGTACTTCTACGTGGTCGACAACCGCAGCATCACCAAGCACGACAAGGCGACCGGACGGCCGCTGCTCCAGTTCGCCTCGAACTCCGGCGGCCCGATCATCCACCTGGACAGCGGTGTGGTGGTCGGCAACCGGCTCTACGCCGCGCACTCCAACTACGACGAGTCGCCGATGGAAAGCTCGATCGAGGTCTTCGACACGAGGACGATGCGGCACGTCGAGACGTACAGCTTCGGGATCTTCCGGGGGTCGCTGACCTGGCTGGACCGGCACGACGGGGCGTGGTGGGCCGGGTTCGCCAACTACGACGAGATCGCCGACGGCGAGACCGAGCCGTACGGGGAGACGTACAACACCCAGGTGGTCAAGCTGGACGACAGGTTCCAGGTCGTCGAGGCGTGGACGATCCCGAAGCCGATCCTCGACCGGTTCACACCGATGAGCAACTCCGGTGGCTCCTGGGGGCCGGACGGCCGGCTCTGGCTGACCGGCCACGACCTCGGTGAGGCGTACGTGCTGCGGCTGCCGTCCGCCGGCTCCGAACTGGAGTGGGTCGGCACCGTCACCCTGCCGGGCGTGGAAGGCCAGGGCATCGCCTGGGAGCACTCGGGCACCCGGTCGAAGCTCTGGACCATCAAGCGCTCCACCAAGCAGGCGTTCAGCTTCACCGTGCCGTTCCGGTCGATCGCCAACCCGACGACGCCGACCTGGCAGGTCCTCGGCCCCGGCAACTTCCAGCAGTGACCACCCTCCGCTGACGGTATGCCGGTGCCACGCACCTCGGTCGGCGCCAGCGGCGGTCGGCCGAGTCAGTACGGGAACGGCACCGCCTCCTCCGAACCCACGACCAAGCTGGTGAAGGTGGTGATGTGCCGAGCGGTGTGGTTGACGCACAGGTAGAGGTGGCAGCCGGCCGGGTCGAATCGGAGCGCCACCGGCTGGCCGGCGTACCGGTCGCCGACCTGGGTGAGCAGGGGCAGCGGGTCGTCGAGCCGCGCGGGCTCCGGTGACGACGGGACCGGGATCGGATATCTCGGGTCGGCCGGCACCGCCTCGGCCAAGGCGAGATCGAGGCAGTCGAGGCAGTCGGCGATCGCCGTCTCGACGGTGGGATGGGTCGGCAGTTCGGGTACACCCATCGGCAGGGCTGGTGCGTTGAGTTCGACGCGCCAGCCCTCGCCGTGCAGCCGGAGTGGATCACCCTGGTTGAGCCGATGGTTCTGCACGGTCACGTTGCCGGCGTCACCTTCGAGACAGCACCTGATCGACGGACTCCGATAGCCTGCGACGAGCAGTGGGGATCGAAATCGACTGCGAGTCGTCCTCGACAGTGGATGGTGCTGGTGAGCGCTGACGAGGTAAAGGCGACCATCAGACAGGGGACGGAAGCGGCACGCGAGGGCATCAAGAGACTACGGCAGCTCGCCACCGACTCGGCGGAAACAAACGACCTCGCCCGGCTCACCACCGAGGGCAGCCGAGACGACGACGTTGTAGCGGGGCTGACACTGCTCGGCGATGTTCAGGGCGAGGTCGAGCGAACCGTCCGGAGACTCGCGACAGCGGTCGACCACGCGGAGACGTACGCCAAGAGGCTCGGATGAGCGGTGGTCTGGAGGCTGTGGTCGCGCAGCTTCTCGACGTACGCGACCGGATCGCCAGCTCCGCAGTCATGGCGATGCGGGCGCAAGCTGATGCCGACCAGGCGCTCGCCCACTACCGCGAAGCCTCGCAGGGCAGCGACCACCCTGAGATGAAGCAGGCTCTCGCGGATCTCGCAACCGCCAGCGACAAGGCCACGAAGATCGGCCGGATCCTGGGCGAGGCGCTCGAACACTTCACGAACTACCTGGACCGCATCGCCCCTGGGTCGTCGGGCAAGGACGACAAGCCCTCGGCAGCGGACATGCCGACAGGCGAGGAGCTTGTCCGGGAAGCCGAGCGGCGGGTCGCCGAGCCGATGTCGCGTGGCGCAAGCAGGTCCAGCGAGCGGATGACACGGAGGACAGCCTCAAGTCGGCGGAGGCGGGTGGGAAGCGTGATCCCGATGATCGGACCTGAACTGCCCGAGTACATCCGGACGCTGGTCCGGGGGCGACCGGGCGGCCAACGACCGAATCGAGGCACAACTCGACGCCTCGGGATGGAGCGGCTTTCCCAGGTTCCTCGCTGCCCTCTTTTTCCTCGCGGTAGACCGGCGTTTCGGAGAGACCAGCTCTCATGCGGATGTGATCAAGTTCGTCGCGGAACTCCGTGCGGATTTGACCAACGGCGGTCCGGGCATCAACGCCGAAGCGGCCGAAACCTTGATCAGCTCCATTCTCGACCCATCCGTCGACTACAACATCGGACAGGAAATGATCGGCAAGATCCAGGCCGCTACCGTGTATAAGGTACTGACCGAGGAACACATCTCCGACTCAGACCTCGACGCCTTCCTCACCGAGGCAGTCGAACTCGCCAGCCGCCCGTAGCCGGCAACCCAGGACATCACCAGCGCTGGCCCTCCGGCGCCGACCTCAGTCGTCGCCTCCGTAGCCGTCGCCATCACGATCCAGGTCATAGATGTCGTTGCCGATAACCCTCACCGGGGCCGCAGGCGTACGCGGGACCGTTGCCGCTGCCACCCACGCAGTCCACATCGCTGGCGATCGGCACGCAGCCACCGTAGTTCGGATCACACTTCCGGGTCTCCTTGGTGCCGACCGCGACAACCTGCGTCACCGGCTTCTTGGTCACCATCTCGTTGACGAGCTTCTTGCCCATCTGCACCCCGTTGACGTATGTGACCTCGTAGGTGAGGGTCTCGAGCCCTTGACTCCAGCGGTCCGAACCTTGCGCTTGCCCTTGGCCAGCGAGGAGTCTTCTACGGTTCGCTCGCCGAACGGGATGCCCTGAAGCAAGTACGATCATGCCATCGTCGCGAGATCAGCCGTGTAGGAGCAGCCGATGATCACCGATGCAACGCTCGCCCGCATCAACGAAGGGGTGCAGTTGCATCATCATCGAGGCCAACCTGAGGCTGCTCGCGACCTGTTCGCACAGATCTGGGACGAGATCGGCGGGGAGCGGGGCGATCCTCTGCACGTTTGCGTCCTCGCGCACGCGATGGCCGATGTGCAGGACGACGTCCACCAGGAGCTGGTCTGGGATCAGCGAGCGCTGGCGGCGGCCGACCTGCTCACCGATGCCCGGGTAGCGGAGGCTGGGGTGATGCTGCCGGTCGCCGGTTTGTATCCGTCGTTGCACCTCAACCTGGGTGAGTGCTACCGCAAGCTCGGCGACCTCGGCCGTGCCCGCGAGCACCTCCAGCGTGCGCAGGCGGGGGTCGGCGCGCTTGGCGATGACGAGTACGCACAGCTCATCAAGGGCGGCCTGGATCGGCTGGCGCGGCTGCTGATCTCCGAGTAGGCACGCGCTGCCGAAGGGACATCCCGCCCTTCCCCACACCGGGACGCTCGTCGTCGCGGCTGCCTCGCCCCAGCCTGAACCGCTCCTACCGGACCACCCGTTCCGGCGAACCCATTCGGCGCAGGCCGATCGCCCCGATGCAGAGCCAGAGGGCGTACGACCACAGCATCACCCGCTCGGCGAGCCCGGCCGCCCGCCGCGCACTCTGCCCCCGCCTGTCGCCGATCCTGGTCCAGCGAGGTTCCAGTCGGCGTCCAGTACCACCTGGCAGTCTCACCGAAGTCGATAGATCGGCATCTACGTCTACCGCTGAGGTTGGGTCGGCCCGGTGAGCGAAGAGTCTGGCACGTTCGGCGCGCTGGTCCGGGGATACCGGACCCGGGCCGGGTTGACCCAGGCCGCCCTCGCGACCCGGGCCGGAGTGGGCGTACGGACCGTACGCGATCTGGAGCACGACCGGGTGACACAGCCGCAGCACCGGGTGTTGACCCGACTCGCCGCCGCCCTCGACCTCTCCGCCGCCGAGCAGGCCCGACTCGGGTCCACCACCGCTGGCCGGCCGACCGGGCCGGACCGGTCGCTCCGGATCGACGTACTGGGTCCGCTGCGGATCCGGCACGGCGACCGGCCGGTCGACGTGGGGCCGCTGAAGCACCAGCTCCTGCTCGGCCTGCTCGCCGTCCAACCGGACCAGCCGGTGCCGATCTGCGACATCGTCGACGTGCTGTGGGACCGGCCGCCGCGTAGCTGCCGCGACCTGATCCAGACGTACCTGACCAGGGTGCGCCGGCTCGTCGGCGCGGCGTCCGCCGGCCCGGCCGCACCGGTCGTCGTCCGCGACCGCCACGGGTACCGGCTCGCGGTGCCGGCCGACCGGGTCGACGCGGGACGCTTCCGGACACTGGCCGAACGGGCCGCCCGGGCGCACCGCCGGGGCCAACTGGACCGGGCGGTCGAGCTGTTCTCCGCCGGGCTGGCCTGCTGGCGCGGACCGTTGCTGGCCGGCGCCGGGCCCGGGCTGCTCCGGCATCCCGCCGCGACGGCACTGTCCCGGCACCGGCTGGACTGCGTGCTGACCCTGGCCGACCTCGCCTTCTCCACCAGCGCCGCCGGTCGGGTGACCACCCCGCTCGCCCAGGTCGCCGAGGTGGAGCAGTTGCACGAAGGGCTGCACGCCCGGCTGATGCTCGCCCTGGCGGGTACCGGACAACAGGCGAGCGCGCTGCGGCTCTTCGGCCAGTTGCGCGAACGGCTCGCCGACGAACTCGGGATCCTGCCCGGCCCGGAACTCCGGGCGGCGCACCTGCGGGTGCTACGCCAGCAGGTACCCGGGGCGGGGCCGGGACCGACCAGGCGGTGGGGTCACTGACCGGGCGGACGCGTGGTCATCGTCGGGCAGGGGCGGCGCCACGGAGCGCGGCGCCGACATCCGCCCGACTGCCGGTCAGGAGTTCGAGATTATGTACGCGTTGGGCGAAGAACTGCCCCAGTTGACGACGCAACTGCTCACGTGCACGGGTCCGTAGACGATCCGCCAGCCGGGCGGGATGGGCGAGATCTGACACACCGTCAGCGACGAGCCGGCGGGCATCCCCTCCGCCTGCTGCACGAAGAGATAGCTGGCCCGGGTACTCGGGTTGCAGATTCCGGCGTACGCCAGCACGACCCAGCCGGACGGCACGCTGCCACAGGACCAGCGCTGTTCCCCGGGTGCCGCCTGGGCCGGCGCCGGTGGCGCGACCAGTGCGACTCCGATGACTGCCGTGGCCAGTACGGCGAAGATCCGACGCATCTTCCTGCTCCCATCGCCCGGGTGTGCGGTACCCCCGCAACGCTATGGGCCGGCGCCGGGCGTACCTCCGGTGGCACGGCGGGCGGGGCGTCCGTTCCGGCTCACGGGGCTTGGGCTGGGCGGACGCGGTCGCATCGTCCCGCGAACCGGCAGAACCGGCAGAACGCGTCGCGTCCCCGCAAGTGCCGGCGCGACAGCAGGGCGGCGCGGCAGCAGGGCCGGACGACAGTAGAGCCGGCTCGTCAGTCCGTCCGGTTCGCTGCCCGGCGCTGGTAGTGCCGGGAGACCCGGGCGCGGTTGCCGCAGGACGGCTTACACCACTCCTGCCGAGGGTGCTCCCTGACGAAGTAACGGACACAGCGCGGCGCCGGGCAGGCGGCCAGCCGGTCCCGGGCCGGGCCGGCGAGGAACTCGATCGCGGCCCGGGCCAGCCCGGCGAGCAGGCGGGTCCGGGCGTCGGCCGGCCTCCCGGACCAGGTCACCGCCGGAGCGGCCTGATCCGGCCAGCTCAGCACCGGGCGGACCGGCCACCGGGCGGCGGCCCGGTTGAGCTGGTCGACGGCGTCCTGCGGGGCGAGCAGCGTCGACGAGTCGGCCCGGCTCGGCGGCCCGGGGCGGACCGCCCGGGCGAAGAGGGTACGCACGGCGCGGCGCAGCGCGACCACGTCGAGCCGGAGCCGCTCGTCGGACAGCTCCCCGGCCGGGCCGAGACTGCCGGCGTACCCGAGCAGTGGTGCCGTCTGCTGGTCGAGCCACGCGGTCAGCCCGGCGACGTCGGCCAGGTCGTCCGCGACGCCACCGTTGCCGTCGTGCCGGATCGTGCCGGCGAGCGCGAGCGCGAGCTGCTGGGCCATCAGGGTCTCCTCTGCCGGCGACCCGTCCGGATCCGGTACCGGCTTGTCGGGCCGACTCGCCCCAGGGTAGCGTCCCTAATGGTCAAGACGCGAGCAAGCATTAGGGGGACCGAGTGCTCGTCATCGCCCACCTCAGCGACACACATCTCGACAGCTCTCCCCGCTCGGCCGAGCGGACCGCCCGGGTGATGGACTACCTGCACGCCCTGCCCCGACCGGTCGACGCGATCCTGGTCACCGGGGACATCGCCGACCACGGCGAGGTGGCCGAATACGAGACCGCCGCGAAGCTCCTCGCCTCGCCGCTGCCGGTGCTGACCTGCCCCGGCAACCACGACGTGCGGGACGCGTACCGGAAGGGTCTGCTCGGCGACGCGCGCGGCGGGACCGGCCCGATCAACAGCCGGCACGACGTGGCCGGTGCCGTCTTCCTGCTCGCCGACTCGTCGGTGCCCGGCCGGGACGACGGGCACCTCGACGCGGAGACCATGGGCTGGCTCGCCGACGAACTGGCCGCGGCGCCGGCCGGGGCGCCGGTCTTCGTCGCCTTCCACCACCCACCGGTCGCGCTGCACCATCCGGTCGTCGACCCGATCCGCCTGCTGCCGGCCGAGCCGCTGGCCGAACTACTCGGCGCCCATCCGCAGGTCGTCGCGGTGCTGACCGGGCACTTCCACACCTCCGCCGCGAGCACCTTCGCCGGCCGGCCGCTCCGGATCGCCCCGGGGGTCGTCTCCACGCTCCGGCTGCCCTGGGAGGGCGCCGGGCAGCTGGTCGACCTGGCCCAGCCGCCCGGCGTGGCGTTCCACGTCTACGACGACGCGGGGTTGCTGACCACGCACTACCGGGTGGTGCTCTGAGCCGTGCACGGCATCGCCGTACTCGGCTTCCTGGCCGCCGTCGCGCCGATCACCGCCACCCCGGGCACCAGCCTGACCCTGGTCGTCTCGCGGGTCGCCGCCGGCGGGCGCCGGCAGGGCTGGTGGGTGATCCTGGGTACCCTCACCGGCCTCTACGTGCACGCCGTCCTCGCCGCTGTCGGGCTGGCCGCACTCGTGCTCCGCTCGTCACAGGCGTTTCTGCTGGTCAAGCTACTCGGGGCCGGTTATCTGGTCGGCCTCGGACTGTGGCTGCTCTGGTCGGCGGCCCGCCGCCGTCCATCGAGCACCGTGGACGAGCCGTCCGCGCCCCGGCCCCGGCGGCTGCCGTGGCGCGGGCACCATCCGTACCTCCAGGGGTTTCTCGGCAACGTACTCAACCCGAAGGCGGCGGCGGTCTACCTGACCCTCGCCCCGCAGTTCCTCGACGTCGACGGTCCGGTGCTCGTCCCGATGCTGGTACTCGGCACGGCGCACGCGCTGCTCGCCGGCTGCTGGCTCGCCGGCTGGACCGCAATCTCGGGCGCGGCCGCCCGGCTGCTGCGCACCGTACGGGTCCGCCGGGCGCTCGACCGGGCGAGCGGTGCGATCCTGGTCGGCCTCGGCGTCCGTACGGCGGTGAGCTGAGCCGCACCGCCCGGCGCTCGCGGCCGACCGTGACACCGCGCGCTGCCCTATGTAGAGTTCCGAACATGGGTAGTGAGGTGCGGGTGACCACCGCCGTGGCGCGGGTGCTCGCCGCGTTTCTCGAAGACGCGACGAGAGACCGCTACGGCCTGGACCTGATCGGCGCGACCGGGCTGCCCAGCGGCACCCTTTATCCGATCCTGGTCCGGCTGCAACGGGCCGGCTGGGTCGACTCGGCCTGGGAGGAGATCGACCCGGTCGAGGCGGGCCGGCCCGCGCGGCGCTACTACCGGCTCACCCCGGACGGGCTAGCCCGGGCCCGCACCGAACTGGCGCTGCTGCACCAGCAACTCGGCGGCACCACCGCCCGGTCGACCAGCCCGAAAGCGAGACCGGCGTGAACCGGCCAGCCGGCCACGGCGAACCCGAGCCCGGCGGGTGGGGCGTTCCGTTGATCGCCGACGCCCTGCTCCGGGTCGCCGCGCGGCGGTGGCCCGCCGAGTTGCGGATGCTGCCGGAGTGGCGCGCCGAGCTGGCGGCGATCCGCGCCGATCCGGGCGGCGGCCCGGTGAACCGGGCCGTCCGGCAACTGCGGTTCGCGGTCAGCCTCGCCGGTTCGCCGCCGGCCGAGGACGGGCACGGCGTACCACGTGGCTGGCGGGAGGTGCTGCCCGGTGCCGGCAGGGCCCTGCAACCGCTGCTGGCGCTGCTCGGCGCGGTGCTGTTCTGCCAGGTGCTGATCGGTGTACTCGAGATGGTGGGCACGACCCTGTTGACCCTGGCTCGGGGATACCCGGGCGGCTCCGGCGCGTCCGCCGGCGTCGACTGGGCCGGTAACGCCGCCTCGGTCGCCGGTCTCGCGACAGGGGCGGCGGTCGCCGGTTGGCTCGGCGGGTGGCTGGGCCGGCGGCTGCCGGTGGACCGGGCGCGGCACAGCCGGCTCGACCTGGCCGGCCCGGCGGTGCTGGCCCCGCTGCTGATGGCCGCCGGGGCGGTGGCCCTGCACCTGGTCGCACACTCCACTCCGGAACCGCAGTCGGGCGTCACCGTGCTGACCTCCGAGCCGATACCGGCGCTGCTGCTCTGGGGCGTACTCGTCGCACCGCTCGCCGGGGCGGCCGCCCGGCTCGTCCATCGTGGACGCCGCCGGGTGGCGTCACTGCTCGCCGTCGGGGGCGGGCTGCTCGCGCTCGAACTGGTCGCGGTGGTCGCCGGCCGGCACGCGGCGGTGGCGGAGAACCTGGATTTCGGTACCGCACCGTGGTGGTTCCCGCTCAGCCTGCTGGACCCGCACGGCAGCGGGGTCCGGTTCGGCCGGGTCGAGCAGGGCTACGTGGCCTCGGAGATGGTCGTGATGATCGTCGCGAACACCCTGCGCCCGCTGCTCGCCTGCACCGCGTTCGCGCTCTGCTACGGCATGGCGGCGGCCCGGACCCGGCGGCCCGTTCCGACGGCCGACGCAGCGGACCCGGCCAGCGCAGCCGACGCCGCCAATCCGGCAACCGCAGGCGGCTCGCCCAGCGTCCGGACGCCGATCGGCCGGCGGTCGGGCTGGAGCCGGGCCGGTGCGGCGCTCCGCCGCTTCGGCGTGGCGGTCGCGGCGGTCGGGCTGGGCCTGTGGGCGTACGCGGCGACGGTCCTCACGCCGGGGCTCTCCGAGGTGGCGGCGGTCGACGAGGTGCAGAGCTGGGAACTGCACCTGTGGGCCCAGGAGCTGCGCGAGGCCGGGGTCGTGCTCGCCGTACTCGGGCTGCTGGTGGTGGCCGCCGCCCGTGGCGCGGTACTGCTGCCCGGGCTGTGCACCGCCGCGCTGCTGCTCGCCGTCGACTCGGTACTCGACGCCGCCGACCTCGCCCGGCCGGGTCTGCTGCCCGCGGTCTTCGGCGTCGGCGTGGCGGTGCTGTCGCTCGGCTGGTGGCTCGGCGGCGCCCTCGCCCGCCGGACCGAACGGGGTGACCGGGCGGCGGTTCCGGAGCACGTCGTACGGCGGCGGCTCGCCTGGGTGGCCGCGGTGGCCGCGTGGTGTGCTCCGGCGCTGCTGTTCCGGGCGAGCTGGCCGGGCGAGCTGACCCCGCCCGGGTACCCGATCGGGACCGCACTCACCGCCACCGCGTTCGCGGTGCTGGCCGGGACGACCGCGCTCGCCGTACGCGAGAAACGGCTGCCGGTCGCGGTCGCCGCTCCCCTGGTCGGCGTGCCGGCGCTGCTGATGGCCGCCCTCGGTGCCCTCAGCGGCGGCGCCGCCGGCGAGGTCGGTTTCGCCGTCGCGCTCGGACCGGCCCTGCTGACCGTCGCGCTCGCCACCATGGTGCTCCGGCGGCGCCCCGGAGCCGTCTGGCGGTGGGCCGCCCTCGGCGCCGGCGCGGTCCTGCTCGGCCTGCCGTCGGCGTACGCGCAACTCGCCCTCGCACCGCTGCTCGGCGAGCCGTTGCTGCGGGCCGCGGACTACGGCCGGCCGGTCGACGGACTGCCCTACCTGACCGGCGCGGTGCTGCTCGCCGCCCTGCTGGCTGTGGTGCTCGCCACCCGGGTGGTGCCGGGCCCACCGACCCGAACGATTCCTGAACCCGGCCCGAACCCGCCCGAGACTTCACCTGCCCACTCGTACGCGGCTGACCAAGACGGTCCCTTCCGGGACGGGTGCGGACCTTCCGTACGCCCCGAGCCGCAAACTTCGGTCAAGAAACAGTGATCAACGGCATTACTCCGCCACCCCGGCCGCACAATTTAAGGACGTTCGACCTAAGTGGACGGGGGACAGGGCCATGACTCTTGATCCGAGCAACGTGACCTGGGGAATCAGCGCGTCGACCTTCCTGTCGGGCTATCTCCTCCTGGCAGTGGTGGTCGTCGGTCACGCGGCCGTACGGCGCCGGCAGATCATGGCCGGGCCGGAAAGCGTACGCACCTCGACGCTGACCGCCGGCCAGGTCGCGTACCTGAACGGCGGCGGGCGGTTGGCGACCTACACGGCCCTGGCCGCGTTGCGCAACGCCGGTGCGGTGGCGATCGGTCCCGCCCCGGACCGGTACCTGGAGGTCGCCGGGGACCGGCCGGCCGGGGCGAGCGGTCTGGAGGCGGCGATCCACCGGTTCGCGGGGCAGCGACGGCGCCCACGGGAGCTGTCGTACGACTCGGGCGTCTCGGCGGAGCTGTACCGGCTGCGTACCGAACTGGAGGAGGCCGGGCTGATGCCGGGCGGCGAGGCCCGCCGGGCGCTGCGCGGCTCGACCTGGTTGCTGGTCTGCGTGCTGCTGTTCGGCGTACTCCGGTTGTTCGCCGAGGCCGCGACCGGGGCGCTCTGGCTGCCGCTGGTGCTCGTCCTGGTCGGGCTCGGCGCGGCCACCGTGCTGCTGGCGCGCCGGCCGCCGGTGCAGACCCGAGCCGGCAACTGGGCGCTGGCCACCCTGCGCACCGAACACGCCCATCTGGCCCCGTCCCAGCAGCCGGCCTGGAACACCTACGGCCCGACCGGCGCGGCGATGTCGGTCGCGCTCTTCGGCGCGGCGGCGCTCTGGGCGGCGGACCCGGAGTTCGCCGCCCAGGCCGAAATCCAGCAGCGGCTCGGGGTCGCCTCGGCTGGCGGGTCGGGCGCCGGCAGCGGCTACGCGTGCAGCGTGGGCGGGTACGGCTCCGACGGCGGCGGCGGGCACAGTTGCGGAGGCGGTGGAAGTAGCTGCGGGGGCGGCGGCGGTTGCGGGGGCGGCGGAGGCGGCTGACCCGCGGTGCCACTGACCGACCGCACAAGCCGGCCGCCGGGGTGGGGGCCCTGGCCGGGCGGGCGGGTCAGTGCGGGGCTTCGGTGAGCCGGCGCCAGAGGAAGCGCAGCATCAGTGCCCACTTGAAGGCCAGTTGCGCGTTGTCGGCTGCTGCGCCGTGCCCGCCCTCGATGTTCTCGTAGTAGGAGACGTCGTAGCCGTACCCGCGCATCCGGGCGGCCATCTTGCGGGCATGTCCCGGATGCACCCGGTCGTCCCGGGACGACGTGACGAGCAGGACCGGCGGATACGACCGCCCCGGCCGGACGTTGTGGTAGGGCGAGTACTCGCGCAGGAACGCCCAGTCGGCCTCGTCGTCCGGGTCGCCGTACTCGGCCATCCAGGAGGCGCCGGCCAGCAGCAGGTGGTAGCGGCGCATGTCGAAGAGCGGCACCCGGGCCACCACCGCGCCGAACAGCTCCGGGAACCGGGTCAGCATCACCCCCATCAGCAGCCCGCCGTTGCTGCCGCCCTCGATGCCGAGCCGCGCCGGTACGGTGATGCCCCGGTCGACCAGGTCGGTCGCCACGGCGGCGAAGTCCTCGTACGCCCGGAGCCGGTTCTCCCGCAACGCCGCCCGGTGCCAGCGCGGGCCGTACTCGCCACCGCCCCGGATGTTGGCGACCACGTAACTGCCGCCCCTGGCCAGCCAGCCCCGGCCGATGATCCCGCTGTAGCTCGGCGTCCAGGCCATCTCGAAGCCGCCGTACCCGGTCAGCAGCGTCGGCCCGGTCGGCTCCCCCGCCGGGCCGACCAGGAAGTACGGCACCCGGGTCCCGTCGGCGGACCGGGCGTGCAGCTGCCGGACCGCCATCCCGGCCGGGTCGAAGAACGCCGGGTCCCGCTTCAGCGTCTCGGCCGGCCCGCCGACCGTGCCGTAGTGCAGCGCGGTCGGCGCCAGGAAGCCGGTGCTGGCCAGCAGGTACTCGTCGCTGTGCTCCGGGTTGGTGTCGACGATGACCACGTGCCGCTCCTCGCCCGGTCCGGCGCTCTCCAGCAGCGGCCGCCGGTGCCAGCCGTCCTCGCCGGGCGTGCAGACCTCGGCCCGGCTCCGCACGTCGACCAGGCTGCTCAGGATCAGGTGTCCCCGGGTCCAGGCGTGCCGGCCGGGCGCGCTGTCCGGACCGGGCGCGAAGACCACGGTCAGGTCGCGCTCACCGGCGAGGAACCGGTCCAGCCGGGTGACCAGCACGGTTCCGGCGGGGTACGTCCGGTCGGCCACCGTCCAGTCCGAGCGGAGCGCGATCAGCAGCCACTCCCGGTGTACGTCGGTCTCGGCGTCCTCCGGCACGTCGATCCGGACCAGGTCGCCGTCGACGGTGCGCAGGAACTCCTCCCGGCGGAAGAAGTCCAGCCGGCGGCCGAGGAAGTCGCGGACGAAACCCGGGGTCGGGTCGTGCACCGCGTACACCGAGACGTCGTCGTCCCGGCCCTGGTAGACCACGGTGGCCTCGGCCAGTGGCGTACCCCGGCGCCAGCGCTTGACGATCCGGGGATAGCCGGAGGCGGTCAGCGATCCCGGGCCGAAGTCGGTGCCGACGTAAATGTGGTCGGCGTCGATCCAGCCGACGTCGCTCTTCGCCTCCGGCAGGGTGAAGCCGTCGGGCACGAAGTTCCGGGTCGCCAGGTCGAACTCGCGGACCACGCTCGCGTCCGAGCCGCCCCGGGCCAGCCGGACCAGGCAGCGCCGGTGCCCGGGCCGCTGCACGATCGCGCCCTGCCACGTCCACGGCTCGCCCTCGTCGGCGGCCAGCGCGTCGAGGTCGAGCAGCAGTTCCCAGCTCGGCTCCGCCCGGCGGTACTCGTCGAGGGTGGTACGCCGCCACAGCCCCCGGGGGTGGGTCTCGTCCTTCCAGAGGTTGTAGAGGTAGGTTCCGTCCCAATGCACGAACGGCACCCGGTCCGCAGCGTCCAACACCTGGCGCAGCTCCGCCTTCAGCGTGCCGAACACCGGGTCGTCGGCCAGCGCGTCGCAGGTCTCCGCGTTGCGGGCCCGTACCCAGGCGGTCACCTCGGCGTCCGAGAGCGCCTCGAGCCAGCGGAATTCGTCGTCGAGATCCGGGGACACGCAGGGTTCCTACCACAGAACGTGAACAAAGTTTCCGCTCAGTCGGATGGCGGATTGAACTTCCCGGCGCCGGAAAACGATCTAACTGAGGTGGGACGTTCTCGACTCCAACCCGTACCGGTGGCTCGGCTGACCGTGCTGGGGCGCGGCGTACTGGCGGTGCTGCTGTTCGGTGCGGTGGCGGTGCTGCTCGGGCCCGCGAGACCGGCGGCGGCGCACGCCGCGGTGGTCGGCACGGTGCCGCAGCAGCAGGCCGTACTCGGCTTCTCACCGACCGAGGTCACGATCACCTTCAGCGAACCGGTGACCCTGGTGCCCGGCCGGGCCCAGGTGCTGGCCCCGGACGGCAAGCGGATCAACAACGGGGACGCAGGCGTCCGGGACGCCACGCTGCGGATCCCGATCCGGGTTGCCGACCGGCCGCTCGGGACGTACCTGGTCAGCTACCGGGTGATCTCCGCCGACAGCCATCCGGTCGCCGGCAGCTACACCTTCGCGGTCGGCGCCGCCTCGGCCACCCCGCCCGAGCCGGCCGACGAGACGGTACGCCCCGACGTGCGGCTCGCGGTGCCGGTGACCAGATACCTCGGGTACGCCGGACTCGTCCTGCTGATCGGTCCGACGCTGCTGCTCGGGCTGCTCTGGCCGCGCCGGCTGCCCCGCCGGGGCGCCGTCCGGCTGGTCCGGGCCGGTCTGCTGCTGGTCACGGCCGGCACCCTGGCCGGGTTCTGGGCACAGGCCCCCTACACCAGCGGCGCCGGGCTGCTGGAGGTCTCCGGTGCCGAACTGCGGCAGGTGCTCGCCTCGGACTTCGGGCTGGCGCTCGCCGCCAGGCTGGGCATCGTGGCGCTGGTCGCCGTCCTGCTGCCGCCGGTGCTGGCCGGCCGGACGGCCGGTCGGGTCCGGGTCGGGCTGCTGGTCGCGCTCGGGCTGACCGGACTGGCCACCTGGCCGCTGGCCGGGCACGCCGCCGCCTCGCCCACCCCGCTGGCCAGCGGGATCGCCGGTGTCGTACACCTGGCCGCGATGTCGGTCTGGCTCGGCGGGCTGGTGACGCTGGTCTGCTTCCCGCTGCGGGCCGCCCATCCCCGGGTGTTGGCGGTCGTCCTGCCGGTCTGGTCCCGCTGGGCGAGCATCGCGGTGCTCTGGCTGGTCGCCGGTGGGCTGGTGCAGGCGGTGATCGAGATCGGCGCACCGGACGCGCTCCTCGGCACCGGCTACGGACGGCTGGTACTGGCCAAGGTGGCGCTGCTGGCGCTGCTGCTCGGCGCCGCCGGGTACGCCCGCCGGCTGGTCCGCCGCCATGCGACCGCCGCCCCCGCCCCCGCGCCCGCCAGCGCGGTGACCGAACGACGGTGGTTGCGCCGGACGGTCGGCCTGGAGGTGCTGGTCGGCCTGGTCGTGCTCGGGGTCAGCTCGGTGCTGGTGCAGACCACCCCGGGGCGCAACGCCGGGATCGAGGCCGAGATCGCCGCCTCGGACACCTTCGCCCAGACGCTCAGCTCACCGCTCTACACCCTCCAGTTCGACATCTATCCGGTGCAGCTCGGGCCGAACAACACCGTGCACGCGTACGTCTACACCCCGGACGGCAAGCCGCTGCCGGCGGTGGAGTGGACGCTGACCGCCGCGCTGCCGGCGCAGGGTGTCGAGCCGACCGACACCCCGATGCTGGGCATCGAGCCGCACCACGCGGTCGGGGCGGTGAGCTTCCCGATCCCCGGCGACTGGGAGCTGCGGTTCACGGTACGCACCTCGGAGATCGACCAGGCCACCGTGCGGACCGTCGTACGGGTGCGCTGAGACAGGGGCACTGAGACGGGGGCGGCGGCTCAGGGCTCGACCAGGCCGGCCCGGATGGCGTACCGGGTGAGGTCGATCCGGTCCCGCATGCCGAGTTTGGCCAGGATGTTGGCCCGGTGCCGGTCGACCGTCTTCACGCTGATCACCAGCGCCTCGGCGATCTCCTTCGCCGAGTTGCCCTCGGCGATCAGCTTGATGATCTCCTCCTCCCGGGGCGTCAGGATGCTCTCCGGCAGCTTCTCGCCCTGCCGGGCCCGGTGCAGGTAGTCGCGGATCAGCGCGGTGATCGCACCGGGATAGAGGAACGGCTCGCCGCGCATCGCCGCCCGGCACGCCTCCAGCAGGTCCCGGTCGGCGACCGACTTGAGTACGTAGCCGGAGGCCCCGGCCCGGAGCGCCTCGAAGAAGTACTGCTCGTTGTCGTGCATCGAGAGCATCAGGATGCGTACCCCGGGCGCCCGCCGGGAGATCTCCCGGGCCGCCTGGAGGCCGGTCATCCTCGGCATCGCGATGTCCAGGACGACCAGGTCGATCTCGGTCCGCCGGACCGCCTCCACCGCCTCGGCCCCGTCGGCTGCCTCGGCGACCACCCGCAGGTCGGGCTCGGCGTCGAGGATCAGCCGCAGGCCCCGGCGGACCAGCGCGTGGTCGTCGGCCAGCAGGATCCGGGTCTCGGTCGCGGACATGTTCACGCCCCCCTCTCCCCCGGTGCATCGGCGGGCACGGTCAGCCGGACCTCGGTGCCGCTGCCGGGTGCGGCGGTGATGGTCAGCCGGGCGCCGATCAGCAGTGCCCGCTCCCGCATCCCCCGGATGCCGGCACCCTCCTGGTGTACCTCGCCGAGTCCGTCGTCGGCGACCCGCAGCACCACCGCGCCGGCCCCGGCCCGCAGCGACAGCTCGACCCGGCCGGCCCGGGCGTGCCGGGCCACGTTGGTCAGGCTCTCCTGGGCGATCCGGTAGATCACCAGCTCCTTCTCCGCGCTCAGCGCCGGCAGGTCCGGCGTCGATCGTCGCACCACCGGCACCCCACTGACCTGGGAAAACTCCGTCGCTAACGCGTTGAGTGCGCTGAGCAGCCCGAGATCGGTCAGTACGTCCGGCCGGAGCCGCCGGGCCACCCGGCCCACGTCGTCGAGGCTTTCCCGGAGCGTCTCCTGCACGGCGTGCAGCTCCTCGCGCAGCTCGGCCGGGGCCCGGTCCACCGCCCGCTTGAGCCCGAGCAGCACCACCGTGAGGCTCTGGCCGATCTCGTCGTGCAGCTCCCGGGCGATCCGCTGCCGCTCCCCCTCCTGGGCGGCGAGCGCGTGCGCGCTGCTGGCGCTGCGTTCCGCCTCCAGCCGATCGAGCATCGCGTTGAAGGTCTCGATCAGGTTGGTCAGGTCGCCGTTGCCGGCGTCCACCAGCCGGTCCCCGGTGCGCAGCAGGTCGACCCGGCGCATCAGCATGGTCAGCGCGTCGAGCGGGGCCAGGCTGGCCCGGAGCAGCAGGGCGTTCACCGCCAGGATCAGTGCCAGGCCGATGGTCAGCACCGGAATCTCGGTCAGCAGCACTGGCGACGAGACGGTGGCCGGGGAGAGCGCGAGCACCAGCGTGCCGACCGTGAAGACCAGACCGTTGAGCAGGAACAGCCGACGGAACAGCGCCCGGGCCGGTGCCCGGCGACCGGAAGCGCCGGATCGTCCCGGGTTGTCAAGTCCGGGGGCGGCTGCCCGCTCAGAGGTGTCGGTCACGCTGCCAGCCTCGCCCGGGAGTTGCTGTTTTGTCCATCTGATCGGACACCCAACCCGAGCCTGGCCGGCAGGTCAGCGGCCCGGTTACCTGCATGTTCCGCCCCACCGGAGATGGGTGTCGCACCCGATGGTCGGCCGGGGCGCCATCCCGAATTCTTGATATCGGAACCGGCGGCCAACCCGAGACCGAGACCGGAACCGGCATCCGAGCCCCTGCGACCGAGCCGAGCACGGCCCGCGTACGGGGGGGTGCCGCCCCGCCGCCCCTACCCCGAGCGAGGCCACAGTGGACATCACCCGGACCACCGTTCCCGGCGTCGGCGTCGTACACCACTTCCTGACCCGGGGCGGGCAGCGGTTCGGCGTACTGCTGGACCAGACCGGCATTCGGTCCCTGCTGCTGTACGGGCCGGACGACCCGGACGTACCGGTGGAGCGGATTCCGCTGGACCACGACGAGGCCGACCAGATCGCCGAGGTACTGCACAGCGCACCGATCGCAGACCGGCTGGCCAGCCTGGAACGCCGTCTCGCCGAGCTGCACGGCGGATCCGCGTGACCGCGGTACGCCCACGCGGCCGCCTCGCCGGCCAGGCTCCCTGCCAGCGGGAGAACCCGTCGCCACCGGGAGGCCATGTTGTCGAACAATCCCTCAGGCCCTACCGTTGCGGCGCGACGGCCGACGCCGGCCCGCGCCCAGGGAGATGGTGGAATGCAGGCGCAGCAGATCGCCGCGGTGGTACCGACGGTGACCGTCCGGGACTCGGTGGCCCGGGCGGTCCGGCTGATGGCGCTCCGCCGGCTGCCAGGCATGATCGTGGTGGACGACCAGGGCCGGCCGAAGACCGTGCTCCCCGGCACCCAGGTGCTCCGGATGGCGGTGCCGAGGGCCTACCGGGAGGATCCGGTGCTGGCCCGGACCATCGACGAGGCGCACGCCGACCTCTTCTGGGAGGAACTGGACAACCTGACCGTGGGCGACTGCCTGTTCCGGGAGCCGGACCGGGTGACCACCGTCGGCCTGGACGGAACGCTGCTGGAGGTCGCCGCGCTGATGGCTCGACAGCGCAGCCCGCTGGTGGCGGTGGTCGACGGCGCCGGGGTACTGGTCGGGGCGATCACCCTGGACCGGGTGCTCGCCGAGTTCGCGGTGGCCGACTCCGACACCTGACCCCGACCCGGCCGGCCGCCGCGCGTCGTGCGGCGGCCGGCCACTCCGGCAGCGCACCCCCGGGTCGCACGCCCCGCCCCGACTACGCCCCATTATC